>CAMYMH010000027.1:0-82531 GCA_947259275.1 uncultured Acidimicrobiaceae bacterium | reverse complement strand
CGGCCGGCGGCGACACCACGATCAGCCTTGGGTCCGACGGCATCGATCCGGTGGTGTTCCAGACCACCGACTTCGGCCGCGACATCATCTTCACCGCCGAGATCACCGTTGCCGTAACCGACGTAGCGGTAGCCGGTGACGCGGCCACCCGGGAAATCGCCGCGCTGGGCGGCATTCTGTTCGGCCAGCGGACCACCGGCGCTCCCAACCCGGTGAGCGTGCTCACGTTCAAGGTTCAGCCCGAGGACTTCTCCGAAGCCGTCGACCGCCTGTCGGCCATCGGCGAGGTCAGAACCCAGAACATCTCCGCCAGCGACGTGACCGAGCGCATCGTCGACCTGGAGAGCCGCATCCTCAGCGCCGAGGCGAGCGTTGAGCGGTTGCGAGAGCTGCTCGCCAGCGCCGATGCGGTGGCGGTCATCGTGCAGGTTGAGACCGAGCTGCTCCAACGCGAGACCCAGCTCGAGACCCTGCGCGGCCAGCTCCGCACCCTCGAGGACCAGGTGAGCCTCGCCACCATCGTCGTGACCCTCACCGAGGCGCTCAGCGCGCCCGGCGTCGACCTGGTCGTCACCGCCTATCCCGGCCACGACGGAACCGGGCAGTCATGCCACGGCGAACCGGGCCTCAACGTCGACGCGGGCTCGGAGGTCACGGTGTGCTTCGAGATCATCAACTCAGGCGACACCCCCCTCACCGACTTCGAGCTCACCGACCCGGTACTCGACGTCAAGCTCGACGACCTCACGCCCGTGTTCGGTGAGCCGACCGACACCATCGAACCGGGAGAGAGCATCATGTTCGCCACCGAGATCGTGGCCGAGCGCGACTTGCGCACCCAGACCCGGGTGAGCGCAACCCCGGTGAATCAGGACGGCGAGCCACTGGCCGGGCGGGCGGTGGCCACCACCGCCACCATCTTCATGAATGCGGTCGACCCGGGCGGGGTCCCGAGCTTCAGCGAGGGGTTCACGGCCAGCGTCGGCTTCCTCTCCGATCTCGGCCGGGTCCTGGTCCTCAGCCTGGGCGTGGCCCTGCCGTTCATCTGGGTGGTACCGATGGTCGGCTGGCTCTATGTTCGGTGGCACCGACGGGAGCGGATCGTGGTCGATGATGGAGAAGAGGCGGCCCTTTCCATTTAAGCGGGCGCCGGCGTATTGGACCAGCGAGAGAACACAGGAACGCGCTTTCACCCCACCCCTGGCCCCTCCCAAAGGGAGGGGTGGTGCTCTACGCCAGTGCCCGGCCGCCCAGCAGCTCTTTGAGCTCGGCGTAGAGGGCTGAGCGGGGTTCGACCCGGAAGTCGTCACCGAGCCGAAGGACCTTCATCTCTCCGGTCTCGTTGGTCATATGGAGGAACACCGGGGCCGTACCCGGATGGTTGTGGAGCACCGCCTTGAGATTGGTGATGAGGGTCTGAGAGAGGGCGGCGGCCGCCACCTTGATCCGCAACGCGCCGTCGGGGCGCAGGTCGGGCTCGTTGATGGTGGCGGCGACCAGCTTGACGTCGTCTCCCCGGTGGTCGAGGCGGCCGGAAACCACCACAATGGCGTCTTCCCTCACCAGGGGGCCGACCTCGGCCACAGTCCGGGGGAAGCAGATGACCTCGACGCCGCCCTCGAGGTCTTCGAGCTCGAAGAAGATCATCGGATCACCCTTGCGGGTGTAGCGGCGGGTGATCGACGACACCATGCCGCCGATGGTCACCTCGGTGCCGTCATCCAGCTCGAACAGCGAGGGAATCGACGCCGACACCATCCGGGTGAGAGCCGACCCAACCGACAACAGCGGGTGGTCAGAAATGAACAGGCCGAGCATCTCCTTCTCGAACCCGAGTTTTACTTTCTGGTCCCATTCGTCGGCCGGGATCTCGACCGGGGACAACTCGAGGGCCGATTCGGCGCCGCCGAACAAGCTGTACTGACCGGCGTCCTCGGCCCGACGACGGGCGAGCGTGTTCTCGAGGTTCTGCTCGAAGACCAGTGTCAACCCGCGTCGGCTGTGGCCGAGCGAGTCGAAGGCACCCGCCTTGATGAGCGACTCGATGGTCCGCTTGTTGAGCACCGAGAGATCAACCCGGTTGATGAAATCGGTGAAATCGGCGAAGGGCCCGTTCTTTTCGCGCTCGGTGAGGATGGCCTCCACCACACCCTCTCCCACATTGCGGATGGCCGACAGGCCGAATGGGATGCCGCCATCGCGGGCGATGAAGTCCAGCTCGGAGCGGTTGATATCGGGAGTAAGGACCTGGATCCCGAGCTGGCGGCACTCGTTCAGATAGAGGGCGGTGCGGTCTTTGTCCCGCTTGGTTGAGGTGAGGAGGGCCGCCATATACTCGGCGGGATAGTGGGCCTTGAGCCAGGCGGTCTGGTAGGCGATGAGGCCGTAGGCGGCCGAGTGCGATTTGTTGAAGCCGTAGCCGGCGAAGTGCTCGATGTAGCCGAACAGCTCCCGGCCGAGCGACTCGGGGTGCCCGTTTGCTACGCAGCCGGCCACAAACTGTGCTTCCTGCTTGGCCATGACCGAGGCGATCTTCTTGCCCATCGCCTTGCGGAGGAAATCGGCTTCGGCCATCGTAAACCCGGCCATGGTGCGGGCCACCTGCATGACCTGTTCTTGGAAGACCATGATCCCGTAACTGTCGGCCAGCACCGGCTCGAGGTCGGGGTGGGGATAGTCCACCTTCTCCCGCCCGGTCTTGCGGTCGGCATACTTGTTGTGCATCCCGGCCCCGAGCGGCCCGGGACGATAGAGAGCGTTGAGAGCGACGATGTCGCCGAAGTGATCCGGCTTCAGGTTGCGCATGAGCGCTCGCATCGGCCCGCCCTCCAGCTGAAAGACGCCGATTGAGTCTCCCCGCTGCAGCATCTCGAAGACCGCCGGGTCGTCGAGCGGCACCTGGTCGATGTCCACTCGCTCACCCGTCGTCGCTTCGATGATCTCGAGGGCCCGTTCGATGGTCGACAGGTTGCGAAGCCCCAGGAAATCCATCTTGAGGAGGCCGAGCGCTTCGACGGCGTGCATCTCGTACTGGGTGACCACCTCGGTGTCCTCGCCCTTCTGTTGGAGCGGCACGATCTCGGTGAGCGGAGTCGGCGCAATCACGACCGCGGCGGCGTGGATGGAGTCCTGTCGGCGCAGGCCCTCGAGCCCGCGGGCGGTCTCGACCACGCGGCGCGAATCCCCGTCGATACTGATTTCGTCCCGCAGTCCGGCGGCGGCCGCGTAGAAGTCGCGGACGGTCGGGTCGGCGCTCTTGCCGGGATCAACCAGGCACTGCCCGAGGGTGGCTTCGACACCGAGGATGGCCGGTGGCATCAGCTTGGCCAGCTTGTCGCCTTTGCCGTAGGCGAAACCGAGGACCCGGGCGGCGTCCCGGATGGCCTGGCGTCCCTTGATGGTGGAGAAGGTGATGATCTGAGCCACGTGGTCCGACCCGTAGCGCTCGGTGCAGTAGCGGATGACATCGCCCCGATAGCGCTCGTCGAAGTCCATGTCGATGTCGGGCATTTCCCGGCGTCCGGGGTTGAGGAAGCGCTCGAAGATGAGGCCGTATTCGATGGGGTCCAGGTCGGTGATGCGGAGGCAATAGGCGACGATGGATCCGGCCGCGCTCCCCCGGCCGGGCCCGGTGCGGATGCCCTGTTCGCGTGCATATCGGATCAGGTCCCAGACGATGAGGAAGTAGGCAGGGAAGTTCATCTCGGCGATCACCTGCAGCTCGTACTCGACTCGCTCCCGCACCTCAGCCGTTAGCGCGTCCCCGTACCGCTCCCGTGCCCCGGCCTCGACCAGCTGCCGGAGGTAGGACTCTTCCGTTTGGCCGTCCGGGACCGGGAACCGGGGTAGCAGGAAGTCACCCATCGGGATGGTGGTCTTGACCCGGGAGGCGATCAACAGGGTGTTGTCGCAGGCTCCCGGGTACTGGTCGGCGGGGAACAATGCCCGCATCTCGGCGGCCGTCTTGAGGTGGTAGCCGGTTCCGCTGAACCGGAAGCGGTTCGGCTCGTCGATGGTGGCGCCGGTCTGGATGCAGAGCAGGACATCATGAGCCTCGGCCTCGTCGGGATGGGTGTAGTGAGAGTCGTTGGTAGCGAGCAAGGGCGCCCCGAGATCGGCGGCGATCTGCAGCAAATCCGGCATGATCTTGCGCTCGGCGGGAATGCCGTGATCCTGCACCTCGACGAAGAAGTTCTCTCTGCCAAAGATGTCCTGGTACATGGCGGCGGCGGCCTTGGCACCTTCGAAGTCCCGCACCAACCCGGTGTTGCCTTCCTCGCTCGAATCCGGTCCCAGCAGCTGCGGAACATGGCCACCGAGGCACCCGGTGGTGGCGATGATCCCCTCGGAATGCTCGGCCAGGAGCTCGGCATCCATGCGCGGCTTGTAATAGAAGCCCTCGAGATAGGCGCGGGAGGCCAGAGCCATGAGATTGCGGTAGCCGATGTCATTCTCGGCCAACAGGATCATGTGGTAACGACGGTCCTCCTGGCGGGGCGGCCGGTCGAAACGGGAGCCGGGCGTCACATAGGCTTCGATCCCGATGATTGGATTGATGCCTGTCCGGTCGGCGGCCTGGTAGAAGTCGACGGCTCCGTACAGCACTCCATGGTCGGTGATGGCAATGGCCGGCTGTTCCAACTCGGCCGCCCGGCTCACGACGTCGTTGACCCTGGCCGCCCCATCGAGCATCGAGAACTCGGTGTGGAGGTGGAGGTGGGCGAAACTCGCCGGGCTGGACACGAATTACATGTTCGTAGTTCTCATACCCAAAGGCAAGTCGCGAATCCCGGGTCGCGGGGGTCGGGGGCCCGAGGTCGGGGGTCGGGGGTCGGTGGTTGCAGGGCTAGGCTCGATTGAGTCCACCAGCAATCGGGTGAATAAATGAAGATCGGCATTCTCACCGGCGGCGGCGACGTCCCCGGCCTCAATCCCTGCATCAAAGCGGTGGTGGAGCGAGTGGCGGAGGAAGGACACGAGGTAGTCGGAATCCGGCGCGGCTGGGCACCGTTCGTGAACTTCGATCCCGAGAATCCGGATGATCGCGACAACTGGTTCATCGATCTCGACATTGCCACCGTACGCACCATCGGACGCACCGGCGGGACGTTTCTTCACACCTCGCGCACCAACCCCAGCAAGGTCAAGCCGGCCGACCTGCCACCCCACCTCGCCGACCGGAAGACCGACGATCCGACCGTCGACGTGACCGACCATGCCTTGCGGGTAGTGGAGAGCGAAGGCATCGACGTCCTTGTCCCCATCGGCGGCGACGACACCCTGTCCTACGGGCTGCGCATGCACGAGGAGGGCGTGGCGTCCATCGCAATCCCCAAAACCATGGACAATGATGTGCACGGGACCGACTACTGCATCGGCTTCTCAACCGCCATCACCCGCGGGGTCGAGTTCATCAACAACCTCCGAACCAGCACCGGCAGTCATGAGCGCATCGCGGTGGTGGAATTGTTCGGCCGCTATAGCGGTGAGACCTCCCTGATCACGGCTTACCTGGCCGGGGTCGACCGGGCCATCATCTCCGAGGTTCCCTTCGACGTCGACCGGTTGAGTGAGATGCTGATCGAGGACAAGCGCCGCAACCCGAGCGACTACGCCATGATGACCATCTCCGAAGGAGCCAGCCTGGCAGGAGGCAACATCGTGGTGACCGGTGAGGCCGACGCCTACGGGCACCGCAAGCTGGGTGGGATCGGAGCACTCGCCGGTGAGCTGATCAAGGAGCGAACCGGCGAAGACATCATCCTCCAACAGATCGGCTACCTGATGCGCTCGGGCGCCCCCGACTCGCTCGACCTGATGGTGGCCACCAACTACGCAGTAATGGCAGCCGATCTCGCCATGGAAGACGCCACCGGGCGAATGGTGGCGCTGCGCGGCGGAACCTATACCAACGTCCCGATCTCGGTTACCGGTGAGGGCGTGAAGCGAGTGGATGTCGGCGAGCTGTACGACGAGGCAAACTACCGCCCCAAGGTCAGGCACGTGTCCGGCAAGCCCATGTTCCTCTACTGATATGAACGTCCTCGGAGTGCTCACGGCCGGTGGCGACTGTCCCGGACTGAACGCCGTGATTCGGGCGGTCGTGGTCCGAGCGGCCGAGACGCACGACGCTGAGGTGGTCGGCATCCTCAACGGCTGGGAGGGCCTGATGGAGGGTCGCACCCGGCCCCTCGATCGTGACGACGTGCGGGGCATCCTCGCCCGCGGCGGTACCATTCTCGGAACCTCGCGTCTCGACCCATATGTCCACGGTGACGGCTACGACAGCCTTCGCTCCACCATTGAGGCCAACGACATCGACGCCCTGGTCGTCATCGGCGGGGACGGCACCCTCAAGACGGCGATGCAGCTCTACGACGACGGGGGCCTGCCGGTGGTCGGGGTGCCGAAAACAATCGACAACGACATCGCCGCCACCGACATCACTTTCGGGTTCGACACCGCGGTCCAAATCGCCACCGAAGCGATCGATCGCATCACCACCACCGCCGAAGCCCACAACCGGGTCATGCTGGTTGAGGTGATGGGCCGCACCAAAGGCTGGATCGCCGCCTACGCCGGCATTGCCGCCGGCGCCGACGCCATCCTCATTCCCGAGGTGGAGTACGACCCGGCCGCCATCGCCAGGATCATCCGCAAACGCCACCGGCGAGGCCACACCTACTCGGTAGTCGTCATCGCCGAGGGAGTCGATCCACCCGCCGGCCTGGAGGTGGACCAGCGGATCGACCAGTTCGGCTTCAAACGCCTGGGGGGGGTTGCCTATGCCGTCGGCCAGGAGCTGGAACGCCATACGGGTTTCGAAACCCGGGTGACGGTGCTGGGACACCTCCAGCGGGGGGGTACCCCGTCGGCGACCGACCGGGTGCTGGCAACCCGCTTCGGTGTGGCCGCCGCCGACCTGGCCGCCGAAGGCAAGTACGGCATGATGGTGGCCGTCCGCGGAGCAGAAATAAGCGCGGTCCCGCTCGCCGAGGCATGCGCCAGCATACGCGGAGTACCCCCCGAGCTATATGACGTGGCGGAGACGTTCTTTGGGTAGAGGCGTGCTGCTTTGTCGTTTCTCGGCGGGTTGATAAGCGCAGGGGCATTGAGGGCCGAGAAAGGACCGTGCTGCCGCGAACAGGAGATACCGGACGGTCGGCCGCGAGGCGGCCGAACCCAGGCCAACCACGTTCGGTTGACTTGCCACCCGTGTTGAGAACGCCTACGGCTTACGGCTTACTGCCCCGTGAGGCACCGCGCCCTGAGAAGGGGATCCCAGGCTGCTCAAAGACAGGCCCAGATCCTCTGGCAGTGGGGCCTCACCAGAGATCTCCTCACCCGTGATCGGATGGGCGAAGGCCAGCTGCCAGGAATGCAGCCACACCCGGCCGGGATCGGCCGGGTCCCTGGCGGCGGCCCCGTAGGTCCGGTCTCCAACCACGGGATGCTCGATCGCGGTCAGGTGGACCCGAATCTGATGAGTGCGGCCGGTCTCCAACCGCACCTTCAGGAGCGCGTGCTCGGGCCAGGCGGCCAGTTGCTCGTAGTGGGTGCGGGCCGGGCGGCCGGTTGGATGAACCCGGCGGCGAATCGGCCGGTTGGGATCTCGATCGATCGGAGCGTCGATGGTTCCGGTTTCGATGTCCATCGGCTGCTGCACCAGGGCCAGGTAAGTCCTGGCGATCTCATGATTCTTGATGCGACCGCGCAGCCCCGAGAGAGCAGGCTCCGTCTTGGCGACCACCAGCAGGCCGGAGGTGCCCTTATCCAGCCGGTGAACGATGCCCCAGCGTCCCTCCTCCCCAACACCTTCGACTTCCGGCCACCGATAGATGAGCCCGGCCGCCAGCGTCCCGGACGGGTTGCCGGACCCCGGATGGGTAACGATGCCGGCCGGTTTGTTGACGAGCGCCAGGTGATCGTCTTCCCAGGCCACCGAGAACTCGACCTCCTCGGCGCGCAGCGGCGGCTCAGGTTCCGGTCGCGCCAAATCGAGCACCGCTCCGGCTCCGACCCGCACCGCCGGGGCGTGGGCGGTCACCCCGTCAAGCACCACCCCGCCCGACTCGATCATCTGGCGGGCCTGGGCCCGGCTCACCTCGGCAACGATGGCGACGATGCGATCGAGGCGCTCGCCGGCGAGATCGGCCGGTACCCGCCTCATACCTTTGTCTTGGAAACGACCGCCACCAGAACCGCCAGGGTGGCCCCGATGGTCAGGCTGGCGTCGGCGACATTGAAGGTCGGAATGAACCAGAGGTCGATCCAGTCGACGACTTCGCCATCGAGGAAGCCATCGGCCCGGAAGATACGATCGGCGAGGTTGCCGACCGCGCCGCCGAGGATGAGCCCAAAGACGATGGCTTCGTGACGATGCTCGGCGGTTCCGCTGATCCGCACCAGCACCAGGACCACCGCAACCGCGATGACGGCAATCAGAACACCCGAACTCTGGAACGAGTTGAAGGCGGCACCGGGGTTGCGGACGAGGCGGAGAACGAGGAAGTCACCGATCAAGGACGTGGTGTTGCCGTCCAGGGCTTCCAGCGCCCACCATTTGGTGAGTTGATCCGCGGTTACGATGGCCGCTCCGACCCCGAGAGCGACGAGCCGGGGGTTCACCGCTTGCCGGAGCAGTCCACGCACATAGTCGTGTACGGAAGCACCTGGAGTCGGGTCATCGGGATGGCGGATCCGCAGCTCTCGCAAATCCCGTACTTGCCCTTCTGGATTACGCCCTCAGCGTGACTGACCTTGCGCAGCAGGTCGCGGGCATTCTCAACCAACGCCAGCTCTTTCTCGTACTCGAAGGCCATGGTGCCGCCGTCGACGGAATCAATGTCTGGATTGCGCTCCGAAGCGGTTTCGTTGAGTTTGGCCTGCTCGCGCTCTTCCTCCAGCTCCTCAATCATCGCTTCCAGTCGCACCCGCTCGGCCTTCAGCTGGTCGCGGAACCGTTTGACCGTCGACTTTGCCAGTTTGCGAGCCATATCCTTCTCTCTCACAGGCTGGTTACCCCAAGATGGGGCGAAACAGTAGCACGCACACCGGGACAACCGGATCACGATGGCCGAAATCCCAATCCTCACGGATCGAAGCCAATCACCCGACGCCGATATCTCCTTGATACCGCTCAACGCAGGTACAATCCCTCCACTGCTTTGACGGGGTCCGCCGGTTGGCGGGCATCGCCCCCGAGCTGTGAGAAGAACGGTGCCGGTTTGGCACTCAGTAGACCTCGCCGGACACCGCTCCGATACGGCGGACAACTGAGCGGCCCCCGAACTTCGGGTGGCAAGCCGGGTGGTACCGCGGGTAATCACTCGTCCCGGCCATGAGACGAGGAGCAACATGGCCGAGGGTTTCAAGCGAGTGGCATCTCAGGTGCACTTTCCCACTATCGACAGCCAGATACTGAAGCTGTGGGACGATATCGACGCGTTCCAAACCTCCATCGACAAGCGGCCGCCGGAACGCTCGTACACGTTCTACGACGGCCCGCCGTTCCCCACCGGAAGCCCGCATTACGGCAACTTGCTGGCCGGTGTCATCAAAGACGTTGTCCCTCGTTATTGGACGATGCGCGGATACCGGGTCGAGCGACGTTTCGGGTGGGATACCCACGGTTTGCCCATCGAGATGGAGGTGGAAAAGGCTCTCGGGATATCTGGACCGCGGGCGATCGCCGAATTCGGGATCGACAAATTCAACGAGGCCTGCCGCACCCGGGTCCAGACCAACACCGAGACATGGGAGGAGATCACCCGTCGCATCGGACGCTGGATTGACTTCGAAGACGACTACCGCACCCTCGATGTCGACTTCATGGAGAGCGTGTGGTGGGTGTTCCGTCGCCTGTGGGACAAGCAGCTCGTATACAAGGACTTCAAGGTGCTGCCGTATTCGTACGGGGCCACCACTCCCCTGTCCAACTTCGAAGCCAACATGGACTACCGGGACGTTGACGACCCGTCCATCACGGTCCGCCTGCGCGCGATTGGAGATCACGGCAACGTCAAGCAGGGTGATTATTTCCTCATTTGGACAACCACGCCCTGGACGCTTCCCGCCAACCTGGCAATCGCGGTCGGCGAAGAAATCACCTACGCCAGAGTCGAGACCGAAATCGATGGCGTGGCCGGGCCCTTCTGGGTGGCTGCCGATCTCATCGACGTCTACTGGCCCGAGGCCCCGGTGATATCGACCACCGCCCCTGGCCGTCACCTCATCGGCGCCTCGTACGAACCTCCCTTCGACTATTTCGGCGAGGAGCGAGACCGGGGGGCGTTCCGGGTCCTTCCCAGCCCGGATGTCACCACCGTGGAGGGGACCGGCCTCGTGCACATGGCTCCCGCCTACGGCGAAGCCGACTTCTATGCGCTCCAGGCGGCCGGCCTGGATGTGCTGGTCGACCCGATCGACCTGGAGGCCCGCTTCACGGACGCAGTACCCGATGTGGCAGGCCAGAACGTCAAGGACGCCGACGCCAAGCTCATCCGCCTCCTCAAGGAGCGAGGATCGATCGTCCGCCACACTCAGGTCCGCCACTCCTATCCGTTCTGCTGGCGGACCGGAACTCCGTTGATCTACAAGGCGATCCCTACCTGGTTCGTGGCCGTCGAGTCGCTCAGGGAGCGGATGGTCGAGCTGAACAATACCGTTCACTGGGTACCGGATCACGTCGGCGCCCGCCGGTTCGGCAATTGGCTCGCCGATGCCCGCGATTGGGCGATCAGCCGCAACCGGTACTGGGGCAGTTGCATCCCGGTGTGGGAATGCGACCAATGCGAAGAGTCGGTGTGTGTCGGTTCGATCGAAGATCTGAAGGAGCTGTCGGGCGTCGAGCTGACCGACCTGCACCGACACTTCGTCGATCCCGTCACCTTCCCGTGTTCCAGCTGTGAAGGAACCATGACCCGGGTTCCCGAAGTGCTCGACTGCTGGTTTGAGTCGGGCTCAATGCCGTACGCCGAGAACCACTATCCGTTCGAGAATGCCGAAAACTTCGAGCGCCGCTTCCCGGCCGACTTCATCGCCGAGGGGCTCGACCAAACCCGGGGGTGGTTCTACACGCTGGTGGTCCTGGCCACCGCGCTGTTCGATGAGGTGCCGTTTCGAAACAGCGTCGTCAACGGTCTCATCCTGGCCGAGGACGGCCGCAAGATGTCCAAGAGTCTGAAGAACTACCCGGACCCCAACGACATCTTCGACGCCTTCGGGGCCGATGCGCTCCGTGCCTATCTCTTGAATTCGCCCCTGCTGCGGGGCGAACCGCTGCGGTTCTCCGAGGCGGGCGTACGCGATGTGGTGCGCACCGTCATGCTCCCGTACTGGAATGCCTACTCATTCTTCACCACCTACGCCGAAGCGGACCAGATCACGCTGGACGATCTGCAGGGAGCGCCACCTCCCGCCCAGCGGGCTGAGATCGATCGGTGGATTCTGTCCGTCCTGCAAAGCCTGATTCGCCGGGTGAACGAGCAGATGGAGGGCTACTACCTCTACGACGTCATCCCGCCCATGATCGAGTTCATCGACGATCTCACCAACTGGTACATCCGGCGATCCCGCCGCCGGTTTTGGCGCCAGCGTGAATCCGGCACCGACGCCGACAAGCTGGCCGCCTTCGCCACTCTGCACGAGGTGCTGGTCACCTTCGGCAAGGTGATCGCTCCCGTCCTTCCCTTCATCACCGAGGAGATCTACCAGGAACTCGTGGTGAGCCACCGATCGAATGGCGGACCCTCCAGCATCCACCATGAGGAGTATCCCGAGAGCATGGCGAGCCTCATCGATCCGGCTCTCGAGGACACGATGGCCGCGGTGCGAAGCGCGGTGAGCATGGGTCGATCGTTGCGGGTAGCCAATGACTTGCCAATTCGCCAGCCGCTCGAAACCCTCACGGTTATCGGCCGGGACCCGGTCACGCTCGATGCGCTCGCGTCCCACGCCGACCTCATTGCCGATGAGCTGAACGTCAAGCGGCTCGAAACCTCGTCGGACGAGACTTCGCTGGTCACGCTCCACGCCAAGGCCAACTTCAAAGCGCTCGGACCGCGATTCGGGTCGGGAGTCAAGCAGGTGGCCGACGAGATTGCCGCGCTGAGCTCAGAGACTCTTCACCGCCTCCTCGAAGGCGAAACGGTGACCCTACCCATCGGCGCCGAGGTGTCGGACGATGACGTCGTGATCACCCGCCAGGCCCGCGACGGCCTCGTAGTGGCAGCCGACGGACCCCTCTCGGTCGCCCTCGACTGCACCCTCAGCCCGGCCCTGCTCACCGAGGGCATGGCCCGTGAAATCGTCAATCGAGTACAAGCGTTGCGCCGCGACGCCGACTTGCACGTCACGGATCGCATTCGGCTCTCCTGGCAGAGCGATGACGCCGGAGTAGCCGAGGCGTTCGAGCAGTTTGGGGATTACATCGCCGGTGAAGTCCTCGCGGTCGAGCTGGTGCCCGCCGACGAGCCTCAGCAGGCAGAACTACAGATCGGCGATGAACGCCTCACCATCACCATGGCCGTCGTCTGATCGTCGACCGACCCTCGGCTCTAGGCCCGCTCCCAGGGGCGCTGGCCACGCGGCTGCTGAAGGTAGGCGGCTTCTCGAGCCTCCTCGGCAGCCTCTTCGATAACCGTCTCGCCTTCTTCGGTGATGGTTCCACCGTCTCCGGCGGCCTCTGGGGGGGCCGGCTGCTTGGCGGGTTTGGCGGGTGGGCTGCCCTGGCCGGCTTGCTTAGCCTCTGCTTTCTGACTGCCGGCCGCCTCGGTGCCCGGCTGGGTCTCCTTGTCGCCGGCGGCCTTCTCCAGGATCTCGGAGATGGAATGAGTTTCCAGGTCAATTGAGGCGCCGAGGCCCTCTAGCTCGACAGACGCGGTCTCGGCGAAGCTCTTGAGCCGGGTCTGAAGATCACCGACCGCGCTCCGCAGTTGAGTCACGCGCCGTTTGAGGGCATCATGCTCGGCGGCTGCCTCATCACGGGTGCGCTTCACCTCGGCCCGCGCTTCTGCCACCATGGACTCTGACTGCCCCTTCGCCTTATCGACGACGGAGTTGGCCTTGTCCTGCGCCTCGCTCACCATCTCCTGCGACGTCCGCTGGGCGGTGATGTAGGTGCGCTTGATCGCCTCCTCGGCTTCCTTGGTGCCGGCGAGATCCTGCGAGAGTGCGTCGAGCTGCTCCTGCTGCTGACGCAGCTTCAGTTCGTGACCACGGAGCGTCTCGACGACCCGATCGAGGAAGTCCTCGACATCGTCGGGGTCGTACCCCCGAAATCGCTCACGGAAAGTCTTCTGCTGTACATCAATCGCGCTCAAGTCCATAGGAACAGCATAGCCACAGATCGAGCGCCGATTCCGGGCGCGGCACTCACCCGGCGTGGGATTCCTCCTCGGGTGCCGGTCCGGCCGTTAGGTGAGTGCGCCGTACAAGATCCGAAGGGCGACCAGCAGCACGATCACGGAGATATCAAGCGCCACCGCTCCCAAGCGGACGGGAGGAATGAGTCGGCGCAGCGGCAGCAGCATCGGGTCGGTCGCCGCGGCGAGGGCGGAGCGGAGCCTTCCAACCGGATGCCCGGCCGGAACTTGCACCCAATCGAGGATGATCCGGATGATGAGCGCGAACATCAACAGGAGAACGGCGGTTGCGAGGATGCCTTTCAAGGAACTTGGCCTCTCAGCCGCTCAGGCGTCGAGCTCATAGAGGCCGAGTTGGGCCAGCCGCTGCAGCTCGTCCTCACTCAGCGCCGTGCGGGCCGGCGCGACGAGTATCACGCCCTGCGCCACCTTCTGCATCGTCCCTTCCAGCGCGTAGGTGATGCCACTGGCAAAGTCGACGAGGCGGCGCACCGTCTCCGGCTCGGTATCGCGCAAGTCGAGAATGACCGGGCGGCGCATCCGCAGATGGTCGGCGAGCAATTGGGCGTCGGCGAATTCGGCGGCGACCACGATCTCGACCCGGGTTTCCTGGCCGGGAACCGGCCGCACTGCCGTTGCCTGGCTCATTCCGACCGTCTCGATACGGGCTTCGGCATTGGCGGGACGCCAGCGGGTACCGGAAGGCGGCTCGACCCGGCGGCCGCGCGGCGCTTCCACCGGCGCCACCGCCTCGGGTGCCGGTCCGTTTGGTTCGCGCGCTTCGAGTTCGCGTGACTCGTCGTCGAGACCGAGAAAGTACATTGCCTTGTTCCAGATTGAGCTCATGCAGCCAACCTCCGTTAGTCAAAGATAGCCCGTCCCACGCGTATCGTGGTCGCGCCCGCCCGAATCGCTTCCTCAAAATCGTCCGTCATGCCCGCCGATACCTCAATCACTTGCGGGTATCGCGTCGCCAGCTCATCTCGCAGTGCCACCAGCTGCTGGAAATACGGGGTGGCCGGCTCACCCTGAGGAGGGATCGACATGACTCCGCGGAGATCGACCCCCTTCTCGATGATGGCGCCGGCCGCCGAACCCACGTCGGCAGGCGAAAACCCGTGTTTCTGAGGCTCGTTGCCGAGGTTGACCTCGATGAGTGCCGGCGGGGCCTCCACCCCATCGCGCACCCAGGCATCGGCCAGCCGCATCCGATCGAGCGAATGCAGCTTGGTCACCAGCGGGCGGACACTCGAGACCTTGTTGCGCTGGAGAGGTCCGATGAAGTGCCAGCGAACGTCGTCCGGCAGCGCGGGGGCCTTGGCGACCAGCTCTTGTGCTCGGTTCTCGCCGAAGTCGCGGTGACCGGTGTCGTACAGGGCCTGAATCGCCTCCCGGGACCTCCCCTTGCTGACGACCACCAGCGTTACCTCGTCGAGCCGGCCGGCCGCCTGCTTGGCATCATGCATGCGCGATCGCACTTCCGCCAGGCTCATCGCCACCCCACCGAGGTTTGGCGAAGCCGGGTGCCGTTGGCCCGGTAACTATGGAATTGCTCTTCGCAGTGGGTGCAGAGGTCGGCGCGCCACACCTCCACTTCCGGCAGTTGTCGCTCGGCCTCGGACCACAGGTCAACACTGGCGGTGCCCCAGGCGGTGGTGGCAGCTCGTCCGCCCAAGGCCTCAATCACCTCGGTGCCGATTTCATAGCAACAGGGCCCGATGGAAGGGCCAATCGCAGCCCGGCGGGGCGCATCGCCATGGGCGGCGAGTGCCGCCATCGCCTCGGCTACTACGCCCGCCGCCAGCCCGCGCCATCCGGCGTGGACAACGGCCACGGCCGCATCGGAGTGCATGACCACCGGCACACAATCGGCCGTGCGCACTGCCAAGGGGAGGCCGGGTCGGCCGGTGACGAGGGCGTCGGCCTCACCGGCCACCCCGGAGGTTGTGACTTCCTGCACCGATCGGCCATGCACCTGGTTCATCCATGCCCACTCATCGGCAATGCCGAGTTGGCCGGCCACCACTGCTCTGGCATCGGAGTCGGTGAGATCGCCGTCGCCGATGGTCCCGAAGGCGGCTCCGGCATAGGCGGGCGTCGTGATCAGCGTCCTATCCCTTGACGAAGGAAGGAATCAGCTCGTCGTCACCGGAGGTGAACTCCGCCGCGGTCGGGGGAAGGAATCCACGTCGCGCCTCAAAGCCGGCCGCCACCACCGTCACCCGCATCTCATCGCCGAGGGCGTCGTCGACCACCGCCCCGAAGATGATGTTGGCGTCGGCGGCACAGCGGGCTGCGATCACTTCGGCGGCCGTGTTGACCTCGTAGAGAGTCATATCCGCCGGACCGGCAATTGAGAGCAGTACGCCGGTGGCGCCGTCCATCGAGATCTCGAGCAGCGGGCTCTCGACCGCCCGCAGGGCGGCCTTATCCGCCCGTCCTTCGCCAGCGGAGGCACCGATGCCCATGACCGCCGAGCCGGCGTCCTGCATGACCGACTTCACATCGGCGAAGTCGACGTTGATCAGACCCGGGGTGGTGATGAGCTCGGTGATGCCGGACACGCCCTGCAAAAGCACGTCGTCGGCCAACCGGAATGCTTCCAGCACGCTGGTCTTCTCGTCCGAGACTTCGATGAGACGCTCATTCGGAATGATGATGAGCGTGTCCACCGCTTCCTTCAGATCCTGAATGCCCTGCTCGGCCTGCACCGATCGGCGCCGGCCCTCGAAGCCGAAGGGTCGGGTAACCACTCCAACCGTCAGCGCGCCGATGCTGCGGGCGATCTCGGCAATCACCGGGGCGCCGCCGGTTCCGGTGCCACCACCTTCACCGGCGGTGAGAAACACCATGTCGGCGCCCTTGAGGGCATCCTCGATCTCGTCGGCGTGGGATTCGGCCGACGTCCGGCCGATCTCAGGATTGGCGCCGGCGCCAAGCCCCCGGGTGATATCCCGTCCGATGTCCAGCTTGATGTCGGCGTCGCTCATCAGCAGTGCCTGGGCGTCGGTGTTCACCGCGATGAACTCGACCCCCCGAAGACCGGCGTCGATCATCCGGTTGATGGCGTTGACGCCACCGCCCCCGATTCCCACCACCTTGATGACGGCCAGGTAATTGTGTGGACTCGACTTGCTACTTGTCATTTCCCATCCTCCGCGTGTTGCCGGCGAACTCTACCGGCAAGGCCGGACCGGCTCAAGGGCCAGTCCTCGACCTCTAGTAGAGGGTTAGCCTAGGCGGACTTCAAGGGGTTCCGCCCACGGCCGGGGGCGGAGGGTTGCTCACCGCCGGACGGGACGGGGCAACCAGATCGATGATGGCGTCCCCGGCCAACCGCTCGTCGTCCAGCACGGCCGCGAGGGCGGCAGCCTTGGCCGCCATCAGGGTGGGGGTACCGAGCCGCACCCGATGGCCGTCGATGTCGGCCGCCAGCACCCCGCCATCGGCCGAAATTATGGTTCGGCCGAGTATCTCGTCCGGCAAGGCGGCGAGGAACTCGACCACGCCCAGCATCGCCTCAGACACGGCTTCTTCTTCCGGGGACGCCCAGGCCACTCCGGCGCCCACCTGGGCCAGACCGGGCGGCAGTTCCGGGACCGAGCTCATGATGTGCCCATCGTCGGAGATGGTCCGCCAACCCTGGGCGGTCGAGACAACGGCCACCTCCCACCTTTCCGCGATCTGGATTTCTACCCGATCGGGAAAGCGGCGCTCTACCGAGGCCGTCTTCACCCACGGGTCGGCCACCAGGTCGGCCTCGACCGATCCCGTCCGGATGAGAACCAATGGCCGGCCCTCATACACGTTGTTCTCGGCAAGCACCTCGCTCACCCGGGCGTTGCCAACCCCCACCACCTCGATGTTGGTAACGGAGAACCAGGGCGACTGGGCAGCCCAGGCCATCGCCCAAATCGCGGAGATGAGCAGAAGCAGCCAGAGGGCTCGACGAACATGTCGTCTGGCACCATGCTCCCGGATACGGGAACGGCGGCGGAGAAACCGGGGATGGGCTTGGACGCTCATGCGAAGGGGCCGGCGAACTGTACTTCCGGGATGAGGCTGATCCCGGTCTTTTCCAACACCAGGTCCCGAACCTCGTGAACGAGGTCGTACACATCCTGGGCAGTCGCGTCCGGATCTGCCTCGAAGAAGTTGGCGTGCTTGGCGGACACGCGGGCACCACCCACCTGATAGCCCTTGAGGCCGATTTCGTCGATGATACGGCCGGCTGCATCGCCCTCCGGGTTCCGAAACACGCTACCGGCGTTGAGAGTTCCACCCGGCTGGTTCTGGCGACGCCACCGGGTGATCTGGCGCAGCGTCTCCTGGCCGGACTCGACATCTATCGGCTCGCTCCGGAACGTCGCCGACACAACGAGGTCGGTGGGCCCCAGGGAGCTCGACCTGTACTTGAAGCCGAGATCCGCCTTCCTCACAGTGTGGAACTTTCCGTCGGAGAGATCGAACACCTCGGCGCTCAAGAGCCAGTCAGCGGTCTCGCTGCCATGCCCACCGGCATTCATACGGATCGCCCCACCGACCGAGCCAGGAATGCCGACATAGAACTCGAGGCCGCCCCGTCCCTGACTCACGGTCTCTCGCGCCAGCCGCGGCAGAGTCGTGGCGGCTCCGGCGGTGATCGGGCACTCTGGCTCGGGGCCGATACCGATTTCCTTGAAGGCATAGCCAAACCGAATCGCCACGCCCGGCCATCCCTGGTCCGAGATGACCAGGTTGCTGCCGCGTCCCACCACGAGAACCGGCTGGCGGTCATCCGCCAAGGCGTTTGCCAGCGTTGGTAGATCCTCCCGCGTGCGAAGCTCGACGTAGAAACGGGCCGGGCCGCCCAGCTTGTAGGTGGTGAGGGAGCCGAGCTGCACGTCGGTGAGTGCCCAGCCGTCGGCCACGAGGTCGTCGAAGGCACTCACGCTCCGTCCCCAAGCTCGATGAGCTCAGTGGCGAGACCGGTGATATCCCCGGCGCCGAGCGTTAGCAAGAGATCGCCGGCACCGACCACGCCCGATACGGCCGCCGCCAACTCGGAGCGAAGCGGGACATAGACGACCTCCGCCCCGGCGGCCTCGGCTGCCTGGGCGACCAGTGCCCCCGTTACCCCCGGGATCGGCTTCTCTCCGGCAGCGTACACATCGGTCAGTACCACCAGGTCGGCACCCGCCAGGGCGGGGCCGAAGGCCTCCCAGAGCTCCTCGGTTCGGCTGTACCGGTGGGGTTGAAAGGCGGCGACTACCCGGCCCTCGTGCTGGGCGCGTGCCGCCGCCACGGTAGCGGCCACCTCGGTGGGATGATGGGCGTAGTCGTCGATCACGGTCACGCCGCCGATGCGGCCGCGCGACTCGAAGCGCCGCCGGATCCCAGCGAAACCCGACAGCCCGGCAGCTATCTCATCGGAGGCGAAACCGAGTTCGCCGAGCAGCGCCACCACCCCGGCGGCGTTGAGGGCGACATGATTACCCGGCTGGGGAACTTCCACCGCGACATCGGCCCCGTGCCCTCGCAGGGTGAAGTACCCCCTGCTCCCGCTCGTCTGGAGATCATGAACCTGCCAATCAGCGCCTGGCGACGTTCCGTAGGTGACCGCACCGACCGCGGCCGCCAATTGCTTCGCCCCCTGGTCGTCGGCACATGCGACCACCGGGCCGCGAGTCGACCGGGCGACCGAGTGAAACGCCTCCACCAGACGGTCGAATGAGCTGTAGTGATCGAGGTGATCGGCCTCAATGTTGGTAACCAGGAGGGCCCGGAGGTGGAGCCGCTGAAACGTCCCGAAGGCCTCATCGGCTTCAAGCACAAATAGATCTGGCTCACCGAGATGGGCACTGGTACCGAGCCCAAGCATGTGCCCCCCCACCAGGAAGCTCGGGTCCCGACCGGCGGCCCGGAGCCCGGTTACGGCCAGACCGGTGCTGGTCGTCTTGCCGTGGGTTCCGGCCAGGCCGATGGCCGGCATGTCCCTGGTCAAGGCATCGAGCAAGTCGGGGCGTCGCCACACCGGGACTGCCCGCGAGCGGGCGGCGGCCACCTCCGGGTCGTTGTCGGGGATGGCTGAGGATGCGACCAGCAGCTGGGCGCGACCGATGGCATCCGGGCGGTGGCCGTCCCAGACATCGACGCCGAGGTCGCGCAGCTCGGCGAAGCTCGGATTGGGGCGCAGGTCCGAGCCGCTGACGGTACGACCCGACTGGGCGAGGAGCTTGGCGAGACCGCTCATGCCCGAGCCACCCACCCCGACCAAATGAATGTGGTGGGGCAGCTCAGTCACAGGCCGCGTCCCGAACCTCAGCAGCCACCCGCCCGGCGGCGTCGGGTCGCCCGAGCGCGAGGGCGGCAGCCGCCCGACGCGAGTGCTCACCGGATTCGAGGGCACGGGCCAAATCCTGCCCGAGCATGGCCAGATCGTGTTGCGGGAGAACACTGGCTGCTCCGGCCTCGGCCAGATAGGCCGCGTTCGCCTCTTGATGACCGGAAGCGCCCGGGTAAGGCACCAGGATGGAAGGTGTGCCGGTGGCTGCCAGTTCGCTCACGGTGAGCGCTCCCGCCCGGGCTACCACCGCATCGGCTGCGGCGTAGAAAAAGCGCATTTGGGATTCGAAGGGGACCACAACCCACCCGGGCACATCGGCCGCCAGTTCGCTCCAAGGCTGGTGCTGTTGGCTACCCGCCAAATGAAGCACCTGATAGGGCGGGCCGGTCCCAACCAGGTGGTGGGCTGCCTGGTTGAGGGCATCGGCGCCCTGGCTGCCACCGAGGATTCCCACCACCGGCTGGGACGGATCGAGTCCGTAGCGAGATCTGGCTGCAGCCGGAGAAGGCGGATCGGCTAACAGGGTCGACCGGAGCGGGTTTCCGACCACCTCGGTGCGCGGCAGCCGGGCGGCGGTGGCCGGAAAGGCCACGAAGACCCGGTGGGCCAGGCGGGCCGCCAGCCGATTGGCCAGGCCGGGGAGGGCATTCTGTTCGTGGAGAAACAGAGGCACCCGGGCGCGGCGAGCGGCGACGGCGGCTGCCCCGGTCACGTAGCCACCCATCGCCAGCATGGCGGCCACCTTCCGGTTAGCTACCTCGCGGCGAATTACTCTGGCCGCGGCCAGAGTCCTCCCGATCACCCGCACGTTCTCCAGGCTGACGGCGGGCAGCAGCCCTCCCACGTCGAGCTGCACGAACTGGTAGCCGGCCTCCGGCACCGCGGTTGCCTCGATGCGGTCACCACCGAAGAAGACGATGTCCTGGCGGGGCGTGCCCAGCTTCTCGAGTGCCTCGGCAACCGCCAGGGCCGGGAAAACATGGCCGCCGGTACCGGCTGCGGCGATGGCGATCTTCATAGCCGGGATCGGCGAGGCTGCCTGCGCCGGGCGATGTTGATCAGCACCCCGACCGCGGCCATCTCGACGACGAGTGCACTCCCACCAAACGAGACAAAGGGAAGCGGTAGCCCGGTGATTGGCAGGATGGCGGTGACGCCACCGAGGTTCACGATCGATTGGATGGCGAGCCAGGCAACGATGCCGGTGGCGAGCATGCGTCCAAAGTCATCTCGAGCCCGAATCGCAACCGCCACTCCTGCCATGGTGAATACCGCCAGCAGCAGGAGGACGGCTCCAGCTCCGATGAGCCCGGTCTCTTCGCCGATGATGGCGTATATGAAGTCGGTGTGGGCGTTGGGAAGGAACTCCCACCGAGCCCGGCTGGCACCGAGGCCGACTCCGAAGAACCCGCCGGTGCCGAGGGCGAACAGCGATTGCACTCCCTGGAACCCGGTTCCAAGCGGGTCACTGAAGGGATCGAGAAAGCCGGTGACTCTGTCCCAGCGATAATCGGCGGCCATCGCCAGCAGGAGGGCGGCCAGCCCGCCGCCGGCGGCCGAGCCGGCCACGAAACGGAAGGGGGCCTCAGAGGCGACGAGAACGGCCAGGGCGCCTGCACCGATGATGATGGTGGTG
Organism: uncultured Acidimicrobiaceae bacterium; assembly: GCA_947259275.1. Classification (GTDB taxonomy): domain Bacteria; phylum Actinomycetota; class Acidimicrobiia; order Spongiisociales; family SHLN01; genus SHLN01. Next base: position 61,206 of record CAMYMH010000027.1, on the reverse strand, counting down.
CCGAGATCCGGCTGGAGGATGGTTAGGCCCCCGATCAGCCCGAGGCTGGCAGCGACCGGCCAGAAGAAGTGGGCGAAATCCATCAACAGCTCGCGTTTGCGAGCCATCACCATGGAGAGGAACACCACCACCGCGAATTTGGCGAACTCGGAGGGCTGAATGGTGATGGGGCCGACCTCGAGCCAGGAACGACTCCCGCCCCGCTCGACGCCGTACAGCAGCACCGCCACCAGGGACAGCGCTGAGATTCCCAGGATGCCCGGGGCCGTCCGCCGGTACAGGTCATAGGGAACCCGCGCGGCGATGACCAGGGCGACCGAGCCGACCATGGCCCAGACCAGCTGGCGACCGAAGTAGTAGAGCGAGTCATGATCCTCTGCCAGGGCCCGCACCGAGCTGGCCGACAGGATTGCTCCCAGGCCGACGACCAGCAACACCACCATCGGGACCACCAGCAGCGTTACGATGCGCCTGGTGGTCACAACCTCGGTGTCGCGTCGTCTGGCCCGGCTGCGGGTGCCGACAATCGATGTGACCTTTGCCGTCATTGCTGCCGCTCCGGGCGGGATTCGTGAAGGCTCCTGACGGCTTGGGCAAAAGCGTCGCCCCGGGCGGCATAGGACGAAAACATGTCAAAGCTGGCACACCCGGGGGCCAGCAGCACAGTGTCCCCATCGCCGGCCACTCTGGCAGCGGTCGCGATGGCATCGGCCAGCGAGTCGGCCGGGGTCACCCGGTTGGGATCGGCCGCGGCCGCCACCAGCTCGTCCCGGGCCTCACCGATGGCCACGACATGCTTGACGGTATCTGCCCGGACCATCGGCGCCAGGTCGAGTCCTTTGTTGCGTCCGCCGGCGATGAGGACCACCGACGGATAGGCCGCCGTCGCCGCGCGGGCAGCATGAGGGTTGGTCGCCTTGGAATCGTCGACCCAGCTCACGCCCCCCCATTCTCCCACCAGCGTCCTCCGATGCGGGCCGGGCTGGAACCCGGACACGATCGCAGCAACCGATTTGAGATCGACCCCCAACTCGAGGGCGGATGCGGCGGCCGCCGCCAGATCCACGATGAACGACGCATCACGTATCTGGCCGAGCGGTACCGAGCCGGCCGGCAGCTCGAGCCGCCCTTGGCTCGGACCGGCGCCACCGACGGGAAGGCGGGTTCCAGATACCGCCATGAGCCGGGACGGGGCTGTCGCCACCGCCGCGGCCGCACCGGGGTCGTCAACGTCATAGATGAGTAGATCGCCGGAATCCTGGTTGCGGAAGATGTTTGCCTTGGCGGCTGCATACGCCTCCAGTGTCCCATGCCAGTCGAGATGGTCTTCGGCAATGTTGAGCAGCACGGCGACGCGAGGATGAAAGTCCTTCACGAATCGAAGTTGGAAACTGGATACCTCTACAACCACCACATCCCACGACCCGGTGGCCACGTCGGCGAAGGCGGTTCCGATGTTGCCGGTGGCAACCGCCTTGAGTCCGGAGGTGGTGAACATGTCTGCGATGAGCGCCGTGACCGTCGTCTTGCCGTTGGTACCGGTGACGGCCACCACCGGTGCCTCAACCACGGAAGCAGCCAGCTCCACTTCGGATATGACGCCGATGCCCACCGCCAGCGCATCTCTGATCTCGGGGGCCCGTTCGGGAACTCCCGGACTGACCACCAGCCGATCGGCCCTCTCCAGCAGCTCGGCCGACCAGTCACCGGAGGCCGTCGGGTAAAGACCGGCCAGGTCGGCAACCGCCGCCGGGGCGCGGTCGAACACCGTCACTTCGTCGCCGATGGCCCTGGCGAGATGGGCGGCGGCCCGCCCGCTAACACCGGCCCCGATGACCAGCGTCCTCATGACAGGCCGCCCTCCATCGAGATGAAGTCGCCGTAGAAGATGCCGAGTCCGAGCGCCACCGAGATCCCGGCGATGATCCAGAAGCGAATGATGACGGTGGTTTCCGGCCAGCCTCCCAACTCGAAGTGATGGTGAATGGGGGCCATACGAAAAATCCGCTTCCCGAATAGCCGGAAGGAGGCAACCTGCAGGATCACCGACATCGCCTCCAGGACGTACAGGCCTCCCAGAACCGCCAGCAGCAGATGGGTGTTGGTCAGCAAGGCGAGCGCCGCCATCGCCCCGCCGAGCGCCTGCGAGCCGACGTCGCCCATGAACAACTCGGCCGGCGCCGCGTTGTACCAGAGAAAGGCCATGACCGCGCCGAGGAGAGCGGAGGCCAGAATTCCGATGTCGAGTGCCCCGTCGACGGCGTAAACCGATGGATTACGGAACTGCCAGAAGCCAACGATGACGAAGGCCCCGAACACGAGAGCACTGGACCCGGCGGCCAATCCATCGAGACCATCGGTGAGATTGACGGCATTAGCCACTGCCGTCAGCAGAAACAGCACCCAGAGTGGGTAGGCCCATCCGAGATCGAAACCAAGCTCACGGGTGAACGAGATCTCGGTTGACACCTCGGCGGCCACCGCTCCCCAGGCGAAGACCCCGGCAACCAGCAGCTGACCGCCGAGCTTCCATCGCTTGCTGAGCCCGAGGTTCTGCTTGCGGGCGTACTTCTGATAGTCGTCGATGAAGCCGATGATCCCCATTCCGACCAGGGCCAGAACGGCCAGGCCGGCCTCGGGGCTGAACGGCCGCGGGTCCAGCCCGAAGCCGGCCTCGGGTGACCAGATGCGCAGGTGGGCGATCAGATAGCCGAGGAGGGTTGCCACGATGATCACGGCGCCGCCCATGGTCGGCGTACCTCGCTTGTGGGAATGCTCGGCGACGTCCTCCTGGATGAACTGGCCAACGTTGTGCCTGCGCAGGGCCTTGATAACCACGGGCGTGGTCACGAATGCAAGACCGAATGACGAGGTGACCGCAATCAGGAGCGCGATCATGGTGCCAGCTCCCCGGCGAGCGTTTCGAGGCCGACTGAACGCGAAGCCTTGATCAGAATGATGTCGTCGTCGGCGAGCATTCTGGAGACCAACTCGCGAGCGGCGGCGGCGTCGGGCACCGGGTGGGCGATGTTGCCGGCACCCTCGGCGATTCCAGGGTCTTCGCCGACCACGATCAGCTGCGCAAAGCCGAGTTCCCTCACCAGCCGTCCGACCTGGCGGTGGGCAGCCGGGGCGGCATCGCCCAGCTCGGCCATCAAGCCGAGCACCGCCAAATGCCGTCCCGGGATGGCCGCCACGGCCGCCAGGGCGGCGGCCATGGATACCGGGTTGGCGTTGTAGGCGTCGTTGATCACCGTATAGCGCCCGGGAGTGATCTCCATCCGCCACGCCGAGGCCTTGGCCACGGCCAAGCCGGCGGCTACGTCGGGAAGCGCCCGCCCGAGCGCCAGAGCGGCGGCGGCGGCCGCGGCCGCGTTCTGCGCCTGGTGGGCGCCCGCCATCGACAACCTGAGCTCGACGCGTTCGCCACCGGCCTCGAGTGTGAAAGACGGTCGCGCCAGCTCATCGAGCGTGAGTTGCTCGACCCGTACGTCTCCTTGCTCGCCAAAGCTGGTGACCGATACGCCGTCTCGTTTAGCCCATTCCGCCAGCGTCGTTTCGCCGGCCGGCAGGACCGCGATACCCCCCGAGTCGAGTCCCTCGACCAACTCCCACTTGGCGAGACGCACGGTGGCGACGTCACCGAGGGTGGCCAGATGGCTGGCCCCGACGCTGGTGATGACTGCAATGTCGGGACGGATGACGTCGATCAGGTCGTGAATGTGGCCCAGACCGCGACTGCCGACTTCGAGGACCAGGACCTCTGTGCTGTCGGGAGCCGACAGGACGGTGAGCGGCACGCCCACTTCATTATTGAACGATCGGGGTGATGCCCAGGTGCCGACCCCCAGGCCGCTCGCCAGCAGGTCCTTGCACGAGGTCTTGCCGGTGCTGCCGGTGATCCCGATGGCATCAACCGGCTCGAGTGAACGGCGCCGGTCGGCGGCCAGCTGACGAAGCGCCAGCAACGTATCGGCGACCTCGATTCGCGGCTCGACCTCAGTCGGCGCATCCACCAAGACCGCGGCCGCTCCGGCAGCGATGGCGGCGGCCGCGAAGTCGTGGCCATCGAAGTGCTCGCCGCGGAGGGCAACGAACAGATCGCCCGGAACGAGTTCCCGCGTGTCGGTCGTAACGTGGACGATTTCGGCCGCGCCGACCTCGAGGCCGCCGGTGATTTTGGCGATCTCCTCCATCGACCACTTCATTGGCTTATCACCGCCCGGCCGGCTACCTGGCGGTCATCGAAGGGAAGCACCCGTCCCGCTATCTCCTGCCCGGTCTCGTGGCCCTTGCCGAGCACGAGAACCGCGTCATTCCGATCGGCCGAAGTGACGGCCTGCTCGATCGCACGACGCCGATCTGGCTCGATCACGACCGCGGCGGGGCCGTCCACACCGGCCGCGACTGCCGCGATGATGGCGGACGGATCTTCTGACCGCGGGTTGTCCGAGGTGATGTACAAAACGTCTGCCTGGGAGGCCGCCCGGCCCATGTCGGGCCGCTTGGCCGTGTCGCGATCACCGCCGGCCCCGACCACCACGATGATCTTTCCCGCCACCAGCGGCCTTACCGATGCCAGCACCTGGTCGATGCCCTCGGGTGTATGGGCATAGTCGACGACGATGGCGGCCTCCTGTCCGGCGAGCACGGGCTCCATGCGGCCGGGGATTGGCTCAGCCGACTCGAGACCGGAGCGAATCGCATCCAGGTCATAACCGAGGCTGTAGGCACACGCCCCGGATACGACCGCGTTCTCGATGTTGAAACCGCCACCCAGCGGCAGCAGGACATCGGCGCCACCGGCAGGCGTGATGAGCCGGAAGCCGCTGCTGGCGAGGCCGGGGGTGACGGCTTCGGCGCGGAAATCGCCTCCCCCTCCGACCGAGACGATCGGACGATCGATCATGGAGGCCAGCCGCTTACCCCAGGGATCGTCGAGATTGACGACCGGAGTGCCCGTCGACTCGAGAAACAGGGAGGCCTTCGCCAGGAAATAGGCCTCCATGTCGCCGTGCAAATCGAGATGATCCTGGCTGAGGTTGGTAAAGGCGGTCACCGCGAAGTCAGTTGCGGCCGTACGCCCGAACACGAGCGCATGCGAAGAAACCTCGACGGCGGCGACCCCGACTCCGGCATCGACCATCCTGCGAAGCAGCCGCTGGAAATCGGAGGCTTCCGGTGAGGTTCGCTCCAAATCCAGGTGTTGGTCGCCGATCCGGGCGCCGACGGTGCCGATAACACCCGGCAATCCCCCGGCAGTTTCAATGATGGCTGCCAGCAGGTGGGCCACCGTCGTCTTGCCATTGGTCCCGGTGATGCCAACCACCTCGAGGTGCCGGGACGGATGACCGTGGACCTCGGCCGCCAGAACCGGAAGTGCCGACCGGGTATCGGCGACAACCAACAGAGGTATCGAGGCCTCCGAAGCAGTCTCGACGCAGGCGGCGGCTGCGGCGGAGGTGGCGACGAAGTCGTGCCCGTCCCAGTTGGCACCCCGAATCGCGACAAAGAGGTCTCCCGGACCGGCCGCCCGGCTGTCATGGGTGACGTCGCCGATGGCGGTCCCCGGATCGCCGATGACCCTCCCTTCCCCGACCTCGGCGAGTTGCTCGAGTGTGACCGGATCAGCGGGCATCGGGCGGGACCCCCAGCTGATGAAGGGCGAAACGCATCACCCGTGAGAACACCGGCGCCGCCGTCACCCCACCGGTCCGCTTCTTGTCGACGCTCGGTGAATCGACAAAAACCCCGATGGCGAGTCGAGGGCTGTCACTTGGTCCGATGCCGATGAAACTGGCGACCACATCGTCGCCATAGCATCCGGGCACCGTCGCTCCCGGGCACAGGAGATCGGGCTCGAACTTCTCGGTGGTGCCGGTTTTGCCACCGACCGAATAGCCGGGAACCTGGGCGAGCTGGCCGGTCCCGCTCTCCACCACGCCGGTGAGCAACTGGCGCATGATCCCGGCAGTCTCGGCAGACAAGACCTGATGGGTCTGCTGATTCAAGCTGGCCGACTCGCCGCCTGGCTCGATGATGGCATCGACCACCCGCGGCTGCATCCAAACGCCGTCGTTGCCGACCGTGGCGAAGACAGATGTCATCTGCAGCGGGGTGACGGCCACCCGGTAGCCGATGGAGGTGGACGCACCACAGGAATCACACCACTTCTCCTCCGGCTGCAGCACCCCGGGCACCTCGCCCGGGAAGTCGATTCCGGAGTAGGTGCCGAGGCCGAAGCCCTGCAGATACCGATAGAGGAGCTCGTCCCCGAGCTCCTGCCAGATGAGGATGGTCCCGACGTTGGACGACTGCGCGACTATGTCGGCGACCGCCATGTCTTGGGTCTCGTGCTCCGAGAAGTCAAAGTACTCGCGATCGAATACCTGAATGTTGTCGGGCACCTCGAAGATCCGTTCGGGGGTGACGATGCCTTCCTCGATGGCAGCGGCCACCGTGATCAGTTTTTGGGTGGAACCGGGCTCGAAGGTGTCGGTGACCACCCGATTCCGGAACAGATCCGAGTCGCGGCCGATATGGTTTGGATCGAAGGTAGGAGCACTTGCCATCGCCAGAACCTCGAAGGTGGTCACGTCTAGGACGACGATGTGTACCGCTTTGGCTCCCGTTTCCTCGCGCGCGGTCATGGCCTCTTGTTGAGCGAAGAACTGCAGCTCACCGTCGATGGTGAGTGCCAGGTCCTGGCCCCGCACCGCCTCCCGTACCTCGTACTCCCCCTGGGGAATGACCCGACCGCGTCCCGACCGCTCAAATATGAGCTGACCCGGCCGGCCCGCCAGTACGTCCTCATAGAAGTGCTCGATGCCCTCGAGCCCGCCGTTATCGGTGCCGACGAAGCCGAGCACCTGGGCGGCCAGGTTGCCCGAGGGATACACCCGCTTCGGCTCGGCCACGAAATGGATGCCGTCGAGGTCAAGCTCACGAATCGGGTCGGCCTCGTGACGTAGCAGCTTGCGAGCGACATAGACGAAACTCGTGTCGCCCTCCAACTCCGCCTGGATTTCACCGACCGGGCGGCCGAGCAGTCCAGACAGAGCTGCCGCCGTCAGGCCGGGTTCGGTGATTTCATGCGGGTTGGCGTAGACGGTGGTTGCCTCGATAGTGAGCGCCAACTCCCGACCGTCCCGATCGTAGATGGTCCCGCGATCCGCTTCCAGGGTGATGGTTCGAAGCCGCTGATCGAGGGCCTGGTCCTCCAGAGTCTGTGCCTGGACACCCTGCACGAATACGAGCTTGACCGCGATGACGCCCCAGGCCGCAATGAAGAAGGCGCCGACGAAGAAGAGTCGCAGATGCTGGGGGCGCCATCGCTTGCGCCCCATGCGCTAGTGCTCCGACCGGCCCGAGTCACCGCAACCAGGTGCAGCGATCAGCCCGGTCATCGCGACCCCACTGTGGCTATGAGTGGCGACTTTCCCGCCGACGCCAACTCACCAATCTCATCTGCCGGGACCGGCATCGGTGCCGAAACCGTTCGCGCTTCTTCCGGCAGCACCATCCCCATGCGCTGCGCCTCGGCGTAGATCCGCTGTGGCGACTCCAACTGGGCGACTTGGAGCCGCAGTTCGTCGAACCGGGTCTCCTGTTCAGAAATCAGCCCCTCGAGGTTGGTGATTTGGAAGGCCGCCCGATCGAGAAAGATGCGCGAGTAGATGAGGGCGAAGAACATGGCGATGGCCACCACCAGCCATCCGAGCTGGCGTACTCCGATGCGCGCCGGATTGCGTGACTTGCCGGGTATGACCCGGAGGCGGGAGCGAGGGATCCCGAGCGGGGCGGTGCGGGCGGCCATCAGACACCACTCCCTCGGGTAGCTCGTTCGGCGGCGCGGAGCTTGGCGCTGCGCGCCCGTGGGTTGTCGGCGATCTCCTCTTCAGTGGGAGTCATCGGCTTGCGGAACAGCAAGCGGTATTCGGGAGCGGCGACTGGTGTCACAACCGGGAGGGAAGTGTCATCCGGTGAGGAGGAGGCTGACACCAGCCGCCGCTTGACTATGCGATCTTCGAGGGAGTGATAAGAGATCACCACGACGCGACCTCCGGGCTCGAGGAGCTCGAGGGCGGCGTCGAGGCCCGCTTCCAGCGCGGCCAGCTCGTCGTTGACGACGATGCGGAGGGCCTGAAAGGTCCGCCGGGCCGGGTGACCACCGGTGCGACGGGTCGCGGCCGGTATCGCCAGTTTGACGATCTCAGCCAGCGATACGGTGTCCTCAATCGGACGGGCCCCGACAATGGCGCGGGCGACCCGGCCGGCGAAGCGTTCCTCTCCATAGCGGGCGATGACCCGGCGGAGGTCCGCTTCGCTCCACTGGTTGACGATTTCACCGGCGGTGAGTTCACCAGCACCCATCCGCATATCAAGAGGGCCGCTTCGGCGAAAGCCAAAACCTCGCGCGCCGTCGTCCAGCTGTAGAGAGGAAAGTCCAAGATCAAAGAAGACGCCCGTGATCGCATCGATATCCGCCTCCTCAGTGACTTCGGTGAGGTGTCGGAAATCGGAGGCCACGAAGCGAACCCTGGGGCCGAGCGTGGCGGCGCGGTCCTCCGCCGCCGGGTCCCGGTCGAGAGCTAGGAACCGGACGTCCGGGCCGAGCACCTCCAGGAGTCGCCGGGTGTGCCCGCCCCCGCCGAAGGTGGCGTCGATGATGACACCGGCTTCGATCGGTCGGAAGAGATCGGCTACCTGCTCGACCAGGCATTGCCAGCCCCCCGGAGCGCTGGCGCCAAAATGGAAGCGGGCGGAGTAAGGGGCCTTCCATATGGCATCCGGGGGGCTGGCAATGAACCCTGCCCTACGTTTTCAGTTGCTTGGTCCTCCTGAGCTTCAAATGCCCTGCTCGCTGAGGGCTTCTTCGATGTCGCTGTACTCGGCGTCGGCGTTGGTGGTGACATCCTGCCACGTGCCGGCGTTCCAAATCTCGACCCGCTCACCCACGCCAACCACGCAGACCTCTTTTTCGAGGCCGGCGTATTCGCGCAGGCTGGCAGGAATCTGAATCCTTCCCTGCTTATCCAGTTTCTGGTCGCTGGCTCCAGCGAAGAAGACCCGAGAATAGTTGCGAAGCCGGCGATCCGTGCGGGGAAGTGAGCGAATTCGCTCGACTTCTTGTTCCCATTGTTTGGGAGTGAAGACAAAGAGGCAGCGATCCTGGCCCTTGGTGATGTAGCACCCCTTGGCGAGATCGTCGCGAAAACGGCTAGGGAGCACGACGCGACCCTTCGGGTCGATGGTGTGTTGGTGCTCTCCCAGAAACACGATTCCATCCTGTCTGCCCGTCCTCGGTGAGCCTCAGAGGCTCGTGGCTTGGTCCTCCACTTCGCGCCACTATGGTCCCTTTTCTCCCACTTGTCAACTATTCCCCTCCACCTTTTCTCGGCCGCGTCATGGCACCGTCGAATCGACGGCCGAGAAAAGGTCTGCTGCCGCCGAACCTGCCATGTGGGACGGCCGGCTCCGCCGGCGCCAGGCCCAGAGAAACCACAACACAGGAACCGACCAAGGGGCCGTGGCGTCACAATTACGCAGCAAGGAGGCAGCGGTGCGGGAGAAGATCGCGGTTCGTCGAGTCGTTCTCTCACTCTTCCTGATCCTGATCGTCGCAATCGTGTTCGATGTCACAACGACGTTTCGCCGGGAGTTCCACGAACGAGGGACGGTCCCGGAAGAACTGTTAACCAGGGGGGAACTCCTCACCGAGGCGATGCGGCTCGCCGGGAACCCCAACGTCGACGGAATACAACCCGATGAGGTCCACCTCAGCTGCGACAGGGACAGCTGCGTTGCGACGATCACCGATCACGACCTACGCGACGATTCAGCGCGAGCCGAACAGACCCGCGTGGTGTTCCTTCGAAGTCGCGAGGGGTGGGCAATCGAGTGGGCCGGTGATCGCTGGAAGTGCTGGTCCGGTCGAGGCAATCCGTTCCTCGTCTTTGACTGGCAGAAGAGTTTCTGTTCCTGACCGGGAACGATCGGTGGTCGGTCGGCGGTCGGCGGTGGGCGGTGGGCTACGTCCCGCGCCGCTTCAACTCGGTGCGCAAGGCGTCATCGGAGTACTGCATGAGCTCGGGACCCCACTCCCGAGACGGGACCGAGAGAGGCGCGTCGCTCTCTAGCAGCTCGACCACCGGGTCGCGCAGGGTTCGAGCCCATGCTCGTCCGGTGGCGGTGGCGTGCAGGCTGAGGGTGCCGTCGGTGTTGACGACGTAGGCGCGGGCCTCCAGCTGCGGGTTGGCCTTCGAGCCCCGCTCGCCGTACACCAGCAAGACGCAGGGAGCCCCGATGTCCTGAATGCCACCGGTGGCCACGAACTCGCCGTGATAGGCCCACCCGGTCGACTTGTCGGTATCGACGTAGTCGACCACCTTGGCCCAGTTCTTGCGGCGGTCATCGCCGAGCAGCGGCACGTCGACGGCAACGGTCACGACAGCTTCCATAGCCGACCACTGTATTGCCTTCGACGTCCGAGTTGGAGATCCTCCTACTAATGAGGTTGGATACTGCGATGACGAAATGGGACCCCGACCGCTACGAGGAGTTCTTCGGCGAGCGCATCCAGCCCGCCCACGATCTCATGGCCCGGATCGAGATTTCGGGATCGGGGCTTATCGTCGACCTCGGGTGCGGAACCGGCCGGCTCACCGCCGAGCTGGCCATCCGCTGGCCGGACGCATCGGTGATCGGCATCGATCGCTCGCCGGAGATGATCGCGGTGGCTCCTCGGACCGGCGTCACCTACGAGCTGGCGGACATCGAGAGCTGGAGCCCGGCGACTCCGGTCAGATTGATCTACGCCAACTCCAGCCTGCATTGGATTCCCGATCACCCGGCGCTGTTCCCGCGCCTGGTGGAGACGCTCGCTCCCGACGGCGTGCTGGCGGTGCAGATGCCGCTTTCTTGGGACCAGCCATCGCATCGGACCCTGCGCGACGTGGGAACCGAATACGACATCGAGATCGCATCACCTCCGACGCTGGCACCCAACGACTACAACGAGATCTTGACCGAGCGTGCCGGGCGAACCGAGGTGTGGGTTACGACCTACTATCACGTCCTGCGCGGCGAGAACCCGGTCTTCCGATGGGTCTCGGCCACCGGAGTGAAGCGCTTTCTCGATCGCCTCCCTGAGAGGCACCATGCGGCCTATCTGGAGGAGTGCGCTCGGCGAATCACCGCTGCTTATCCACCGAACAGTCGAGGCGAAACGGTGTTTCCCTTCAATCGCCTCTTCATACTCGCCCGGTCGCAAAGCTGACCTGGCCGCCGGTCGAGCGTATGCTCCCCGGATGCTTTCTGATCGATCGATCCTCGTCACCGGTGGTTCGTCCGGCATCGGGCGCGAGCTGGTTCGCCAATACGCGGCCCAGGGCGCGCGGGTCTTGACCACGGCCAGACGGGAATCTGGCCTACTGGAGACCATCCAAGGTCTCGATCTCGAGCGGGTGATCACGGTGCCGGCCGACATCGGCAGCCGCACCGGCCGGGAGATCGTCGCCACCGAAGCCATGCGGATCTCGCCCATCGATGTGGTAGTGCACGCGGCAGGAGCACTCGGTCCAAAGGTTCCGCTCGCCGACTATCCGGAGGCGGCCTGGCATGAGGTCTTCCACATCAACGTGACGGCCGTTCATCTGCTTCACCAGCTATTGACCCCCTTGCTGTCACCGACGGCCACCATCATCGGCGTCTCGAGCTCGGTCGGCCGCAGGGGCCGCGGCGAATGGGGCATGTATGCGGTCTCGAAATCCGCTCTCGAAGGGTGGCTCGAGGTCCTGGCCGACGAGTGGGAGGGGCCGGTGTACTCGGTGAACCCGGGCGGCACCGCAACCCCGATGCGGGCCGAAGCGATGCCGGACGAAGACCCGGCCACCCTCCCGGCTCCCTCAGACATCATGCCCATCTTCCTTCGCCTGGCGCGCGCTCATCCCACGGCGGAGTCGGGTGAGAAGTTCGACGCACGGGATTTCATCGGAGCAGACCCCTGGACGGTGGCAGAGGGCAATGGACAGACAGTAGGCTGAACCGGCCGAAAGGGGATTGCCTTGCATATCGTTGTCGCCACCGACGGATCACTCGATCCAGACATGACTGCGGGTTTTGTGTCGCCGCACGCCGACGGAAGCGCCGTGACCGTCCTGACCGCGGTGGAGATCCCGCGGCGCCTGCTGGCAGATCTCCGCTCGGTCTATGGCGAGCAGAAAGGGCCGGTGGTCGACAGCGATGCCGAATACGTCGGCATCAGTCCCGCGCAGCCGAGCGTCGACTTCGACTTCCCCGGCGACGACACAATCATCGACCTCTACCTCAAGAATCAGTTGGAGGAGCGAACCGGCCCTATGGTGGCCGCCCTCAAGGCCGCCGGCATTGAAGTCGAGGTTGAAATCCTAGAAGGCGAGAACGGAGCCAAACTCATCCTCGACTACCTACGAGCCAAGCAGGCAGACCTGGTCGTCATGGGAACAACCGGACGCGGCCTGTTCGAAGGCATGCTCGGTTCGACCGGCTCCAAAGTAGCTCGCCACGCCCCCTGCTCGGTCCTACTGATCCGGATCTGATCCGATGCCCTCGAACCCCCTGGAGTTTGCGAAGCAAACTCCTTAGGAACGCCGAAGGCGTTCCCGGAACCCCGAAGGCGTTCCCGGCCACTAATCTCGCTCCATGCGGGCATTGATCCTGAACGCGACGTACGAGCCTTTGTCGATCGTGTCTGCGCGGCGGGCCATCGTCCTGGTGCTGCGGCAGAAGGCGGTGGTGCTCGAGGAGAGCGGAACGGTGTGGCGGTCGGAGCGTTCGAGCTTCCAGCTCCCGTCGGTCATTCGCCTCAAGAACTACGTCAAGGTTCCCTATGCCCGGCGGGTGGCACTCAACCGACGAGCCGTATTCGCCCGTGACGACCACTCATGCCAGTACTGCGGAACCGGCGCCGAGAACATCGATCATGTCCTCCCCCGGTCGCGAGGCGGCCCCCATGCCTGGGAGAACGTGGTCGCCGCCTGCCGGAGATGCAACCTGAGGAAGGGCGATCGGACTCCGGTTGAGGCGGGAATGCCACTTCGCTCCGAGCCCACCGCTCCCCGCCGCCACGGCTGGGTCCTGGTGAACCTGGGAGCCCCTCCCCACCCGAGCTGGCACCCGTATCTGGCGGGGGCGTTCTAGAGCACCGCCTACCGCCCACCGCCCACCCAGCTTCGATCAATAGACCACTCAGGGTCATTGCTCTGATACGCTACGTGGCGCTGGCACTACGAGGATTGATGCGCGTCGTTGGATACGTTCGAGAACTATTTGCGCCCCAGGACGCCGATCCTGCCTTTGTACAGGGCGAGGAGATACGCGCCTGGGTTCGCAAGAGCGGACATAACCTCGTCTCCGTGTGTCAGGACGTTCGCCAGGAAGGCCACGGCCTGGCACGCGAGGGATACCAGGCCCTGCTCGGCATCATCGCCGGAAAAGGAGCCGACGGGGTGGTGGTCCCCGGCCTAACCGCCCTCTCCCCCGACCTGATGACCCAGGAGATCATCATTTGGGATCTGCGCCGCCGGGGAGTCACGGTCATGTCGATCAATGAGGCCGACCATGCCCTCCTGATGACCCCGACCAAAGAACGCCTGCTCATGCGCGACGTGCTCGCCCGGCTCGAGGAATACCACGAGTGGGCCTATCCGGCGGTGCCGGAAGAGGAAGCCGAAGACGACGAAGATGGCGGCGATGAGGTGGTCGTCGAGCTGATTCCCGCCAGCGACGCGTAGACCCAAGACCCAAGACCCAAGACCCAAGACCCAAGACCCCCGGAGTGTCGCGCGTCATTGGGGTTTCGCTGGGCCTGGCGCCGGCGGCGCCGGCCGTCCCCCAGCTCAGGTTCAGCGGCAGCCCTCGTAATTCTCCGCCATTGACGCAAAGGGGCTGAGAACGCGGCGGAGAAATCGAAAGGCAAGCATGGTTTCTCTCGGCCTGGCGCCGGCGGCGCCGGCCGTCCCCCAGCTCAGGTTCGGCGGGGCGGAGAAATCGAAAGGCAAGCATGGTTTCTCTGGGCCTGGCGCCGGCGGCGCCGGCCGTCCCCCAGCTCAGGTTCGGCGGCAGCCCTCGTATTTCTTCGCCATTGACGCAAAGGGGCTGAGAACGCGGCGGAGAAATCGAAAGGCAAACATGGTTTCTCTGGGCCTGGCGCCGGCGGCGCCGGCCGTCGATCAGGTCAGGTTCGGCGGCAGCACTCGATTTTCTTCGCCCTTGATCCAAAGGTGACATGACGAGGCGAAGAAAACGAAAATCATCAACGCGCTTGGCTCATAGCCGCCCAGGCGGCGCGGGCGAGGGCAAAGGCCTTTTCCGCTCCGACCAGGGCCGAGCCGACATGGAAGCTCCCATCATGTCGTTGCAGCAGCACGGTGATCATGCGGTGGTCTCCCAGCTCGTGCTCCTCGACGGCGAGCAGGACGGGAGGCGGTTGGTCGCCGGACAGCTCACCCACGGCCGCCACCACCGCTTCCCGGACGCCGGCGTCGCTGGGACGACCTCGCCGGGTGACCGTACGACCGTCATCGGTATCCACCGTCACGGCGACCCCGTCGCGATCCTCCTGAACCCGCACTCGTGACAGAAGACCGCGGCCACCCGCGGGCTCACCGGCCGGTTCCGGCGGATGGGTTGGTTCGGGCTCGGGCTCGGATTGCTCCTCGGGACGAGCAACTGGCTGGGGAGACCGCATGAACGTCTCCATCTCATCGACTGGCTGCTCGAGCTGGTCTCCGGGTATGAGTGTGGTCTGAACCAGGCCCGGTCCCGGGAGAATGGTGGCCGACGGCGGTGGAGGCGGAGGGCCCGATGGCTCGATCCGGGCCTGTGGCGGGGCCATCTTGCCCTTGAGCCCGTGCTCGGCGAGCACGTCGCGCACGGCCGCGGCGACATCGGTGGGGTCGGCATCGGCGGATAGACGGACGCGAACCCCTTCGGCGGAGTCGGCGGCCAGCTCGGCATCGGCCACCCCCGGCAGATCGCGTAAGGCCGCGGTCAGGTCATCGGCCGCACGGTTCATCGCTGGTTCCTCCGCCACTCGAGGAAGCGGATGAGGTCCTCTGCCATCGGAGCGGCGTCGGCGGAACCGTAGGCGGTTTGCATGCGCCACCGCAGATAAGCTCGCCGCGGCACCGGGACAAACGGGGCCCGCTTCCACCAACCCCCGGGGGTGAAGGCGATGAGGGCACGCACGGCTTCGGGCCACAGTGAGGGACGACGGATAACCACCCGCAGAATCGAGGACGCGAACATCGGGTACCTGACTCTAATGTTGGAACCCCTGATAGGCTGTTTATCCCATCATCCCTGAGGAGACCTCCTTGACAGCGGAGCCAGTGGAGTCCGGCACGGATTGGTTCGTAGAGCGGTTCGACGCGGTCGTGGCCAACATCGAACGGGTCATTCAAGGCAAACACGATGAGATCCGGCTGGTGGTCCAGACGCTGGTTGCCGGCGGGCACTGCCTGGTCGAGGACGTCCCCGGAGTGGGCAAGACATTGCTGGCGAAGTCGCTGGCTCGTTCCATCGACTGCTCTTTTCACAGGATTCAATTCACTCCCGACCTGCTGCCTTCCGACCTCACGGGTGTCTCGGTATGGGATCGGGAGCGAGGCAAGTTCGTGTTCCGGCGCGGGCCGGTGTTTTCCAACATCGTGCTGGGTGATGAGATCAATCGTGCCAGTCCCAAGACCCAGGCGGCACTACTGGAAGCGATGGAGGAACGCCAGGTCACCGTCGACGGGATTACCCGGCCGCTCGAACCTCCTTTCATGGTGATCGCCACCCAGAATCCGATCGAGCACGAGGGCACCTATCCGCTGCCGGAGGCGCAGCTGGATCGGTTCATGACCCGGGTGACGCTCGGTTACCCCGCCCGCGGCAAGGAGCTCGAGATGCTCGATGCTCACGGAGATCATTCGGTGTTCGAGGACATCGAGCCGGTGCTCGAGGCCAAAGAAGTGGTCGAGATGATGCGCCAGGCCTCGGCGGTTCACGTGGCGCCCGAGCTCAAGGGTTATCTGGTAGATCTGGCCGAGGCCACCCGCTCCGACCCCGACTTGCTGCTCGGCGCCTCACCCCGCGCCACGCTCTATCTCCAGCGGTCCGCTCGGGTCCGTGCCGCGGCCACCGGCCGGGCCTACGTGACCCCGGACGACGTGAAGGCGCTCATGGTCCCCACCTTGAGCCACCGGGTCATCTTGCGTCCCGAGGCGCAGATGCGGGCCGCCTCTGTGATCGAAGTGCTCGACCGCATCACCTCGACCATCCCTGTCCCTGGGACGACAGACGTTCGATGATCACGACCCGCGGGTGGGCGGCTCTCGGCGCCGCCGCCGCGCTCGTGTTGCTCTTCGTCGGCTTCGGTGAGGCCGAGCTGTTTGCGGGCGGGATCTTTCTGCTCGGGTCGGTCATCGCCGGCGCGTTGATCGTCCGGCGGTCGCGTCCCGACGCCAAACTCACCCGCCATATCACGCCCCGCCACCTGCACGAGGGCGATCGCGCTCGGGTCGAGATCCGCATATTCGCTCGCCGTCCTCTGCGGCCGCTGATCATCGAGGATGAAGTGTCCAAACTGGGGCGAGCCCGGTTTGCCACCTCGCGGGCCGGTCGCAACACCACCGTCTCGGCCCACTATGAGATCGTGTGTCGTCCGCGCGGCGTCTATCAGATCGGCCCTGCCGACCTCATCATCTCGGATCCACTCGACCTGGCGGCCGTCAGGACCACCACCGGCGGCGTCGACCGGCTGGTGGTGTACCCCGCCATTGAAGTTCTCAGCGGGTTTCCCACCACCCGGGGCCACGACCCGTCTGTACAGTCGGCGCACCCGTCGTACGCGCCCAGCGGGGGGGACGACTTCTTCACCCTCCGCGAGTACCGCCAGGGCGACGACCTCCGGCGAGTGCACTGGCCGTCATCGGCCAAGCGGGACGAGCTCATGATCCGTCAGCTCGAGATCCCCTGGCAGTCGCGGGCCCTGGTCCTGCTCGATTCCAGGTCCGCCACCCACACGCCGGAGAGCTTCGAACATGCCGTCAAGGGCACCGCCTCGGTGCTGCATCACTTCTACGGCGGCGGCTACTTGCCCCAGCTCTGGGTGGGCGACACCGTTCGGCCGCCCGGGCCTGCCCCCTACGAGCTGGCCATGGAGAAACTGGCTGCCGTCCAGCCGATCGAAGCGCTCGACCTTCGTCATGCGGCTCTCCGGATGCGCCGGCACGGTCACGCCGGCGGCGCCCTCGTCTTGATAACCGGCCGGCTTGATGATGAGAACTTGGCCGTATTCGAGACACTCGGGCGCGATTACAGCAAGACCGTGCTTATGGTGGTGGCAGACGAGGAACCCGACTTCCTGGTCCCGTTCAAGCTCGGTGGTGCCGCCGCATCGGTGGTCGGCCTGAACGACAGCTGGGCGGGTGCCTGGAGCGAAGCGATTGGAGCAGGACGATGGTCTTCCGCCTCACCTGGGTAGCCAGCGCGGCGCTGCTCGGGCTGGTCATCCTCAGGCTCACCCGGCTGTTCCTGCCGACCGACGGAGCACTCCCGTGGCAATTGGTCGTCCTGGCGGCGGCCGCGTTGGGGGCGGTTATCACCTGGGCGGGGCTCAAGGCACGCTTCGGGACGGTGACCTTGCTGGCGGCGCACCTGCTCCTGTTCGGCCTGTTCGCGTTCCTGTATGTCGGTGGCGAGCTGTCCGACCGGGCGGTGCCTCCCATCGGGATTGCCGGCGACATCGTCACCGAAATCTCAGACGCCCTGACCGTCTTCCGGTTCTCTTCCCCACCGGTGACCCCTCTGGCGGGGATCGTGGCCCTGGCGGCGCTGATGGTCTGGGCGCTGTCGGCTCTCGCCGCCTGGGGCCTGATGAACAACGCGCCCTACCTGGGCGTCGTTCCACCGGTCGTGTTTTACCTGCAGCTGGCGGTCATCGACCGGCAGAGCACCAGCATGGTGTGGACTACGGTGCTGCTGCTGCTGGTCGGGGGTGGGCTGGCCAGCGTCGCCGGCGATCAGCGGGCGGGCGGTGGTCACGCCGGACATGGACGCCAGGCTGCCCGGGTGAAAGCCTTTGCCGTCCCGGTGCTGGCCGTCGTCTCCGTTACCGCGGTTTCGGTGTTCGCCACCCGCCAGGCCGTCAACGCGGAAGCGGTCCCCGCAACCGGAGTGCTCGATTGGACCAACCGGTCGGGCATCGGCGGGGGGGTCGGCAGCGTGTCGTACAACCCGTTTATCGACGTTCAGCGCCGTCTGGTCAACAACTCGGACGTGCCGGTGTTTTCGGCCAGATTGACCGGAGATCTCCCCAGCAATCAGATCTACTGGCGCTTGCTGACGATGGACTCGTTCAACGGCACGAATTGGTATGCGTCGCGTGGCGATCGCGAGGACCTGGACGAGACGGGCTGGGAGGACGACGGCTTCGCCTACCGGGGTGAGACGGTCGCCGTGACCCAGGACATTGTCATCCAGCGGCTGGCTGAGGACGTTTTGCCTGCCGCCTATTCACCCATCGAGTTGTTCTCAGAGAAGCGGCTGGTGGCCAAGACCACCCGGGTCGATCCGGTCGACGGGTCGCTCCACATCGACGGCCTCACCAGTCTCGGCATGACTTATCGCGTCCAATCCCTCATTCCAGTGGTGGACGCCGGCGTCCTGGCGGCCGACGCCACCGGGACGGCACTCTCTCCCCTGTTCGCGGCGGCTGCCGACGAGGGTCGATTCCCGCCGTTACCGACGCCGGCGGATCCGGGCGACACGCCTCCCGACCTGGAGCGGTATCTCCAGCTGCCGGGCGGGATCGATCCAACCGGTGGGCTGCGGCGCCTCGCCCTCGACCTCACCTTCGGCCTCGAGACCGACTACGAGAAGGCGCTCGCCCTCGAGCACTATTTTCGGGACCCGCAGCAGTTCCGCTATTCGATCAACGTGGCTCCCAACGAGCGAGACAGTGACCTCGCCACCTGGCTGCTCGATGACACCGTGCCCGGCTACCACATTGGCTACTGCGAGCAGTTCTCGGCCTCGATGGGCGTGCTGGCACGCATCCTCAACATCCCGACCCGCACCGTGCTCGGTTTCACGCCCGGGACCACTCAGCCCGACGGCTCGATCCTGGTTCGAGACCGCAATGCCCATGCCTGGGTTGAGGTCTGGCTGCCGGCCCAGGGATGGGTTCGGTTTGACCCCACCCCGAGGGGTGACGGGGTCAATCCGACCACCTTCGAGCGGACCGGCCTGACGTCGCGCGACCTGGGCCGCTACTTCGACCAAATCGAGGCGGCCGCCCGCGCCGCCGCCGGTGGGAGTGGAACCGGTGGCCCCCCGGTGGTCAATCCCAACCTCGATGACCTCAGCCCCTTCGCCGGCACCGGTACCTCGGATCCGACCGACGGCGGCGGCTTCTCGCTCCCGAGCTGGGCTACGGGAGCAGCCGTGTGGGGCGTGATCGCCGTCCTGGGGCTGGGGATCGTGCCGGCCATCAAGCGTCGAAGACGTCGACGCCGCTTGCGGCGGCTCGAGGACGGTGACGTGGCGGCGGCATGGGCGGAAATCGTCGACCGCCTGATCGACTCGGGCATCGGCCTCAACCGCGCCGACACTCCTAACGAGGTGGCGGCCGCCAACGATGCCGCGCTCTACCCCCTCGCCAACGTATACAGTGAGTCGATCTATGGGCCGAGTCGCCAGCTGCGTGCCGAGTCTCGCCAGATGGCTACCACCAGTCTCGCCGACACCGAGCGAAGGTTGCGGTCGCGCGAATCACTATGGCAAAGGCTCCGTCGAACCTATCGACTGCGATCGCTCCTGCCCGATTGGATCAAGCGAAGCCGGCGGGCCTGACCGCCCATCGCCAACCGTCCACCGGCCAGAATCGCTATCGCTCCTTACGCAGGGCACGACCAACGCGGGACCTCCGGCGCTTCGGGGCTCTCCGACCGGGCTCCTGGGCGGGCCATACCTGGCCGGGCATGAGACCCCACATGGCCGCGGCTTTCGGAACATTCGGTGAGGTGGCCGGTGCGTTTTGGGCGGCCAATCCGCGGAAAGGGGTCGTCGGTTGCGAGTTCTCCATCACGCATCCTTCCGTGCTGCGGGTAGGAAACATACGAAATGGCTCTATCGCAGATGTCTCCAACCTGCTTCAGAGCTTGCGGCCACGTACGGTTGTCGGTGGGCGGCTCGCGGTGGGCCCGCTAGTTTCCGCTGGCTTCCTGCATGATGTCGTCCTCGACCTCGCGCAGCGTCTCGAGGAACTTCTCGCGGTCTAGCTCGAAGCGAGTTACGTCCTCGGCGACCGAGCGGGCGATCTTGTCGATCGCTCCGAAGAACGCCATCTGACCCTCGCGCAGGGCATCGAGCAGGGACTCATCGTCGACCGAGTAGATGGTGGCGCCATCGGTGACGAGGGTCACCTCCGACAGGTGTTTGTCCATGTTGGCGGTACGCCGAAGGTAGTTCCAGGCCCGCCTGACTCGCTGGAGCGACATCCCGTTGTCTAACAGGCTCTTGACCACTCGGAGCGCCACCACGTCCCGGAACGAATACAGCCTCCGCTTGCCGGGGCGACCGCCGGTGGTCTGCAGCGAAGGGACCACCAGATTGACCCGGTCCCAATACCTGAGTTGGTGGGCGGTACAGCCGGTCAACTTGATGGCTTGCTGCGCCGTGAATCCTTCCAACCCAACCCTCCGCGTGTGCCCGAAAATCCTTGCGAGAGACCGATGCCCGCTCGCTCTTAGCCTCGCCGAAACGAGAGCCTCACTCTAGCTACGCGCGACCTAGCGCCGCCACTTGGAGATGAAGCGCTCGACCCAAGAGTCGGGTCCGAGTCCGGCCGAGCCCGGACCCATGGTCCGGCGCCGGAGGGTCACCACGAAAACGGAGGCCGAGGCCACCATCACGACAAACCCGATCATCGCCACGATCGTGTTGCTGGTGAAGAAGAGCAGCATGAGCGCGAGACCGATGATGAAGCCACCGATGGTCAGCCGGGAAGAACGGCGCAGCAAATCTGAGGCCGACGCGGTCCGAACCGCCTTGGCGAGCTTGGGGTCGTCCTGCAGAAACTGGCGCTCGATCTCGTCGAGGATCTTCTGTTCTTTGTCGTTGAGCGGCACGACTACTCCCCTGTGAGCCAACTCAGGCTGGTGGCTGCAGTATACCGGTACACGGTTCTAGAAACCCTCGGCGTGTTTCGTACATTCCTGGAGTATCACCTGTCCCCGGGGGGCCGAACCAGCCGGGCCGGCCACACCGCACGCTCTCCATAACGGGAACGGATCTGGTCGACCGCCGACGTCACGTCGTCCCAGGCGGCGGGACGGTCCAGCCCCAGTTGGCGCGGGGCTCCGGCCGGCTCGAGCGAACTCACCCCGACGCCAAGCAAGCGGACCGGCCGGGCCAGGTCGACGCGCCCCATCAGGTCGCGAGCTGCCTGGAAGAGGTGGTGTGAGACGTCGACCGCCGAGTCGAATGAATGGCTGCGGGTAACAGTCGTGAAGTCCGGGTACCGGACCTTGAGGGTCACGGTACGGCCGGCCAGTCCGGCGCGTCGGAGCCGAGAGCCGACCCGCTCGCATTGGCGGAGAATCTCGGATTCGATGACGTCTGGGGAGCTGAGATCGCGTTCGTAGGTCTGCTCGACCGAGATCGATTTGGTTTCACCGTCCGGGCTGACCGCCCGATCATCCCGGCCGTTGGACAGCTGGTGCAGATGCCGGCCCAGTGAAGTGCCGAGGCGACCCTCGAGGGTCGCGATGGGTATCGCGGCCAGCTCCCCGATAGTGGCAACGCCGATCGCTTCCAGGGCCGCGTAGGTAGCCTCACCCACCCCCCACAGGCGCCGGACCCCGAGCGGATGAAGAAAAGCCAGCTCCTCCCCGCGGGGGACGCAGATGAGACCATTGGGCTTGGCTTGCTCCGACGCCAACTTGGCCAGCAACTTGTTGGTGGCCACGCCCACCGAAGCAGGCAGGGACAGTTCGCTCCGAAGGGTGCTGCGGATGTCTTCGCCGACGTGCGACGAGCTGGGGTAGTGGAGGCGGAGCCCGCTCACATCGAGGAACGCCTCATCGACAGAGAGACCCTCCACCAGTGGGGTGAACGAGCGGAAGACACCGAACACCGCCTCGGACACTTCCCGGTAGCGCCGGTGATTGGGCGGAACGAACCGGGCATGCGGGCAGAGACGGCGAGCCTGCGAAACCGGCATCGCCGAGTGAACACCGTACCGGCGAACCTCATAGCTGGCGGCAGCCACCACACCCCGGGTGCCGATTCCACCCACCACCACGGGAAGACCGACCAGCTCGGGATCGTCCAGCCGCTCCACCTCGACGAAAAACGCATCCATGTCAACATGAAGGATCGGCTCAGCAAAGGGCTGGGATTCCGCCATGGCTCCACCGTACTCGGGAACGCGGGAACGCTTGGCGTTCCTTGCGACCTCGGGAACGCTTCGCGTTCCTTGCGACCTCGGGAACGCTTGGCGTTCCTTGCGACCTCGGGAACGCTTCGCGTTCCTTGCGACCTCGGGAACGCTTCGCGTTCCTTGCGAGTTACTTCGTAACTCGACCTGGGAAGGTTCGCGTCCTCAACAGGTGGGCGGTTGGTTCTTTTCTTGGCGCGTCTGCTTCTGTTCCTTGGAGAGGGCGGCCCATTCGGCGAGCGACCGGACAACGAGCACCGACACGATCAGAACTCCGACAAACCCCACCAGGGCTCCCACCGTCCCCCATAGGACTTCGTCACCGGTGCAGTTGTCGGGCCGGCATGACACCCGGGCAACGCTACTCCCCACGAACCATCCGACCGCGGCCGCCACCAGGACCGGAACGGCCACCCAGGGATTGGGTACGAGACGATTGGGCGGTGGTGTTGTCATGGGCTGCCTGAGGTTATCGCCGCTCGACCGGCCTGCCCCGCTCGTCGTATCCAGCCCCGGCCAGCAAGTCGGGCGGCACCAGCTCGGGTGGGACGGCGACGCCTTGCGCCCTGGTCAGCAGCGGCGTGACGGCCAGGTTCACCGGCGAGGACCAGGCCAGGGCCGCGCTGGTCACCGCCATCGCCAACGCCACCAACATGCCGGGGAGCGTCGAGACCAGGGCCGCACCAACCAGCAGGACGGGTACCGCCACCCGTGCGCTCCACAGGCCCAAGCGCAGAGCCCGGGTGAATGCCCAGGCGGTTACGAGGGAGGCCAGGCCGGCCGCCCAATGCATGACCTCAACGCCGCCCGGCGACGACAATGCCAGCAGGCCGGGGCCGACCACCAGGCCAAGAGCCAGCGCCATGGCTCCGGCCGGAAGAGGCTCGGCGGGTGGAAGCCGGCGAAGAAAGTCGTCGAGCCACGGCCCGGCCACCAGCCCGATCGACAGCGCGGTGACGGCCAGAGTGATAGCACCCCAGGCGTCCAGGTCCATCACCATCGCCAACCCGACCTGGGTGGCGAGGATGGCCAGCGCCAGCCGCCGCGCCCACCGTCCGCGGGCCAGCACGAGCCCGAGGCTGGCAACGGCCGAGGTGATCACCATCGAGACGGCAAGCAGGGCTCCGGAACCGTCGGCGAACGGCTCGGATGCGGCGATGAGCCGCAGGCCCCAGAGGCTGCCTGCCAGCAGCACCGAGGAAGCAGCGATGAATCCCATGGCGAGAATTATGGTGCAGCGATCGGACAGGCGCTTGGTCCGCTAGCGCGGCGTGCTCACCGGCGGCCAATCGGGCGGCGCCGGCCCGTCGAGGTGGGGAACCCAATGGCCGATCTCCTGCCACGGGTCCCCTGGTTCGAGGGTGAGGACGTCGCAGTGACCGGGCCGGTTCAAATGGAGCTGTTGGAGCGGGAGGCCCCGCAACGTCAGGCGTCCCGCCTGGATGGGGTCCTGATGGCTCACCACTGCGAACCGCTCCTCGGGATGGCTCGCTGCCAGCGCGCTGACCGCATTTGCGACTCGATCCCCCAGCTGGGCAATGGATTCCTCGGCAAACGGGAGGTCGGTCGGATGCTCCAGATAGGCCTCCAGCTCGCCGGGGAACCGGGTCGGTAGATCCTCCCAAGCCACGCCCTTCCAGCGCCTGGCTACGTGCCACTCGGTGAGATCCTCCCGGGTGACAACCTCCACCCCGCAGGCGGCAGAAATCATCGCCGCGGTCTCCTGAGCTCGCTGGAGGGGTGAGGCGTAGATGGCGGCGACTTCCCGCGGGGCCAAGAATGCCGCGGCCGCCTCGGCCTCCGAAAGGCCGCGGTCGCTGAGACCGAACCCGGGCAGGTCGGCGTATACCAGGCGCTGCGGATTGTCGACCTCGCCGTGACGAACCATGAACACTGTCATTGCAGGCCGCCGGCTCCTTACTGGTGGCGGGCGAAGACGAGTGCCACGTTGTGTCCACCAAAGCCGAACGAATTGGTCATCGCCGTATCGATGGCCACTCGGCGAGCCTGGTTCGGGATGTAGTCGAGGTCACACTCGGGGTCGGGATCCTGGTAGTTGATGGTGGGCGGCAACACTCCGTCTCGAATCGCCAGCAGACAGACGACCGATTCGAGCGCTCCGGCCCCGCCCAGCAAATGCCCGGTCATTGATTTGGTCGACGAGATCGGGACTCGCCTGGCCTCTTCCTCACCGAACACCAGCTTGATGGCTGCAGTTTCGGTGGCATCGTTGGCCGGGGTCGACGTGCCGTGGGCGTTGATGTAGTCGATTCCCGGCGCATCGATCCCGGCGTCGTCGAGGGCAGCCTGCATGGCGCGGGCCGCGCCCATCCCACCGGGACGGGGCAGGGTCATGTGATAGGCGTCGGCCGACATCCCGTAGCCGGTGAGCTCGCCGTAGATGCTGGCCCCCCTGGCAATAGCCCGTTCCCGTTCCTCCAGCACGAGAACGGCTGCTCCTTCGGCCATTACGAACCCGTCCCGGCCCGCATCGAACGGGCGGGACGCCCCGGCCGGGTCGCCGTTACGGAGGCTGAGCGCCCGGGTGTTAGCGAAGCCCCCAACTGCGAATTCGCAGATGGGTGCTTCAGAGCCGCCGGCCACCATGATGTCGGCATCGCCCCGGCGAATGACGGCGGCGGCATCGCCGAGGGCGTTGGCCGAGGCGGCGCAGGCGGTGACGGCCGCGGTGTTGGGACCGAGCAGGTTGAAGGAGATGGAGGCCAGGCCGGCAGCCATGTTCGAGATGATCATCGGGATGGCAAACGGGCTGATGCGATCGGCACCTCGTTGCCGCATCACGTCGAGCTGCTCCTGGAACGAGATCACGCCCCCGATGCCGGAGCCCACCGCCACCCCGGCCCGGGAGGCGGTCTCGTCGTCATCGGTCAGATCGAGCCCGCTGTCGGCCATTGCCTGGGAGGTGGCGGCCCAGAAGAACTGCGAGTAGCGGTCCATACGGCGGGCATCTTTGCGTTCGAGATAGTCCTCGGCGTCGAAGTCGGGTACTTCGGCTGCGATCGACACCTTGAGTTGGGATGCGTCAAACGCGCTGATCTTGCCGACCCCGCTCACACCGCTCTGGGCATTCTTCCAGAAGCTGTCCACGTCACCGCCGATCGGATTGACGGTTCCGAGCCCGGTGACGACTACCCGCCGAGGTTCCATATCAGCCTGCGAGCTTGGAAATCACCAGGTCGACGGCCTCCCCGACGTTGCCAATCTTCTCAGCCTCTTCGTCGGGAATCTTCACATCGAAATTGTCCTCGAGGGCCATGAGTAACTCAACCACTCCGAGGGAGTCGATCTCGAGGTCTTCCTCGAAGGTGGCCTCCATGGTGATGCGATCCGCCTCAACGCCGAGCTCCTCGACCAAGAGGCCGGTCAATCTCTTCTCTACTTCTTCACGCTCCACTGGTTTCTCCTCCTAAATGCCCAGGCCGCCGTCGACGACCAGTACTTGTCCGGTTACGTACGCCGCCTGCTCGGAGGCAAGATAGCCAACCGCAGCGGAAATCTCCTCTGGAGTGCCAAAGCGCCCCAGGGTTATCCGGCTCTTGGCCAGCTCGCGGCCGGCCTCATCGATGTCGTCCGTCATGTCGGTTTCGACAAAGCCGGGAGCGACGGCGTTGACCGTGATGCCGCGGGACCCAACTTCCTTGGAGACGGATTTGGTGAAGCCAACGATGCCGGCTTTGGCGGCCGCGTAGTTGGCCTGACCGGGATTGCCCGATAGTCCCGAAACCGAGGTGATCGAAATCACTCGTCCCCATCGGGCCCTGATCATGGCCCGGAGGGCGATCTTGGTGCAGAGGAAGACCGATCGAAGGTTGACGGCGAGCACGTCGTCCCAATCCTCGGTGGTCATCCGCAAAAGCAGGTTGTCGCGCACCACCCCGGCGTTGTTGACCAGGATCTCCACCGGGCCAAGCGACTCCTCGACCCCGCCGAACAGCTCGGCAACGCCGGCTTCGGTCCCAACGTCGGCGCCGATGGCGACCGCCTCTCCCCCGGAGGCCTGAATGGCATCGACCACAGACTCGGCCTCATCCTTGGCTCGTACGAAGTTGACGGCCACCCGATGACCGTCGTCGGCCAGGTGCAGCGCGGCGGCCCGGCCGATGCCGCGGGAGGCGCCGGTAACGAGGGCAACCCGCGAGCTCATTGGTTGGGACCGCCTCCGAAGTAGGCGAAGTTCTCGGCCAGAAGAGACATGACATCACCCTCGGTCGGCGGCAACTCCTCGTCGGTTTCACCGAGGGGCTCGACCCGGCTTCCGAACTCGTAGGCAGCGGCCGCCCAGCTCAGACCGCCCCCGAAGGCGGCGAACACAATCTTGGCGCCCGGCTCGATCCGGCCGGCTTCGAGCGCCTCGGTGAGGGCGATGGGGATGGTGGCGGCCGACGTGTTGCCATACGAGGCAATGTTCACGAAGACTTTGGATGAATCCAGCTGCAGGCGCCGGGCGGTGGCATCGATGATGCGAGTGTTGGCCTGATGAGGAATGAGAATGTCGACTTCGTCGAGGGCCCACCCGGCCTGATCCACCACCCTGGTCGAAGCGTCTCCCATGGCTTTGACCGCCCGCTTGAAGACCTCGGGTCCATTCATCGAGACGGCCATGCGCTTGTGATCGCTTTCCAGCTCGACTCGATTGGTGGCGGTGCCGCTTCCCGGCGACCAGAGTATGTCGGCTACCGACCCGTCCGATCCCATTTCCGAGCCCTTCAGACCTCCGGGCTCGTCGGTGGCTTGAACCACGACCGCCCCAGCACCGTCGCCAAACAGCACCGCGGTGCCACGATCGGTGAAGTCGATGAAGTAGGTGAGCCGCTCGGCTCCGATAACGAGCGCAGTCTCGATGACGCCCGCCTCCACCATCCCACACGCCATGATCAGGCTGTATAGAAACCCTGAGCAGGCGGCGTTCTGGTCGACCGCCCCGGCGTTGCTGGCGCCCAGGTTGTTCTGGACCAGCGAGGCCGCGGATGGGATGAGCGTATCGGGAGTGCAGGTGGCCACATTGACTAGGTCGACGTCGGCGGCAGAGATGCCGGCCGCCGCCAGGGCCCGCTTGCCGGCCAGCGTCGCCAGCTCGGAAGTTCCGACATGACTGATGCGACGTTCCTTGATCCCGGTGCGCGACGTGATCCAGTCGTCATTGGTGTCGACCAGCGCCTCGAGGTCATGGTTGGTGAGCACCGTCGGAGGCAGACACTTGCCCCAACCGGTGATTGACGAATTGGTCACGACATCCTCCCCGCCATCATTGTATGAGGGAACTGATTCGGTCGGCCGCTTCTTCCACGTCTGCGACGTGACTGAAATGGTGGACTTCGCTGTCCGGCACGGTTCGCTTCGCCATCGTGGCGGTGACGTTTCCCGGCCCGATGTGGAGAAACATGCGGGCACCCGCCTCACCGAGGCCGGCCAGGGTCTGGGTGAACCGGACGGGTGCGACCACTTGCCGGAGCAGGGCCGTCCGGTAATCGTCAACCGGGCCGGCGGTGAGGTTGGTCCAGACCGGGAAGGCGGAGTCGGCGAGCTCGACATGGTCGAGCGCCGTGGACAGCGGAGCGATGGCGCCGTCCATCAGGGGAGTGTGAAATGCCCCCGCCACCTTCAGAGGGATCACCCGGCGACCACCAAAATCGGCGACGTTGGCGGTGAGCCATTCGAGGTCCTGAGCTCCGCCCGCCAGCACCACCTGGCCGGGTCCGTTGAAGTTGGCTACCCACAAGCTGCCGCCATCCGCACGCCGGGAGCGGGCCGCTTGCTCGGCGGCATCGTCTTCGATGCCGAGCACCGCGATCATTCCGCCCGGCCGGCGGGCGGCCGCCTCGGCCATGGCCCGCCCCCGAGCCGCCACCAGCCGCAGTCCGGTGGAGAAGTCGAACAACCCGGCCGCAGCGAGGGCCGTGTACTCACCGAGCGAGTGGCCGGCGGCACCGAGGGGAGGCTTGGCCACCCGCGGGGCCAGCTCATCCCATAGCACATAGGAGAGCGCGTACAAGGCAGGCTGCAGATGATCGGTCCGCAGGAGGTCTGCTTCGGGACCGTTCAGGCAGACGTCACGCAAGGACCATCCGAGAATGTCGTCGGCGGTTGACCCGAGCAGGTCGGGTCGCTTCTCAAACAGGTCGGCACCCATGCCGACATGTTGGATTCCCTGACCGGGGAAAAGAATGGCGTACGTCACGGGCTTCAGACTCACTCCAGGGGCGCCAGGTTACGAGGCGATTCGGGAAGATTGTAGAGATGAAACTCGTCTCCAACCGCGTCCCGGCCTAAAGTCGCAGGTTGCTGCTACCGAGGTTCACTCGATGTTGGTCGAAATCCCTGAAATTCCCGGCCCCAAGATCGCGCTCCCCGAGGAGTTCGATCGGCTCTACGACATCGCCAACAATATCTGGTGGGCGTGGGACGATGAGGCAAGCGAACTGTGGTCTCGCATCGACGCCCAGCGCTGGCACGATGTGCAGAACCCGATTTCCTTCTTGCAGGGTGTGGAGCCTGCCACCTGGGAATCGCTGAGCGCCGATGCTCGCTTCGTCGACTCCTACACCAACGTGGTTCGCCGTTTCGACGGCTACATGGCGTCCGATGACACCTGGGCGGCCAAGGCGGGAAAGGGTATGACCGGCCCGGTCGTCTACCTGTGTACCGAGTACGGCCTCCAAACCAAGCTTCCGTTCTATTCAGGCGGGCTCGGCGTACTCGCCGGCGATCACCTCAAGACCGCTTCCGACCTGGGAATTCCCATGGTTGCCGTCGGGCTGCTGTTTCGGCGGGGCTACTTCCGCCAGGCGGTCGATCCCGGCGGAGGCCAACAGCACTACTATCCGGCGCTCGACCTGTCGCGACGTCCCATCCACCCGCTGCAAGGACGGGGTGGATCGCAGCTGCAGGTGGAACTAGATTTCCCCGGGCGCAGCGTGATGGCCGCTGCCTGGAAAGTGCAGGTCGGCCGGGTACCCCTCATCATGCTGGACACCGACGTGCCTGAGAACGACCCGGCCGACCGGACCATCACTCACCATTTGTACGTGCGAGGCCGCGACATGCGCCTCGCCCAGGAGTTTGTGCTGGGAGTCGGCGCCGTCAAGGTACTTCGCAAGCTCGGGATCAACCCCGGGGCGTGGCATGTCAACGAAGGGCATGCCGCCTTCAGTGTCCTGGAACGAACCACCCGGCGAATGCGGGAAGGCGCCTCCTTCGATGAGGCGCAAAGGCAAGTGAAGGCCAAGACCCTGTTCACGCTGCACACGCCGGTACCGGCCGGCAATGAGCGATTCGATCTAGCGGAGGTCCAGCGCTATACCGACTACCTGTTCCCGGAGGTCGACGCCGCTACCATCGCAAAGCTGGGCAGGACCAACGAGCACGACGAAGGAGCCTTCGACATGGGGGCCCTCGCCATCCGGTTCGCAGCCTTCGTCAACGGAGTCAGCCAGCGTCACGGTGAGGTCGCCACCCAGCAGTGGAGCCACCTAGTGGGCGGCCCGGCGGTCGGCGTCACCAATGGCGTCCATGTGCCAACCTGGGTGGGCCACTCCATCGGCCGCGTGTTCAGCGAGGCCCTCGGCACCGATTGGCCATCGAAGCTCACCAGTGCCGAGCCGTGGGAGGCTATCCGCGACGTTCCCGACGACGAGTTGTGGCACGCTCACCTCGCCCAGAAGAACGCCATGACCCGCCAGGTGCGGCGCCGGCTGCGGGCGGAGTTCAGCCGGCACGGCGCCGGCCCCGACGTACTACGCGAGGTTCGCAGCATGCTGCCTCCCGACCGGCTCACCATCGGGTTCGCCCGCCGTTTCGCCACCTACAAGCGGGCCACGCTGCTGCTCCAGGACCTTCCCCGCCTGCAGGCGATCATGACCCACCCCGAGAAGCCGGTCCAGTTCATCTTCGCCGGCAAGGCTCACCCGGCCGATGCCGGGGGCCAGGACCTGATCAGGCGGGTGGTCGAGCTGTCCCAGCGGCCCGAGTTCCGGGGCCACCTGTTCTTCGTGGAGGACTACGACATGGCGGTCGGCCGCCTGCTGACCGGTGGCTGTGATGTGTGGCTCAACAACCCGGTTCCCCCCAAGGAAGCCAGCGGCACCTCCGGGATGAAGTCGGCCCTCAACGGTGGGCTCAACCTGAGCGTCCCCGACGGTTGGTGGACCGAGGGGGCGGTGCATGGTCAGAACGGGTGGACGTTCGGCCCCCAAGGGCTGGATTCCCACAGCGACGACGTGGACGCCGCCGAGCTCTACGACCTGCTCGAAAACCAGGTGGTGCCGTTGTTCTACGACCGGGACGGCGACGGGGTCCCCAAGGCATGGGTGCGGATGATGAAAGAGGCCATCGTCAGCTCGGTGTTCCAGTTCTCCACCCATCGCATGCTGATGGACTACGCCAACCAGGCTTACTTCCCACTGGCCAGTACGGCCGAAGAAGCCTGACGGCATCCGGCGATCGCCTTAAGTTGGCAGGAGATTGTCATTCTCCGCCGTCTCTCCGCTTCAGCCCTACGGCGAACGGGTCGATGGAAGAGGGATGAAATCATGCCGACGCGACCGCGATCCAAGAGATCGCGGATCCGCCATGATCGAATTCGCCATCATCGCTCCGGTCCTCTTCTTGCTGCTGTTCGGCATCGTGGAGGCCGGGTGGGCGTTCAGCCAGCAGCTCGAGGTCCGGCACGGAGCCCGGGAGGGAGCGCGGATGGCCGCGGTCAACCAGGGCACCCTCGATGACATCGCCAATGCCACCTGCGCCCAGATGGACCTCGCCACCAGTGGCGCCACCGTTTCGCTGCTCAAGAGCGGACCGGCCGTCGGAGATTCCGTCCGGGTCGAGGTGGTTGCTCCCGTCGACAGCATCACCGGCATCACCGGGCTGGTGCTGGGCGGGGCAACCCTGACCGAGGCGGTCGAGATGAGAATCGAGCAACCCCCAGACTGGGCCGACGGAGTCAGACCGTGTCCCTAACACGTGGCCGGGGCGACGAGGGAGCGGTGCTGCCCTTCACCGCCTTGGTGATCGTTGCCATTTTCGGATTCGCCGCCTTCGTGCTCGACTTCGGCCACATCTACAACGCCCGCCGCCAGACCCAGAACGCGGCCGACGCCGCCGTGCTGGCTGCCACCTGGGAGGTTTCGAATGGACCGGCGGCGGTTCGCGACACCGCGATGGACTTTGCCCGCCGCAACCTGGACCTCAGCTACTCGAACCCCGAGTGGGCCGCCATGTGGGCCTCATGTGCCGACGCCGACCGGCCGGCCGGCTTCGCCCCCACGCCCGGGAACGACTGTGTGAGCATCAACACCGCAATCGGTCAAGTACGGGTGCGAATCCCCGACCAGGCCTACGACACCTTCTTCGCGGGAGTGATCGGCTTCGACACCATCTCAACCAAGGCCGACGCCATCGCCGGCTACCAGGTCCTGGCGCTCCGGCCGTTCGGAGTGCCGGCGGGTGTGCCGAGCGGTACTTACTGTCTGCAGGAGCCTCCGGGAGGCCACGCCCTCGTACCCTGCAGCGGACCCAACGAGGGCAACTTCGGATCCCTCGAATTTCAACGCTATTCGGAGGCCTGCCCGCCGAACAAAAACTACCTGCTCGTCCGCAACCTTGCTCTCGGGATCGACCACCGGCTCGGTACCTGGGAGGTCGGAGACCCGATCGTGCACGACGGTGTGCCGTGTGGCATCGCCGATCCGAACGAAACGCGGACCGACACCGGGAACTTCCCCAATCCGTTCACCGAGGGAGTGCTGGAAGGGGGACCGTATCTGGGCCCAGGCGAAACGCCGCTGTTGCAGCAAGGCCCCAACCCCAAGGTCATCGTCAACCAGTCCGGAATCGACTATCCGGCCGACAACCGCCCGCTGTGGGATTACCTGGTTCCCAACACCACCGTCGGGTGTGATCGGGCCGGCTTCATCGGCCTGACGCCCCAGCAAGCCAGCAACCGAACCCACATCTGCATGTCCAACTGGATGGGCGGCGAGTTGTTCTCGCCCGACATCTTCACGTCCCCCCGGTTCATGATCATCCCTCAACTGACCCCGGATTCGGTCGTCTCGGGGGGAAGCGATATCAGGTTCGATCACTTCCGAGCCGTCTTCCTCGACCTGCTCGCCTTCGACAACGACCTGTACTATCCAGGCGCCGCCGGGCCGGTCCTGGTCAGCTCCCCAATCATCCAATCCACCTCCTTCCTGCTTCCCAATACGCCACTGCTCGCCTCCCGACTCAACCCGTCGGGTGGAGCACTTCCGCCGGTATCGGTCGAGCTGGTGAGCTAGGACTATCGGAGCTAGAGCTTGTTGAGAGCGCGGCGAATCCCCTTCACCGCCTGGGCGATCCGGTGCTGGTTTTCGACCAGCGCGAAGCGAACGTAGCCCTCACCCGAGGGACCAAAGCCGATCCCCGGGCTCACGGCCACCTTGGCCTCTCGCAGCAGGTACTTGGCGAACTCCAGTGAGCCGGTATCGGCGTAGGGGCCGGGGATTTCCGCCCACACGAACATGGTGGCAGCCGGTTTCTCGACCTTCCAGCCCGCCCGGTTGAGCCCGTCGACCAGCACATCGCGGCGCTTCTTGTAGATGGCGGACACGGTTGCCGGATATTCATCCTGCTCGTTGAGGGCGATGATGGAGGCGATCTGGATCGGCTGAAACGTGCCGTAGTCGAGGTACGACTTGAGCTTGGCGAGGGCGGCGACCGCGGCGGCGTTGCCGACGACAAATCCGACTCGCCAGCCGGCCATCGAGTGACCCTTGGTGAGCGTGTACAGCTCAACCCCAACCTCTCGAGCCCCCGGTACCTCGAGCAGGGACGGGGGAATGTAGCCGTCGTAGTGGACATCGGCGTAGGCGAAGTCGTTGACCAGGAAGACATCGTTCTGGCGGGCGAAGGCGACGAGCCGTTCGAAGAAATCGAGGCCGACCACCGCAGTGGTCGGATTGTGCGGGAACGAGGTGAGGATGACCCGGGGGCGGGGCCAGGTTTGGGCGAACTCTTCACGCAGCCGCTGGAAGAAGTCGGCGTCCAGGCTGAGATGCACGGTGCGCACCTCGGCCCCGGCCAGCACCGGGGCGTAGATGTGGATGGGATAGGAAGGTTCCGGCACCAGGGCCACGTCGCCCGGCTGCACCAGCGCCCACATCAGGTGGGCCAGGCCCTCCTTGGCCCCGATGGTGGTGATGGCCTCGGTGTCCGGGTCCAGGGTCACGCCGAAGCGGCGCTGATAGCGGTCGGCAATCGCCTTGCGGAGGTTGGGGATGCCCCGCGAGGCCGAGTAGCGATGGTTCTTCTCCTGGCGGGCGGCCTCGACCAGCTTCTCCACCACCGCCGGTGGCGAGGGGATGTCCGGGTTGCCGAAGCCCAGATCGACAATGTCCTCCCCGGCCCGGCGGGCCTCCTGCTTCAGCTGATTGACCTCGGCGAACACATAGGGCGGGAGGTTGGAGATACGACGGAATTCCATGCCGCCAAGGTAGCGGGAACGCCCACCAACGCGTGGTAGCTCGGTGGACCGCGCCGGCAGCTCTCGATCCTTACACTCGACGCATGCCCGGCCAACGGCTGCTTCACCCCCACGACGGCATGACCTATGAATCACTGTGCCGGCGCTTCGAATGGCCGATCCCCGCTCGATTCAACATGGGGGTTGCGTGTTGTCCGCTCGATGAGCCCGGGAAGACGGCATTGCGGGTCGTGGATGGCGCCGGCCACGCCACCGATCACTCGTTTGGCTCAATCGCGGACCGATCCGATCGTTTGGCGGGAGAACTGATTCGTCGCGGTATCAAGCGGGGCGACCGGGTGGCGGTGGTGGCGCCCCAGTCGATCGAAACCGGAGTCGCCCATCTCGGGACGTGGAAGGCCGGAGCGGTCTCGCTGCCGCTGGCATCGCTGTTCGGGATCGATGCGCTGGCGTACCGGTTGGCCGACTCCGGCGCAAAGCTGGGCGTCGCCAGTCCCGACAACGTGGCCAAACTGGCGGAGGCGGCTCCCAACCTGCCGTTGGTCGTGAGCGGGCCGGAAGGAGACTTCGATGGGTTCTGCTCCGGCGAGCCGATGCCATCCGCGGCCGACACCCAAGCCGACGAGCCCGCCTACCTCATCTACACCTCGGGCACGACCGGTCCTCCCAAGGGAGCGCTGCTGCCCCATCGATCACTCTATGGACACCTGCCGGGATTCGAGTCGTTTTACGAGTTCGCACCCCGCCCGGGCGACGTGATCTGGACTCCGGCCGACTGGGCCTGGATCGGGGGCCTGATGGATGTTCTGGTCCCGGCCTGGTACTTCGGCATGACGGTCGTGAGCACCGAATCGGATTTCGACCCGCACCACGCTGTTGATCTCATGGTCGAGCACCGGGTCACGCTCGCCTTCCTGCCGCCGACCGCCCTCAAGCTGATGCGATCACAGGACGCCGGGAGTGAGGAGCTGGTCCTGCGAGCGGTTTTCACCGGCGGCGAACCGCTCGGCGCCGAGCTGCTCTCGTGGGCCGAGGCCAATCTCGGCTGTCGGATCAACGAGGGTTATGGCCAGACCGAAGCCAACCTCGTGGTCGGCAACTGCTCGTCGGTGTGGCCGATCAAGCCGGGATCGATGGGAAGACCGCTGCCCGGCCATCAGGTGGCGGTGCTGGATGATGAGGGGCGACGCCTGGTCGGCGAGATCGGCGAGATCTGCGTCCGCAGTCCCGACCCCGTGATCATGCTCGAATACTGGAATCGTCCCGACGCCACCGCCGGCAAGTATCGCGACGAATGGCTGCTGACCGGTGACCTCGGCCTCGAAGACGAGGACGGCTACCTGTGGTTTTCGTCCCGAAAAGACGATGTGATCTCGTCGCGGGGTTACCGCATCGGGCCGGGCGAGATCGAGGAATCGTTGCTCGGACATGCGGCCGTCGCCATGGCGGCGGTGGTGGGGGCTGCGGACGAAAGCCGAGGACAGGTGCCGGTCGCCTACCTCGTGCTTCGGCCCGGCTTCGAGCCGGATGATGAACTGACTGCCGAACTCCAGCATCACGTCCGCACCCGGCTGGCGGCTCACGAGGTGCCGCAACGAATCTTCTATCTCGATGACCTGCCCCGCACCACCACCGGCAAGCTTCTCCGTCGGGAGCTACGAAACCTGTGAGCCTCGGCCCGCCGAGCGCTCTCTCAAAATCCCCGCAGGAACCGCTTCACCGCCCGCCGCACCGGCCAGGGAACCAGCGACGCTCCCCATTCGATCACACCGGAAACGATCTCGAGGACATCGCCGGTGCCATCCCAGTGTTCGTGAACGATCGCCTCGCCGGCGGCCTCGAACATCGAATTAAGCGCGAAGGCCAGGATGAGGAGATCGTCGGCCCGGCCCAGGAACGGGATGAAGTCCGGGATCACGTCGACCGGAGCCACCATATAGGCGAGGGCGGCGCCCACGAATGCCCGCTGCTTCACAGGTACCCGCGGGTCCTTCAGCAGCCGGTACCCGAGCTTGACCAGGTTGGGCACCGCGGCGATGGCTTTCTGGACGGCCGGGTGGGAGACGCGGGCGGATAGGTCGGTCATGAACCTGGCACCTTAGTGTCCGTCACTCCGCCCCGATGAGCGCCCTGGCCCGGTCTTCGTCGCCGGCCAGCACCATCAGGCGGACTCCGCGGGTGAAGTTGAGCTCGGGGTGGATGCCGCCGGCGTTGTCGGTCTTGAGGTAGGCCTTGATGTCCTGAGCCCGCAGCTGAGCACAGGCCACCTCCCCTTCCATGATGTTGAAAAAGCGAGCGATCTCGACGATGTCCTCAGCCATGACTACTCGATATCGATGTGGACGATGCCGGAATCGGAGTCGTCGTCGGTAGGGCCGCGCAGCTCCTCGAGGGCGGCGCTGATGGCGGCCAGGACCTCCGACATCGCTTTGACCAGGTGGTAACCGGCCCGCTGGGCGGCTCGCTTGATACGCTCTTCCTCTTCTTCTTCAGGGCTCATCCCGGTGCTCCAAACGTGACTCGTAGAATTCCGTCCTCCAGCTGGGCTCGCCGCACCTCACGGCGCCGGAGCGAATCCGGGAGGACGAAAGCCCGGCGGTATGCACCTACCGTAACGATCAGCTCCTCGGCGTATCGCACCACGTCTACATCGCCCTTTTCGGCAAACGGCACCGACATGGCAAGGATCACGTCATCACCGTCGTCGATCACCTGGAACGGTTCGCCATCGGAGAGACGCTCGGTCGGGTCGAGATCCTCGTACAGCTCATCGGCGAGCAGGCGGAGCTTGTCGACCCCGACCATTTCCTCGTCGAACAGCCGGAGCCGTCGAATGTCCACGTCGGCGAACCCCGACTCGATGTCGACCAGATGGTCTGCCTGTACTTCTTGCCAGCGTTTGAAATACGGGTCGGTGATGGCATCCGGCAGCACCCGGTTGACCACCACCCCGTCGACCGCGTAGCCGAACAGGCCGAGGTAGGTGTAGGTGCGGCGGGCCTCGCTGATGACCATCTTCTCGGGATTAAGCACCAGGCGGGCGCTGGTAACGAACGGGTTGGTGAGGATGTCGCGTACCCCCTGGATGCGGCCATAGAATCCTTCGGCGGCGTCGAACACCTCCTCGCCGGCAATCGGGATGGAGACCACCCGGCTGAGGACGGGACGCATCGCCTTCACGACTTTCCGCTCGACCGGAAAGATCTTGTCCATGTACCACCCGAGGATCTCCGGCAAGGAGAGGAGCCGCAGCGTCTCAGCCGTCGGGGCACAATCGACCACCAGCAGGTCGTAGGCACCGGACACCGCATGGTCTTTCACGTCGGCGAGCGCGAACAGCTCATCCATCCCCGGGAACACCGACAACTCTTCTGCCTCGATGCCGCGCAGACCGCTCCAATCGAAAAGGTCGGTGAGGTATTCGCGCACCTCCCCCCAGTACTGCTCGAGCCGGTGTTGAGAATCGATCTGCTGGGCCACCAGGTTGTCGGCGACCGCGTATGGCTCGTCGCCGAGCGAGTTGTCGAATGCGTCCGCCAGGCTGTGGGCCGGATCCGTTGACATGACCAGGGTGCGATATCCCAGATCGGCGGCTTTGAGGGCGGTGGCGGCGGCGACCGTGGTCTTGCCGACCCCTCCCTTGCCGGTAACGAGCAGGACCCGCATCAGTCGGCGGCCGAGGCCAGCTCCTCAGCACGATCCCGCAGGCCGCGCAGGGCAGTGCCGACGATCTGCTTCTCGGCCTGGCGCCGCAGCAGGCCGGGCACCTTGAAGTTCGGCTCGACCTTGAGGGCATACACGACTTCGGTGCCACCGTCCTCCAGGTCGTAGAACTCGTAGCGACCCTCCATTTCGGCGATGTCATCTCCCGGTTCGGCGGTCCATTCGATCCGGGCGATCCCTTCGTAGGTGTAGGTGAGCACGTAGGTGATGGTGCGAATCATGCCGTCGACCACCAGGCGGGCCCGGGCGGGGGTTCCATCTTCATTGGTCTTCAGGACTTCGGTCTCACGCACGCCGGTGGCCCATTCGGGGAAGTTCTCGACGTGGGCGGCGACGTCGAATACCACCTCGGCGGGTGCATCTACCTGGATCGTTTGTACCGTGCCCTCAGCCATCGCGCTCCTCTTGCCAATGCGCACCGAAGGGTAGCCAGGTGCCCGAATCAGGCGGCGGGGTGATGCAGCCCCCGGCCGGTAGCCCGAAAGTAGCCGGCATTGCGGCACCGCGTCTCCCCCACCCGCCATTGGGTTGCCTGCGGCTGGTGGATGTCGCCGAAATAGTGATATGACGGCTGATACCGCTCGAGGTAGCGAAGCACCGCCGGCGATCCCTTGGACATGCCTCCTACTACGTCGCGTTGCAGCTGCGGCACCGCCGGCGCCACATGCGTACAGAGGATGTCGACCGCCCCCAGCCCCTCGAGACGCGCTTCCATCTCAGCGTCGGCCACCTCACCGGGGACGTTCAAGCCGGACTTGACGCCCCCGCCCATGATCCCCACCGTCCACCCTTCGATCTCGAAACGCCCGTGGTCGACGAACTCGTTGCCGGGCGGCAGATGTTTCGTGAGCAGGTCGACTCGGTCGATGTTGCCGTAAGTGACATGGGCGCCCGCACCCACTAGTGCCGACGTGATGTCGGCATAAGCGGCATCGGCCAACTCGGCGAATCGGGCCCACAGTTCTTCCTCCCGTCCGTCATTCGAGCTCCTCCAGAGTGCCCGGGCCTCATCGAAACGGCCTTCCATCCGCAGCTCGATGAGCCGGCGGACGAAATCATGGCCTGCAACGTCGGCGAGGATGCCGTCGCAGGTTCGGTAATCGATGAAGTTGATGAAGTCGCCGAGCACCAACAGTGGCTCGCCGAGCGTGGACACGAGTCGGCGCAGTTTGGTGGTCGCCCCGTGGACGTCGGCGATGAGGATCACGTGGTGAGGCCGGCGATGGCGGCGGCGACCACCGCGCCGGCAGCCGCGGCCAGCGTGGCCACCGCCATCGGCCAGCCGGCGTAGGCGGCAGAAAGCCCGGCCATGCCGAAGCCAAACACGGCCGCGACTGCCCGGCGACCGGTGAGTCCGAAGCGGGCGTCCGGACTCACCTTCTCCCAGCCCTCGACCGACTCGGCAACCGCCACCGCGATGATCCACCCGAGCACGGCCACCGAACCGAACCCGAGCGCCAACCCGAACACGGCTCTCATCGACGTCCTTTCATAACCCGCAGCGTACTGGCGGGCAGATCAGGGCCTCTCCACTTCCCGCCGCGCAGCCTCCAGCTCGTCGACCACGGCCGGGTCGGCCTCCTCGGCCAGGGCGCGGCGAAGCGCGCCGCTGGCATCGGCGCCTCCCACCCGGCCAAGCGCCCAGGCGGCATGGCCGCGCAAGATCGCGGGGCCCGACGCCAGGTATTGCGTCAGCACCGGCACCGCTTCGGCCGTCCCGCGGTGCCCGAGGGCGACCAGGGCGTTGCGACGCAAGAAGCGGGCATCGCGGCGGGGAACATAGAAGTGGGCATACTCTGCCATCAGCTCCTCGTCGGTTCGCTCCAGCAATGCGAGCAGATCTACCCGGCCCTCACTGGCGGCAGAGGTTTCGGCCAGCCGACCGCCGGGGGGACACGCATCGAGGCAGTCGTCACATCCGTACAGGCGGTCCCCCCAGGCCTGGCGGATGTCCAGCGGGATCGAGCCGGGCGTTTGGGCCCAGTAGGAGATGCAGCGGGTGGCATCCAGCACGCCTTCCTGGTTGAGAGCGCCGGTCGGACAGGCTGTTACGCAGGCCACACAGGTGCCACAGTCCCGTGCCATCGGCTCGCTCTCCGCCAGCTCGGCGTCGGTGACCACCGAGCCGAGCAGCAGCCACGGGCCATACTTGGGAGCGAGCGCCATCGTGCTCTTCCCCCACCACGCCACCCCGGCCCGGACCGCCGCCCCCCGATCGACCAGGCGGTTGTCATCGGCCAGCACCTCGGCCCGGTACCCGGCCGCAGCCAGATGCGCGGCCACCTCCGACAAGGCGGCCCGCAGGCCCCGGTAGTGGTCGACGGTGGCGAAACGGGCGATCCGGCCGGTGCCGGCGGCCGGAGGGCCGGGATTGCCGGCAGCCGGGAGGTAGGTGAAGCTCCCGACCACCAGACGCCGGGCCCAGGGAAACGAGCGGGACACGTCGGTGGCGACCGTCGGATCGGTGTAAGTGAAACGGCGCCTCCCGGCCAGGCCGGTGTCGATACGGCGTGCCATTTCGACCCGGACCTCATCGAACGGCTCAACCGAGCACACTCCCAACCCGACCAGTCCCCCCTCCTCACCGACCCGGCGCAAGCGATCGAGCAATCCGTCACGCGGAGGTGCATCCATGCCCGCAGGCTAGGAACCAAGGCAGGACTCCCCCCTAACATGCCGGAATGGCCCGCCACCTCAACAAGCACAGCCGCCGCATCACCCAACCGGCGTCACAGGGGGGCTCGCAGGCCATGCTCTTTGCCACCGGGTTGACCGAAGCCGACATGAACAAGGCCCAGGTGGGTATCGCCAGCATGTGGTACGAAGGCAACTCGTGCAACATGCACCTCGATCAACTGGCGGCCAAGGTCAAGGAAGGCATGGCGGCAGCCGGGCTGGTCGGGATGCGCTTCAACACCATCGGCGTCTCCGACGGCATGGCCATGGGCACCGAAGGAATGAGCTACTCCCTGCAGAGCCGCGACCTCATCGCCGACTCCATCGAAACCGTGATGAGGGCTCAGTGGTACGACGCCAACGTCTCCATCCCCGGCTGCGACAAGAACATGCCCGGCTCGGTGATGGCGATGGGCCGGGTCAACCGTCCCTCGATCATGGTGTACGGCGGAACCATTCGGGCCGGTTTCGCCCCGGGCGGCGACGCGCTCGACATCGTGTCGGCATTTCAGTCCTATGGGGAGTACATCGCCAACCGGATCAGCGAAGAGGAGCGCTTCGACATCGTCCGTCACGCCTGCCCGGGTGCGGGTGCCTGCGGTGGCATGTACACGGCCAACACCATGGCATCCGCCATCGAGGCGCTGGGGATGAGCCTGCCCTACAGCTCCTCCACCCCGGCCACCGACCCGGCCAAGCTCGACGAGTGCCTACGAGCGGGACCCGCCATCCGGAGATTGCTCGAGGAGAACATCCTCCCCACCGACATCATGACCCGGGCCGCCTTCGACAACGCCATGGCCATCACGATGGCGCTGGGTGGATCCACTAACTCGGTGCTACATCTGATCGCGATGGCGCGATCGGTGGATGTTGATCTGAGCATCGATGACTTCCAGGCCGTGAGCGACCGGGTTCCGTTCCTTGCCGATTTGAAGCCGAGCGGCCGATATGTGATGGAGGATCTCCACCAGGTGGGGGGAACACCGGCGGTGCTCAAGCTGCTGCTCGAGCACGACGCTATCGAGGGCGACTGTCTGACGGTGACCGGGCGTACCCTGGCCGAGAATCTGGCCGATCTCCCGGCTCTGGCGGAAGGCCAGGATGTCATCCAACCGTGGGAACGACCCATCAAGGAAACCGCCCACATCCAGATCTTGCGCGGCAGCCTGGCGCCCGAGGGGGCCGTGGCCAAGGTCACCGGCAAGGAGGGCGTGCGGTTCAGCGGACCGGCGCGGGTGTTCGACAGCGAAGAGGAAATGCTGGCCGCCGCCGAAGCCAGTGAAATCGGCCCCGGCGATGTGGTTGTCATCCGCTACGAGGGGCCGAAGGGCGGTCCGGGAATGCCCGAAATGCTCACGCCCACTTCGGTGATCATGGGCGCCGGGCTCGGTTCCGAGGTAGCTCTCATCACCGACGGCCGGTTTTCTGGAGGATCACACGGCTTCATCGTCGGGCATGTCACGCCTGAGGCTCAAGAGGGGGGACCGATCGCTCTGATCGAGGACGACGACACCATCACCATCGACGCCACAACGCGGACAATCGAGGTGGAGTTGGACCCCGCCGAACTCGAGCGACGTCGGGCTGC
Source organism: uncultured Acidimicrobiaceae bacterium (assembly GCA_947259275.1). Taxonomy (GTDB): domain Bacteria; phylum Actinomycetota; class Acidimicrobiia; order Spongiisociales; family SHLN01; genus SHLN01. Next base: position 19,272 of record CAMYMH010000027.1, on the reverse strand, counting down.
GTGGACGCCGCCACCGCTGAAGGCCATGAGAGGAACTCTCGCCAAGTACATCCGGACGGTGAAGTCGGCCTCCGAAGGATGCGTGACCGACGAGTAGGCCGAGCTGTCCGTCCGCGGTCTCGTCAGGGTGGGGTATGGCCGGCGGCGATTAGTCCGAGCCGTTGCTCGGAATAGACACCGAGGTGGTCCACTAATCGGGGTTGGTGCTCGAGAGGGAACTGGGGTCGGGCCGGGGTGTGGGTTTGGCCGCACGATTCATATTCAATGCCTGTAGAACCGTAAGCGCGAAAACCTAATAAGGTGACAGCAGGCAAGCATGTGAGGTGCGGAGATCGAAAACGAGGTCACGACCTTCGTCATATTCGCCCTGGTCGTTCTGCTGGTGATCGCGACTGGGCTCGTTCCGATTGTGCGCAAGGTCCGGGCATACAAACGTTCCCGGCTGCGGTGGAGGAAACGTCAACTGGACCGACGATCAGGGTGACTTCTCAATACGGTTGTGTCGCGGGGTTCGGCGTCGCCCGGCAACGGCACCCCGGAATGGCGACACGCATAGCGCGGTCAGAACTCGTTTAACAACGCCGGTTGCGTTTCGTCCCGGCCTCCGTCAGGCCGTGGCTCCATCGCTCATAGTTCCCCCCGGCTGGGTGAAGTGGCTTCCCTGGCTGGAGTACGTAGCAGGTAGGTGCAAGAACTTGGAGTAGGTCCTGATGGTCCACGAGACCGGGCCGCGGAAGAAATAGGCCTCGGGCGCCGCCACCTGGTCGATGTCCTGCTTGTATTTCTCGGCAGTGCCCTTCGACAGATGGAATTTCAATTCGTCACTGTTCTCGAACGTCTCGTGGATGATCAAGGCATCCTCCCCAACCACCCGGTAGGCCTCGAACCTGAGCAGACCCTTTTCGATCGAATAGGCGTCGGTCCCAACCCGCTGCCACCAGTATTTGAGATCTTCGAGATGAGTTTCAACGCCCGGGTGACACGTCCATTTGGCGGTGACCATGATCGCCGTCTCCGGGTCGGGGCGCCGGTAGTCCTCCTTCACGTAGCCGAACAGCAATTCCCCGAACGCCGCCGGCACGTTCTTCGCTAAGACCGCGTCCCTGACAGGAGCGGGGATGGCGACGCCGCGAATCAGGTGTAGCTGGGGTTTGGCGACCGCGGTGAGCGCGCCCATGTGCTGGGTAGCCGTCGTCGAGAAATAGTCAACCAGGGCGTCGGGGTCCCTGAAGACATGGTGAACCAGCACGGCGTCTTCGCCAACCGCATGGTTGATCTCTGTCGACAACACCCCGGCATCGGCTCTGGCTCCGGCGTGGATGTCCTCCCACTCATCGAGCATCTCCTTCGATTCGGCAGATTTCCGGAACCGTCCACCCTGCTTGGTGGGGATCCACTTGCCGGTGACACTTATCTCCTGACCAATCTTGGAGGGTTCGGCGAGGTGAGGGGGCAGCGGTTCCGTGGTCTGTGTCATCGTCTCTCTCCTGTCGGGTCCAACTTGGCAGTCGCTGTGATCTGCTGGTCGCTCATGTTTATCCTCGATGCCTTGGTTTCCAAACTTCTGCGGAGGGATGGGAGTCCTTGTCCCAGCTTCGGCTAGCCCACAAGGGTCGTTGGGGCAGCCACCCAAGAAAAGTACGGCGTGGAATGCCAGCAGTACTGGTACAACGAAGCCGAAGGCGCCGTCTATTGCCTGGTCGAGGCTCCGAGCGCGGAGGTGGCCATGGCCGTGCACCGGAAAGCACATGGTCTGGTGGCCGACGACATTGTCGAGGTTCACGAAGGTAGCTGAGAGGCGATCGGGGGAATCTTCGTTGTCGGGGTTCCCCTCTTGATGTGGCAGTGGCATGACGGCTTTGGATGGGAGCCGCCGCAGTCCGAGTACGAGCAGATGATCATGGGTGTATATGCCACCTTGGGCGTGTTTCTGATCTTGGCGGCCAGGAACCCCCTCGCCAACCGGAGTCTCATCTGGTTCACCGTGTGGTCGAGCATTGTCCACGGCGGCATCATGCTGGTGCAGGCCATCGTGGATGACGCAGAACGCACCAACCTCGTGGGCGACATTCCTGCCCTATTCATTGTTGCCGGAGTCTTCGCGTTCTTGATGCCGAAGGGTGAAGAGACATCTCGCCGAGTCGCATGAGGCCCGCACAAATCGAGCGCCCCTCGCCACCGAGGCTGGCTCGCCGCTAGCAAGCGGAGTCGACCTCGGTGAAGGGAACCACCATGACGGGTCCGGCGCGGATTAGGCAGCAGGCAGCAACGTGAGCATCATGACGGTCGGCTCGAGAGCAAATACCGCGTGCGTCAGGTGGGCGGCAATCCGCACCCACGATCCCGGTCCAAGCTCAACGGGGTCGCCGTCCAGGTCGAGCCGAATCCGTCCGGAGACGACCTGCACAATGGCCGGCTTCGACGCCGTGTGATCGGTGAGCTCCTGCCCCTCGTCAAAAGCGAACACGACCACACGAATCTGGTCGTCTCGGTAGAGAACCCGGCTGAGCGTCCCCTCGGCGGGTACCTCTACCTCTCCGGCGATGTCGAGGAACACCGATGCTGGAGGTTCTGCGGACATGACACGAAACCCTAATGGGAAGTCGTCCCGAGTCGCATGAGGCCCCACCCATATCGAGCGCCATTGGCCGGCGAGGGTCGCTCGCTCCCAGGAAGCGGAATCGACTACTCGTTGCCGGCGCGCTTGAGGAGGCGGAGCTTCGGCACCAGGCCCGCTTCGGCCAGGTTGTCAATGGCATCGGCCTCGGTGTTGTCGAGCTCGACCCTCCGCAACGACTGACCAGCCAGCAGCACCGTCACGACGCAGTCATCACAGGCGCCCGTGTTATCTGCCGGGTGTGACAAGAAAGACCCACCGACCAGCTGCCACATCGCGTGTGACCCGTTCTGGGTGTTGGATGGTCTAATCAAGTAGAGGCGGTGGGAGGCCGCATGGTCAAGGTCCAAGCGGATCAAGATTTCGTTGATCTCGTGCAGAGGGTGGAACCTCGGCTGGCGCTCGCGCTCGTCGCCGCCTATGGGTCTGAGAACCGGCGACTTGGGACCTGGGACTTCTAATACGCCCGGCCGAACACCAGAAGCTTGCCGTAGGCCGACGGGTTGTCGCATCGGATGCACACCCCCTCGGCGGCCTCCCCGTAGGTGGGAATACAGCGGGGAGTCGCTGATGTCGCCGCCTTGATGTCGTTCTCGCATTCGGGACGGCCACAGTGGAAGGCGAGCGCGAACCCGGTGCCGACCTGGCCGGCGAAGGCGTCCCAATCGTCGGCGACGCTCGTGTTCGCTTCCCGGTAGGTGTCGGCCCTGGCCAGCAGATAGCCGTGATACTCGTCAAGCATGTGGGGAACCCGGCCCACGAACTCGGAGAACGGGATCGCCTCCTTGACGGGCCGGCCCTTCTCGTCGTGCTCCCCCACCCGGTGTGCCACCAGCACATGGCCGGCCTCGAGGTCGCGGGGTCCGAGCTCGGCACGCAGGGGCACCCCCTTGAGCTCCCAGTCGTTGAACTTGAAACCCGGGGACGCATCACGGTCGTCGACGTGGACCCGAACCCCCGCCGCCCGCAGGCTCGCCGCCAGCTCAGCGGCCTTTGTCTGCGCGGCCTCCCCCGACTCGTCCCGCCCAATCGGAATGATGACAATCTGGGTGGGCGCCAGACGCGGCGGCAGCACCAGGCCCTGGTCGTCGCCGTGCGCCAGGATGACGGCACCGATCATGCGGGTCGACATGCCCCACGACGTGGTGTGGACCAGCTGGACCTCGTTGTTCTCGTCGGTGAAGGTGATGTCGAACGCTCTGGCGAAGTTGGTTCCGAGATAGTGAGAAGTGCCCGACTGGAGGGCTTTGCCGTCTCGCATCATCCCTTCGATGGTGAAGGTGCGCACCGCACCGGCGAACCGCTCCCCCGGTGTCTTCTCGCCCTCGATCATCGGGATCGCGGCGACATTCCTGGCGAACTCTGCGTAGACGTCGAGCATCTGGAGCGTCTCCTCCATTGCCTCCGCTTCATCGGCATGGGCGGTGTGTCCCTCCTGCCAGAGGAACTCGGTGGTACGGAGAAAGATGCGCGGCCGCAGCTCCCAACGGACCACGTTGTTCCAGGCGTTGATCAAGACCGGCAGGTCCCGGTAGGACGAGATCCAGCGGGCATACATCTCGCCGATGACCGTCTCCGACGTGGGTCGCACGATGAGCGGCTCGTCGAGCTTCTTGCCACCGGCGTGGGTGACGACCGCCAGCTCGGGCGAGAACCCTTCCACGTGGTCGGCCTCGCGGTGGAGGTAGCTCTCGGGGATGAACAACGGGAAGTAGGCGTTGACGTGCCCGGTGTCCTTGAACCGCTGGTCGAGCTGTTGCTGGAGCAGCTCCCAAATGGCAAAGCCGTATGGCCGGATGACCATCGTGCCCTTGGCGGGTCCCCGGTCGGCCAGCTCGGCCTTGAAGACGATTTCGTTGTACCAGGCCGAGACATCCTCGCTGAGCGGAGTGACGCCTAGATCGCGCTTCTTGGTGCTCATCGACTGGAGGCTAACCGCCAACCGCTCACCACCCACCGATCGGCATCACGCCGGGCCGGACCCCTCGTCGGCGACAAGGCGCGACTCTCTGCGGGTCACGAGGTAGCTGCCGACCAACGCGATGAAGACGCCCATCACCTGGATCAGCTTGACCGTCTCGTCGAGAAAGACCACTCCCAGGATGAGGGCGATGACGGGAATCGAATAGCCGGCGACCGCTCCCCGGTTGGGACCGACCCGGCCGATGAGCGTCATGTGCATCGCCCGCGCGATCCCGGTGCCGACGACCCCCAGCGTGACCACCGCCACCACCGGGCCCCACTCGAAACTCGAGTCGGGGAGACCGAGAATGCCAAGCGGCAAGAGGACCAGCGAGGCAGCCACCAGCGCCCACATGATCACCGGCAATGCTCCGTAGGTCTGCTGCAGCGGTGGGTAGAGCACGTTGGCGAAGGCGTAGCCGGAGATCGCCAGGATCACGTAGAAGATACCGAGGGCGGAGCCCCCGGCCCCGGCCAGGCTCGGGAGGGTCAAAGCCACCACCCCTCCGAAGCCGATGGTCAACCCGACCATCTGCAGACGTCCGGGTAGTCGCCGGGTGATGGCAGCCATGAGGAGGGCGGTCAGTATCGGCGTGGCGCTCACCAGCATGCCGGCCAGGGCACTCTCGATACGCTCCTCGGCGAGCGCAAACAACAGGGCCGGGGCCGCCTGACTCACCAGTCCGATGGCGATCACGCGGCCCCGGTCGCGGACGGCGATACCCCGGCGGGCAGCCGGAAACATCGCCAAGGACCCCGCACCCAGCAACACGCGGGCCGACGCAAGGACACCAGCATCCAGGCTCCGAAGCCCGACTGCGATGAACAGGAACGAGGCACCCCAGATCAACGAAATCGACCCCAGCAGGCTCCAATCCAGGGTGCCGTACGCCTCCACCCGGGAACCCTCACCGGTGACCACCAACCCTCCCATACGACTCGGAGGTGGAACGGGATTGGTCATAGCCGGCCAAAGCTACCGCCATCTCGTGCTCACCGGGTCCGCTCGGGATCGTCCCCCTCCCGGCTGCGCCGGAGATGCGATCACAGAAGCAGCTGCGAAAGCAGTCTGCCTAGGAACCCGAAGGATTCCCCTCCACCATCCTCAGCCAGGGCTCGCCGGCAGTGCCAAATGGCTCGGCCCTCGCTTCGACCTCGATCATGAGCTCGGCGGCCGCCACCCGGGCCCGGTCGACCAGCCAGTCCGGGTAGGAGAACAGCCGGGCGTGCTCCAGGAACTCGTCCTCGTCGAGGAGCTCGACCGATCCATCGTGGTGCAATACCACATCGAGATCGAGGTCGACCATCTCCACCCGACCCCCTTGCGACCAGGTCGCCGGGGTGATCACATCCACATAGATGCGGTAGTCGTCTGAGTGGTCGCCGTTGAAGAACAGAGTCCACCATTGGCCGGGAGCAACCAGCTGCACAAACGGGCTCGGCCAGCGCTTGGGCGGTTCGTGGCCTCGTTGGATGGTGGTGCCGGCAGGACCGCCCAGCCAGGTGCCGTGCCCGTCGTCGCCCAGATACACCAGGTCGTGGCGCCAGTGAAGGTCGCCCGAGTACTTGAAATACTGGACAACGGCCGGTCCCCCGGCTTCGGGCCTTTCGTCTGACTGTTGCTGCACGCGGCAACTGTAGGGTTCAGTCGAGAACTTGAGACGGAGGACCAGTCATGCCGATCGCAACACCCGACACCTACCAGGCGATGCTCGCCGCCGCCCAGGAGGGAAAGTACGCCTTCCCCGCCATCAACGTCACCTCGTCGGAGACCATCAATGCGGCCATGCGGGGGCTGGCCGAATCCGAGTCGGACGGCATCATCCAGATCAGCACCGGGGGCGGAAGCTTCGCCAGCGGCACCCACATCCAGGACATGGCGCTGGGAGCCGCCGCGCTGGCCGAGTTCGCCGGCACCCTCGCCGACCGCTACCCGGTGAACTTCGCGCTCCACACCGATCATTGCCAGGCAGACAAAGTGGATACCTTCATTCGCCCGCTGCTCGAAATCGCCAGGGAGCGCCGCAGCCAGGGCAAGCCGCCGCTGTTCCAAAGCCATATGTTCGACGGATCGGCCATCCCGCTCGACGAGAACCTGAAGATCTCGGCTCAGTTGTACGAGGAGATGACTCCCCTCGATGTGCTGCTCGAGGTCGAGGCCGGGGTCGTCGGTGGCGAAGAGGACGGCGTGGCCGCCGACGAGAACGCCAACCTCTACACCAGCCCCGAGGACGTGATGAAGGTGGTCGAGGCGCTCGGTGTTCCCGGTGAGAGCACCTACCTGCTGGCGGCGACCTTCGGCAATGTGCACGGCTCATACAAGCCGGGCAACGTCAAGCTGCGGCCTGAGATCCTCAAGGAATGTCAGGAAACCCTGAAGGGGAACCATCCCGGTGCCCGCTTCCTCTACGTGTTTCACGGCGGGAGCGGCTCGCTCATGTCGGAGATTCACGACGCGGTCGACTACGGCGTCATCAAGATGAACGTCGACACCGACAACCAGTACGCCTTCACCCGGCCGATTGCCGGCCACATGATGGCGAATTACGACGGGGTGCTCAAGATCGACGGTGAGGTCGGCAACAAGAAGGTCTACGACCCGAGGTCCTACCTCAAGGTAGCCGAAGCAGCCATGGCCGAGCGAGTGATGCAAACCTGCCAGGAGCTCCGCTCCGTCGAGAAAACGATCGGCACCTGAGGACCTCAGCGGCCCTGGATCCAAGCGATGAGGGCCTCGGACCACAGTGCAATGGCACCGAACTGCTCGGACCCCTCGCGGACCTCGCGGTCGCTCGAAACGACGACGACTGGAACCTCGGAATCGGCGACGAGACTGCGGATGTCATCGTCGGCGGTGAGGCCGTCCCGAGTGAAGCGCAGCCAAACTCCGCCCGGGCCGACGCCGGTCTCTACTTCCGGGTTGATGGCCGAGTCGTAGACGGCTACGACGTTGACTGGGGTCTTGGTTCGGAGCTTGAAACGGGACAGCTCTTCGTTTAGCCGGTCCCGGGCGGCGGAATCCGGCCCCCCGCTCAAGCGAAATGTCACGTTGTAGCCGTCGACGACAAGGGTGAACGGCAACGGCTGGCGCATTAGCCAGTCGATGGAATTCCGATCGTCGGGCCGGGCGCCGGGTGGAAGCTTCCACGCGCGTTCCGCCGGCGGTTTGGTGAACTCGAGCAGCGCCGGGTCCGCCTCAACCGTCCGTACCAGAGTGTCGAGGTGGCGGGCGAGGGCGATCGGATCTCCGCTCCCCCACGCCACCTGGCTGCCGGATTGAATTCGTTTCTCGACATCGGCCCGCTGCTCCTCGGCTTTGCGCAGCCGCTGTTTGAGCGTTTCGGCGGCCTCGACCTCCTGCCGATGGGCCGTTTCGGCCTTGCAGCGGGCGGCCTCGAGCTCAGCGACCAGGCGGGCGTGCTGTTCATCCTCGATGCGATCGGCTTCTCGAAGCTCCCGGAGCTGGCTCCTCACCGCCTCGACCTCGTCACGACGGAGCTTCTCCAACTCCTTGATCCGGCGCTTTGCCTCCTGCCACCGGCGCTTGGCCTCGACCTCCCGCCGCTTGGCGGCTGCCACCCGGCCATCGAGTTCGGCCATCCGGCCCTCGGCTCGTCCCTGGGCGAAGCGTTCCACTCGCCTTCCCAGCTCGAATTCCCACCCGGCGGGACGAAGCAGGAACAGGGCAGCCGCTCCCTCCGACCCGGCGGCCCCGGGATCGGTGGCCGCCAGCTCCTCGATCGCCTTCTGGCGGAGCCATTCGTCCTCGTCGAGGGCGGCGATGACGGCTTTTCGCAGCGGGGCCGGGAGCCGGCCGCCCTGGTAGGCCGCCACCTTCCGCAGCTTGGCGGGCACGTCATCGTCGTCGAGCCGCCGCAAAGCAGCCCGGCCGGCCTTGATCGCCGGCTGTAACAGCTCGGCTGGGATAACATCACCCAACGGGCTAGACATTGACAAGCTCAAGCTCGATCGACATACTGTCGAACCAACCAATCATGCACTCACTCACCGGAATTCTCGTACTCAGCTAGCGCACCGCCACATACAGGCGTGTGCGCTCCCTCCGCTGCCTCCGGCCGGAGGGTTTTTTCGTACCAGGACCAGAAAGCCACCATGAAGATCACAGTCGCAGAGGCACTCATCAAGGCTCTCGAATTCGAGGGCGTTGAAGTCATGTTCGGGCATCCCGGCGGCGCCATCCTGCCAGCATACGACCCGCTGTACGACAGCCCGATCCGGCATATCCTCGCCCGCCACGAGCAGGGTGCCGGCCACATGGCCGAGGGCTACGCCCAGGCCACCGGCAAGGTCGGCGTCGTCATCGCCACTTCTGGGCCGGGAGCGACCAATCTGGTAACACCCCTCGCCAACGCCTACATGGATTCGGTGCCGATTGTCGCCATCACCGGCCAGGTCCCCACCCACGCCATCGGCAACGACGCCTTTCAAGAGGCCCACACCTGGGGCATCAGCATGCCGGCCACCAAGCACAACTACCTGGTGACCGACCCGGCGGACATCCCCGACGTGATCCATGAGGCGTTTCACCTGGCGGGCAGCGGTCGACCGGGCCCGGTCCTCGTCGACCTGCCCAAGAACATCTTGAACACCGAGATCGAGTGGCACCAGCCGACCGGAAAGGTCGACCTTCCTGGATACAAGCCGAACACCAAGGGCCACCCGCTCCAGATTCGTGCCGCCGTCGACTTGATCCTCGCCGCCGAACGCCCGGTGCTCTACGCCGGCGGAGGCATCGTTGCCGCCGGCGCCCACGCCGAACTGCTCGCGCTGGCGGAAAAGGCCAACCTCCCGGTCACAACCACCCTGATGGCGAGGGGCGCCTTCCCCGACCACCACCCCCTCAGCCTCGGCATGCCGGGCATGCACGGCCTGTATGCGGCCATCACGGCCATTCAGAAGTCCGATCTGCTCATCGCCATCGGTGCCCGCTTCGACGACCGGGTGACCGGCGATCCGGCTGCGTTCGCCCCGCATGCCAAGGTGATTCACGCCGACATCGACCCTTCCGAAATCGGCAAGGTTCGCACCCCCGACGTTCCCATCGTGGGCGACGCCCGCACCGTGCTCGGGCAGCTGATCGGCAAGCTCGACCGCACGCTCGACGGAGCACCGGCTCCCGACCATGCCGGATGGCTTGAGACGATTCGTGAGTGGCAGCGTGACAAGGTGGTCCACTACCAGCAGGACCCGGCCGGGCCCATCAAGCCGCAGTTCGTCGTCGAAGAGCTCTACCGCATCACCGGCGGCCAGGCGATCGTGGTGGCAGGCGTAGGCCAGCATCAAATGTGGGCCTCGCAGCTGTGGAAGTACACCAAGCCGCGCACCTGGATAAATTCCGGTGGCCTGGGCACGATGGGATACGCCATCCCGGCCGCAATTGGTGCCAAGGTCGGCATGCCAGATGAGCTCGTGTACGCCATCGATGGTGACGGTTGCTTCCAGATGACCATGCAGGAGCTGACCACCGCCAGCACCGAGGGCGTGCCGGTCAAGATCGCCGTGCTCAACAACAACAACCTCGGCATGGTGCGCCAGTGGCAACGCCTCTTCTACAACGAGCGATTCTCGGCCACCGAGCTCACCAACCATACGCCCGACTACGTCAAGCTGGCCGAGGCAATGGGGTGCGTTGGGCTGCGCGCCGAGCACCCCTCCGAGGTGGGTCCGGTTATCGAGAAGTCGCTCACCATCAACGACCAGCCGGTCATCTCCGAGTTCAGAGTCGACCCCGACGAGATGGTCTTCCCGATGGTCCCCGCCGGTGGCTCGAACGACGACGTGGCAATGAGCCTCGAGGATCTGAAGTGACCCTCCACGTGCTCTCCGTGCTGGTCGAGGACAAGCCGGGCGTGCTGGCGCGGGTTTCTTCGATGTTTGCCCGGCGCGGATTCAACATCCACTCGCTGGCGGTCGGACCCTCCGCCGAGCCCGGCAACTCAACCATGACGGTGGTGGTTGATGCCGCCGAGATCGAGCAGGTGGTCAAGCAGCTCCGCAAGCTCATCAACACCATCAAGATCACGGAGCTCGATCCGGCCGAGAGCGTCGAGCGCGAGGTCATGCTGGTGCGGGTGGCGGCCGACGCCTCCCTGCGGGGTGAGCTACTCGATGCGGCCTCCGTGTTCAAAGCCAAGGCAGTCGACGTCGGTGCAACCTCGGTCACGTTCGAGATGGTCGGCACCCCATCCAAAGTCAACGACTTCCTCGAGTTGATCCGGCCCTACGGACTGATCGACGTCGTGAAGTCGGGGTGGATCGCGCTGGCCCGTGATTCCAAGACCCGCAATCTGAGGGCGATCTCATGATGGCGCGCTTCGCTCTCCTACTGGCGCTTAGAGGGCCGGGCAGCACTCTCTGACCCGGCCACCGAAACCGCCAACCTCTCACGCCCCCAGGAGCACCATCATGTCCGACCGAGTACTCATCTTCGACACAACGCTGCGAGACGGCGAGCAGTCGCCCGGCATCGCACTCGACTCCGACGACAAAGTCGCCATCGCCAACCAGCTGGCGGAGCTCGGCGTCGACGTCATCGAGGCCGGCTTCCCGATTGCCTCCGAAGGTGATTTCGCCGCGGTTCAGCGCATCGCCCGCGAGGTCAAGGGCCCGGTCATCGCCGGCCTGGCCCGATGCGGGATCACCGAGGACATCGACCGGGCCTGGGAGGCCGTCAAACCGTCCGACCGGCCCCGCATCCATGTGTTCCTGGCCACCTCGGCCATCCACATGGAGCACAAGCTGCGCATGACCGAGGAGCAGGTACTCGAGGCCGTCCGCACCGGCGTGGCTCAAGCGCGCGCCCTGTGCGAAGACGTCGAGTTCTCCCCCGAGGATGGTTCCCGCTCGGATATCGACTTCATGATTCGGGTGTGCCGGGCTGCGGTCGAGGCCGGCGCCACCACCATCAACATCCCCGACACGGTCGGCTACGGGACCCCTACCGACTACGGAGCCCGCATCAAACGGGTCGTCGAGGAGGTGAAGGGCGATCGCGACGATGTCGTCATCTCAACCCATTGCCACAACGACCTCGGACTGGCGGTCGCCAATGCCCTCGCCGCGGTCGAGAACGGAGCCCGCCAGGTAGAGGTGGCCGTGAACGGAATCGGCGAGCGGGCCGGGAACACGGCCTTGGAAGAGATCGTCATGGCCATCAGCACCCGCTCCGACCACTACCGGGTCGACACCGGCATCGACACCACCCAGCTCTATCCGGCCAGCCGGCTCGTCTCACGTCTCACCGGCTATCCGGTGCAGTACAACAAGGCGGTGGTGGGCCGCAACGCCTTCGCCCACGAATCTGGCATTCACCAGCATGGAGTGCTGCGGGAACGCACCACCTACGAGATCATGGACCCGTCCGCGGTCGGCCAGGATGACTCGAAGCTCGTGCTCGGCAAGCACTCCGGCCGGGCCGCTTTCGGCGATGCCCTCAAAGAGCTCGGCATCAACCTGGAAGATCAGGACTTCGAATCGGCCTTTGCGCGCTTCAAGGAGCTGGCCGACCGCAAGGGCGAGATCGGCGAGGAGGGCTTGCTGGCCATCGTTCACGACCAGGTGGACCTGTCCGATGCCGTGCACTTCATCGGCTGGCACGCCACCGGCCGGGACAACGAGGCCGAGGCCACCGTCACCGTGGAACGCGACGGCTCGAAGCAGTCGTACTCGGCCTCCGGGGATGGGATGGTCCACTCCATCTTCGCCGCCCTCCGGGGAGCGTTCGACATCGATGCCCGCCTGCTCGATTACCGGGTCGAGCCCGTCAGCCGGGGCGCCGACGCCATGGCGGAAGTGAGCGTGCTGGTGCAAGTGCGCGAGCGGACCTTCACCGGCACCGGCTCTTCGACCGACATCGTCGAGGCATCGGCTCGCTCGTTCACCAGCGCACTCAACAAGGCGGCGCGAGCGAGCGCGTTTTAGCGCACGCGACCCGTTGCCAGCTTTCCTCCCCCGGAGGGGGAGGTGGCCCGGAGGACCGGAGGGGGCGGGAACGCTCCTCGCGAAACTACCCGAGGGCTTCGATAACCGTTGCGGTCATCTCCCCGGTGCCGACGGAGGCGCCGCCGGCGGCGATGTCGGGGGTGCGAAGGCCGGATGCAATCGCTGCCGCGACTGCAGCTTCCACCGCGGCCGCCTCCCCCTCGAGGTCCAAGGAGTGACGGAGTGCCATGGCGGCGGCCAGGATCGCGGCTAGTGGGTTGGCAACTCCCGCGCCCGCAATGTCCGGGGCCGAACCGTGCACCGGCTCGTAGAGGCCGGGGCCTCCTGAGCCGAGCGACGCAGACGGCAGCATGCCGAGCGAGCCGCTAATCATGGATGCCTCGTCAGTCAAGATGTCGCCGAACAGGTTGGAGGTGACCACGACATCGAAATCGCCCGGTCGCGACACCAGATACATCGCCATCGCATCGACCAGCACCACGTCGTAGTCGAGGTCTGGGTACTCCACCGCCACCAGTTCCGCCGCCACCTTGCGCCACAGCCGTGAAGGTTCGAGCACGTTGGCCTTGTCGACCATCGTCAGCTTCCCACCACGGGCCCGGGCGGCGTCACCCGCCACTCGCACGATTCGCTCGACCTCCTGGGCGGTGTACTGCATGACCTGATATGAAGTCCCGTCCTTCGTGCCCGCCTCACCGAAGTAGATCCCGGAGGTGAGCTCACGCACAAAGAGAATGTCGACTCCTTCGACGATCTCGGGACGAAGCGGCGAGGCACCCACCAGCTCGGGCAACACCCGGATCGGGCGCAGGTTGGCGAACAGGCCGAGCTCACGGCGGATCCCAAGCAATCCCTGTTCGGGCCGCACCTCCGAATCCCCACCGTCCCAGCGAGGACCGCCCACCGCCCCCAGTAAGACCGCGTCGGCTTGCCGGCAGGCGGCCACCGTCTCCGGTGGGAGTGGATGCCCACCCGCGTCGATGGCGGCACCGCCGATGAGGTGATCCTGGAATGTGAACTCGTGTTCGAAGCGCCGCCCGACCGCGGAAAGCACTTCCACGGCTGCGGCCGTCACCTCGGGACCGATGCCGTCGCCCGGCAGGGTGACAATGTGGGCGTACATGGGGTGGCAGGCTACCCGGTTGGCAGCCCCGTCCGATAGGCTCACCGTCATGGGGATCCTGCTCGTGGCCTTCATCGGCATCCCAATCGCCGAAATCGCCCTTTTCATCTACATCGGCGAGCGCATCGGGCTGCTGGCCACGCTGGTGGTCATCGTGCTCACCGCCGTGATCGGATCGGCGCTGGTCGCCCGGCAGGGGGCGGACGCGATTTCGCAGGTTCAAGCAGCCTTTTTCGAAGCCCGTTTCCCCGGCAAAGAGCTTGCCCATGGGGCGATGATCGTCGTAGCCGGCGCCTTTCTCGTCACCCCGGGTTTTCTCACCGACGCCCTCGGTTTTCTGCTGCTGGTTCCGCCGGTACGCGAAGCCGCCCGCCGGTTCGTGATCCGTCGATTCTCGAGCCGCTGGGTGGTCCAGTCAGGACCGCCGACCATCGACGCCGAATGGCGTGATGCGAAACCCGCCGATCCCGAGCCGCCCCCACCGGCCTCATAGCCGGAGTTGCTCCGGCACCTGCCGACTATCGCCTACCCTGGCCCTCTGACCCGCCAATGACACGGAGTACCTAGCTGATGCCCGACAATCTCATCTCACCGCACGGGGGAACCCTGGTGGATCTGCTGGTCTCGCCCGAACGGGCCAACGAAATCACCGCCCCCGGCCGGGGAATCCCCGAGTGGAGCCTCACCTCCCGCCAGCTCAACGACATCGAGTTGCTGCTCAACGGGGGCTTCTCACCGCTGACCGGATTCATGACGAGTGCCGATTACGAGGCGGTCAAGGCCGACATGCGGCTGGCGGACGGAACTCTCTGGCCGATGCCGATCACACTGGATGTGACCGAGGAGGTGGCGTCGACGCTGGCGGTTGGCGGTGAGCTCGAGCTGCGTGACCCGGAGGGCGTCCTCATCGCGGTGCTGCAGGTCGATGACGTCTGGCAGCCAGATCTACCCGCGGAAGCCGCCGCCGTGTTCGGCACCAACGACCCGGGTCACCCGGGAGTCGCCCACCTGATGCGCGCCACCAACCCCTACTACGTCGGGGGACGGCTCGAAGGCCTGCAATTGCCGGTGCACTACGACTTCCGGTCGCTGCGTCGCACCCCTTCGCAGCTGCGCGACGACTTCGTCCGGGCCGGCTGGCGGAGGATCGTCGGATTCCAGACTCGCAATCCCATGCACCGGGCCCACCAGGAGATCACCATGCGGGCGGCCAAGGAGGTCGAGGCGAACCTGCTCATCCACCCGGTGGTCGGACTCACCAAGCCCGGTGACATCGATCACTACACCAGAGTGCGCTGCTATCAGGCCATCCTCCACCACTATCCGAGTGCGACCGCCAAGATGGCGCTGCTGCCCCTTGCCATGCGGATGGGCGGGCCCCGCGAGGCCGTCTGGCACGCAATCATTCGCAAGAACTACGGGGTCACCCATCTCATCGTGGGGCGCGACCACGCCGGACCCGGTTCCGACGCCGATGGGACCCCTTACTACGGTCCCTACGACGCTCAGGAGCTGCTGCGCAGCTTTGAAGAAGAGATCGGCGTCACCATGGTCCCGTTCAAGATGATGGTCTATCTGCCCGAGGACGATGCCTACTTCCCGGTGGACGAGGTTCCGGAAGGCAAGCAGCCATTGAGCATCTCCGGAACCGAGCTGCGCGAGCGCCTGGCCGACGGCCGTGAGATCCCCGAGTGGTTCTCGTTCCCCGACGTCGTCGACGAACTCCGTAAGACCCACCGGCCCCGCCACCGGCAGGGCTTCACCGTCTTCTTCACCGGCCTGTCCGGTTCGGGCAAATCGACTATCGCCAATGCGCTGATGGTCAAGCTGCTCGAAATGGGCGGGCGCCCCGTGACGCTTTTGGACGGCGACCTGGTCCGGAAGCACCTGTCGTCGGAACTCGGCTTTTCCAAGGAACACCGAGACATCAACATCCAGCGGATCGGGTGGGTGGCATCCGAAATCACCAAGAACGGCGGAATCGCACTGTGTGCGCCCATCGCTCCCTACGACCACACCCGCCAGATCGTCCGGTCCCTGATCGAACCGGTGGGAGGTTTCGACCTCGTGCACGTTGCCACGCCACTCGAGGTGTGCGAGCAGCGTGACCGCAAAGGCCTCTACGCCAAGGCGAGGGCGGGTGAGATCAAGGAATTCACCGGCATCTCCGATCCCTACGAGGAACCGGCCGACGCCGAGATCGTCATCGACACCACCAATCTGCGCCCATCCGAAGCGGCCCAGCAGATCATCCTGCACCTCGAGGCGCAGGGTTACATCGGACCCGAGGAAGACTGAGCGAGGTCGATTATGGCCTGGGAAGCCTGGCTGACTCTTGCCACCATCGCGGTGGCGGTCGTAGTGCTGACCCGGGACCTGCTGGCGCCGGCCGCCACCCTGCTCGGTGCGGTGTTGGCGCTGCTCGTCCTGGGCGTGATCGACGCTGAGCAAGCTTTCACCGGCTTTTCCAATCCAGCCCCGATCACGGTGGCGGCGCTGTTTGTGGTCGCCCGCGCCGTCGAGAAGACCGGCGCGCTTCAACCGGTGTTATCTTCGACGCTCCAGAACGGTGGCCGGGCGCGGGGAGCATTGGCGCGACTGTTGATTCCGGTGGCGGGATCGTCGGCAATTCTCAACAACACGCCGATCGTCGCCATGCTGGTGCCCCAGGTGAGCTCGTGGGCTGAAAAGCGGGATCGATCGCCGGCCGCCTTCTTGATGCCGCTCTCCTTCGCCGCCATTCTCGGCGGGCTGATAACGGTCCTCGGAACCTCGACCAACCTGGTGGTATCCGGCCTGTTGGAAGCGGGAGGCAGGGAGCCGATCGGGGTCTTCGAGATCACCAAGCTCGGACTGCCGGTGGCCGCCGTCGGCGTGTCGGCTCTCATCCTGCTGGCACCCCGTCTGCTGCGAGCCCGGACCCCGGCCCGCGGTGACCTCGAAGACAACGTGCGGGAATTCGTGGTCGACATGGAGGTGGTCGCCGATGGGCCGGTTGATGGGGTGACCGTCGAAGCCGGTGGTCTCCGGCACCTGGCGGGCGTGTTCCTGGTGCAGGTTCGCCGCGGTCAAGACCTGATCGGACCGGTTGGCCCCACCCTGGTCCTGCGGGGCGGCGACCGGTTGAGGTTTGTCGGCCGGGCGGACGAAGTCATCGACCTACAGTCCACCCGGGGTCTGACATCCGCCGAACAGGAGCACTTGACCTTCGACACGGATCGAGCCGCCTTCTTCGAGGTCGTGGTCGGGGCGTCATCGCCGCTGGTTGGCAAGACGCTGCGGGAAGCCGAATTCCGCGGACGCTATCAAGCGGCGGTGGTGGCCATTCATCGAGCGGGAATGCGGGTGGAGGGCAAACTGGGCGAGGTGCGCATCCGGGTAGGTGACACGCTCCTGCTGCTGGCCGATCCGGGGTTCCGATCCCGCTGGTATGACCGAAACGATTTCCTCCTCGTCTCACCCCTCGAGGCGGCTACGCCGGTCGGAACCCGCCAGGCCCTGGGAGTCGCTGCCGTCCTGGCCTTCATCATCCTCACGGCCTCCACCGGGCTGCTGAGTCTGCTCGAAGCATCGCTGCTGGGCGCGTTCGCGCTGGTAGTCGGAAGGGTCCTCTCCCCGGGAGAGGCCCGGCGGGCGGTCGACCTCGATGTCGTCCTCCTCATCGCAGCCGCCTTCGGCCTCGGTGCGGCCGCCTCAGCATCCGGCCTCGCCGACGAGATCGCCGGCGGCCTGGTAGACGGCATGAGCGGCTGGGGTACGCATGGGACGCTGGCGGGACTCATGATTGCCACCGTCGTCCTCACCGAGCTGGTGTCGAATGCCGCGGCCGCGGCCATCATGTTCCCCATTGGGGTGGCTGCGGCAACCAGCATTGGGCATGACCCGCGGGGCTTTGCCATCGCCATCGCAGTGGCGGCCTCGGCCAGCTTCCTGTCACCGATTGGCTATCAAACCAACACCATGGTTTACGGGCCCGGCGGCTATCGCTTCCTCGACTACGCCAGGCTGGGGGCACCGTTGACGGTCATCGTGATCGTCGCCACCGTGCTGCTCGAGCCGGCGCTCTGGTAGCGGCCGGCCGGGCTTCGCCCGGCTTGGGAGTTGCTTCGCAACTCCTCTGGGAAGGGCCGGCCGACCTCAGAGCGCGTCTTGCTCGATCCGACTCCGGATGATGGGGATTTCGTCGTCTAGTTCCACCGCGTCCAGCGGAATCGGCTCGTCCATGGCCACCGGCTTGACGATCCGGGCATGCTCGGTGAGCCCGACGCACAGGAAGCCGTCGACGTTTTCGGCCATGTCGATTTCGCCGTAGGTGGTCCATCCGCCGATGCCGTCGAGCATGTCGCCCGGTTCGAGATCTTGCTTGGCGATGGCAACCACGTCGGTGACGAAGGGGCCGGCAGCAATGATGGTCGGCTCCCGGTCGAGATGGACCTCTGCGATCGAGACCGGTGCTTCGATATGGACCAGATGGTACGGGCGATAAAACGTGTAGTAGGGGCCCTCCCCCATCTTGAGAAACCGGAGGGCCGGCTGCACGAGGTCGGGGCTGTCGGCGTGACCGACCACGAACACCCCGCCCGCAAAGTCACCACCAAGGGTGTATTCGACGGTGCCACGACCCTCGAGAGCCGCCACCATGTCCTCGGTGACCGTGGCCAGCGTGCTCTTGACCCCGTGCATGCCCCGTACTTCGGGATGGAGGTCGAACGCGTTGGCCAGGTTGGCCTGTTCGATGTTCATCTTGGTGCCGTCGGTAAACGAAGTGGTCATCGGGAGGCTGGTGCCCTGCCGGACCGACCACTCCTTGATGCTCTCGGGGGTGGCATGGACGTCCATGAAGCCCTTGCAGTTGACGGCGGAGACGATTTCGAATCCGGAGCTGCCGACAAACTCGATGAGGCGGGCCAGCACGCCGGGCTGGTCGCCGTCCGCCAGCGTGTAGACCACGTCGTTTTCTTCGGCGATCCGTGCGAGCAGGTAGCCGACCGTGGCGTCGGCCTCAGCATTCATGGTGACGACGTCGAGGCCCGCTTCGAGGGCCGTTCGGGTGGCGTAGGCACCATGTCCCGCCGAGCCGGAGCATTCCATCACGATTTCGACCTCGTCGACTTCACACATGATCTCGACTGACGTGGTGACGGCCGGCTTGCCGGCCTGGATTGCCTCCGACAGCACTGCCGGCTCGTCGCTCACCACGATGTGGTCGACGTCGAAGCCGGCCCGACGGTAGGCGTCGATTGCATTGGCAGCCGTGCGGTTGACGATGAGGGCGGTCCGCATGCCGGGCGTGAAGTTGATCTGATAGGTGAGGCTCCGGCCGACGAAGCCGGCACCAATCAGGGCCACTCGAAGTTCGTCGTCGCCCCTCGCCCGGGCGAGTCTGCGCATCACACCCATGAAATTGGCCCTTTCGGCTGGTCGGGTCCCCTCTGAGCAGTGTAAGTCAAGATGGAAATCGGCACTGCGGGTGGCCTGTCAGGCGCATCTGATTCACCGCTAGGTGATGGAAATCGACACCGGAGCCGTATCCGACCCACCCGTCGCCGACGCAGTCACCGTCAACGAATAACTCGTCAACGACAACGGAGAAACCGCCGTCGTGATA
>CAMYMH010000026.1 GCA_947259275.1 uncultured Acidimicrobiaceae bacterium | reverse complement strand
GTTCGACTACGACGTGGCGGTAATCGGCAGCGGCTTCGGCGGGAGCGTGGCGGCGCTCCGCTTGACCGAGAAGGGATACCGGGTGGGGGTGCTGGAGGCCGGCCGCCGCTACTCGGATGCCACCCTCCCCAAGTCGAGCTGGAACCTTCGGAAGTTCTACTGGTTCCCCAAGCTCGGCCTGCGGGGCATCCAACGGCTGTCCCTGTTGCGGGACGTGCTGATTCTCTCGGGTGCCGGAGTGGGCGGGGGGTCGCTGGTGTGGGCCAACGTTTGCTACGAGCCCCTCGACGGTGCCTTCGACGATCCGCAGTGGAGCCACATCACCGACTGGAAGAAGGAGCTCTCACCGTTCTACGACCAGGCCAGGCGGATGCTCGGAGCCGAGCCGGTTCCGTTCGAAACCAACGCCGACCAGGTGATGCGAGCAGTGGGTCGCAGCCTCGGGGTCGAACACACCTTCCACCTCAATGACGTGGCCGTCCACTTCGGCAACCCGGGCCAAGAGGTCCCCGATCCCTACTTCGGGGGTGAGGGTCCGGCGCGAGCGGGGTGCCGCCATTGCGGCGGCTGCATGGTCGGCTGTCAGCACAACGCCAAGAATCGACTGGACAAGAACTACCTGTATCTGGCTGAGAAGCGAGGGGCGGTCATCCATCCCGACCATCAGGTGGTGGACTTCGAGCCGCTGGATGGGGGTGGGTACCGGATCACGGCGCGAAGACCCGGGGCGACCTTTTTCCGGCGCACCCGCACCTACACCGCCGAGCAGGTGGTGTTCGCGGCCGGGGCATTGGGCACCACCCGCCTGCTCATGCAACTGCGCGACGCGGGGCGGCTGCCGGAGCTATCCACTCGGCTCGGCTATCAGGTCCGCACCAACTCGGAGGCAATCGTCGGCGCTTCCGCGCTCAACGTCGATACCGATTACTCGCACGGCGTCGCCATCACCTCCTCGATCCACCTCGACGGCGACACCACTATCGAGCCGGTCCGCTATCCGAAAGGCAGCAACTCGATTGGCCTGTTGTCGACCATCCTCGTCGACGGCGGCGGCCGGGTGCCCCGCTGGCTCAGCTTTCTGGCTGCCGCCGCGCGCCATCCGATCACCTTCCTCAGGTCGTTCTCGGTTCGCCGATGGTCCGAGCGAACCGTGATCTTCCTGGTGATGCAGAGCATCGACAACAGCCTGCGGGTGTTCCGCAAACGAGGCATGCTCGGTCGCAGGCTCACATCGGCGCACGACACCGGTAAACCGAGCCCGAAGTATCTTCCGGTCGCCAACGCCGCCGCCCGGGCCGGCGCCGAGCACATGGGTGGTCACGCCGGAAGCTCGCTCAACGAGGTCTTGCTCAACGTGCCGGTGACGGCCCACATTCTCGGCGGAGCCTGTGTTGGGGACTCTCCCGCCTCGGGTGTTGTCGATCCCTATCACCGGGTGTTCGGGTATCCGGGGCTCCACGTCACGGACGGGGCCGCCGTCTCGGCCAATCTGGGAGTGAATCCCTCGCTCACCATCACGGCACTCGCCGAGCGGGCGATGGCGATGTGGCCCAACCGCGGCGAGGAGGATTCCCGGCCCGGGGAAGGCGAGGCCTACCGTCCGGTCGAACCGATTCTTCCCCGGGTCCCGGCGGTGCCGGCCGGGGCGCGGGCTGAGCTGCGGTATGGCTAGGTGTAGTCGCTCGCGAGGTCGCGGAAACCCTCGGTCTTGGGCGAACCCCGCACCAATCCGCGCCTGTTCATGACCGCTATGCGTGGTCCTCTGAGTGCGCCCGATTGCCTGCGGTCTCACGGGGTGGATGCAACACCCTGAGCGAGAGTTGGATGCTCTCTATGGAGGTGTTGCATGGTTCGGTTTACGGAGGCTGAGAAGGCTGAGGTGTGGGATCGGTATCGGGCAGGCGAACCGATGCGGGTGATTGCCCGCCGGTTGGGGCGGCAATCGTCGTCGATTCGAACCTTGATGATGCGTTCGGGTGGGATACGGCCCTCGGTGCGGTGTCGGGACCCGAGGCACCTAACTGGGGTGGAACGAGAGGAAATCTCCTGGGGGGTTGCCGCGGGGGAATCGGCCCGGGCGATCGCCCGGCGACTGGCGCGTCCCGCCTCGACGATTTGTCGGGAGTTGGCTCGTAACGGGGGACGGGACTCCTATCGGGCGGCCCGTGCCGATCAAGCTGCTTGGAAACGGGCCAGACGACCCAAGACGCCCAAGCTGGCCGCTGATCGGCTCCTAGCGTTAGTGGTGGAGACCAAACTGCGGGCCTGGTGGTCACCGGAACAGATCGCCGGGTGGCTGCCAACAGTTTTCCCCGACTCAGTGGAGATGCGGGTGTCACACGAAACTATCTATCAGAGCTTGTTCATCGGCCGAGTGTTGAGGGAGTGAGCGATGTTGTCGAGTTGGCATACAGGGTGAGCCGGGCATACAGGGTGAGCCGGGATCGCCGGGTGCCGACGGTGCGGAGGGCGCAGACGGGCAGCCGTGTACGGTGGCCGACAACGGCGACAACACGTTCACGATGACTTGCCCGGACGGCTCATCCGTGACTTGGGCGGGTGGGGAGCCGAAGGAATGCAGCCTGATGGAACCAGGTGCCGATCTCAGCCTATGCGACCTGACTTACGCCGATCTGGTGGGCGCCAGCCTGACCGGTGCCGACCTGACCGGCGCCAACCTGACCAACGCCAACCTGTCCTACGCCGCCCTGTTGGAGGCCAATCTGTACGGCGCCAACCTATTCGCCGCCAACCTGTCCTACGCCGCCCTGTTGGAGGCCAATCTGTACGGCGCCAACCTATTCGCCGCCAACCTCGAATACGCCGACCTGTCCCATGCCAACCTGGAGGAGGCCGATCTGACCGACGCCCTCCTGTTCGGCACCACGTTGTACGACGCCAATCTGACCAACGCGACGCTGACCAACGCCAATCTGGCCGGCGCCGGCCTGTGGCAGGCCCATCTGACCAACGCCAACCTGACCAACGCCAACCTCGAAGGGGGCCATCCTCACTCAAGCCTGGCTGGAGGGCACCGACCTGACCGGGGCCACGCTCACCAACGTCGATCTGTTCGGCGCCTGGCTGGATAACGCCAACTTGACCGACGCCGACCTGACCGGCGCCACGCTGGGCTCCGCCATCTTCTTGGGCCCTGTCATCTGGGACAACACGACCTGCCCAGACGGCACCAACAGCGACACCAACGGAACAAGACCCTCATCCTGCGAGGGCCATCTCTTCTCTTAGCCAGCCCACGTCCAGGGATTGACACGGCGGGGCTCCACCCGGGGGTCCCGCCGCAGGGGTTGCCGCTGGCAATGACGATCAGCGCCCGATATCGTCGCTGGGCGTCTCGCGATATGAATCGGTACCGATGTGTAGGTCGTTCCTAGGGGGGTTATCTCTAGGTGGTCCAAAATTCGTCGACGTGGTCCTGATTCTGGTGGTATGTCCATATCTCGCGGACCTTGCCATCCCTAACCGACACGATGTGCACCTCGTCCGTGTCGAGTCGCTTTCCGTGACGAGCGGCGTTGGTGCGGCCGTGCATGACGAACACTCGATCGTTCGCAGCGAGCACGGCCGACGGGTTGAATTGAATTGTGCCGTCCGTGAGTTCCGCCATCCGTCTCAGCAGTCCGAGGATCGCCTCCCCGCCTTGGTATTGCCCGGCCAGGCCTGATCTCCCCGGCATGTGCAGCAGAGAGGCATCGTCGAGCCCGGCTTCAGCCGCGGTCACGTGTTTCCCGGCAAGCGCGTCGCACAGCGCCTGAGCCGCGTCGACGCTGGATTCCTTTGCCATGTTTCACTTCCGCCGGGTACCTCCGATTCTCGGTCGGCGTGCTCAACGTTTGCTCATAGCCCGCTCAATCGGTCCGACAAGTAGCATCGGAACCAGGGAATGAGCTCGGATTACAGAATCCTCGGGATGGTTGAGGTCATCCAGGACGGGGGCCTGGTCAACCTCGGCTCACCTCGCCAGCGGGCGTTACTCACTCGCCTGCTGATCAACCCAGGCCGATTGATCACCACCGACCGACTCGTGGATGACTTATGGCCTGGCGACGCACCAGAAACGGCCTGGCACGCGATCCACGTGTACGTGTCGCGTCTTCGTCGGGCTTTAGGCCCCGACCGCGACAAGCTGGAGACGCGCGGATCCGGTTACCTCCTCAGTGTGGGACCAGATGAGGTCGATGCTGCGCGATTCGAGCGGCTCGCGGCCGAAGGGCGCGCGGCTCGCGCCCGCCGGGACCTGGACAGGGCGAGCGCCGTGCTACGCGAGGCGCTAGGCATTTGGCGCGGGCCGGCTCTGGCTGACTTCGTCTACGAGGTGTTCGCCCGCGAAGAGGCGATGCGATTGGAGGAGCTTCGACTTGCGGTCCTCGAGGAGCGGATATGGGCCGACCTCGAATTGGCTCGCCACGACGAACTTGTCGAGGAGCTTCAGGCTCTGGTGGTAGAGCATCCGTTCCGTGAAACATACTGGGAACAGCTCATGCTTGCCCTGTACAGGTCGAACCGACAGGCAGACGCCCTTCGTGCCTACCAGACTGCGCGCACGAGACTCGCGGAGGAACTCGGTATCGAACCCGGGCCGGCACTCCGCCGCATTGAGGAACGAATCCTCACCCAAGATCCGAGCCTTGATTCATTGAGCGGAGCGCAACAGGTCATCCCCCCGTGCAAGATGCCGCTGCAGCGTACGAGCTTTATTGGGCGCAAGCGAGAACTCGCACAGGTGCGAACACTGCTCGAATCGTCGCGGCTCCTAACCCTCACCGGAGCTCCCGGATCCGGCAAGACTCGCCTTGCACTTCGCCTAGCGGCAGACCACCACGATGCATTTCCCCACGGCTCGTTCTACGTCCCGCTCGCCGCCGTGAGCAACCCTCGGTTGGTCTGCAACATGGTCGCCCGCACCCTCGGTCTCCGTGAGGTGCGGGGAGAAACGGCATTGGAGAGTGCCGGCGCCTTCCTCCATGACCGAAGCGTCCTGCTCGTGCTCGACAACTTCGAGCAAATCATCGGAGCTGCAACCCAGGTTGGTGAGTTGCTCGACGCCGCACCCGACCTCAAGATCGTCGTCACCAGCCGGTCGGCACTTGGGATCTCCGGCGAGCAGGAGTTCCCGGTACCACCACTCCAGATCCCTTCTCTCGATCACCTTCCCGATCTCGACACCTTGATCTCGATTGATGCTGTCGCCCTTTTTGTGACGCGCGCCCGGACGGCTATCCCCGACTTTTGTCTGGACGACAGCAACGCCGCCGCCGTCGCAGAGATCACAGGCCGTCTCGATGGACTCCCTCTTGGGATTGAGCTTGCAGCTGGACAGATCAAGTTCATGACACCTCCTGAACTCCTCAGCAAGCTCGATCGTGTCCTTCCGGTCCTCATCGGGGGGCCAACCGACTCTGCATACCGCCACCGTGCGATGCGTGATGCGATTGCCTGGAGCTACGAGCTCCTCGAGCCCGAGGAGCAGGTGCTGTTCCGACGTCTGGGTGTGTTTCGGGGAGGATTCACCTTGGAGGCAGCGGCGGAGGTCGCCAACCGTCCAGGTCTGGACATCTTTGAAAGCGTGAGTTCACTTCTCTCCAAGAGCCTTCTCATTCGGCCGGTCAACACTGGGCGGGCTCGGTTCGCCATGCTTCAGATGATCCGCGAGTTTGCCCGCGAACAGTTGGGATCTGCCGGCGAGATCGAAGAGATCACCTCCCGTCACGGCGCCTACTTCTTGCGTCTCGCCCAAGAGATCGAACCGCAACTAACGCGTGAACCCCACGGGAAGGTAATCGAGCAGCTCTCCTCGGAAGCGGACAATCTGCGCGAGGCCCTGGACAACGCCCTGCAAGCCGCCGACCCGGACCTTGGCATCAACTTGGCGAGCTGCATCTGGCGTTTCTGGCAGAGCACCGATCAGCTGACAGAGGGGAGAGATTGGCTCGAAGGGTTGCTCGCCCACCCGGGTGCGTCGGCGGAGGCACGAGCAAAAGGGCTCACTGCGCTTGCAGGTCTGGCGTATTGGCAGGCTGACTACGACGAGGCTCTGGCTCGATACTCTGAGGCACTCGACCTCTACCGAACTCGAGGGGACCGATTCAACGAAGCGGACACGCTGTGCAACATGAGCCTGACGGCGAACTGGCAGAGAGACCTTGATGCCTCGGATCGGCTTTCGGAGAGTGCCCTTTCGATCTTCGAGGAATTGGGAGCCAGGGAAGAGGTCGGCAAGGTGCTAATGGCGCAGGCGGGTGCACTGTGGTTCCGGGGCGAGTACGTCACCGCCCGCAAGCTCTTCGAAGAGTCCTACGCAATCTCGCGCCAATGCGGAGATCGCACGCTGGCGCTCACCCAGCTTGCCGGGTTGGCCAGCCTGACCTTCCAGATGGGAGACCGGGAAGAGGCCTTGAGAATGGTTGTGGAAGGCATCAACGAGGCCGCAGAGCTGCACAACGTCCACATCACGGTGTGGATGCTCGATCTCGTCGCTGCGTTCACCGCATCGGGTGCGCCAGAGGAGGCGGTTCGCCTGGCCGGCGCCGTGGATTCACTGCGGCGGGAGGCAGGAGGAGGCATGCTTCCCGAGTCCCTGGATATTGCAGACGCCCGAACGATCGCGTCCGAGGTCTTGAGCGCCGAACGCCTGGACAAGATATGGCTGGAGGGTGGGGAGATGGGTCTCGAGCAGGCTGTTGAGCGGGCTCACGCGCTGGCAGACTCGGTCTCGGATCGCCGAAGGAAGCGATGATTCTTCCCGTTGTCTCACCGGCCGAAGCGTATCGTTGGTAGGACGCGGAGAGGAGGATGAAGTGAAAGAGGACGCTGAGCGCTTCATTGCTGACGGGGCAAGAGCCATCGCGGACCAGGACTGGGAGGCATACGGCAAGCTTTTCTCTGAGGACCTTGCTATGCGAACCCCCGGCCTGCCCGGGATTACCAGAGGGCGTCAAGCTCGCGTGCAGCTAGTTCAGGGAATGTTGGCACCCTTTCCCGATGGACGGGTTGATGTGACTCGAATCATCTCCGAGGGTGAATGGGCCTGTTTCGAGCTGAGATTCTCCGGAACACATACCGAGCCGATGCCGACGCCCGATGGCGGTGCTATCGCCCCAACGAACAAGGCCGTCGACTCGCCCTATTGCATCGTGGCCAGATTCGAGGAAGGGGTGGTCACGGAGATGAACGAGTACTACGACCAACTCGAGATGATGGCTCAGCTGGGTATCGGCTAGGAATCAATTCAGGCCGCCGTCCCGCGCTCCTTGAGCGGATGTTGACAGCCCTCGTCCCAGAGTTAGCCGACGCAACCATGGCGCGCGGTACCGCATCTGCACCTACCGGTCCAGTCGCGGCCGTGGGGCCGGTGTTGAACCGGCCCCACGACGCGTCCCTAATCGCCGCTACCCCGAAGCGAAGATACGCAACCTTGCGGTGAACGCGAGCCCGTCTTCGGAGCTGCGTCCCCAATAGACGACGAGATCGCCGATCGATGCCCTGTCGAGCAGACCATGCGGATCGGCGGAGCCGTCAGCGGCCACGATCTTGCCGATTGCGAAGAACCGGTCTGAGTACCCCCAACCGCGTTCCACTACCTCGAGAATGACCTCACCCGGATCAAACTCGGTAATGATTCCGTTTTCGTCCACCACTTTGTGCAGAGTGTCGAGAATCACGTATCGGTCTTCCCAATAGACGTAGTCTCCGTTGACCTCGAGCAGGTCGCCGTAGTACACCATTGGGTAGTCGGTGCCCCTGAACCGAACCGTTCCGTGCCACGAGACTTCCTGGGCCGCCCCTTCCTGCAAGACGTAGCCGAGGTTCAACGTCATGTCCACGTGCCCCCGGATCGGTCTGTGAATCGATGCTCCGGCGGGTACCGCGACGAGCGATGCCAGGATCGCCACGGCTGCAAGGACAGTTATGAGCTTCCTTCTCATTGCGCCCACTCCTTTCTCAGGTCGCTAGCGCAATCCTCTTGCGCTGGTGTCAGATCAAGGGTGGCTGGGATCGCTCAATGGGCCCTCAATGGACACTCAACGTCACCAAGTCGGGCACCAGTGGAGCCTGTGCCGATCGGCAATGCTTCAATCTCCAACTGCCTCACCGCTAGCCGGCACCGTCCGGCGTGGGAGCATCGAAGAACCAATGGGTGTGGACCAACTTCACTACCTCAGCGGCAAGGTCCGACACCACCACGCCCAGGAAGGTGGCAAGCGACTCGAAGGTCAACACGATCATCGATGACGACATAGACGTTTCCACCGCCTCATCACGCCATCTGCCCTCTGCGGAGACGTCGTCACCAACCCACTCCGACGGCTCTGTTCGTCACTTCGTAGTCGCGATCGCCTTTGCCCGGGATTGACCCAATTCACACAAATCGACTCAGAGGCGCAACCCTGCAGTCGAGCGCTTGATCGGTCCCACGAGGACTTCTCACGGGCCAGCCGTCCACACCGATCACCAAATATGGGCGATATCGCCCTGAACTGATAGTGCGAGATATCGGCACGTACGAGTGCGTTGCGCCGACCCGGTTGCAAATGTCGCACAAACATGGCATAGTTGTGGCATGGCAAGGGTCAGAGTCAGCACCACAGTCGATGAAGCACTCCTGGAGGAAGCCAGGCGACTTCGATCTGAGAGCAAAGATGCTGCATTGCTCGATGAAGCGCTGGCCGCGCTCCTTGCCCGTCATCAGGCAGCCCAGATCGACGCCGCCTACACGGCGTACGACACCAACCCGATCGACGAGCCGGACGAGTGGGGTGACCTAGCCTCGTTCCGCGAGGCCGCCGGCTTGTCGTGAAGGACCTGCCCGCTCGCGGTGAGGTCTGGTGGTGTGAACTGCCTGAGATTGCCCGCCGACCTGTAGTCGTCATGTCGCGAGACGTTGCCATTCCAAGGCTGCAGCGAACCGTAGTCGCCCCCTGCACCACCACCATCCGCGGACTGCCCAGCGAGGTCACCCTCGAGCCAGCCGAGGATCCAATCCCCAGGACCTCCGCGGTGAACCTCGATTCGATCGAGAGCGTCTCGGTTGAGACACTCACCCAGCGGCTGGGCCGCCTGAGCGATGAGCGAATGCGCCAGATCTGTGCAGCTCTCAATGTCGCAGTCAACTGCGTTCCCTGAGACGCCAGGACAACGCACCGATCACCAAATACGGGCGATATCGCCCGAAACGTCGAGTGCGCTGGAACGGCACTTTATACGGGTAGGCGCTCGGCCTCGACTGCTGGTCACCACTCTCCGTGTCTCATCGGGCGCAGCGGTTTGGGCGCGAGCCGCCCGCGTCAACAACGTCTTGGGCAACATAGCTAGGCGGCCGGGCGGCGAGATCGGCGGCTGTTGCGAGTTGCGAACTCCGGCTACGCGAAAGCGGCGATTACTGGAGCAAACGCGGTGATGGCGCCAACGTCCGACAGGTCCGGCATGTTGACGATGGCGGTCTGAACGCCGGCTTCCGCGTATTGGCGGAACCGTCCGATGTGGTCGTCGTCGGTGCCGGCATTTACCCGGGTAGCGAACGCGTCGGCAGAGACATTCGACGGTCGCAACCGCTCGACTTCGGCTGCCAGCGCGTTCCGGTCGGCCGCCACGAGCAACGTCGAGAGGTTGGTGATCTCGATGTCGGAGAGGTCGCGTTCGATGTCGGCGCAGTGACCAGCGAGGACTTCGACCTTGTGGGCGATGGTGGCCGGATCTCCGAACAGGTTGCAGGCGTCGGCGTATTGGGCGACGAGGCGAAGCGTCTTTCGCTCACCCGAGCCGCCAATCATGATGGGTATCGGATCCTGAATAGGACGCGGGTAACACATTGCATCCGGGACCGACAAGACCGCGCCTTGGAACGCGGGTGACCCGGGTCCCCACAGCAGTGGCAGCAATTGCAGGGTGTCTTCCAGCAGCGCGTACCGGTCCGGGACCGGAGGGAAATCCCAGCCGTAGGCGGTGTGCTCCTTTTCGAACCAGCCGATTCCGAGGCCACAGACGGACCGGCCCCCGGAGAGCACATCGAGGGTCGCCACGATCTTTCCCAGGTGGGCGGGATTGCGATACATGATCCCGCTCACTAGCACACCCAGCTTGGCCCGACTGGTGGCAGCGGCCAGGAACCCGAGCGCGGTGTAGCTGTCGAGCATGTCGTGCCACTCGGGGCCGACCTGAGGGATCTGGCGGAAGTGGTCCATCACCCAGATGCTCGAGAATCCGGCCTCCTCGGCCGCTCGGCCGATCTTGGTCAAGTGTTCGCCGATGTCGCCTGCCCGGTCGTCCCACGTGAAGCTGGGGAGCTGGAGCCCGAACGAAAGCGGCAGTGGATCGCGTTGTTGGGCGGCGGCATGGGAGTCGGCGTCGAGCTGGTCGGCCGGCACCACCACCACCCGCTCCGGCTCGAAAACCCCGGCGAAACCCTCCTCCGCCAGTGAGTCACGGAGCTGCTCCCATTGCTTGATCTGTCCGGAGAGCACCTTGGCCGGGACGGGTCGTGATCGCTGCTGGTTGCGCTCGCGGCACAGCTTGGGGGGAGTGTCGAACCCGACTGCGTAGCACGGCACATCATGCTCAGCGGCGAGCGCCCGGTGGCGGACTCGCTGCTCATGGTTGAGCCCGAGGGTGTCGATCACGGTGACCAGACCCCGTTTGAGGCGCTTTTCAACAATGGCTTCGAGCAGCTCGAAAGCATCCTTCGACGCTTTCTGGTCGTACTCGTCGATTCCCACCCGTCCCCGCAGCTCGTCGGAACTGACGATCTGAGCAGATGCGAAGTTCTCTTGGGCCCAGACGGTCTTGCCTGACCCGGAGGGGCCGACGAGGAGCACCAGGCTGGGTGAAGGAAGGCGGATCGACATGGACCGACGCTAGTCGGGGAGATGTCCGGTGGGCAGGTGTAACGTCGTCAGACAAAGGAGAGCCGAACGTGCAAGCCGGGTCGTCTGCTGAGATCACACTGACCGTCACCGAATCTGATACCGCCATCGCTCTCGGTTCGGGTGACGTTCCGGTGCTTGCCACGCCCCGGATTGTCGCCTTGTGTGAGGAGGCGACGGTGGCCGCCGTCGCCGGACAACTGCCGGACGGATCGACGAGTGTTGGTACCAGGGTGGAGTGTGACCACATGAAGCCGAGCCTGGTTGGTGAAACCGTGAGCGCCCGGGCAACGCTGGTGGATATCGATGCCCGCCGACTGCAATTCACGGTGACCGTGGCCGACGCCGAAGGTGGTGCGGTAGCGGTGGCGAAGGTGTGGCGGGTCATAGTCGAGCGGGACCGCTTTCTCGATCGGTAGGTTTGGGGATACATGGCGGGTATCCACGGCGGACAAATCATCGCCCGGGCCTTGACGGCGGAGGGCGTCGACGCGCTGTTCACTCTCACCGGCGGCCACATCGTGCCAATCCTGGACGGGTGCGTACAAGAGGGCATCCGGGTCGTGGACGTGCGCCATGAACAGACCGCCGCCCACGCCGCCGAGGCTTACACTCGTCTGACCGGCCGGCTCGGAGTGGCGGCGGTGACGGCGGGACCCGGCGTCACCGACTCAATCACCGCGCTGGCCGCGGCCCAGTTCTCCGGCACACCGATGCTGCTGCTGGGCGGACGCCACTTCATTCGACAAGAACACCGCGGCGGGCTCCAGGAGATGGATCATCCCCAGCTGGTGCGTCCCGTCACTCGCTGGGCGACCACTGCCTGGGAGACGGGCCGACTGGCCGACTACATCGCAACCGCGGCTCGCCACGCCTTTGCGGGCCGGGGCGGGCCGGTGTTTCTTGACGTTCCCCTCGACGTCCAGGCAGACATGGTGGGGGAGGACTCGATCGATTGGCCCGAAGGCTATCGCCACAGCGAACCTGTCGGCGCAGAGGACACGGTGGTCGAGCGGGTTGCCGAACTGCTGCTCCGGGCCGAGCGTCCCGTCGTCTTCGCCGGCGGTGGCCTCCGGCCCCAGGCGGCGGGAGCGATGGTGCCGTTCGCCGAGGCGCTCGGGGCCATGGTCTACCTCAGTGGGGCCGCCCGCGGCGCCCTCGCATTCGGCCACGACTTGCTCGGTAACCGCACCCGCAGCGAGGCTTTTGCGGAAGCCGACCTGGTGCTCGCCCTCGGCGTCGACTGGGACTTCCGCACCGGTTACGGAGCCAAGATCAACCCCGACGCCACGGTGGTGCAAGTCGATGCCGAGCCGACCAAGATCGGCTGGAACCGTGCTGCCCACGTGGGGATCGTGGCCGACCCCGGCCGGTTCCTCGATCAGGTCGGTGCCCACAAGGCCACCTACGGCCGCAGCAACATCGCCGGCTGGGCCAACCAGTTGCAATCAAGCGAGGCAGAGAAGCTGGCCGCCGCCAATGCCCTGGCCGGCTCGATCGACGCACCGGTGCACCCGGAGCGATTCGGGCGGGAAGTGGCTGAGTTCTTCGGGCCCGACGCCAT
The DNA here is from genome assembly GCA_947259275.1 of uncultured Acidimicrobiaceae bacterium. Taxonomy (GTDB): domain Bacteria; phylum Actinomycetota; class Acidimicrobiia; order Spongiisociales; family SHLN01; genus SHLN01. The sequence goes on along the minus strand of CAMYMH010000026.1, from coordinate 48,196 downwards.
CGTCGCCGTCGACGGTGGGGACATCGTGTCGACCACGGCTAAGTGGCTGCAGGTTTCCCATCCCGGGCACGTGCTCGACCCGGGTCCGTTCGGGACGCTGGGCACCGGGCCCGGGTACGCCCTGGCCGCCAAAGTGACTCACCCGGACAAAGAAGTCGGGATCGTGTTCGGAGACGGCGGTTTCGGATTTCACGGCATGGAGTACGACACGTACCTCCGCCATGAGCTCCCGATCATCGGCGTGGTCGGCAACGACGGCGTGTGGAACAACATCAAGACGTTCCACTCGGCGTTCTACCCCGACCGGCTGGTGGCCACCGACCTCGGGGTCCGCCCCTACCACGCCATGGTGTCCGGCCTGGGAGGCCACGGCAGCTTCGTCCGCAAGGCAACCAAGCTGCGGGCGGCCCTCGACGAAGCGAGAGCATCGAACATGCCCGCGCTGGTAAACGTCCACCTGCAGGAGACCTTCAGGGCGAGCAGCAACTACGCCCAGTAGAGCCAGTCGCCAGTCGCCAGCCGTTCCATCCAGAGAACTCTTGCCGGAGCCGGAGCCCTTGAGGCTCTCCCCAGCCGAACAGGCTCGGTCCCTAGCCGCGTCTCCCGAACAGGCGCTTCAGCCAGCTGCCGCCCATCTTCATGACATCGTCCTTGACGTCTCCGTCCTGGTCGGAGTCGAGCATGCCGAGGATGCTGCCCAGGTCGATTCCTTTGGCCTCGACTTCCTTCTTCTCGAGCTGGAGGGCGTTGGAGAGCCCGCCGGCGTCGAGGTTGTTCTGGCGAGTCATCTTGCCGAGAAAGCCCATGATGATCGGAGCGACCACGGGAAGGAACTTGACGATCGTCCCGAGATCCAAGCCGCTCTTCTGGGCGATGTTCTGCTCGACCTGAGGCCGGTTGTTCCCGAACACGTGACCAAGGATGCCGTTGCCGTCATCGGTATTCGGCTGGCCGAGGAAGCCTCCGAGGTTGTCGAGGATCGAACCATCGTGGTCCTTTTGCAGGGCTCCGAACAGCGAGTCGGCACCACCCGGTTGCGAGGCGTTGTTGGCCATCGCTCCGAGGATGGCGGGCAGTGCTGCCCCCAGCAGGCCTTTGGTCGTGTCTTCGTCTGCGCCTCCCAAAAGACCTCCTAGTGCTCCCAGGCCGTCGCCCCCGAGTGTGCCCAGTAGGTCGTCCATCAATGCCACGATTGCTCCGATCGTTCGAGCGGGGTGTATCTCCGCGGCGGCCATCCTATCGGGGCCTGCTAGCTCCTCCACACGCGATCAACCGAACCAACCGGGACCTGGGTGCCATCGATGTATGTGGCCAACACCTCTGCATCGCGTAGCTCATCGGGGGTGGCATGCAGCGGATCCACGTCCAACACGATGAAGTCGGCCGGTGAATCCACCGCAAGCGGCTCGGGTTCGAGCATAGAGCGGGCCGCGTCGCGGGTAAACAGGTCGAGGGCTTCCTGAGCTGTGAGGCCCTGGTCGGGCACTATCCCGCACCGGTCGCGGGCCGTCGCTATACCCCACAGCGGATGGGGGGGTTCGACCGGGCAGTCGGAGCCGCCCGCCAAGGGAACGCCCCGGTCCAGCAGAGTTCGCAGCGGGTAGGTGAGCTGCATGCGCTCGGCGCCGATCCGTTTCTCGAGCCACTCGGTTTCTGACGCCATGAAGGCCGGCTGCACCGAGGCCACCACGCCCAGCTCGGCGAAGGCGTCGATTTCGGCGGCACCCAGCACCGAGGCGTGCTCGACGCGGAGCCTGGTCGGATCGGCGCCGGCAGCAATCAGCTCTCGGTAGAAAGCGAGCACCTCGGCGTTGGCGCGATCCCCGATGGCGTGGATGGCGACGATGCCGCCTAGTTCGAGGGCGGCTTCGGCCAGAGGGCGAGAAGGTACCGGGTCGAAGCGCAGCTGACCGGTCGTGGGAGCATCGGAGAACGCCTCATGCATAGCGGCGGTATGCCCCCCGAGGCTGCCGTCCCCGAAGATCTTCACTCCCAAGAAAGACAGCCGAGGAGCCGCCACCTCCTCGATCTCTTGGGCCGCCTCCCTGAGTTGATCGGCGGTGGTTCCGATCACCAGGACCCGGACATTGATCGGCAAACGGTCGGAGACTCTCACCAGCTGGGAGAACTGATCGCCGAGATCGGCCCACGGGCCATCCCCGCATCCAACAATCCCCCCGATGCTGGTGAGGCCAACCGAGGCCAGGGCGTACATGGCGTCGACGACCTGATCGTCGGTCACGGCCGGCCCGGACTGAGCTGCCAAAGGCAGTGAAACTGTCTCGATCCCCATCTCTCGTAACACGCCGGTGGGCTCTCCGTTTTCGTCACGGTCGAGCGAGCCACCGGGAGGGTCGGGCGTCTTCGCCGTCACGCCCGCCAGCCGAAGGGCCGCGCTATTGGCGACGGCAATGTGGCCGCAGTAGCGGTGGACGATGACCGGCCGGTCGCCCACCATCACATCCAGGTCGGGGCTGGTGGGCAGCCGACCTTCCACGAGTGCCTCGTCGTCAAGCCGGATCGCGCTCAAAGGGGTGCCCGGAGCCAGGCCAGCCGCCGCCTGTCGGAGCCGCTCGCCGATGCCATTGAAACTGCCGGCACGCTTCAGCGACGGCACCACCAACGACGCCGCGTAGGTGATGGGGTGGAAATGGGCATCTCTCAGGCCGGGCACGAGGAAGCCGTCGACTTCTACCTCCTCGGTGGCCCTGCCCGGCTGACGGGCGATCTTGCCGCTCTCGACGACGAGCTCTCCGGAGGCGGACCTGATGACGAGGCTCACTCACCCGATTATGGCAACATCTTCTGGCCAACGCCCAGTGCACGGGTGATCATGGAACGACCGAGTGTTCCAAGGCGTTACCTCGCGACCGTGCCCGCCGACCACGTGCTCACCACTGCCAACAATCTGCAAGCGGTTGCTGCCGTGGCAGGCTCAGTCGTAATTGCTCCCGGCATCGGGTACGTCCCCTCCGCCATCGACATCAGCCTCACCAAGGTCTCGAGCGAAGGGAACGTGCAGGCTGGCGACCAGGCTGAATGGATACTCACGGTGGCCAATGCCGGTATGGTCGACGCACCGGGACCAATCATGCTGACCGATGATCTGCCCGCCGGACTCACCTATGTGAGCTCCTCCGGTGCCGGCTGGACCTGCACCGAGGCCGGCACGGTTGTGACCTGCCAGCATCCGGGACCCCTCGCGGTCGGCACCGAGCTGGAGGTCCGCATCCTGACCGAGGTCGACGAGGACCTCTCTGGGACCATCAACTTGCCGAGGTGGCGGTGCTGGGGGATGTCGTTGTGCTCAACAACTTCGCGGTGGCAGGGGTCGGCTTGCTCCCGTCGACCGGGTTTAACCTCGGCGACGCCTTGACCTGGTCACTGCTGTCCCTTCTGCTCGGCGCAGGGCTCATCCTGATCAGTCGTCGGCGGGACGAGGATCAGGATCTCGTCAGAAACAGCTGAAACTCCATCTCGCCTCGATCGTCGACCGACAGAACAATGCCGGCAGACGGCTTGTCGATGTCGTAGTCGGCCAACAGAATCTCGAGGCTGCCGACAACCACGACGGTGTCACCGACCAGCTGACCGTCAATAGGGACGGTGACGCGGTTGCTTACCCCGTGAAGGGTCAGGTCTCCGGTTGCCTCGAGGGCGAATGCGGCCCCGGGGGTTGGCACCGTCCCCAGGTCGACCGGCTCGCTCAATGTGAACGACGCCTCGGGGAACGCGGTGGTTTCGAGCGCCTGACGCTCCATCTGGCTGTCGCGTCTCGAGTCATCGCTCATGAGCTGCGTCATATCGACGACGATGCTGGCCGCCACCAGCGAGGTCCCGCGGAACTCGAGCGATCCCGTCAAGGCGGTGGTCCGGCCGACGGCAGTCTTGGCTCCGATGGTGGCCAGCTCCTCCTGCATCCGGTAGCCGACGTAGCTTCCATCGTCAACGACGCCGCCCCCCACGTTTGTGTCGATGGCCCAGGTCCCGTCGAGCGAGCCACCAGATGAATCGGTGGCGGTCGATGGGGCCGTCGTCGATGTGGCCGTACTGCCGGCGGCGGTCGTCGACGTGACCGATCCGACTGCATCGTCGAGGGAGGCTGCCGGGGGTGCCGTGTCCCGGAAGATGAAGAACCAGATGCCGACCACAACCAACAGAAGTCCGGCAGCACCGCCGGCCGCAAGGTATTTGGCGCGATTCACGTGATGGTCCTCCGAGATCGATGAAGCAGGGAATCTACCGGAGCGGGGAATCTATCGAAGCAGCGAATCTGCCCTCGCCGGCTTGCGGCAACCCCGACTCGGCCTCGGGCATAAAAGAAGCGCCGACCCGGTTTAACTGCCGGAACCTCGATTTGGAGAAGAAGACGCCATGCCGACGATTGATGTCACCAAAGAGACATTCGAAGAGACCATTCAGTCAAACGAGACAGTGCTCGTTGACTTCTGGGCCGAATGGTGCGGACCCTGCCGTTCGTTTGCGCCCACCTACGAGGCTATGTCCGAGAAGTACCCGGACCTCGTATTCGCCAAGGTGGACACCGAAGATCAGCAGGAGCTGGCAGGCGCGTTTGGTATTCAGTCGATCCCCACCCTGATGGTGTTCCGCGATCAGGTGATCCTGTACAGCCAGCCCGGAGCGCTTCCCGCCAACTACCTCGAAGACCTCATCACCCAGGTGAACGAGCTGGACATGGACGAGGTGCGCAAAGAGCTCGCCGAGCACGCTGAGGGGAATGGCCATGAAGGCGGCGGCCATGACCACGCCCACGAGGGTCACGACCACTAAACCACCCCTATCTCAAGCAAAGTGCCCGCCAATCGGCGGACACTTTTCTCTGTCCGGTGGGCGGTCGGCGGTGGGCTGTTAGCTCTTTGGCTCGAGATCCAAACTCGCCGAGTTGATGCAGTAACGGAGGCCGTCGGGACCGGGGCCGTCCGGGAACACGTGGCCCAGGTGGGCGTCACAGGTGCCGCAGCGAACCTCGGTGCGAACCATGCCGTGGGAATCGTCGCGCAGCTCGACGATATCGGCGCCGTCGGCGGGGCGGGTGAAGCTCGGCCAACCGGAGCGGGAGTCGTATTTGTCGTCTGACACGAAGAGGGTCGTCCCGCAACATACGCAGTCGTAGCTGCCCTCGTCCTTCGTGTTCCAATACAGACCCGTGAAGGGTTGCTCGGTCCCGCCCTGGCGGGCGACGCGGTATTGGAGCGGAGTCAGCCGCTCCTGATAAATCTGATCATGTTCCTGGGTGCTCATTCGGCCTCCTTCGCCTCTACAACGCCGGCCGCCGTTGGTCCGTTCCCGCCCTCAAGAGATTTCGGCTTCTGCCGAACTCATCGCGAAGGGAAGGGAGCAGGGAACGTGGAGAAATTGCCGGAAGCGCCTGAGTTCAAGACCGGTCTCAAGGGGTATTCCCGCGAGGAGGTCGACCGCTACATCGAGACCGTCCGGGCGGCTGCTTCAGCAGAGATTGCCCGCCTCGAGCACCTGGTCACAAACGCCGAGACCCTGGAGACGGCGGCCATCGACCGGGCCTACTTCTACATCCTCGATGTCCGGGCCCGGCTGCTGGCCGATGCCAATCTGCGAGCCCGCGGCGTGTTGCTGGACGCCACCAACCGTGCCGCCGAGATTCGGAACCTCGCCCGAGAGGGACTGGCGGGAACCGTCGATCCGGAGGCGATGCTGGCCGAGGCCCGCCTGCAGGCAGAGGAGCTCTTGTCGACGGCCGCGGCCGAAGCCGAACGCATTCAAAGCGAGGCTCGCGACGCCGTGGCGGCCGCCCGAGATGAGCGACAATTGCTGGGCGAAGCCGCCGCCAAGGCGGAGGAACTCTTCTCCACTGCTCAGGAAGATGCCGAACGCATGAAGGGGGAGGCCTCCGACTTCTTCTCCCTCATCCGCACGGACGCAGTCCGCTTCCAGGAGGAGGCCGACCGTGAGGTAGCCGGCGCCTACGAAAAGGCCTCCACCGCCCGCCGGGACGCGGAAGAGATCATCTCACTCGCCGAGAAGGAAGCCGAGGCCATCGTCCAAGGCGTTGAGCAGGAGCTGGCCGGGACTCGCGAAGAGGCTGAGCGGATGCGCCGGCTGGCAGAAGAGCGGCTGGCCTCTGCTTCTGAGGATGCCGAGCGGATACGCACCCGCACCGCCAAGGAGCGGGCTGCCGCCGACCGCCAGATCGAGCAGGTCACGTCGGAAGCGGACGTTCTCCGAGTCGCCGCCCAACAGGAGGCCGAGCGCATCCGCGAGCGCGCCAATGAGGAACTGATGTCTGTCCAGGCCGCCTCTCGGAATATCCGAGAAGAGGCCGAAGAGGTGGCGGAGTTGGCCAGGGTGGAAGCGGCTCGGCTGACTGCCGAGGCGGAGCAACTTCTGGCGGCGGCCGAGAGCGACACGCTCAGAACCGACATCATCGCGGCGGCGGAAGCCGAGGGAATGATCATTCGACAGGACGCCGAGAAGGCCAGGGCTGAAGCCTGGGCCGAAGCTGAGACCGCCCGCCAGCGGCTCGAAGTTGCACGCCGGGAAGCCGAATCGTTGCTCGAGGAAGCCACCCGTGAGGGTGACCGCATCCGCACCCTTGCCCGCAAGGAAGCCGAGGCGCTCGCCGAGGAGCTGCGGGCAACCACAGCCGCCGAGGTAGAGCAGTTGCTGGCCGAAGCGTCGGCCGATCGGGATGCCGCCGCCGGCCTCCGGGCGTCGGCGGAGCAAGAGGCCGAACGCCTTCGTCAGGACGCTCAGCGCCAGGCGGCCGAGCAAGCTGAGATCGAGCTCAGGGCTACTCGCGAGGAGATTGCGCGACTACAACGCGAGGCCGCCGATCTGGAACGCACCACCGAGACTCGCATCAGCACGGCCACCCGCGAAGCCGAGCAGGCACGCCGCCAGGCCCAGCAGGCGCTGGCGGCGGTGCTCGAGAAGGAGCGGATGCTGGGCGATGCCCAGAGCGCGGCCAAAAAGATGGTCGAGGCCGCCATGCGCGAGGCCGACCGCGTGCGGCTCGACGCCGAGAAAGTTCTCGAGGATGCTCACTCCCGCGCCCGCGACACACAGGCGGCCGTAAGCCGGCTGCGAGACAAGATGCGCCAGAACGCCTAGCGGAGCGCGCTAAGCCCGTGCCTTGATATCGATGGTGTGATACCCGGTGGCCGCCGACGGGAGCGGGTCCGTCTCCATCTCCGTCTGCGTCTCGCCGGTTCCGTCAGTAGCACGGACTCGCAGCGTGTGGTCGCCCTCGGGGACCGAGAGTGTGGCCCGCCATTGTACCCAAGCCTTGTCCGAGAGCGGCTCGGTCAGCTCGGCTTCCGCCCAGGGGCCATCGTTGAGCTGGATCTCGACCCGGTCGATTTCCTTGAGGGGGGCCCAGGCAACGCCGGCCGCCACCACGTCGCCGGGACTGACTCGGTCGCCCCGGCGCGGCACGTCGATGCGCGATTGCGTCTGAATGGGGCCTTCCTTGACCCACCCCCGCGGAACCCAATAGGAGTCGAATCCATCCCAGGTGGTCAACTCGATGCGCTCGAGCCACTTGGTAGCGGACACATATCCGTACAGACCGGGGACGATGAGCCGGGCCGGGAAGCCGTGACGGGCCGGGAGCGGCTCATCGTTCATGGCGAGAGCTACCAAGGGCTCGCGCCCGTCGAACACCGTCTCAATGGGGAAGCCGCTCGCCCAGCGGTCGACCGACCATCCCACCACCTGCTCGGCTTCGTCGGTCGGTTTGGCATCTTCGAGAAGTTCGGCGAGCCGCACGCCCGTCCACTTGGCGTTGCCCACGTAGGGACCGCCAACCGGGTTGGACACGCAGGCAATGGTGACGTAGTCCTCAACCAGGTCCCGGGCCGCAAGCTCATCGAAAGTGAACTCGAGCGGATTGTCGACCAGGCCATCGATCTTGAGCTTCCAGCGATCGACGTCCACCCGGGGGACGAGCAGCGCGGTATCGATGCGATAGAAGGAATCGTTCGGCACTACGACGGGTTCGAGACCATCGATGGCAAAGAAGTTCTCCGGCGCCGGGCCTGTCAACGTCCCGGCGGCCGGGGGAAGATCCACGTCGCTGGTACGGGTGGCGGTGAGCAGACGACGTCCGAGCAGGCCGCTGGCGGCTGCCGCCGCCCCGACCCCGGCCGCTCGCCCCATGAACTGGCGCCGGCTCGGGTCGGCCGGAACACCGTCGGTTGGCTCACCAACAACCGTGTCGGTGAGAGCGACCCCCTGGGTTTGGAGAAGCCAATACAGCGAGTACAAGCCCGTGCCGGTGGTGAGCACGGCAGCCAGCACGGTGATCGGCACGCTGATGAGCGTTTGGTTGAGAGCAGCCGCCAGGCCGAGGACACCGAAGCCCACGAAGATCGGTGCTGCCACCACCACGCCGCTTCGGTACATCCAGTTGCCGACGAGGGCCGCGATGAGCAACGTGGTTGCGACCATGCCGATGGCGAGGACGGCCTTGTCGGCGGTCCCGAAGGTCTCGACTGCCCAGCGCTCCAGCCAAGTTGGGGTGTTGTCGACCACGATGTCGCCGATCGACGAGAGAGTCGACGGTACCCGGTCGATGAGCCCGGCCAGCAGCTCGCCGATTCCGAGGGTGACGCCGGCGGCCAGCATGGTGGCGGTGATGTATTGCGCTCGGGAACGAGTCGGTATTGCTGTCTCCATCATGCCACCAACGAACCGCACCGCTGGATGGTTCCCAAGGGGGGCGTTATCCAAATTGGACGCAGCGCATGCTGAGCGATCCGTACTCGAAGTCCTCGACCGGGAACGTCACCGTGTCGTGCTGGGAAGCTGCGCCCGCCGCCACCAGCAAGGGAACGAAGTGCTCCTGAGTGGGGTGACAGATCCCGGCGAGCGGATTGAGGCGGTACTCCTGCAGATCTTCATCGCGATCCTCGAGCAAGACCTCACTGAGCCAGTGATCAAACTCGCCCGCCCATGCTGGGGTGGGCCCACTCGACCAGTCGGCGGCTCGCAGATTGTGGACCAGATTGCCGCTCCCGAGGATGAACACGCCGTCCTGGCGCAACGGGGCCAGCTGCCGGCCGAGCTCGAACATCTTGTGTGGGTCGTTGGTCCAGGGGAGCGACAACTGCACGACCGGAATATCGGCCGCCGGATACATGTGGAGCAGGGGCACCCAGGTCCCGTGGTCGAGGCCTCGATCCTCCTGGCGGACGATCTCGGTGTGAGACAGGAGCCGTTCCAGCTGGTCGGCGACGCCGGGGGCCCCGGGTGCCCGGTACTGGATCTGGTAGAGCGGTTCGGGAAATCCCCAGAAGTCGTAAACAAGCGGTGCGGTGGTTGTGGCGCCGATGGATGGCGGTTCCTGCTCGTAGTGGGCGGAGATGGAAAGAATCGCGGTCGGTGTGGGGAGCTCGTCGGCCCAGCTGCGCCAGGTGGCACCCCGGGCGTCGTTGACCGCATTGGTAGGGGCACCGTGACCGACGAAACCGGTTGGAAAGGTCATGAGCGTGTCAACCACTTCGTCAAGTGAGAATTCCGAGATCTTTCACGGCTTCGCCCCGGCGCCTAGGCCCCGTTTACGACGAACGCCACCTGGTAGGCAAGGACGGCACCGAAGCCCGCCAGCGCCACCAGAGACACCTCCAGAATCCGGCGGTAGCGGCGCATCCGCCAGATCACGAGCACCACGCCTGCCCCCACGAGCAGTTTGACCGCGCTTGCCAGCGCCGGGCTGGAGTCGAACAGGGCGGCCATGATCGGATTAATCTCCGACGCACCCCGCCCGAGAGCTCGAATCGTGAGCAGCAGGTCGCCGAGATTCAGCAGCATCACGGTCACGAGGGTGGCGGCGATCGCCCGGGGGTGGTCCCGATACCAGGCGATGACTCCAGGTACTCCACGCCGGTCGAACCCGGTGCGACGCTCGGGGTAACGGAACCAGGTCCGACTCGTACGACGCTCGGTCGCTCGCCGTTCCGTCATTGTTTCTCCCGTTGCGTTGCGTAGCCTTCCGGGCTCAACTGCAGCGGGATATGGATTTCCGCTCCCGGATGCTGGACGTCGAACACCACCGACACCTCGGGGTAGAACCCGCGCTGGTGATGATGCTCGAAGTACGAGCCCGTGTCGAAGGTGAGACGATAGACCCCGGCAGAGAGTTCCAGGCCTTCCGGCAGCAAGTTCTCGATGTGCCCGGCACCGTCGGTCAGGGCCCGGGTCCGGAACTCCCAGCCTTCCGCCCCCGACCGCTTCTCCAGCTTGACCGGCACCCGGTCGGCAGGTGCCTTCCGCGCGGTGTCGTAAACCGACGTCCCAATCCGGCTCATGGCCAGATACTAGATGAGTCTTCCACGCCTCCCTTTGCCTCCATCCGTCCATGTCGCTCTTCCTTCCCCTGGAGGGGAAGGTGGCCGAGGAGCGCAGCGACGAGGACGGATGGGGGGAGGCCCCAGGCAAGCAACCGCGGCAACCAACAGGGTTCGCTGCCTCCCCCACCCCGACCTCGCTCAGCTCGGCCACCCCGCCCTCAGGGCGGGGAAGAAGAACCCGAAAGTCATTCCTGGAGGGGACAACGTCCCCGGTTATCACACCTAGCTCGAAGGGTTGCCCAACTCCCAAGCTGAGCGAAGCCCGGCCGCCCACGGCCTTCAGGCCTCCCACTCTGGTGGTTGGCGAGGTGAGGGTGGGGTTTGCTTCGGATCAACGCGGCACAACCGTGGATTGAGGTGAGGGAGCGGCCAGTGGAGGGGTGAGAGCGCGTTCCCGTCTGCTCTCTGGCCGGCCCGCCTCACAGCTACTCGGCCACCGAGGCGCGAGCCCAGGCGACGAATTGCTCTTCCTCCAGAAGTTCAGCAGTCTGCTGCTTGCGAGCCTGCCACCGGGCGTAGGAGAGGTACCAACCCGCAGCCGCGAAGGGAACCGGGGATACGAGCGCCGGCCATCGCTGAACCATCACCCAGGCGCCGAGAGCGAATGTGAACGCCATCGCCGCCAAGAGATGGTTGTCGTTCATCACCCGCGGCCCCTGGCCATGTGCGGTGGTTGCGAGCGCGGTGGCGACGAAGAGCAGGCCGGTGATGAGACAAAGGAATTGAAGGAGCCCGAACCCGGGCCAGCCGAGCCCCGCCGCCGACGGTGCGACGGCCACGAACACGCCGATCAGTCCCAATCTCCCGATCCCGGTCGCCGATACCCTTCTGCCGCGGACGTGAGTCGGCCGGATCTCGATGACGCCCCACCAGATGGCGGCCACTCCCAACCCCACCCCTACGACCCGCTCGAGGCCGTCGAGCGGTCTGATCGCGTTGTTGGGGAGGCCGATCAGGTTCTGAATCTGAAAGAACCCGTCATTGCCCGGCATCCTGCACCACAGCTCATACCAGGCACACTGGGGGCTGTTCGAGTACATGCCGGCGATCGACGAGAACGCCACCGCAAGGCCGAGGGCAATCAGAACGACGCCGGCAGCCCGGCGCCGGCGACGCCTCAGCCGGAAGCTGGTCATCGGAGGCCGGGTCCGGGCCCACCGGGCCGTCCATCTCTGCCACGGAGCCGACCAGAGCACGAGGGCCAGCAGACCGAACGCGCCCATCAGAGCTAAGAACCCGGCCGACCGATCGAAGGTAGTCGAGCCGCAGGCATCCGTGGTCAAGAACTCGGTCTCGGTCCAACGCGCGAATTGCCTGTCAATGCAGTTCCTTGCCCCGGGTTCGAGCGTCACCGCGGTTAGCGATGCGACCCCAAGGAACACGGCAACCGTCCGCCGGATCACTTCCGAGGGCCGGGGGCTCGAGCGCAGCGAAGTATTCACATCCACCCTGCAAGTATCGCCCAGATTCCCTCCGGGTGCTCGACGTCGATCACTCTGAGCGGGCAGCCTGCTGTGCTGCCCAAAACTGGTCTTGCGCATCGTCGAGTCGCTCCTCGGCGCGGCTGGTGCGAACTTTCCAGCGAGCGTAGGAGAGGTAGATTCCAGCGCTGGCGAACGGGAGCGCAAGCAACAGGGTATCCCAGGATCGGCCCGTCGATCGTCGGTCTACGTAACGACCCCCGTCCGCAGACCAGCCACCAACCAGCAACCAGGCCCCTAGCACCAGCGACAGGGCCATTGCGACGAACAGGGCCACATGGGTGGGCGGCGCCGAAGGTTGCCGGCGGGTGCGGGTCAGCATTGCGGCGGCCACAAGCGAGCCAGCGGCGAGCGCAAGTCCGAGCAGCTGGAAGCGTCCGAACCCGGGCCAGCCCCATCCCGCTAGATCCACGAAAAGTACTGCGACTACCCCACCACCACCAACCGCGGTCAGCAACCTGACCAGGATTCTGCGGGCATCCTTGCCGATCGAGGTCAGCTCGATCAAACCCCACCTGATGGTGGCGAGACCTGCGACGATTCCCGCCAGTCGCACGCTGCTCACAGCGTCTAGCCGCAGGTTGCGATCACCGAAGCGCAGGACCCAGCCCTCATCCGTGATCCAGCCGGCCAATGAGCCGAGCAGCAGCGTCGTTCCCATACCCAGGAGCGCTATCCCACCAACCAGCGACACCCCTCGCCGCACCTGCAGTGACACTATGCGGTCCGGTGTTGGGGTCGAAGATCGGATGAATTGCTGCCACGGACTCGATGGTCTCCTGAGGAACCTTCTCCAAGGGGCGAACCACAAGAGGGCGGCAACCAAGAAAAACGAGGCCGCAAACCACAGGAATCCCGGTCGGAGTGGGTGCGTTCGCTCGCAAGTGGTGCCTGTGCACGACAGCTCTCCGTAAAGAATTGGCACGACCGCCACGGCACCAAGAAACACAGCAACCGTCCGCCGGATCACCTCCGAAGGCCGGGGGCTCGAACGCGGCGTCCTATTCACATCCACCCTGCAAGTATCGCCCAGATTCCGTTCGAGTGCTCAAGCTCAACCGCTCTGAGCGGGCAGCGGGCAGCGGGCAGCGGTTGGCGGTGGGCGGTGCGCGGTCGGCGGTTGGCGCTCCACAGCCTCAGCAGCAAAACCCACGATGGCGGCCTCGGAGCCAAGCGCGTCGAGCCTATTTGGGGGGTCCGACAACCCGGGGATGCCGAGTCCCTCATCCTGGGCAAGCGACTGCTGCCATGACGCGGTCCGCCTGGGAGGAGTAGGTTCGTCAGAATGTTTGGTTGCCGTTGGTTCGCACGCAACGGGAGAAGCGGATGAAGGCTGTTGTCTACGACCGGTATGGCGGGCCCGAGATGCTGCGCGTCGAGGAAGTGCCGGCGCCGTCGCCGGCTCCCGGTCAGGTGCTAGTCCGTGTCGAAGCGACGTCCGTCAATCTCACGGATTGGGAGGGTCTCCGCGGCTCGCCGTTCTATGCCCGGATCGGGGGCCTGCGGCGGCCCGTTCGGCGAACGCTCGGCTCGGACATCGCCGGACGGATCGAAGCCATCGGTCCGGGCGTCACTCGCTTTGCGCCGGGCGACGGGGTGTATGGCGACAATCTCGGACTGAAAGGCGGCTTTGCGGAATTCACGGTTGCGCCCCAGTCCGCGCTCGCCATGAAGCCGGACGGCTTGACGTTCGCCGATGCATCGACGATTCCGCAAGCGGGAGCGATCGCATTGCAGGGAATTGCCGGCGCAGAGCCGGGGCAGCGGGTGCTGATCAATGGAGCCGGCGGCGGTTCCGGCTCGTTTGCCATCCAGCTTGCCAAGCGCGCCGGCGCGCATGTGACCGGTGTCGATAACGCAGGCAAGCTCGATTTCATGCGATCGCTCGGCGCCGACGAGGTGATCGACTATCGGAGCGAGGACTTCACTCGTGGGGAGGAGGCGTACGACCTCGTACTCGATCTGGTGGCTTACCGGTCGGTGTTTGCCTATCGCCGGTCGCTTGCTCCCGGCGGCCGGTATCGCTGGGTCGGCGGCTCGGTTCCCTCACTGCTGCGGGTGGTAACGATCGGGGCAATTGCCGGGCGGCTCACCGGTCGACGGGTCGGGTTGCTAGCGGTGAAGCAGGGGCCGGCCCACTTTGAGGGACTTGCCGAACTCTGCCTGGCAGGTGACATCGACATCCACATCGATCGCACGTACGGTCTCGACGAAGTTCCCGACGCACTGCGCCAGGTCGGTGAGGGTCGCGCCCTCGGCAAGGTGGTGGTCGAGGGCGATCGAGCCTATTGAGCACTGCTGACGATGGGTACGTCACCGCTTCGGTGATGATGGCGATGCCAATGCGCTCGAGCAGCGGTGGGCGGTGCGCGGTTGGCGGTTGGCGCTCTACAGCCTCAGCAGCAACAGCTTCACGATGGCGGCCTCGGACCGGAGTGCGGCGAGCGCCTCCTCGGGGGGTTCGGCGTCGAGGTTGATGAAGGACAGCGCTTCGGTACCCGGCTCACTGCGTCCCAGCCGCCACTCGGCGATGTTGACACCGAATTTGCCGAGCGTGGTTCCCACCATTCCGATGACCCCGGGTACGTCTTTGTTCAGCATGATGAGCAGGAGGCCGCTCGGATCTACGTCCATGTGGTAGTGGCTCACCTGGACCAGGCGCGGCTCCGACCCTCCGAACAGCACGCCGGCCATGGCGCGGCTGCCGTCCTCCCAGTGCACCCGACACGAAACCAGGTTCGTGTAATCGGCGGCGGCGACCCCTTTGGCCTGTGACACGGTGATCCCGTGCTGCTGGGCGAGCAGCGGAGCGTTGACATAGTTGATGTCGCCTGCCAGGTGATTGCGGAGCAGGCCGGCCAAGAGGGCGGCGGCAATCGGCCGGGTGAGCTTCTCGGCCACGTCACCTTTCACTTCGATCTCAACCCGCCGGATGGGGGCGGGTGCCATGTGAAACTGAAGAATCCCGAGTTTGTCCGCCAGGGCCATGTACGGCATGGCGGTCGCGAAGTCCGGTCCGGCCTCGAACGGCAGGTTGACCGGGTTGCGGACGTCGGTGCCGCGGAGGGCATCGAGGATCTGCTCGCCGATCTGAGCCGAGACGTCGCGTTGCGCCTCGGCGGTTGATGCGCCGAGGTGGGGAGTGTGGACCACGTTTGGCAGCCCGATGAGGGGGTTGTCGGGGCTGGGCGGTTCGGATCGGTACACGTCGATGCCGGCCGCCCGCACCTTGCCGCTGGTGAGCGCCTCAGCGAGGGCGGACTCCTCAATCAGAGTGCCGCGGGCCGCATTGATGATCACCACACCGTCCTTCATGGCTGAGATCGCCTCGGCCGTGATCATGTTGTCGGTGTCGGCCGCCGCCGGGACGTGCAGGGTGATGTAGTCCGCCTGCGCATATAGGTCATCGAGGTTCACGAGCGTGACGTTGGTATCTTGGGCTACTTCCTCGGAGACGTAAGGATCGAAGGCGATCACGGTCATGTCGAAGGCCAGCGCCCGGGTGGCCACCAGGCGCCCGATGCGACCGAAGCCGACGATCCCGAGTGTCTTGCCGCTCAGTTCGGTGCCGGCGTACTTGTTGCGCTCCCATCGACCTTCGGCAAGCGTGCGGTGGGCGACGGCCGTGTGACGGGTGGCCGCCAGCATGAGCGCCATGGTTTGCTCGGCCGTCGCCACCGAGTTGGCCGAGGGAGTGTTCATGACGATCACCCCCCGCTGGGTGGCGGCGCCGACGTCGATGTTGTCGACCCCCATGCCCGCCCGCCCGATGATCTTGAGCCGCTTGGCGGCCTCCAGCATGGTGTCGGTCACATTGGTGGCAGACCGCACGATGAGCGCGTCGTAATCGCCGATGGTGGCTACGAGTTCGCCAGGCGACAGCCCGGTTCTGACGTCGATTTCGGCATCGTCGGCCGCTTGCAGGATGTCGATTCCATGGGCGCCGATGTCATCTGAAACCAGTATGCGAAACATGCGAGAAGCGTACCCCGGGTTGTCCGGCCGCTTTGACTAAGCCATGAGACCGCAGATCGGCCTGGGTACCCTGACCCAATGACCGCGCGCTCGACTGCTCCATGACCTCCTTCGTCGCCCAAGCCGCGGTCGAAGCCGAGGCCATCGACTACGTGCTTCTCTTCTCCGGCCTGCTCGGCGGCTTGGCGATCTTCCTGTTGGGAATGGACCGGATGACCGAGTCCTTGCGGGTCGTAGCCGGCGACCGTCTCCGTACCGTGCTTCTTCGCCTCACCAGGAACCGGTTCGTCGGGATGCTCACCGGCGCAGGTATCACGGCCGTCATTCAGTCCTCCTCGGTTACCACGGTGCTGGTTGTGGGGTTCATCAGCTCGGGGCTCATGACCTTCGAGCAATCTCTCGGGGTGATCATCGGGGCCAATATCGGGACGACGGTTACGGCGCAGATCATCGCCTTCAAGGTCACCACGTATGCTCTATTTGCCGTTGCCGGCGGCTTTGCCGTGACGTTGCTTTCCAAGCGGGGCGACCGGCAGGCGCTCGGTTCGGTAGTACTCGGCCTCGGTCTGGTGTTCTTCGGAATGAGCCTGATGGGCGATGCAATGTCGCCACTGCGGACGAACGAAACGTTCACCGACCTCATGGCCGACCTGGAGAACCCGTTCTTGGGGGTGGCAGTTGGGGCCGGCTTTACCGCGCTCGTGCAGTCGTCATCGGCTACCAGCGGCATCGTCATTGTGCTCGCCCAGCAGGGGCTCATTTCTCTGGAGACCGGCATTGCACTGGTGCTCGGTGCCAACATCGGAACATCGGTGACCGCTCTCCTTGCCTCGGTGGGCAAGTCCCGCGAGGCCCTGCGCGCCGGAGTTGCGCATGCGCTGTTCAACGTTGGAGGAGCCCTGGTGTGGCTGCCGTTTGTCGGGGTGCTGGGGTCGCTCGTGGAGGGCATCGGGGGGCAAACCGCACGCCAGGTTGCCAATGCGCACACGATATTCAACGTGGTGAACGCGTTCCTCATCGTCGGCTTCGTTCCCGCCTTTGCCCGTCTGCTCGACCGGCTCGTTTCCGACCGGCCGGAAGAAGAGGCCCGGACTGTGCGCGCCCGCTACCTCGACCGAACGTTGTTGCGAACGCCCTCGCTCGCCCTCGACCGTGCCCGCTTGGAGCTCCTCAGGATGGCCGACCGGGTTCGGTCGATGCTGGCCGACATCCTGCCGGCGCTCCTGCGGGGAACTCGCTGGACTTTGCTCGACATCGAGGAGCGCGACGATGAGGTCGACAGCCTCCATCGCCAGATCATCGCTTATCTCGGGGAGATCAGCCAAACCCGTCTCAGCGAAAGAGAAACCGAGGAGTTGATCGGGTTGATGGAGGCGACCAACGATCTCGAGGCGATCGGTGACCTGATTGAGACCAACCTGGTGGCGCTCGGTCTGGCGCGGACCGAACAGGGCCTAACCGTCAGTCATGAGACCACCCGCGTCCTCACCGAGTTCCACGAACAGATCGTCCAGTCGCTCGACCTGGCGATGCTGGCATTGACTCAGAAGAACGAGGACGCGGCGCGACGGGTCTCCAGGATGAAGCGGGAGGTGAATTCGCTCGAACGTTCGGCCGCCGCCCACCAGGCCCAACGCCTGGTGGCCGACGCCCCGGATCGCGTCGCCAATTACCGCCTCGAGGTCGATGTGATTTCTACCCTCAAGCGGATCTACTACTTCGCCAAACGCATCGCAAGGGTGTCGGTTCCCCATGAGGAAAAGGCGGGGATGACGGACGATTGAGGCCTGTTCTGTTTCCCTGCCTCCTGTCTCCCTGCCTCTGCATCTGCTTCTGGCGGAGGCACCCTTCTCTGCGGGCGGGAGAGGCTGCAAGCCCTTAGAGGCCTGCTCCCGTAACGGCCCGCGCAAACCTTTCACCAAGGGCCTCGTCGTTGAAGGTGGTGGCGTCCTGGCCGCGCTGAATTCCTTCCCAGAACAGGGCCCGATACGAAGTCTCTTCGATTCGTGATATCGCCGAGGGGCCTGCGGCCAGCGGTAGCACCGGTGCCAGGCCGGCTGATCGGATGAACACCGGGGCGCCGGCTTCGACCTTGGGCCGGGCGGCGACCCCGCCGAACCCGACGAAGAGGTCGACGGCTTCGCCGGCCAGCAGGTCGCTGGTTCCGTCACCCACCAGGAGGCTGCTGCCGAGCTGGTCTCCGATCAGCTCGCGGACGATCTCCTCTTTCCCTTCGCTCACTGCCAGCGCGCCCCGGCCGTAGTCGAGGTAGTTGGCCTCCTGGCCTTGGTGGTGGCTCCACCATGCCCCAACCAGCTCGTCGTACTCGACACCGACCGCTCGGATGTGGTCGGCAGGCACTCCGAGCGAGATCCCGAACTCCCGAACCGGTTCTTCGAGGCCGCCACTGATGATGTAGGTCTCGTGGCCGAGATGCTGGAGGACCACGATCACCATCGCGGCGTCTGTGACGGCGTTGTCCTTGTAGACGTGGCGGATGGCCTGCACCTGAGTGCGGGTCGGATGAATCTGGGCCAGCCGCTCGCCGTAGACGTCCTCCAAGTCCATCTCGCCGTTCATGGCTGCGTCGGTGAGCCGCTTGACGTTTTCGGCCCGGCCGGCCTGCTCGGCGAGAACGTCGATCCCTTCGACGGTCGTAAGGGTCGAATCACAGTCGAAGAACACGTGGCGATAGGGCGGCCAGCGGGTGGTGCCCGGTTGAGAGTTCGTCGTCATGGTTGTTTTATAGCCGGGTAGCGTTGCGATCATGGCGACCCTGCTCATCAGGAATGCGACGGTCCTGGTCACGATGGACGACGACCGGCGCGAGATCGCCGACGGAGGTCTCTATGTCCGGGACGGGTGGATCGAACAGGTAGGTGCGACTGACGAGTTGCCAGACACCGCCGACGAGGTGACCGACCTCACCGGCCATATCGTGCTCCCCGGCTTGGTGAACACCCATCATCACCTCTACCAAACCCTCACCCGGGCGGTCCCGGCGGCTCAGGATGCCGGGCTGTTTGGCTGGTTGACCACGCTCTATCCCATCTGGGCCCGGATGACGCCCGACCACGTGCGGGTGTCCACCACCATCGGCCTGGCCGAGCTGGCGCTCTCCGGCTGCACCACCACCTCGGATCACCTGTATCTGTATCCGAACGGATCGAAGGTTGACGACCAGGTGGAGGGAGCCACCGGGGTAGGTATCCGTTTCCACATTGCCCGGGGATCGATGAGCCTCGGTGAGAGCGACGGGGGATTGCCTCCCGACTCCGTGGTGGAGAGTGAAGCGGCCATCCTCACCGACACCGAGCGGGTGATCTCCCAGTTCCATGATCCCGAGCCCGGTGCCCACACCCGCATCGTGGTGGCCCCGTGTTCGCCGTTCTCGGTCACGCCCAACGGCATGAGAGAGGCGGCCGAGCTCGCCCGCCGGCATGGACTGCAGCTCCACACCCACCTCGCCGAGACGATGGACGAAGAGGCGTTCTGCATCGAGCAGTTCGGCATGCGTCCCGTGGAGCTGGCTGAGTCGGTGAGTTGGATGGGTCCCGACGTCTGGTTTGCCCACAGCGTCTTCATCAGCGACGCCGAGATCGGCCGTATGGGCGAGGAAGGAACCGGCGTTGCCCATTGCCCCACCTCCAACATGCGCCTTGCTTCCGGCATCGCCCCGATTGCGGCCTACCGTGCCGCCGGAGTCGACGTCGGGCTGGGCGTGGATGGTTCGGCCAGCAACGACGGCAGCCACCTGTTGGCCGAGGCCCGCCAGGCAATGCTGCTGGCTCGCCTCGGTGCTGCTCCCGACCTGGCCCGCTCGGCCGACCTGATGACGGCGAGGACCGCCTTGGAACTGGCCACCCGCGGGGGCGCCGCCGTGCTGGGACGCGACGATGTTGGCTCCCTCGAAGTCGGCAAGGCCGCCGACTTCATCGCTCTGGACCTCAATCGGATCGAGTACGCCGGTGCCCATCACGACCCGGTAGCTGCGGTGGTGTTTTGTGCGCCGGCCAACGTCGATCACAGCTACGTGCACGGCAAGGTGGTGGTGCGGGACCGCGAGCTGGTGGGTTTTGACCTCGGGCCGGTGATCGCGGAGCACAATCGGTTGGCCGGAGCTCTGCTGGTCTGAACGCCTCTATCCGAGGGTTCAGTATCTGGCCGTTTTCCCGACGCGGGGCCTATCCGTTGCCGGCTATTCCTCGCGTCACTGAGGGGATCGAATGGCGACGGCCAGGGCCACGAGTCCGGCGGCCACGAGGAGCAAGACGAGGCCGGCGCCGATGTTGGCCCCGATGCTTCCCGCGGTGATGATCCGAGCAGCCCCGCCGGCAACGATCCCCGAGGCGCCGACTGCCACGATTGCCTTGAGGCGGCCGCGATCGAGGTCACCGCGCACGTAGCGCCAGCGGAGAATGGTGAGACAGAGCACGGCGACTATGGCTCCGACGACACCAGCCACTGTGGCGTGGTGCTCGAAAGTCTCGGGTATGCGAATCAGATAGTCGAGTTCGTCCCGAGCGAAGCCCCGCGACGACTGATCCCCGATTAGCCACCATGTGACTGGTACGAGGGCGACGCCCAGGCCGACCGTGGCCAGTTGTTCGAGCCAGGAGTGATAGCTGTTGTCCGTCATGCGTGCAGTATGGACCAGGGTTCACACCCGAACCATCAGGGATTACCCCCAAAACATCATCCGGGATGAGGCCCACGCGGTCAGGTTGGAGCGAGACGCTAGTTCGCCTTCCCGCCCCGGATTGTCGCCATGATCTTCTTACAGGTCGGGCAAACGGGCATGCCGTCGGGCACCCGGTGGGGGATCCACTCCTTGCCGCACAGTGCCTTCACCGGAAGGCCTTCGACGTTGCTGCGCACGATGTCGTCCTTGCGGACGTAGTGGGCAACGTTGTCTCCGTCACTATCGGTTGGGTCGGAAACCTTTGGCTTGGTCAGCTCGCGAGTGTCGGTCATGGCCCGATTGTTGCACAGCCGTTCTGCTCGCACACTGAGTTTGTGGTTCCAGCTGGGCCTGGCGCCTGCGGCGCCGGCCGTCCCCCAACTCGTCTTCGGTGGCAACACTCGATTCCGAGGCCATAGTCGCGCGGGACCGAAGACTCGGCCGAGGAAGCGAAAGGAAACATTGCTAGCTTCAAGGCGTGGAGATCGACCGACCGACCGACCTGGCTACGGCGCTCGAGGCGCTTCGTCAGGCGCCCGATGCCACCCTGCTGGCAGGCGGCACCGACTTGATGGTCGAGATCAACTTCGGTCACAGGCGGCCCGAGCACGTTATCGCGCTACGGCGAGTCAACGAGCTCCAAGAGGTAGACGGCACCATTGGGGCAGGCGTTACCTGGGCCCGCCTCGAGGAGGGCCCCCATCGGGCGCTGGCACAGGCGGCCCGGACCGTCGGCTCACCACAGATTCGGGCGGCCGGCACCATCGGCGGCAATCTCGGCACCGCCAGCCCGGCCGGTGACGGGCTTCCGTTCCTCGTCGCCCTCGATGCCGAAATCGAGCTTCGGTCTGCCGCCGGCTCCCGCCGCCTGCGCTGGGATGAGTTCCTCACCGGCCCCAAGCTGACCGCGCTCCAACCAGGGGAGCTGATCCACTCGGTGGTCTTGCCCGAGGAAATCCCCGCCCGCCAGGAGTTCGGCAAGGTCGGCGTCCGCAACGCGATGGTGATTTCGGCCGTGATGGCTTGCGTGGTCCGGTATGAGGATGGGCGTACCCGGGTCGCGGTTGGATCGGCCGGGCCAACCACCCTGCGAATGGGCCGGGCCGAGGAAATGATTTCGGCCGAAGCCGACCCGTCTGCGGCTGCACTGAGCGAATTCCAGCGACTGGTGAGTGAAGAGGTGCGTCCCATCACCGATCACCGATCCACCGAGTCCTACCGACGACACGCGGCCGGCGTCATCGCCCGGCGCCTGCTCGAGCGGTGCCTCCGATGATGCCCCCTCGCGTAGAGGCGGATTGATGGATATCCGGTTTCGGCTCAACGGAGAAGACCGGGCGGTCGACGCCGGGGCTTCGCAGAGCCTGCTATCGCTGTTGCGCGATGGCCTTGGGCTTCCGGGCTCGAAGAATGCCTGTGAGCAGGGTGAATGTGGCTCGTGCACCGTCGTCATGGACGGCCGGGCGGTGTGCTCGTGCCTGGTGCTGGCGGCAGACACCGATGGTGCCGATATCACGACGGTCGAAGGCCTCGGCGACGAAGACACCCTGCATGCGGTGCAGGCCGCACTGGTCGACGGAGGCGGAGTGCAGTGCGGCTTCTGTACACCGGGATTCGTGGTGGCGGCTGCCCATCTGTTCGAATCCAATCCGACACCGAGTACCGACGAGATCCGTGAGGCCCTTTCGGGCAACATCTGCCGCTGCACCGGGTACGGCGGGATTCTCCGGTCGCTCGAAGGACTGGCGGGACGATGACGACCACCACCGGCACCCGGATTCGCGGCGGCATCGGCGAGTCGGTCAAACGACCGGACGGGATCCCCAAGGTCATCGGCAATTTCGCCTATGCATCTGACCTCGCCGCCGACGGCATGCTGTGGGGGGCAACCCTGCGCAGCCCTTATGCCCGCGCCCGGGTGGTTCGCCTCGACCCGGCTGCCGCCCTCGCCATCCCGGGGGTGCAGGCGATCCTCACTCAGGACGATGTCCCCGGCCGCAAGACCTTCGGGCAGATCACCGCCGATCAACCGGTATTGGTGGACGGTGAAGCCCGATTCTGGGGCGAGCCGGCCGCGGTGGTGGCCGCCGACGATCCCGAGACTGCTCGGCTGGCGGTCGCCGCCATCGACGTCGAGTGGGAGGAGCTGGAGCCGCTGGTCGACATGGAAGAGGCGCTGGGACGCGACGAGGTGTTCCGGTACGCGCCGGTGCGAAGGGGCGATCCCGACGCCACCGGGACGGTTGTGGTCGAGGGTTACTACGAGGTCGGGATGCAGGATCAGGCGCCGCTCGGCACCGAGGCCGGTCTGGCGATTCCCGACGGCGAAGGGGGAGTGGACCTGTGGGTGACCAGCCAATGGACCCACGAGGACCACGATCAGATCTGGCGCAGCCTCGACCTTGCACCCGACCAGGTGCGCCAGCACCCGACCGGTATCGGGGGGGCCTTCGGGGCCCGGGAGGACATGTCGCTCCACATACACGTATGCCTGCTCGCCCTCCGGACCGGCCGGCCGGTGAAGATGGTTTACAACCGGGAAGAGAGCTTCCCCGGCCACGTGCACCGCCATCCGGCGCGGATGTGGTACCGCCATGAGGCCGACGCCGATGGAACGCTCGTGAAGGTGGAAGCCAAGATCATCCTCGATGGCGGTGCCTACATGGACACCACCCCGGCGGTGGTCGGCAACGCGGTCTACTTCACCACCGGCCCCTATCGCGTCGACTCGGTGCAGGTCGACGGCTACGGGGTGCGGACCAACAACCCGCCAACCGGTGCCATGCGGGGCTTCGGAGTGGTCCAGGTGTGCTTCGCCCACGAGTCGCAGATGGACCGGTTGGCGGAGGCGCTGGGGATGGACCCTCTCGAGCTGCGGAAACACAACGCCCTCACCACCGGTGACCCCCTGCCGACCACCGGCCAGATCATCGAGACTCCGCTGCCGACGGTGGGTGTGATCGAGCAGCTGGCGGCGATTCCGTTGCCGCCGCCGCTCGATTCGGATGACCCGCGGCGGCTTCCCGGCGGTACCGGGCTCACTACCACTCCGGACTACGTCACCCGCGGGGTCGGGTACGCGGTGAGTCTCAAGAACATCGCCTTTTCCGAGGCGTTCGACGACTTCGCCGAGGCCAGGGTGGTCCTCAGCCCCAGCGGCGTAGAGGTGCACACCGCCGCCGTCGAGGTCGGCCAGGGGATGGTGACCGTCCTGCAGCAGATCGCTCGCACGGCGCTCGGTGTCGAGCAGGTTGCGATAGTACCGACCGACACCAGTGAGATCGGCTCGGCCGGATCGACCTCGGCCTCCCGCCAAACTCAGATGGCCGGGGGAGCGGTACTCGAAGCCGCCCGGGCGGTACGAGATCTGGCGCTCGAGCAGGCAGGAGGGGACGATCTGACGTCAGATGGCGTATGGCGGGCGGGGGAGCTGGTGATGACGCTCGACGAGTTGTGCGCCGACGGGCCGATTTCACATCACACCCGGTTCCGGCACCCGCCGACCGAAGAGCCGGACGAGAATGGCCAGGGCGACCTGCACGCCGACTTCGCGGTCGCCGCCCATCGGGCCGTGGTCGATGTAGATGCCGAACTCGGGTTGGTGCGGGTGGTGCAGGTCGATACCGCGCAGGACGTTGGCCTGGTGCTCAACCCGCAGTCGGTGCGGGGCCAGATCGAGGGCGGGATCCTGCAGGGGGTCGGCCTGGCGGTCATGGAAGAGCTGGTTTTGGACCGCGGCATCATCCTCAACGCCAGTTTCACCGACTACCTCCTTCCGACCTTCCTCGACGCCCCGGAGGTCGAGATGGCCCTGATAGAGGAACCAAGCCCGTGGGGGCCGTTTGGCGCCAAAGGGATGGGTGAGCCTCCCACCATCAGCTCGACACCGGCCGTGGTGGCCGCCATCCGCAACGCCACCGGTCTCGAGCTGAACCGGGTGCCGATCCGGCCGCAGGACATCACCGGCACGTGACTCTCGTCGTGGCCGGGGTGATCGTGGCGGCCGGGGAGTCCACCAGGATGGGAAGCCCCAAACAGTTGCTTTTGATCGGCGGCCGACCGTTGCTGCAATGGGTGGTCGATGCTGCCGAAGCGTCATCGCTCGATCGGGTGGTGGTGGTAACGGGCCATGCCGCCGAGGAGGTGCGGGCGGCGGTCACCCTTGGGCGGGCGACTTGGGCTCACAATCCGGAGCCGGAGCGGGGGACGATGTCTTCGCTGCGAGCCGGAGTCGCCGTGGCCGGCACCACCGGCGGGGTCATGAAGCTGGTGTGCGACCAGCCCGAGGTATCGAGTGAGATCATCGATCAGCTGATGGCCGCGTGGGATCCCGCCGCCCACCGGGCCGCCGTTGTTGAGTATCGGGACGGGACCGGTCATCCGATGCTGTTTGCCAGTGATGCGCTCGACCGGGTGCTCGCTCAGGACGGCGATCGGCTGCTGTGGTCGCTCCTGGAAGCCGATCCCGACTCGGTGACCGACCGCGGCCGATCGATATCAACACCGCGGGCGACATCGAGACGGCTGCGGTCCGTCTCGGCTACGGCCCTTCGCCGGCGCCTCCCAGCGCATAGACGAAGCCGTCCCGGCTCCCCACGTAGACCACGCCGTCGCCGATCGCCGGCGAAGACCGCACTTCACCGCCGGTCCGGAACTTCCAGCGCTCCTCGAAGGTCTCGAGGTCTACTGCGTAGACGTAATTGTCATCGCTCCCGAAGTAAATGACGTCGCCGGCGACGACGGGTGAAGATCGGATGGTCGCCCCGGTCCGAAAGCGCGGCTTCTCGAAGATAGCGGTCTCGATGTTGAAGGCCAGCATCGAGGGTCCGTCGGTGATGTAGGCGATGTTGCCGATAACGACGGGCGAAGCGTGGACCGGGAACTCGCCGTACAGCTGGCTCTTCAGCAACCGGCAGGTCGTCGGCCGGATCTCGTAGAAACTTCCCGAGGCGGCCAGGTAGGCGCGGTCGCCGACGATGGCCGGGGCGGCTCCGATGAACACGTCGATACTGTTCTTGCAGGTTTGCTCGCCGCTGGCACCGTCGATGGCGGCATAGGTGCCGTCCTCACTCACGACGATGACGTTGCCGTCGACGTAGAGGGGAGCAGCGGTGAGGGCCCCAAGCGGCTCCTGGTCGAGAGCCGGATATACCCACGACAGGTTGCCGGGAGGCGTCTGCTCGAGGGCGTAGAGGCGGCCGTTCTCGCTGGGCACGAACACGCGGCCTTCGACGGAGAGGAGCGGTGCACTCACGCCTCCCCCCACCTGGCTCTCCCACAGCCTGTCCCCGGTGCGGGTTCGAACTCCGTACACGCTGCCGTCCTCGCTGGCGAAGAACAGCACGTTCTCGTTTCCTCCCCCGCCCTCTTCGACGCTTTCGCCCAACGGGGCGAACGCAAAACTCGGCGACGACGTGATCGACCCGCCGGCGTCGGCCGTCCACCCGGCGGCCGTCCCGGTGCTGATGTCGATGCTGTAGAAGGTCTCGCTGGCACTTCCGATGTATACCGTGTCGCCCCGGATGGCGGGCGAGGCGTCGACCGGCTCGTTGGTGGGGAACTTCCAGTAGTAGCCATCGAGGTTGGGTGAGCCAACCCGGGTCGTGATCCCGTCGCGGGTTCCGTTGAACCCCCGGGTGTCGAGCTCACCATGAAACGCCCACTGTCCAAACCCGAACCCGGCCACGTCGTCGGGCCACGCCAGGCGGGTTTCCTCGACCGTTAGTGGTTCCGGCTCGCCCTCCGGCGGTGGGATGGTTTCGACGGTTGGGGGGAGGACGAAGGGTTCCGGGCCAAAGAGGATCGCGGCAATCGCCCCGGCGAGACCTGCCACCACCACCAGGGCGGCCGCCGAGGCCAGCGTGGCGAGACGGCGCCGCCGTCGGGGCCGGCGGGGCTGCTTGATGCGCAGCCCGGCGGCCTGCCTTTGGGCCGGGCTGAGCCTGCGGTCGTCGACTTCGAGCCCGGCGGCGGCAAAGGCGGCGTCGAGATCCTCTTGCATGGTCTGCACCGCGTCGCTGGCATCCATGACGTCCGGGGTGGCGAGGGCGGTGGCAACGCCGGGGGCAGCTGCCCAGGCGTCGGCCCACCCCTCAGGAACCGTGATGTTGCGGATGGCGTGAGCCGTCGCAACGCCCTCCGGTTCGGTCCAGAAGTTGGTGGTGGCGAGGGCCCGGGCGGCCTCGGCCGGCTGGCCGATCCGCAGGGCCAGCGCAGCGGCCGACCGACCGAGCTCGGGATCCTTTTCGTGTTTGACCCGGTCACCCATCAGTTCTACGGCCTGGCCATAGAAACGGGCCGCCAGCAGCTCCTCGGTGAGGTCGGCCGGCTCGACGTCGTGCCATTTCCCCCCGGCGTCTACATCGATCCGCCACTGGAGCGCCCGGCAGCGGTTACGCCACCGCCAGCCGTTGATGCCGGCCGGAGTGGCAGCCAGTGCGGCCGCGATTTCGGTCTTGGCCTCATCGTTGCCCCCAAGGCCGTTGAGGGCGCGGGCTCGCAAATAGCGGGCGGCGTTCTCCCAGGCGGGAAGGGTCGATAGGACCACCTCGAGCATGTCGTCGGCGCCCCGGAGGGATTCCTCCCAGGCTCCGTACAAGCCCGCACCTTCGGCCAATGCCATATACCCGAGGAAGACCGGACCGAATGCTCCGATCTCCTCGGCCCGTGCCATCGCCCGGCGTCGGACTTCTTCCGCCTCGGCCGGCCGGCCGGCGGCAAATAGCGATCGAGCGAGCCACGCCTCGCGGTCGGCCAGTTCAGCGGCCTGGTGCTCCTCCAGGTGGTCGGCGAGACCCCCAAACAGGTCTGCCGCGTCCTGGGCGCGACCTTGGTCAAATGCAACCCACGCCTGGTCGTACTTGGCCGAGGCGCGATCCTCGGGAGAACCATGCTCATCGAGCAGTACGGCGGCTTTCTCGAGGGAAGCCTCTGCCTCGTTCGGGAAACCGATGCGCCCGAGCGTACGGGCACGAAACGAATGCAGCTCGCCGAGGCGGCCGGGACTGTCGACCGCGGTCAGCTGGGCGGCGGCCAAGTAACCGTCGGCGTCTTGCGAGTGCTGCTGGTCATCGGCCAAACGCGCCTGCCACTCGAGTGCCTCGGTGAGGAGATCGCCTTCGGCGTAGCGGCTGGCTTCTGCCGCGTCGGCGACTGCCTCCTCGGATCGGCCCATCAGCCGATATGCCTGGGCGCGCGCCAGGTGGAGCTGGGCTCGCAGGTTGTGGTCCTCGGACCCGCTCTCTTCGCAGGCGCGAATGGCTTGCTCGAGCAGGGGGAGGGCATCACCCATCTGATGATGGGCAACGGCCTCGAGTCCGGCTTCAGCCAGCGGAGGCAGCGCTTCTGACCAGCGGGCGGCGGCTGCCAGGTACGGGCCGATTATGGACGCGCCGGCCCCGTTCGCCTGAAACGCGTCTGCCAATGCACCGGCGGTGGCGGCAAGGCGCATCTCGCCGATACTTTCGATGAGATCGTCTGCCCCGTCCGCGGCGATGAAGCCCTCGGCACTCTGGCTCAGCAAGCCTTCATTGCTGAGTCGATCCCCGACGTCGAGAAGTGCTGGCTCGCTCCAGGTTCCCAGCGCAAGCGCGACCGGGAGTGGGATCGGTCGGCCGCTGAGAACCGTAGCCTCGACCAGCCGCCGCTCGTCCGGACTCAACTCGGCGATTCGCTCGGCCATCGAGTCATCGGCCATCGATCCTCCCTATCCATTTCGCAGCAACCCTAGACGGCAGTTTCCGGCCGGGTCAGCGAGATGCGAGGTCCCGGGCGCGAGCTGCGAAATCGAAGCTGGGATCCAGCAGCCAGTGAAAGGCCAGCCCGTTCAGTCCGGCCAACAGCAGCTCGGCCTCGGTCTGTGATTTCGCCTTGGTGGTTCCGGTCTTACGCCGGATGGCGTCGGCCAGCCGGGAGACCCGGGTCTGATGGTGGCTGAGCACCCGGTGGGCAAGCGCCTCGTCGTTCATGGCGCCTCCCACCGCGGTTTGCAGGTAGATCTTGGCCAGAGTCGGCTGACCGGTGATGAACTCGATATATGCGCCGACCAGCTCCTCAACGGTGTCCTTGCCGACGCCATCGGGGTGCGGATCGACCGCATTGATGGCCTCTTTGATCACCGTCAGAATCACCTCGTCCTTCGAGTCGAACAGGTTGTAGAAACTGCCGGATCGCACTTTGGCCCGGTCGAGGATGGCCGCCAGAGTGGTCCCGTCGAGCCCGGCCCGGGCCAGCAGCCAACGAGTGGATTCGAGGATGCGGTCACGGGTTTGGAGTCCGGGTCGGTAGCGGGCCATTGGAAGGCAATGTAGTCAGTCGGCCGTTGTGCCGGGGATCGACGTAGGGTATCCGACAGAATTGGAATCCTTGCTCAAAATAGAGCGTATACTCAAAAAAGCGCCACCCGATGTACGCCGACCTGAGGAGCATCATGTCCCAGCAGCATCACTACAAGACCAACCTGCGAGACATCGAATTCAATCTGTTTGAGGCCTATCGCATCCACGAATACCTCGGTGACGCACCGTTTTCGGAGATGGACGAGGAAACCGTTCGCGACGTCCTGCAGGAGGTCGACCGCCTGGCCCGCGAGGAGTTCGCCGCCAGTTTTGTCGAAGCCGATCGCACCCCTCTCGAACTCAAACACGGCGAGATCGAACTTCCCTACGGCGTGAGGAAGAGCCTCGATGCGATTTACGAGGGCGGGTGGGACCGCATCAGCTTCCCAACCGAGCTGGGCGGATTCGCCGCCCCTCCGTCACTGGCGTGGGCGGTGGCCGAGCTGCTGGTGGGGGCCAACGCCGGCGCTTACTTCTACATCTCCGGTGGCCTGATGGCGGCCGTGCTGGCGGAGGAGGGCACACCCGACCAGGTCGAGCGATTCGCCAAGCGCGGCATCGAGCGCCAATGGGGCGGGACCATGGTCCTCACTGAGCCGGACGCCGGATCGGACGTCGGTGCCGGGACCACCAAAGCGGTCCACGTCGAGGGCGACACCTATCACCTCGAGGGCGTCAAACGTTTCATCACCTCGGGCGAAGAGGATTACCACGAGAACATCGTTCATCTGGTCCTAGCACGTCCGGAGGGAGCCGTCGCCGGCACCAAGGGCCTCTCCATGTTCGTGGTTCCCAAGTTCCTGGTGAATGACGACGGTTCGCTCGGTGAGCGCAACGGCGTCGTGTGCACCGGCCTGGAAAAGAAGATGGGCATCAAAGGATCCTCGACTTGCGAGTTGACCTTTGGAATGACGAAGCCGGCGGTGGGATACCTGGTGGGCGGTGTCCACGACGGCATCCGGCAGATGTTCCGGGTCATCGAAAACGCCCGCATGCTGATTGGCATCAAGAGCACGGCCACTCTCTCCACCGGATACCTGAATGCTCTCGAATACGCCCAGGTGCGCAAACAGGGTGCTCACATCACCAAGGCAACCGACAAGACCGCTCCCCGGGTCGAGATCATCAATCATCCGAACGTGCGGCGCATGCTGATGGAACAGAAGGCCCACGTTGAGGGAATGCGAGCGCTCGCCTATTACGGGAGCTGGGTTCAGGACCAGGCCCGCCGCTTCCCAGACGACGATGCCTGGGAGCGTCGCAATGATCTGCTCTTGCCGCTCATCAAGGGATACTCATCGGAGAAGTCCTACTACCTGTTGTCGCAGGCGCTGCAAGTGTTCGGCGGTTCCGGCTTTTCCATGGACTATCCCCTCGAGCAGTACATCCGGGATGCCAAGATCGACACGATCTACGAAGGAACCACCGGCATCCAGGCGCTCGATCTCCTGTTTCGCAAGATCGTGCGGGACCAGGGAGAGACTCTGACTGCTTTGTCGGAGGAGATCATGCAGACGGTCAAGGGCGGAGGGGCCGACGATCCGTTTGAGGCGGAACGCGAGCTCCTGGGGATGGCTCTCGAAGACGTGCAGGGCCAACTGAACGCCATGATCGGCGCCTTGATGGCGTCGCAGGCGGAGCCCGAAGAGATCTACAAGCCAACCCTCCACGCCAATTCGCTGCTGGAAAGCCTGGCCGAGGTGGTCATCGGCTGGCTGTTGCTGCGCCATGCGGAGGTAGCCCACCTGTCGCTGACCGCCGGCGAGGATGCCTTCTACGAGGGCAAGATCGCCTCCGCCCGCTACTTCATGCGCACCGTGCTTCCCAAGTCGAAACTGCGTCGTCAACTGTCCGAGACCGAGGACGGCGCTCTGATGGCGATGCCGGTCGAGCAGTTTTAGGTCATGTCTGGCGCGCAACCAGGGCGAAGAAATGCGAGTGCTGCCGCCGAATCTGAGACGAGGGACGGCCGGCGCCGCCGGCGCCAGGCCCAGCGAAACATGCTTCTTTTCGATTTCTTCGCCGCGTCATTTCTGGTGCGTGACCAGGGCGGAGAAATGCGAGTGCTGCCGCCGAATCTGAGACGAGGGACGGCCGGCGCCGCCGGCGCCAGGCCCAGCGAAACCCCAATGACGGGCAACACCCTTGGCTGGTAGCTGGCAGACTGGTAGCTGGCAGCCAGTCTGATCGGGTAACGGGTAACGGGCCTTGCCTGATGCCTGATGCCTGATGCCGGATGCCGGATGCCGGATGCCGGATGCCGGATGCCTGCCCATTGCTCCAGAAATCGCCTCAACCTACCGATAGGGGGGCATGGATATGGGCAATCGTCTGCTCCATCGAGCATACGTTCTCGTCGAAGCTGAGATCCCGACCGGCGACGCCATCGAGGATCTCATCACTTACGCCCAGGGCAACATCGACCATCTGAAGGACGCCCGCGACCAGGCCGCGGCAGCCGGGGCGGGAGTGATCGACGCCGACCCGACGACGCTGGAACTGGCTGGATTCGAGCCTCGTCTGCTCCAGGTTGCCCGAACGCGTCGAGCCGGGCTCTCCGATCTGCTCGATCGGGCGATTGCCAGCTTCGGCTAGACCGGCTGGGTAGTTGAGCGAACCACCAGGGCCGGCTCAATCAGCACCCGCTGCCCCTCCCGACTCCCGCTGTTGACTCGCTCGCAGACAAGCCGGGCGGCGGTTTCTCCCATCTGCCTCGCCGGCTGGTTGATGGTGGTGAGGTCAATCGCGTGAAGAGCAGCCAGGGCTATGTCGTCATAACCCATGACGGAAACATCCTCGGGAACTCGATAACCGGCCCGGCGGAGAACGTCGATGGTGCCGATGGCGGCGAGGTCGTTGGCTGCGAAGATGGCGGTGGGCGGCTGGTCGAGCGTCTCGAGCAGCCGGCGAGTTCCATCGGCACCACCCGCCTGTAGGTAGGTGCCGGGCACTATCGTCGGCCGGCAGCCGGCCTCCTCGAACGTGCGGCGAAAACTGGCCGCTCGTTCCTTGGCACCATTGCCGGTTCCGCCGGTGATGTGGGCGACGCGACGATGCCCCAGATCGAGCAAATACTTGGCGGCTAGCTCACCGCCACGGCGGTCATCGTTGACGACCACGTCGATGGTCTCGCCCTCCACCCATCGTCCAACTGTCGCCGCCGGCACCTCTCGGCCGTAGCGTTCGATTGCGGCATCAGAAAGCGCTGACCCCATGAGCATGAGCGCTTCGACCCGGAGCTCGAGGAAGCGAGTGGCCGCTAGTGACTCGGATGCCTCTTCATGGTTGCCGTGCAATATGAGCGGCATCAGGGCGCGCTCGCTGGCATTGATGTACGACGAGACGCCCTCGAGCACGTCGGCGTAGAAGGTGTCATGGGCATTCGATGTGATGATCCCGAGCAGGCCGGAGTTTTGGCTGACGAGACTTCGCGCCAACGCACTCGGGCGGTAACCCAGCTCGTCAATCGCGTCCTTTACGGCGGCCCTTGACTTTTCACTCACCCGGGATGGATCACGCAAGACCAGGGACACCAGCGATTTGGAAACTCCAGCATGTTTGGCGACATCGCGAATCGTCGGTGGGCGCCGTCGTTCGGGCGGGCTATCGGACTCCGGCATGGTTCTCCCCGGCCATCCTGATGTGCGGATCCTGTTGCCCACAGGACGACATCGCCGGTGCCGTAGTTCTGTTCACTGCTCTCCTCGCGTGCAGTGTACCAGCAATTAGGAAATTATCCGTAACCTGGAAGGAGTTCCTTGCCTGAGGCTGCGACCGGTATGGCGCGCCTCAGGCGGGAGGTGGTCCGGTCGAGCTTCGAACCACGAGCTCGGGTTCGGCGATCCAATCACTCGGCGGTTGGTTCGGGTCGAGAATTCGGTTGGTCAGCACCTCGGCGGCGTAGATACCGATCGCCTCGTTCGGGTCGCGAATGCTGGTCAGCTCGATTTCGTGCAACCTGGCGAATGGGGAGTCGCCGTAACCGACCAGAGACACTTGATCCGGGATCGAGAATCCGGCCTCCCGCATGACATCGCGCGCTCCGAGCGCCGAGAGGTCACTGGCGGCAAACACCGCGGTGGGAAACTCATCCTGCTCGAGTAGCAACCCAGCTCCGGATTCACCCCCCTCCTGCAGCAGGCTGCCCGGTACCACGTTGACAGGGAGGTTGTGCGCCTGCATCGTTGCCCGGTATCCGGCCAGGCACTCGGGCTCGGCTTTCGACATGGTGGCATCGATGTGCGCGATGTGCCGATGCCCCAGCCCTATGAGATGCTCGATGGCCAGGGTGGCTCCGGCCCGGCTGTCGGCCGCGATCACATCCACCGCATCGGGAGACATGCGCCGGCCGACCACGGCAACGGGAAGTTGCTTGCCGAGCGCATTGATCCGGTCGACCGGCAAGACGGACCCGAGCAAGATGATGGCGTCGACCCGCAGTTCGAGGAACGTGTCGACAATCACTTGCTCTCGTTCTGGCTCGCGCTCGCCGAACATGATGAGGGGCTTCAGGCCGGCCGCCGCGGTTGACGTGTGAATCCCGTCCATCACCGAGGGATGGGAGTCGCGGTGAGGGTCGCCGATGATCACACCGATGGCGTTCGCCCGCCCGCTGACGAGGCTGCGGGCTGCGGCGCTAGGCCGATACCCCAGCTCATCGATCGCTTCCAGAATGGCGGCGCGAGATCTGTCGCTCACCTTGGGTGAGTCATGCAGCACCAGCGAGACGAGTGATTTGGAAACTCCGGCGCGCTCGGCGACGTCCCGGATGGTCGGCCGCCGCCCCGCGGAGGGCAGCTCAACCATCGCGGCCTACCACGGATACCATCTGATCCCCTCGGATATGTGGCCCAACCGTAGCAGAAGGCAGTCCCAGGTATTAGGGCAGTTGGTCCTTGGTCGGTGGTGCGATCTACTTACAGACAGCCCTCAATCCATCCCACCTCCGGGAGCCGACCGGCCCGATAGGAGGTGACGATGCCGTTCCCGTCGGTCTCGAAGATCACCCGGAAGTTCTTGTCTTGCTCGTCAACCGGAACAAATGTGAGGTACTTGCCATCCGGGTCGTACGGATGAGTCGAGGTCTGGATCTTGTCACCGAAGAGGTTGATTATATCTGACTCCGTCATCCCGATCCGGGCGCCGGACCGGGTCGTGATATTGCTCCCGGCGAAGATATCGACCCGGGCGATGGTGCCGTCGGCCACCATGAAGCCGACACTGTCCAACACCGGCTCGGCCAGCAGGTAGTAGCACGCGTCATCGATGAAATCAAGCGCCAGTCCGTATCCGGCGGCGATGTTGGCCTCCTGCGGATTCATGCCGATCCTGACCGGCCCCAGCCCGCCTGTGGTAACCGTGTCGCTGCTGCTCAGGTTCGGGTTGACGGGCAGCGTGGTCGTCGTCGACGAGGTCGTGGTCACCGCCACGGTGGTGGTCGTGGTAGCGGGCGCGGCGGTGGTTGTGGTGGCAGGAACCGTGGTAACGGTTGTGTCGGCCGAGCCGCCGCCGCCGCATCCGGCAGCGATGAGTGCGAGTACGGCAGCGAGTGGGATGATCCGTTTCATGAGCCCTCCTGTTGGCGACCGCCGCCGAGCATACGGGGCGTTGGTCCTATGACGGTGCTTATCGGCCTCAGGTTCCATTCCTTGTGTCTGTGGTTGAGCTGACCGCTCAGCGTGACCTCAGGGAATCTGGCAGAATTGGCAGTGCGATCATCGACCTGAAAGACGACATGATCTCCGATCGGCAGTTTGCCGACCTCGTCGAGACACGAGCTAGACGACCGGAGGCGCTGGCCGAGTTGGCCAGGGGCCGCAAGCGTCGCGATCAGTTCGACGATGGTCGCGGTCTGTTCCTCATCACCGCCGACGATGCCGCCCGGGCCAACCTCCAGGTGGGGGCGAACCCGGTGGCACTCGGGGACCGGAGGAAGCTCCTCGATCGGCTGGTGGCCGTTCTCGAACATCCCGCCGTCGACGGCGTCGTCGCAACCCCCGACATCGCCGACGACCTGCTGCTGCTTGGCGCCGTGCACGACAAGCTGCTCGTCGGGTCAATGAACCGCAGCGGGCTGGCGGGCTCCACCTGGGAAGTCGATGAGCGCTTCACGAGCTTCGACGCCGACGCGATCGCAAGCGGCAACCTCGATGGCGGCAAGCTGACGCTCCGCCTCGATTGGAAAGACCCCAGCACCAACGACGCCATCGCCGGCTGCGCGCGGGCCGTCGGTGAGCTGGCTCGGATCCAAAGGATTGCCGTCATCGAGCCGTTGCCGGTCTACCGGGACGCAGGCCGAGCCCGGGTTTCGAACGATCCGGAGCTCCTCATTCGATCGCTGTCGGTGGCGAGTGGGCTCGGTGCGGTCTCGGCCTATACCTGGCTCAAGGTCCCGATGGTGCGCAACATGGCCCAGGTGCTGGCGGCGACCTCGATGCCGGTACTGGTGGTGGGGGGAGATCCCGGTGAGGAACCAGACGAGGCGGTGGTCCGCTGGCGGACCGCGCTGGCCCTGCCCCAGACGCGCGGCATCGTCGCCGGGCGCAGTCTGTTGTTTCCGGCCGACGGCGATTATTCGCGGGCGGTTTCGACTGTTGCCCAAGCGCTCGGTAGATAGCGGCCCTTACGGCTTCGAGGTGCCTTCCCGGCCGAAGTCATCGGCGAGGCGGACCACATCGTCGAGTTCGGGCGTCGAAACTTCGATCAGCTTGGTATCGGTACGGGCCTCAAACCGATGGCGCCTGCCAACAGGGACCCGGCGGAAGTCGCCGGAGCGGAGCTCGATCGGTTCAATCTCCCCGTCGGCATTCTCCAGATGGAGGATCATCTCACCTTCGACGACGAAGATCGACTCGTCCTTTTGGTTGTGGTATTGCAGCGATAGTCGCCGGCCGGCATTGATGAAGATGACCTTGCCGACATAGCGCTCGGTCACCGTCCACCACAACTCCCAACCCCATGGCTTCTCGACGCGGGTGGTTGGTTCCAGGTGTTCCATCGGTTCAGTCATCATATGTCAAACCGGCCCAGGCGAGCCTGGTTCTCCTTAATCCATGTTGGCAGAGTCACGGGCGTCGGGGCAACGGATGGGTCGGTATCCCGTAACCTGAGGAGCATGGATCAGACCCTGCACGAGGACTGGCCGGCCCCCGGCCTCGACGCCAAGCTCGTGATCGGGTTGGCGGGCGGGACCGGCAGCGGGAAGACCA
Organism: uncultured Acidimicrobiaceae bacterium; assembly: GCA_947259275.1. GTDB lineage: Bacteria > Actinomycetota > Acidimicrobiia > Spongiisociales > SHLN01 > SHLN01. The sequence continues at coordinate 12,169 of CAMYMH010000026.1, read as the reverse complement.
CAGTGGCGGAGGCAATTGTCCACGCTTTGGACGGCGAGCGGGTTGCCTTCCTCGAGCACGACGCCTACTACCGGGACCTGCGCCCGCTTCCCTTCGAAGAGCGGGCTGAGCAGAACTTCGACCATCCGGACGCATTCGAGACCGACCTGATGATCGATCATCTCCGCAAGCTGCGGGCGGGTGAGGCAGTTGACAAGCCGATCTACGACTATGCGGTCCACCTGCGCACCGAGCAAAAGGTACGGGTCGAGCCCGCCGCCGTCATCGTGGTCGAGGGAATCCTGGTGTTGGCCGAGCCGGCTCTGCGCGACCTCATGGATCTGAAGATCTTCGTCGACACCGATGCCGACCTCCGATTCGTGCGCCGCATTCAGCGCGACATCAAGGAGCGGGGCCGCTCGCCGGAGTCCGTGATCGAGCAGTATCTGGCTACCGTCCGACCCATGCACCTGCAGTTCGTTGAGCCGTCCAAACGCCACGCCGACATGATCATTCCCGAGGGCTATAACCCGGGAGCGGTGGCGACCGTCATCTCGATGATTCGCGACTACCTCAGCCGGCACTGATCCGATCAGTCAAGTACTCGGCGAGGGCTACTGCGTTGTTGTGCCGCCGGTCTCTCATGGCATAGATCAGCGTCACCGGCCCGAGCCGCGCCTGTCGGGCGATGGGCTCCCACCCCTGTGGGTTGTCGTCGAGCTCCGAGGAATAGCGCTCCTTGAACTCACGCCATTTGCCGGGACTCCGCCGGAACCACCTCATGAGCTTGCCACTCGGGGCCGCTTCGCGTACCCACCGGACGATGCGCAGTGAGTCATGTCGAACTCCCGGAGGCCAACGACCGTCGACCAGGAATCGGGCTCCGTCACCCGGCTCGTGCGGGTCCCATACTCGTTTGGTGCGGATGTCGGACACGGAGCCATCCAACACGATTTCTGCCGACGCCGTCAACCCGTTCCGGTACCTTGGTGATAAGTGGAGGATGATCCTTCCAAGCGCCTGTGGTGCCGGAGCATCCGGTGGTTCGAGGTGAGTAGGGTCTGACTCAGGATCAGCCATGAGGGAGGACTAATGGCAAAGACTTATCACTGCGATGCGTGCGACACGGACGTTCCCAACAAAGACCGGGGTCGGCATGAGGCTTCGGCCGGCCACCTGGCAAACGTTGCCTCGACTCGGGGCTCCTCGATTGAGGGCTCCTCGATTGAGGGCTCGTCGATTGAGGGCTCGTCGATTGAGGGCTCGTCGATTGAGGGCTCGTCGATTGAGGGCTCGTCGATCGAGGGTGGCCCCGGCAGCTAGCCAGCCCAGACTGCGGAGGAGCATCTCCTTTTCACAACCATCGGTGTTTGCTAGCGCCTGAGTCGTAGGCGACTCTCTTAGGCTGCGCACAACCAACCGGCAACAACGCATGGACGAGCGCAAACAACTCGAGCTGGCTATCGAGGCGCAGGAGGGCTTGCGCGGGGTCGTAAGCGACGACGTCGTCGATGCCACCATCGGCACGCTGCAGGCCCGGATCGATGTGCTCGACGGTGTTGCGGTCGGCGAGAAGCGGCGCAAGCAGGTCACCGTGTTGTTCGCCGATGTGTCCGGCTTCACGAGCGCCAGCGAGGACATGGACGTCGAGGATCTGGCCGACTCGGTCAACCTCCTCTGGGACGGACTAGACAAGGCGATCACCGAGTTCGACGGCCGGATCGATAAGCACATCGGCGACGCCGTCATGGGGCTGTGGGGAACTGAGGAGGCGCGCGAAGACGACCCTGAGCAGGCAATTCGCGCCGCGCTGGCGATGCATGAGCACGCCGAGGAATTGGCCAAGGCCGGGCATGCGTTTCCGATTCGGATTGGCATCAACACGGGTCCAGTGGTGTTAGGGGAGATGGGGACCACCGGCGAGTACACCGCCATCGGCAGCACCGTCAACACCGCGGCCCGGTTAGAGAGCGCCGCCCCGGTCGGGGGCATCCTCGTAAGCCACGACACATATCGCCACGTCCGGGGCGTCTTCTCGGTCCAGCTGCAGCCGCCCCTGACAGTCAAGGGTGTGTCGGATCCGCTTCGGACCTACGTCGTAAACGGGGTTCGCCCGCGGGCGTTCCGGCTGCAGACCCGCGGCGTTGAGGGTGTGGAAACCCGGATGATCGGCCGTGAGGCCGAACTGGAGCAGCTTCAGGACTCCTTCGGCTGGTCAATCGAGAACCAGCGGCTGTGGCTGGTCGAAATCGTCGGCGACGCAGGTATCGGCAAGTCCCGGCTTCTCTATGAGTTCGAGGACTGGTTGCGCGTCCAGCCCAAAGAGAACCGCCTGTTCATGGCCCGAGCGGATCGCCCGCACCAGGGCGTGCCGTACGCCTTGACCCGCGACATCTTCCTGACCCGCTTCGAGGCCGCCGACAACGATCCCCCCGACGTCGTTCTCAGCAAGCTCGAGGCCGGTGTCGCGCACTTCCTGGGCGAAAGCTCGCGTGAGCAGGCCCACCTGATCGGACACCTGGTTGGCCTCGATCTGAGTCAGAGCGACGTTCTGGGAGGCATCATCGAGGATGCCAAGCAGCTGCACGACCGGGCGCTGCTGGCGGTCACCCAGCTCTTCACCGCGGTGAGTCGTGGGGCGCCGGTAGTTCTGTTACTCGAGGATGTGCACTGGGCCGATCAGGCTTCTATGCAACTGATCCTCCACATTGCGGAGAGCTGCACCGAGATACCCATGTTGATCGTGGCGCTGGCGAGACCATCGCTGTTCGAGCACCTGCCCGGCTGGGGTGACGATGTGCCCTCGCTGACCCGCCTCAATCTCACCCGCCTGACGGACGACGAGAGCGGACGCCTGCTCGATGAGGTTTTGCAGAAGGTCCTCCACATTCCGGAGGCTGTCCGGAGCCAGATCGTGGACAACGTTGACGGCAATCCGTTCTACGTGGAGGAGCTGGTCAAGATGCTGATCGAGGACGAAGTCATCATCACGGGCGATGACGAGTGGCATATGGAGAGGTCCCGCATCACAGATCTGCAGGTGCCGGCCACCTTGACCGGCGTCTTGCAGGCCCGGCTGGATCGACTCCCGTCTCGCGAGCGGGACACCATGGAGCGGGCCTCGGTGGTGGGGCGAATCTTCTGGGATGGCTCCATCCCTCCCTCGGAGGTTGCCGGGCACCGCCAGCCGCGATCCGATGCGGCGCGCGAACTGCCTCAGATACTCACCGCCTTGCGGGCCAAGGAGCTGATTCGGGAGAACGACACGCCCGACTTTGCCGGGACCGAGGAGTACATCTTCAAGCATGCCATCTTGCACGACGTGACCTATGAGGGGGTGCTGAAGTCGCTGCGCCGCAGCTACCACGCCTGGGTAGCCCAGTGGTTGGCGGGCCGGCCCGAGATCTCGGCGCATCCGGCCATGATCGCTCACCACTATGAGCTCGCCGAGTTGCCCGGCGAGGCAGCCCACTGGTATGCCGAGGCGGCCCCGCGGGCACAGGCCCGGTATGCCAATGACGAAGCGATCGACTATTACCGCAAGGCTCTCCGGCCTGAGACTCTCGACTCGCCGACCCGTATGACCTTGAGTGGAGGTCTGGCAGATGTGCTGTTGTTGCAGGCCCGCTACGACGAAGCCCTCACTGTGACCGAGTCCATGCTCGAACATGCTCAGTCCACCGGCGACCTGGTCGGTCAGGCACGTGCTCTGCAGACTGAGTCGGCCGCCCATACCCGCCTGGGCAACAACCGTGAGGCTCTCCAAACCGCCCAAGCAGCCGAGTCCCGGTTGCGTGAAAGCGGCTCGTTCTCACCGGTCGAGCTCGCCGACGTGCTCAGGCGGGTGGGTGGAGCCTATCTGCGCCTCGGGCATATGGAGCAAGCTCGTACCTTCGGGGAGGAGGCGCTCGAACTCGCCACTGAGGCGAACCATGGGCGGGCGCTGCGGGGCATCCTGAGCCTGCTGGGCGCCCACGATCTTGCCGTCGGGCAGTTAACCGGCGCGGCCAAGTACTTCGAACGTGGTCTCGAAGTCACCAGAGCGCTCGGCGATCGCATCGGCGAGGGGAGGGCCTTGCTCAACCTGGGTGAGGTTGCCCGGCTGCGGGGCGACTTCGAGCAGGCCGAGGCAGTGTCCCGCCAGGCCCTGTCAATTCAACGAGAGATGGGGGATCGGGACCAACAGGCGCTGACCATGAGCAACATCGGGGCGGCCTACGTCGGCCAGGAGGATTACCCCCGGGCGATCTCGCAGCTGATCGAGGCAGGCAGCGAGTTCACGGCGGCGGGAGCTGCGGAGCACATCTCAGAGACCTGTCGCTTACTCGCCGAGGCTTACCTGGGCTCGGGCGAGATGAAGGAGGCTTTGGCAGAGGCACAGCAAGCGCTGACCCACGCCATGTCGGTCGAGAATCCGGGCCACGTCGGTCAGGCGTGGCGCGTCTTCGGCAAGATTGCGGCGAACCTTGGCCACCCAATCGAGGTTGATTGGGAAGGCTCGGTCGAACCACGCGACGCGGTTACCTGTTTCCGTCTGAGCGGCGCCATCTTCGCCGAAGCGGGAATGGAAACCGATCGGGCCCTGGCTCTGTGGGATTGGGCATCATACGAACTGAAGCATGGCGACGTGGAGCAGGGTGAGGCCAGGTGGGGTGAGGCCCGCCAGATACTGCAGGACTTGGGTTTGAACCTCTATCTGGCCCGGATGGATGGCGAGCGCCCGCCGCCCGCCTGAGGTCTGGCCGGGCCCATCGGATTTCGGAATGCCGCTGGTCCGAGCAACGTTCTGGATCCCATGACCGACGACATTATTGCCGCACTGGAATCCGACCGAACCGTCGACATCACCACCACCGGGCGCAGGACCGGTCAAGCGAGACGCCTCGAGATGTGGTTTCACAACCTGAACGGGCGCATCTTCATTACCGGCTTGCCGGGTCGGCGGAGCTGGTACGCCAACCTGATCGCCAATCCCAGCTTCACCTTTCATCTGAAGCAGTCTGTGCGAGCAGACCTCGACGCGACGGCACGGGCCGTCACCGACGAGGGCGAGCGACGTGACGTGCTAGGAGTTCTCGTCGGCCGCCTCGGGCATCTCGACAACCTGGAGCAGTGGCTGGCCGACAGCCCGCTGGTAGAGGTGACCTTCGCCTAGCAGCCTGCTGAGCAATGCCACTGGTTAATTCCCGCGGAGGGAGCGGTTCACCCGGTATGGCCACTGTCCCTGCGCAACCCGCGGCGCTCGGGTTCTGCGTTCTCCCGAGCTGGCCGCGCAGGTCGCCGCCCACCGGGAGCTGGTGAGTCGGTAGGGTCTCCGGACCCCATGAGCGCGTTGTTGGCCTTCCTGTCGGCAGTGACCTTTGGTTCCGCCGATTTCCTGGGCGGAATCGCCACCCGCAGGTCCGGGCGGGTTTTCTCCGTCGTCGTCCTCTCCCAGCTCGCCGGTCTTGGGATCGTCCTGGTTGTTCTGGCGGCAACGGGTGGCGAAATCGTTCGGGAGGACATGGGATGGGCCGCCAGCGCCGGGGTGGCGGGCTCGGCGGGCCTCGTGTTGCTCTATCGCGGGCTTTCCATCGGGACGATGAGCGTGGTCGCTCCGTTGAGCGCAATCCTGGCGGCCATCGTGCCGGTGGCCTGGGGACTCATCACCGGCGAGCGACCCTCACGGGTGGCGCTAGCGGGTATCCCGCTGGCCCTGATTGCCATCGCCCTCGTGAGCGGGGTCAGGTCCGGTCAGTTCCGGCGGGGGCCCGGCATGGCCGAGGGCATTGGTGCCGGGGTCGGGTTTGGCGCTTTCTTCATCCTCATCGCCAACTCGGAGTCCAGCGAGCTGTGGACCTTGACTTTTGCCCGACTGGCGTCGATCTCGGTGATCCTCGCCGTCGCCCTTATCAGTCGGGCGGGGCTGCGGCCCGCCCGTGGCTGCGGATGGCTGATTCTCGGTGCCGGCGGCCTGGATATGGTCGCCAACTTGCTGTTCTTGGTCGCCGAGCGCCGCGGGTTGCTCACTCTGGTTTCGGTCATCACGGCCCTCTATCCGGCCAGCACGGTGATGCTCGCCAGTGTCGTCCTGCACGAGCGGCTGTTTCATACTCAGTGGATCGGACTGATCTTCGCTGCGGTCGGCGTCGGTCTCATCAGCGTTGGTTAGGGGGCCTAGCCAATCGGTACGGCCTAGTAGGCAGTCCGGAGTCGTTCTTGAACCTCATTGAGGAGACTGTCGGCGTGCTCGAGATGTTCTTCAACGGTGTCGAGCTCGTGCATGGTGGTGGCGGAGGCGATCTCGAGCTCGGCCTCGTCGAACCGGGTGGCGGCCTCGGCGTACTTTCTGGACAGCTCGGCGTCTTCGGCAAGCTCAACCGGATCGCTCAGTTCCAGCACGTGGTCGGCGATGTGACGGGTGCGGTCCATCAGCTGGGAGCGGCGACGGTCGCGGCGGCGCGCCTGGCGCGCATCGCGCGTCTTCACGTCCCACAGCCGGCCGCCGACACCCACCACGACGAGGAGGCCAACGATCCCGACCACGACCAGCCCGGCGGACACGCCGCCGGAGTCCTGATCGGGATCGAGTGCCTCGGCGAAGGCAGTTGCTCCATCGGCGACGTCCGGTCCACTGAGGGCATCTTCGGCATCCGCAAGGGCTTCCGCCAGACGTCCGCTCGAAAGGTCATCGCTGAATACGCCATACGACGTGGGTGTGAAGACGAGCACCGTCGCCGGATCCAGCTCGGTGGCAATGGTGGACGCCAGCGCCTCGGCGTCGTCGCCGGCGGCCAGCACCGCGATACGGAGGTCGATCCCGTACCCGGCGGCCGTGTCGATGGCGCTCCGGAGGCGTGACTCGTCGACCGCTTCGGCTCCGGCTTCCACATACACCGGGTCCTCGGAGAGCCCGGCGATGGCCGGGCCGGTCGCCTGCCCCAGGGCTGGTGTCACGGCGGCGAGCAAGAGGAGTCCGACAAGCATTGCGATGCGGGCTGCCACTCGGGTCCTCCGGATTGGGGCTCGTAGGATATCGGTTGTGGCGGCTGGATTTCGAAAGCGGTTCGTGCAAACCCCTGATGGTCAGCGTTGGGTGGTGGAACGCCACTGGCTGGCCCGTCGGCCCCGCTACTTCGGCTACCGGTTTCGCCTTCCCCGCCGGGAGCGGGTGTTTGAGCCGCCCCTTGACCGCAAACCCGAGATCCACCGGCCGCATCCAAACGCAGTTCAACCGCCGGTCCCCAATCCGTATCGGGACAATCGGGAGCTGGCACGGCGGGACCGAGGAGGCTTTCCCTGGATCTTCTGGGGCGGGGGCGGCTCGGGCCGTTCGAGCGGCCGCTCCGGTGGCGGCTGGCTCGGAGGTCTGGGCGGCGGAGGCTCATCCGGCGGCGGCAGCCGGGGCGGCAGCAGTGGGGGCGGCAGCCGGGGAGGCAGCGGCGGCGGGGGCAAGCGCAGTGGTGGCGGTGGGGGTGGTGCCGCGGGTGCCGCCGGTGGGATACTCGCCGCCCTCGCCAAAGCGTTGCTGTATGTCGCCATCGCGGCGGCAATCGTCGCGGCCGCCCTCTTCACGATCTTCGTGCTGATCCCAGGTCTGATCCACCTGGTCGGATGGGTGGTGTATTGGCTGCTGGTGGGAGGCTGGATCGCCTACAACACCCTCACCGGCCGGCCCTGGGTGATCAAGGCGACGCGCGACGGTTACGAGAACCCGGACCACGCCTACCGGATCAAGGGCTGGCGGAACTCCCAGGCCCTGATCGACGACATCGCCGACGACCTGCGGCGCGGTGAACCACCCGTTCCCAGCGAGGTAGCGGTGGAAGTGGAGCTGATAGACGATTAGCCGAGTAGGGGATTTCGGTCCTAGCTAGTCGCAGAGGCGCGAGCACACCATGGGGGTATGAAGCCAGTCCGTTGGCTGCTGATTGCGCTCGTCCTGGTGGTGGGTGGTGGCTGCGGCGACGCCGGTGACTCCCCTCCCGTGCGGTCGGCGACTTTGCTGTTTGCCGGGGATCTCATGTTGGGTCGTGAGATTGCGCCGGTGGCTGAGGCCGACCCGGCCGGCATGTTCGAAGACGTTCGGTTCGTCGTGCGGTCGGCCGACATTGCCGCCGCCAACCTCGAGTCGCCGCTGACAGATCGGCCCCACCTCGACCCGGCCGTCCACGCCCTGGAAGCCAGTCCGGAGCTGGCCGGGTTGGTCGGGTCGGCCGGGTTCGATGTGCTGGCGCTGGCTAACAATCACGCCGGCGACGCCGGGGCGGCGTCGGTGGTCGACACCATGGGGGCGGTGGCTGCCGGAGGCATGTCTGTCGTCGGAGGTGGCGTGGACGCCGCCACGGCCGCAGCTCCATTGATCGTTGAACGCGATGGGCTGCGCATTGCCTATCTGGCGTTTGACGCCACCGGCCACGGTCTGGCGGCCGGAGCCACGCCCGGTGTAGCTCCGTGGGATGCCGGGGACGCCGAACAGGCCGTCCGTGATGCCCGCGATCGGGCTGACATCGTCACGGTCTCCATCCACGGTGGCATCGAATACCTGGCCCGCACCGATACCTACCTGGGGACCATTGCCGAACAGCTGGCGGATTGGGGGGCGGACGTTGTCTGGGGACACGGGCCCCATGTGGTGCAGCCGGTGTGGACGATCCAATCCGACGAGCGCACCACGGTGGTGGCCACCAGTCTCGGCAACTTCCTGTTTGACCAGGTGGTGCCGGGCACGACCACGGGCGCATTGCTGGAGGTGCTCGTGTCTGAGACCGGGGTGCGTGCCTATCGGGTCGGCGCCGTCGCCCATGCGGACCGGCGGGTGCACTTCACCGGCTGGGACGAGCCGGACGGCGATGCCGTGCTGTTCGACAGGGCATGGTGGAACCCGGTGGTGCCTGCCGAGGCCGGGGACCGGACCAGCCCGGAGAGTTTCTCACCGGGTGATCTGACCGCCGCCGGAGTGGGCGATGTCACCGGGGACGGCGAGCGGGAACTCGTCGCGTCGTTTCGGCGTCCTTTCCGAGAGACGCTCGTGAACCAGTCCTACCCGCACATCACCTGGACGGACACCTCGGGGCGCAGTGCCCACCTCGGGGTGTATCACCACGATTCTCTCGAGCAAGTCTGGGTGGCGGGATCGCTCCCGCTCCCGGTAAACGACCTGGCGGTGTGCGGCGCCGGGTTGGCGCTGGGTTTTGGTGGGTTCGGCGATGAGCGGATTTCCGCCACTGGGGCCTGGGTATGGGACGGGTTCGGGTTCTGGTATTCGGCCGAGTTGGCCGGCACCGGCACGCCGGCCTGTGTCGACATCGATGGCGACGGCCTGACCGAGCCGGCGGTGGTGGGGAGATGAGCACAGATTGATGTGAGGAGGCAGCAATGAAACGCAGCATCATCGTGATGATGGTTCTTGCCATGGTGGCGGGAGCTTGCCGGAGTGGATCGGCCGAACCGTCGACAACAACATCGCCGGCCTCTACTACGACTTCGCAGCCACCGCTTGCGACCACGACCACGGCACCTCCCACGACCACTACCACGACGCCGCGCCCGGCGGAGACCGTCAAGGTGGCGCGGCAACCTCGCCGAGTGGAACCGTTCGCGAGCTTCACGGCGGTTCCCGTGCTGGACGATGGCGTCTACCCGGGGCCGCCCACACCAACCTCACTCGACGGTGTCGCGATGCCAGAGTGGATGCCCGACTGGCTGGACTCGGTGGGAGCAACCGAAGTGCTGACTGAGAACGGCTTCGTGGTACTTCCCGATCAAACCTACCGACTCTTCCATCAGCCGTACGAGGCCGTCCTGTACGACGCGGTCGTGGCTTACGTGACGACCGACGTCGCTTACCACTCGTGGCACCTCGCGTTCTCCAAGGTGCTGCGGGAGACCGAGCAGGAGGTGCTGCTCCCGATCCTCGAAGAGCTGGTCGTCGGTTTGGTCGACGCCAGTCGCGCCCAGAACCAGGAGCTGGCGGGAACGGCAGTGGCCGAGTCCGCAGATCGGGTGGAGCAGTTCTACGAGGCGGCCGCCACGCTGCTGGAGCTCGATGTCGGTCCAATTGGGCCGTTGGCCCAGGCCGAGGTGGACCTGGCGCTCGAGCACACTCGGATGACGACCTCGCCGATAACGAGCTTTCGCGACTGCAACCCGATGATTTCCCCAGCCGGGTGCGTCGACTACACCCAGTTCAGGCCCCGTGGCCACTACACCCGCAACGAGGATCTCGAACGGTACTTCCGGGCCATGTCGCTGCTCGGCCAGACGTCGTTCTTCGTCCAGGAGCCGGAGTCACTGCGCCTCGGCATCCTGGCCGCCCGCCCGCTGGTGGTCGATCCCGGTCTGCTGGTCGCCAACCCTCTGTGGGACAACTGGCTGGCCATCTACGAGCCGACCGCCTTCATGGTGGGGATGGCCGACGATTACACGCCAAACGAATTGATATCGATGGTGGACTCCTTCGACCCCAGCCCTGACCTGGCGTCGTTCGATCCGTCGATCCTGGTCGACGACGCGCTCATCGCCGACGTCGGCGCCGGGCTGCTTGCGCTCCGAGATGTCGGTATCAACCCCGAGGCCGCGGGAATGAGGATCATGGGCGCCCGCTTCGTCATCGACTCGTACATACTCGACCAGCTGTCGTGGCCAAACGTCGGCGAGCCGGGGGTGCAACGGGTGAAGGTCTCGCCGCTCGATCTGGCGGCGGTGTTCGGGTCCGACTTCGCTCACCAGGTCCAGATCGGTGCCGGCGAACCAGAGTTCGAGAACTACGACGAGCAGCTGGCGAAGATGACGCAGCTCATCGCCGCCCGCGACCCCGATGACTGGGCGGCCACGGTCTACGACGCCTGGCTGTATGCGATCGAGCCGATGTGGCTTCCCCACGGGCCGGCTTTCCCCGACTACATGCAGACCGAGGCGTGGGAGGCCAAGGCACACCAGACCGGATTCGGGACCTACACCGAGCTCAAACACGACACGCTCCTCTACGCCAAGCAGGGTTTCGCCGCCGAAGGTGGGGGCGACTTCCCCGAGGTGCCGCCTCGTCACTGGGTGGAACCGGATCCGGTGGCGTTCGAGCGCATCTCGGCGGTGGCGGGGCTGCTCCAGGACGGTTTATCGGCCCGACGCCTGCTCACCGACGACCAGGACGATCTGCTGACGCTGGTCCGGGTCGAGTTCCTCGATCGACTGGCACGGATTGCCCGCGACGAGCTGAACGGTGTACCGATCTCCGAGGCCGACAACGATTGGCTCGCATCGATCGGGTCACTGCTGGAGCTGATCTGGATCGACTCCTCCGACATCGATCCCGAGCTGGTGGGCCCCTCCTCGTCGGACCAGGACGTCGCGGTGGTGGCCGACATCTTCCGCTCGACCTTCGAGGTGCTCGAGCTCGGTAGCGGCCGTCCCAACCAGATGCTGGTGCTGGTGCCGACCGACGACGGCATCTTCCAGGTGGCGACCGGGGTGGTGTACGCCTACCACGAGTTCTGGATGCCGGCCGACAATCGGCTGTCCGATGAGGAATGGCGGGCAATGTTGGATGCCGGCGAGGAGCCGAGCCGGGTGGAGCCCCTCGTGCTTGACGAGGAGACCAACCGACAGCGGGAGGCGTGGCAGGCCGTGCTCTTTCCCGAAGGGTGACCGGTACCCTGCCCGTGTGAACATCCGAGCGGAAACTTCCGGCGACTATCCCGGTGTTGCCCGAGTCAACAACGCAGCCTTCGACCAGGAGAACGAAGCGCAGCTCATCGAGCTGATTCGTCAATCCGACCTGTATGTGCCCGAGCTCTCGCTGGTGGCCGTCGACGGTGGCGACGTCATCGGCCACATCATGTTCAGCTACGTGACGTTGGAGACGCCGGCCGCGGATACCCGGATTCTCGATTTGGCCCCGCTGGCGGTCCATCCCGACCACCAGAGCCAGGGTGTTGGTACGGCTCTGACCGTGCACGGCTTGGAACTCCTCGAGGAGCGGGGCGAGCCGCTTGTTCTCGTCGAGGGAATCCCGGCCTACTATCCCCGCTTTGGGTTCGAGAGAGCGTCCCTTCACGGCATCACACCGCCGTCACCGAAGATCCCGGACGACGCCTTCATGGTGAAGCGGCTCTCGAACTACGACCCGAAATACCGGGGCCAAGTGCGCTACCCGCCGGCGTTCTACCAAGCCGACGCCGTCGGGCCGTCGGCCTGACTCCTGCTACCTAGG
>CAMYMH010000025.1:5766-77847 GCA_947259275.1 uncultured Acidimicrobiaceae bacterium | reverse complement strand
TCCATCACCGGAATGACTCGTGATGACATCCAGGGTTTCTGGGCTCGTCGCTACCACTCTGCCGCCACCGTGGTGGCAGTCGCCGGGAACTTCGATCACGAGGCGCTGGTTGAGATGGCGGAAGAGCATTTCGGCGACTGGCACACCCAGGAGTCAACCCACGATCACGCCCCCGCCGCCATCGAGGCCCGGGTAGGTATCCGTCACCGGGAAACCGAGCAGACACACCTCGTCATCGGCGGCGAGGGGCTCAAGCGAGGCGACGATCGGCGCTTCGCATTCGGGCTGCTCAATCATGTCATGGGAGGCGGTATGTCCTCCCGCCTCTTCCGGGAGATTCGCGAGCAGCGCGGCCTGGCCTATGCGGTCTACAGCTTCAAGTTCCCATATGCGGATTCGGGTGGCTACGGCGTGTACGTCGGGACCACTCCCACTCAAACTGAGCAGGTTCTGCATCTCATCGGCGACGAGTTCAAGAAGCTCATCGCCGACGGAATCAGCGCCGCCGAGCTGGAGCGGGCCAAGGGCCATGTGCAAGGGAGTCTGGCGCTGAGTGAGGAAGATCCCAACAGCCGGATGATTCGCCTCGGACGCGACGAGATCGCCGGCCTCGAACATCTCAGTCTCGACGAAACCCTGGAACGCTACGAGCTGGTGACACTGGCGGACGTGCATGAGGTGGCCACCGAGTTGCTGAGCGGTCCCAAGGTGATCGGCGCCACCGGCCCCCATGACGTCGCCGAACTGGAGCCGTTCGTCGCATGACCCGGGTCATCGTCTCCGGTGCCGCAGGCCGCATGGGGATGCTGGTGAGCGCCGCGATCCACGCACAAGACGACCTCGAACTCGTAGCCGGCTACGACCCGGTTCTGGAGGGGGCGGTGTACGCCACCGTCGCGGATTTGCCCGCTGCCGATGTCGTCGTTGAGTTCACCACTCCGGATGTTGTGCTTGGCAACCTGAGGGGCTTTCACGAACGCGGGTGGCACGCTGTGGTCGGCACCTCGGGCTTCACCGAGGAGCGCATCGCCGAAGTGGTCGAGCTGTTCGGGGATGGTCCACCCAATTGCCTTATCGCCCCGAATTTCTCCATCGGGGCAGTCCTGAGCATGCGTTTCGCGGCCGAGGCGGCCGCCCACTTCCCGGCTGCGGAGGTCATTGAGCTCCATCACGATGCCAAGGCCGATGCTCCGTCTGGTACTGCGATCGCCACCGCCGGGCGGATTGCCGCCGCCGGCCCGCAGGTTCGTCGGGTGGAGTCGAGCGAATTGGTCTCGGGAGCCCGCGGGGCCTCTGTCGAGGGAGTTCCCGTCCATGCAGTTCGCCTTCCCGGCCTAGTGGCGCATCAGGAAGTCATCCTGGGAGGCACAGGCGAGACGCTCACCATCCGCCATGACACGACCGACCGGCAAGCGTTCATTCCCGGGGTCCTGCTCGGCGTGCGCCGCGTCTCCCAGCTCGGGGGTGTTACCGTCGGCCTCGAGGGGCTGCTGTGAGCGACGATCGGGACACCGAGGAGTTCCGGCCGGGCGAGTCGATCGTTGAACGCCAGATCCGGCTGGCAATGGAACGCGGTGAGTTCGCCGATCTGCCTGGAAGAGGCGAGCCGATCGAGGGCCTGGATGAAACCTACGACCCGCTGTGGTGGGTGAAGCGCTGGGCCGAGCGCGAGGGAGTTACGGCCGCCGAGGTCCACAAGCTCCTCGCCGAGCGGAATCGACGCGACTGAGCCCCGCTGTGGGACGGAGCTCAGCCTGGAATCATCCTCACCTAGCAGTTTGGGTGATTCCAGAAGCGACACTATCGCGTTTGGTGTGTGAGGGTGGGTGATTCCAAGAGTCCCAAGACCTAAGACCCAAGAGACCCGAGACCCGAGACCCGAGACCCGAGACCCGAGACCCGAGACCCGAGATCCGAGACCCGAGACCCGAGACCCGAGACCCGAGACCCGAGACCCAAGACCCAAGACCCAAGACCCAAGACCCAAGACCCAAGACGGGCACCGATGGATCAGGTTGGCGTCAAGAACCCATCAGGTTCGGTTCCTGTCGGCAACCGCTCCCATTTCTGCCGTAGAGGCCGAAGTTGAATAGCTCCGGCCGTTTATGAGACGGACGAACTATCCGCTCGGATCATCTCGATGGACGCTCCCAGCGACCATATTTGCGGGTAATCGACACCACACCATCAACGAACGACCCTGCCGCTGAGTGTCGGTTCGGGCAGAATGGGATCGTGAAGTACAACACCGCGGTCGACCGGTTGGGCCAGGTGGCCGGCGACCTCACCGAACACGCCTCCTGGGGCGACTCGATCATCGTCGAAGCCCACGTATTCGGTGAGTTGGTAACCGGACCGGACACGATCGAGGTGATCTACCTGGCGCTGGTGGTTGACTTCCCCGTTGAGGACGTCACCTGGCTGGCCCGTCCCGCCCAAGCCGAGGCGACCGTCTCCCTACTCCGGTTTGACAAGTATCCGTTGCGGTGGTGGTGGCGACCCACCGTCTGGCCGGTATGGAACCACACCATCACCCAACCAGTCCGGTTCTGGTCCAAGACCCACGGAACTGACGAGGCAGCCTTGGGTCTGCTAGCGGACCGTCGCCTGGACGAGCTCGTGATGGGAGGCCCACCCGACCCGCTGGCATTCCGAGCCCAGCTACAGACCGAGTTGGAGGCATCCCGACGGCACCTCAACCGGGTAGTCGACTCCTACCATGACCGAGATTGGCGACGCGACCACAAAGGCTTCGGTGTGTATCCCGAGGATCACCTGTGGTGGGCAACCCAAGGATTCCTCGAACTCGACGACGCCCTCCAAGCAATCGACGAGCCGAATCCAGCCATCTGACGATGCTCGAGACGGGGCCACCACCCAGAGTCCACCACCAGCCACCCATCGTCACAAAACGGGTCACCGATTACCCGCATATCCTCACCTAGCGCTCGGGCGTCCGCGGTGAGATAACCGCTCGGTGCCACGTGTTCCTGACTTGGGACTTGGGACGTGCGACTTGGGACTCGCGGGCATTTTCGAAGCCGGCGGCTGGTTGACTACCTTCAGCGGGACGATCGCGAGGAGAAAGCATGAGTGACACCCCCCGGGTGGCCGTCGTAGCCGGCGCCCGCACCCCCTTTTCCAAAGCAGGCACCCAGTTGCGCAAGCATCGCGCCCTCGACCTCGGCGTGCACGCGGTCGACGGGCTGCTCGAGAAGGCAGATATTGATCCCAGCATCGTTGAGACCCTGGTGTTTGGAATCGTCGTTGTCGATGCCCGGGTCCCCCACCTGGCCCGCGAGGTCAATTTCAAGAGCAGGCTGCCCGACTCCACCCGCTCGCTCACCATCACCGACAATTGCATTACCTCGGCCAGCGGCATCGAGCTGGTGGCCGATGCCATCAAATCGGGCCGGGCCGAGGTTGGCATTGCCGGAGGAGTCGAGTCGATGTCCAACCCGTCGGTGCTCATGTCGCCGCGGGCCAGCTCGGTGTTCCTGCAGGCGGCGGCCGCCCGCTCGCTACCCGACCGGTTGAAGGTCTTTTCCAAGCTGCGGCCGAAGGACCTCATTCCCCAGGCGCCGGGCGTTGAGGAACCGTCGACCGGGCTCTCGATGGGCGAGCACACCGAGCTCATGGTCAAAGAGTGGAAGATCTCCCGCCAGGAGCAAGACGAGATCGCCTACCGAAGCCATATGAACGCAGCTGCCGCAACCGAAGACGGTCGGCTCCCCGCCGAGATCGTTCCCCTCGACGGCATTGACCGCGACACCATGATCCGGGCCGACACGTCAATGGAAAAGCTGGCCAAGCTGCGGCCGGTGTTCGATCCCACGCCGTCCGGAACCTTGACGGCCGGCAACTCGAGCCCGCTGACCGACGGTGCCGCCGTCGTCATGCTCATGTCCGAGGATCGGGCCAGGGCGGAGGGCATGGAACCGCTCGCGTTCGTGCGCGACGTTGAGTTTGTAGGGATCAATCCGGCCGATGGGCTCTTGATGGGTCCCGGTGTGGCGGTTCCCCGCCTACTCCGCCGCACCGGTCTCGACCTCGATGACATGGACATCATCGAGATGCACGAGGCGTTCGGCGGCCAGGTGGCATGCAATCTGGCGGCCTGGGAACAGGGATGGCAGGAGCCTCCCATCGGCAAAGTCGACCGCACCAAGCTCAATCCGCTCGGCAGCTCGATCTCGGTGGGTCATCCATTTGCGGCAACCGGGGCCCGGATCGTCACGACGCTGGCAAACGAAATGGCCCGGCGCGACTCACGCTACGGGCTCGTCAGCATCTGCGGTGCCGGCGCCACCGCCGCGGCACTGATCCTCGAGCGGTAGGACGGCCCGAATCCGGCGGCGATGTCCCCGGCGGCAGATGGTCCGTCGGCGGGCTAGCCGTCCGCCTTGACCTTGATGGGATGAAGGCTCTGGCGCGAAACGATGGAGGTGTGCATGTCCTCCCACTCCACCTCGATGGACTCACCGTGGACGGCCTTGACTTTCCCGTAGCGGGGCACCTGTCCGACTTTCTTGGTGAGTTCCTCTACTCGCATCCCGGGCTTGAGCATGGGTCTCCCTCCTCTACATGGTCTGCTTGACCCATCGTCCCGAGCCTATCCGATCGGGTCTAGGGGCAAAGGGCCTTCCGAGGTCGCCTTTAGTACAGCACGCTCGCCAGCTGGCGTCGGTAAGTGAGTGAAAGCGGGTGGTCGGGCCCGAGCACCTCGAAGATGTCGACCATGGCGCTGCGGGCTTCGTCGAGGCGTTGGTTCTTCTTGCGGGCGACGGCCAGGAAGTGGTCGAGGGCCGGCTCGAACTCGGCTTGCGCGGCCAGAGCTCTGCCCAGGTCGAGCCGGGTCGAGTCGTCTTCTGGATCTGCCTCGAGGGCCGCACTCAACGCAGCCACATCTTCGCCGTCTGAGCCGGTGAGCCGGGCGGTGGCCCGCAGCCTCTCGACTTCGGCGGTGGGAGCGAGGGGGGCAAGAGCGTCGAGCGCCCGCGAGTTGTCGCCTTGCGCCAGGTAAAGGGAAGCAAGGGCGGTGGCGGCCTCTTCGTGGTCCATCTTCTCCTCGAGCACGGCCCGCAAAAGCTCTTCGGCCCGAGCATCGTTGCCGTCGAGCATGGCGGTGCGGGCTTCGTCGATGGCCAGGTCGAGGCGGGAGGGCACAACCGTATCCAGCCAGGCGCGGACCTGGGCCTCGGGGAGCGCTCCGGTGAACTCATTTGCGGGTTGGCCGCCCTTGAACGCCATCACAAACGGGATTCCCTGTACACCGAACTGCTGGGCGAGCGCCTGGTTGGCGTCGACGTCGACCTTGACGAGCTCGAAGGCGCCCGCATACTCGTCGGCCAGTTTTTCCAGGAGTGGGCCGAGCGTGCGGCATGGGCCGCACCACTCCGCCCAGAAATCCACTACGACGGGAACGTCGTGGCTGCGCTGGACGACGACCTGGGCGAAATCGGGGGCGTTGATCTCTTTTACGTGTTCACCAGACATTTATCACCTCGAGTAGAGGTCAATCATATTTCGGTCCGAGACATTCCCGATGCCATGGCCCGATCAGAACGCATGATCACGCCACCTGTCCGGGCGCGAGTGCTACCGTCACGGTATGACCACCCAACCGTTTGGCTCGGTTCTCACGGCCATGATCACGCCCTTCGATGAATCCGGTGCCGTGGACTATCAGGCCGCCTGGGACCTCTGTCGTTACCTCGTGTCCACAGGCAGCGACGGGCTGGTCGTGTGCGGCACCACGGGCGAATCTCCGACACTGACGGCCGAGGAGAAGCTCGGCATGTTCCGGACCGCCGTTGAGGCGGTGGGAGATAGCGCAGTGGTGGTGGCCGGCACCGGAACCTACAACACCGCCGCATCTGTCGAGATGACCCGGAAGGCTGCCGACCTCGGCTGCCATGCCGTCATGGCCGTTACTCCCTATTACAACAAGCCGCCTCAGGAGGGTCTCTTTCAGCACTTCACCGCCATCGCCGATGCCAGTGATCTGCCGGTCTTGATCTACAACATCCCCGGCCGCACCAGCCGGCTGATCGAAGTCGACACCCTGGCCAGGCTCAGTCATCACGATCGGATCGTTGCCACCAAGGACGCGGTGGAAGATGTCGAGTTCACCCGCCGGACCCTGGCGGCGGTGTCCGAGACCTTTGCCGTCTACTCGGGCCAGGATTCCTTCACTCTCCCGCTGATGGAGATCGGTGCGGTCGGAATCGTGTCGGTGGCATCGCACCTGGTTGGCGACCAGATCCAGCAGATGACTGCGGCCGCGCGGGAGAAGGATTACCAAGCGGCCCGGGTGATTCACGATCGGCTCATGCCGGTGTTCGAAGCGTTGTTCGTGGAACCCAATCCGATGCCGCTCAAGGGGGCCATGTCGCAACTGTGGCGGCCGGTTGGTGATCCGCGGCTGCCGTTGATCCCACCGTCACCAGGAACCGTGACGGCCCTGCTGGAGGCCTTGGAGGCTGCCCAGACCGCATGAGCGTCCGGGTCACGTTCCTCGGCGGTCTCGGCGAGATCGGTCGTAACTGCGCGGCAGTCGAGATTGATGGCCGGATCGCCCTCATCGACTGCGGGCTTATGTTTCCCGAAGAACACATGCTGGGTGTCGACCTCGTCCTCCCCGATTTCAGCTGGTTGGTGGAACGCAGTGACGACGTTGAATGCGTCATCCTGACTCATGGACATGAGGACCACGTCGGGGCCCTCTCGTACTTCCTCACCGAGATCAACGTCCCGGTGTACGGAACCAAGCTCTCGGTCGAGCTGGCCGCCAGTCGAGTGGAGGAGAACGAGATCGATGCCACCTTCCGCGCCCTGGGCGACAACGAATGGACCCAGCAGGGCCCGTTTCGCTTCAAGCTGGTCCCGGTCTCACACTCGATTCCGCAGGGGGCCGGTGTCGCACTCGAGACCCCGGAGGGCATCATCGTGCACTCGGGTGACTTCAAGCTCGATCCCACCCCGGTCGATGGTCGACCGACCGACCTCCCCACCTTCGCCGAATTGGGCCGGGAAGGTGTGCGGCTTCTGTTAGCCGACAGCACCAACGCCGAACGCCCCGGATTCGTCCCCTCCGAGTCCTCCCTCGGCCACAGCCTGTACGACATCATCGCCGAGTCGAGCGGGCGGGTTATCGCCGCCTGTTTCGCCAGTCACCTCCATCGAGTGCAGCAAATCGTCGATGCGGCCATTGACTCTGGCCGCAAGGTTGCCTTCTTGGGACGGTCGATGGTGCGCAACGTCGACATCGCCGGTGGCCTGGCTGCTCTCATCGTGCCGGAGGACAAGGTGATGGAAATCGATGCGGTCGGCGACATGGACCCCTCAGAGGTGTGCGTGGTGTCGACCGGCAGTCAGGGCGAGCCATTTGCGGCGCTGTCGCTGATGGCGGCGGGGGAGCACCGAGCGGTCAAACTCGAGGAGGGCGATACCGTGCTCATCTCGGCGACTCCGATCCCCGGCAACGAGAAGTCGGTTTCACGAGTGATCAACGGCCTCACACGCCGAGGTGCCCGGGTTTTCCACGGCCGCAACGCCAACGTGCACGTGTCGGGACACGGGAGCCGGGATGAACTGCTGACATTCCTGAATGTTGTCCGTCCCCAGGCTTTCGTCCCCGTGCACGGCGAGTATCGGCACCTGAAGGCCCACGCCGACCTGGCAGAGATCATGGGTGTGCCAGACGTGGCGGTGCTGGAGGATGGCGACGCCATCGTGCTCGATGGAGACAAGACCAATGTCGAGCGGGGGGCGGTGCCCGCCGGTTACGTGTACCTGGACGGCACCGGGGTCGGTGATGTGAGGCGGGCAATCCGCGACCGCCGCCACCTCGCCGACGACGGTGTCATCGTCGTCACGGTCGGCATCGACATGCAGACCGGGGAGTTCGTTCATGGGCCCGACCTCGACAGCCACGGCTTCATGGACGCCCCCGACGAGATCCTCAAGACGGCGGCCACCGAAATCATGGACATGGTCGGCTCGGGCAAGACCGACGCCGACACCTGTCGCCGCAAGATCGTGCAAGCGGTCCGTACCGTCACCCGCCGCGAAACCGCCCGCCGCCCGGTGGTGATCCCGGTCGTCATCGAGTTCTAGGCGGCGACGGCAACGCCCCCGCGTCGCGGCGGCAACTCTCAGCTTTCGGCTCTCAGCACGGGCTACCGGCGGTCGACGGTGGGCGGTTGGCGGTGGGCAGTCGTGCCCCGCTCCAGCAGCCTCTGAATCTCTCGAATTCTCGCCTCGATCTCCTTGATACCGGTGAGCTCGTCGATCCTGCGATTGGCCTTGTGGAGGAAGTTGGGGTCGATCCCTCCGCCGAGCCCGAGGCCGCCGTGGGCGTTGGATGGATCCATCCGGGTCTTGACCATCTCCAGCCGCTTGGCCTCGAGGGCGGCCAGCTCGTTGCGGAGGCTCTCCTCGCGGACGGGGGAAGCCGCCGCCATCGCAGCCTCCAGCTCGATGATCCGCCCTCGCAGGTCGATGCGCCCATTGAACGCATCGGCAGGAAGCTCCGCTAGCTCCTCGCGAGCCCGTCTCAGCTCCAGTTCCAGCTCGAACGCATCTTCCATCAGCGAATCATACTCACCGCCCTCTGCCGGGGAACGGGCAACGGGTAACGATTCAGCCGCCACCAGAACAGAGATCGCGCGGATAGCGCGTCTGCAACCAATATCCGCGCGAATTTCCCTCCCGTTCTCGATCGGTTCGGTTAGCCTTCAGGACCGATGCCACAACGCAAACCCACCCGCGGTGGGGCTTCCGGGCGGAAGCGGGCATCCAAAGCCAAGAGACAACCGAACCGCTGGGCGCGCCTGCGGGCCGCCGTGCGAGAGCGAATCGGACGCCAGGCCGACGACGTATGGGGACTGGTGCTGCTGGTCGCCAGTGCAGTGCTGTTCCTCGGATTCCTCGGCCTGGCCGGCCCGTTCGGCCGCTTGTTCACACCGGGTCTGAAGATCCTCTTTGGTGCCTGGGCCGTCTTCGTCCCGGCTGCGATGGCGGTCGTCGGGTTGACGCTGGTGTTTGGGCGGGCAGGCCGTGAGCACTCACACGTCACCCTCGGGCTGGTCGTGCTGTTCTTTGGGACGCTGGCCCTCTTCCACCTGCTGACCGGCACCATTCCTCTGGCAGAGGGTGTCGACCGGGTGACCACTCGCGGCGGCGTCGTGGGTTCCCTCAGCTCGTACCCGATGCGCCGCCTGGTCGGCCTGTGGGGCTCGCTCATTGTCTTGTTCACCGTCATCTCCGTCGGCGTCATGCTCGCCACCCGCACCACGGTCAGGGAAGTGGCGATCGCGGTGGGGGACGTCGGTCGGTGGCTGCGCTTCCAGGTGGTCCGGCTTTGGGGTCTGCGCCGGCGTCGCCGAACCTTGTCGCCGGCTCCGGCCGTGGCGGCTCCCGCTGTTGCCGAAGCGAGGCCGGTGGCCACCAATCGTCCGGCATCCACCAAGCCGAAATCTGCCCCCGCCAAGACCCGCCCCAGCACCGAGGCCAAGAAGCAGGCGGCCGTCCCGGTGACCACCCGCCAGGGTAACTATCAGCGACCCCCGCTGGAACTGCTGACGCTCGGCACGGGTGGAGGCCAGAACAAGCGCTCGCTCGAGAGCACCGGCCGGGAATTGGAAGACACGCTTCGACAGCACGGTGTCGACGCCCGGCTCACCCGCATCGTTCCCGGCCCGACCGTCACCCGATACGAGATCGAGCTGGCGCCCGGCGTCAAGGTGGCCCGGGTCACGAGCCTGGCCTCCGACATCGGTTATGCGCTGGCGACGCCCGACGTTCGCATTCTGGCGCCGATCCCGGGCAAGAGTGCCATCGGTGTCGAGGTACCCAACCTTCGCAGACGCCTGGTCACCCTCGGCGACATCCTGTCCTCACACGAAGCCGCCGAGAACAACAACCCGCTGGCCGCCGGCCTCGGTATGGACATCTCCGGCAACCCGGCCATGCTCAACTTGGACGAGCTGCCCCATGTGCTCATTGCCGGCGCCACCGGTGCCGGCAAGTCGTCGTGCATCAACTCCATCGTCACCAGCTTGCTGATGCGGTCAAGGCCCGAAGACGTCCGGCTCATCATGGTGGACCCCAAGCGGGTCGAACTCGGCCAGTACAACGGTGTTCCGCACCTTCTCACCCGGGTCATCACCAACCCTCGCAAAGCCGCCGAGGCTCTCCGCTGGGCCGTCGACGAGATGGATCGGCGCTACGAGCTGGTGGCCGACAGCGGCGTCCGCGACATCATCGGCTACCACGAGAAGTGGGATGCCGGCGGCCTCGACCCCGAGAAGTTCGACCGTTTTCCGTACATCGTGGTGGTCGTCGACGAGCTGAACGACCTCATGATGGTGGCAGGGAAGATCGTAGAAGACGCCATTGTACGAATTGCCCAGATGGCTCGCGCCATCGGTATTCACCTCGTCATCGCCACGCAACGACCGTCGGTCGATGTCATCACCGGGGTCATCAAAGCCAATATTCCTTCCCGTCTTGCCTTCTCGGTCGCCTCCCAGGCCGACAGCCGGGTGATTCTCGATGCTTCTGGCGCCGAGAAGCTCATCGGGCTGGGCGACATGCTCGTCGTCACCGCCCGCGACCCCAAGCCGGAGCGAATCCAGGGTGCCTGGGTCGAGGAGAGCGAGATCCATGCGGTGGTGGCATGGGTGAAGCAGCAGACGAAGGCGAAGTACGACGAGTCGATGTTCGTGGCAGCCGAACAAGAGGCCAAGGCCGTCGAGGCCTCTGAAGGTGAGGACCCCGACATCATCCGCCAGGCAACCGAGCTCATCGTCAGATCACAGCTCGGGTCCACCTCGATGTTGCAGCGCAAGCTCCGCATCGGATTCGCCCGCGCCGGACGGGTGATGGACATCCTCGAAAACAAAGGAGTCGTCGGTCCCTCCGAAGGCAGCAAGGCCCGGGAAGTTCTGATTGCGCCCGAGGAAATCGAAAGCATCCTCACCACCCGCTGACGCCCGCCTGCGGCCAGTCTGTCAACCGCAGGGCACTTGCGGATGGGGGTTCCACTTGCGTTGGTTTTCCCTCCGATCGGAATGAAAGCCAATGCAGATCACTCACCGCACTCGGAATTGGACATCCCTCAATGGGTCTCCTCACCGGCGAATCACGCGGTTAGCAGGCTGAGCCGCGACCCCGTCTACGCTCACGACTATCTGACAATGTGGCAACAAGCGAATACTCTTAGTGGTTGGAGTCTCTTAGGCGTTGGCAAGGATGCAGAAGACACAGCTCATACGGCCGCGGGGCCAGACCCGACCGACTGAATTCACCTTTTCGGACCGCACCATTCGTTTCGTCGATCGCGGCCGAAACGGCAAGACGCGGGTGCTCGGCCCAACCGGGATTCGTGGGCTGCTGGAGTTCGGGCCCTCGTCGCCCGGGCCGTTCGGTGAAGTTGTCGGGCGCGTCGACGAGAGCAAAGTCGTGTTTCGATACCGCCCATGGGGATCGGTCGAGCGGGGCCGGCATGCGTTCGAGGTCCGCTACGAGGGGACCGAGTACGTGCTGGTTAGCAGAGGCCGCCGGCCAACACCACAGCTTGAAGCAGTCGACGGAAGGATCCTGGCGGTGTTCGGGTCGCGGTCGGGGCGGATCGCGCGCAATGTCACGCCCGAGGAGGAAGTGCTGGTTGCGCTGATCGCCGGCTCGGGCCTGGCAGACGTCACGCTTCCCCAGAGTTGGGCCGCCCGCCATTAACTAGTCACCGCGGACTAGAGCGGTTTGATTCTCTCGAATTCTCCGCTTGTGCCGTTGTTGTCTTATGAGCAACGCGTGCGACCCCCGCAACCGGCCCGGGTTCGTAGAGGGCGATCTCACCGCCTACTTGCCGGACAAGCTGGTGGCTCAACCTGTCCCCGTCGACGATCTCCGCACCGTGCTCCTGGCCGCCTTCTCCACTGCGATGATTGTGGCCGTCGTCTTCGCCATCCTCATGCTCACTGGATAGGGCCTCGCCAGAGGTTGGGGGTTTTGAGAGGTAGCCTCTCGGCGATGCTCGAGATTCTCCGGCCGGACGGTTCTCTAGACGGTGACTCCCCGATCTCGCTTGCCGAGACGAGGCGGCTCTACGCGGCCATGATCTCGGCCCGAACCTACGACCACAAGGGCACCGCCCTGCAGAAACAGGGTCGGCTGGCCACCTATGCCTCCTTCGAGGGCCAGGAGGCCGCCCAGGTTGGTGCCGTGGCATCGCTGCAGCCGGATGATTGGGTGGTCGCCACCTACCGGGACGCCGCCGCCATGTGGATGCAGGGCTACCCGTGGGTCAATCTGTTCCTGGGGAGGACCGGAGACGAGCGGGGGGGTTCACCGCCGGAGGGCGTCAACGTCCTGCCGCCTTCGATCACGGTCGGCGCCCACATGATTCATGCGGTCGGTATCGGATGGGCGGAGCGTCACCAGCGAAGCGATCGGATCGCGATGACCTTCTTCGGCGACGGGGCCACCTCAGAAGGCGACTTCCACGAAGCGATGAACTTCGCCGGGGTGTTCCAAACACCGGTCGTCTTCGTATGTCAGAACAACCAGTACGCCATCTCGACGCCTCGCCACCGTCAGACCGCCTCGGAAACCATCGCCCAGAAGGCGGATGCCTACGGAATCCCGGGCCGGCAGGTGGATGGCAACGATCTCCTGGCGGTGCGGTCAGCATCGGACGAGGCCGTCGCCCGCGCCCGGGACGGCGACGGCCCAACCCTCATCGAGGCAGTGACCTTCCGGGTGGGAGCACACACCACCGCCGACGACCCCGGCCGCTACCGGGACCGGGCCGAGGAAGATGAGTGGCGGGGGCGCGACCCGATCGATCGCGTGAGGCGCTACCTCGAAGGGGCTGGAGAGTGGACGGCTGAATGGCAGCTGGAGCTGGAAGAGGAGGCAGCGGCAGAAATCGAGGCGGCCATCGCGGAGGCGGAGGCACTCGACCCGCTCGAGGCGGCCGACCTGTTTGCAGGCATGTTTGCCACTCCCACTGTCCAGCTCGAGCGGCAGCGGACGATGCTGGGCGGCGGGTCGCATGGCTGAGCGCAACTTGGCCCAGGCCCTCACGCTGGCGCTCGACCACATTCTGGCTTCCGACCCTGGTGTGCTGCTGCTGGGTGAAGACGTGGGGGTCACCGGCGGCGTGTTTCGCATCACCGATGGTCTCCAAGACAAGCACGGTGCCGATCGAGTCATCGATACGCCGGTGGCCGAGTCCGGGATCGTGGGTGCCGCCTTCGGCATGGCCGTGGCCGGCCTGCGGCCGATCGCCGAGATCCAGTTTCTCGGCTTCGCCTACCCGGCCTACGACCAGATGGTCAGCCATGTCTCGCGGATCCGGAATCGGTCGCGGCACCGGTTCACTGCTCCGCTCGTCATCCGCATTCCCTACGGGGCCGGGATCGGCGCCGCCGAGCACCACAGTGAATCGACCGAAGCCATCTTTGCCCACACCCCCGGCCTCAAGGTTGTCATTCCTTCAACGCCCGCCGACGCCGCCGGGCTTCTGCTGACGGCCGCGGCCGACCCCGACCCGGTGATCTTCCTCGAGCCAATTCGCTCCTACCGGCGAATGCGGGGTGAGGTTCCCGATCCGCCGAAGCCGGTTCCGTTCGGTGAGGCTGCCGTCCGGCGCGTCGGTTCCGACCTGACCCTGATCGCCTACGGGGCCATGGTTCCCGACGTGCTCGATGCCGCCGAGCACCTCGCCGGTGCCGGCATCGAAGCCGAAGTGCTCGATCTGAGGACCCTGGTCCCGCTCGACATCGATGCCGTCATCGGATCCGTCGCTCGCACCGGCCGGGCTGCCATCATTCAGGAAGGGCATCGAACGTGTGGGTTCGCGGCCGAGCTCGCGGCCACCATCCAGGAGGAGGCCCTCTATTCGCTGGAAGCGCCGGTTGCCCGCGTAACCGGATGGGACACCGTCGTGCCCCTGCGGCGGGCCGAGCATCACTATGTGCCCGGCGTCGAGCGGATAGTCGCCGCAGCCGAGTCGGTGATGGCAGGGAGCTGACATGGCCCATGAGTTCGTGCTGCCCGACGTCGGTGAGGGATTGACCGATGTCGTGATCGAGGAGTGGCTGGTGGCGGTTGGCGAGGAAGTGGGGCTGGACGCTCCGCTGGTACAGGTGGAGACCGACAAGGCCGTGGTCGATATCCCCAGCCCAGTTGCCGGCGTATTGCTACATCAAGGGGCCGCGCCGGGAGAGACCCTCGAGGTGGGCAGGGTGTTGGCAGTCGTAGGTGACGCAGGCGAGGTCTGGGAGCCCCGAGCGGCGGAGGTCGAGCCGCCGGAAGAGGTAATTCCGATCGTGGGGACACTTCCGGCCGCACCGGCGCCCGATCGGCCGCAGGTCCTGCCGGCGGTCCGGAAGCTGGCGGTCGAGACGGGCATTGATCTCGAGTCGGTCGACGGGACCGGTCCCGGTGGACGCATCACGCGTGACGATGTCCTGGCCGCCGCCTCGGGACCGACGGAACGGATCCCGATGTCACCGGTTCGGAGAGCGATCGCCGATCGTCTCTCGAAGTCATGGAGGGAGATCCCCCACGTCACCACCTATGGCGCCGCCCGGGCGGAACAACTGCTGGGGGAGCGCCGCCGGCTGCTCGAGGACCATGACGGCCCCTTGCCAATCGAGGCGCTGTTGGTGGCACTCATCGTTCCACTGCTTGAAGCCCATCCCGAGTTCAACGCCACCGTGTCCGGCACCGACCTAGTGCTCCGAAAGCACTACGACATCGGGATTGCTACCAACACGCCGGACGGATTGATGCTGCCGGTGCTCAAAGACGCCACGGGCCGCAACGTGACCGAGATCGCCGACGCCGTAATCAGGCTGGCCAAGTCGGCGCGCAGCCGCAACCTTCCGCTCGACCAGCGGCCGACCTTCAGCGTTTCGAATATCGGGGCAGTCGGCGGGGGCTACGGTACGCCCCTCATCCCTTATGGCACCAGCTCCATCGTTTCGTTCGGAAGGGCATCGGCCGAGCCGGTGATTGAGGACGGCGCTGTCGTAGCGGGGATTGTCCTTCCGATCTCATTGTCCTACGACCATCGAATCATCGATGGTGCCCTCGGCCGCACTTTCATGGCCGGCCTGGTCGAAGCCATCGAGGAGGCCGACTTCTCATGACCACGCTCGATGAGCTGCTCGCCGAGCTTTCGCAGGTGCTGCTCTCGCTGGAAGAAGAAGCCGATGCTGATGCCCGCGGCGGGCTCGAGGCCCGGCGCGATCAGCTGCGGGCTGCGCTGCGGGATCTCGATATCGACGAGCGGCGGCCGACTGCCGAGCTACTGGAGGAACACGCCCGTCTCGAGGCCCGGCTGAAATTAGCTCGCAAGGAGCGAGTGAAGAAGGTCGGCACCAAGTATCTGGGTGCGACCCAGACTGTGGGCGGAGGCGTCGTTCCGGCTGAGATCAACCGCATGATCGACGAAGGGAATCGGTTCGACGAGCTGCTCGAACGATTCGAACATCTCACCACGATTCTCGAGTCGCGCCAAGCCCTCTAGGTCGGCCGGGCCGTGTGAGCGCTAGGCCGGCTCACACCTGGAGCCCGGTCGTCACCGTGGTCCGAGCCGGCCTGCTTCCCCGGTCGATCAGATAGGGGCCGAGAGTGATAGCCAGCATCGCCAACACCACCAATACGGTGACCAGGGCCGACACGATGCGGAAGGTCCGTCTCCGTGACATCGGCACGAACTCCTCGTCGTGGCCGTTCGGCTCAGGCCACATCATCGGAGTGGACCGGCCAGGGCCGCCCGGGCCGCCCAATAGCCCCCCATGCCGTGGACACCACCACCCGGCGGGGTCGAAGCGGAACCCAGGAAGATGCGCCCGGTCACTCGATGGGGTCGCGCCGAGATGGTGGGTCGGAACAACAGGCGGGTTCCGGCATGAGACCCACCTCCGACGTCTCCGCCGACCAGGTTCGGGTTCATTGCCTCCAGACCTCCAGGAGGAGTGATGGTGCGGGCGAGGATCCTGTCCCGGAACCCCGGTGCGAAGCGCTCGATCTGGCCCTCGATTCGATCAGTCATGTCGAGGTCGGAGCCGGGCGGGACATGACAGTAGGCCCACACTGCGTGTTGTCCGGAGGGCGCCCGGGTGGGGTCGGCGATGCTGGGCTGGGCGAGCAGTACGAACGGCCGATCGGGGTGCGAACCGTCGGCCACCTGTCGCTCGGCCTCGGCGACTTCCTCAATGGTCCCGCCGATGTGCACGGTGCCGGCCTCGGCAAGGGTGGGCGCCGCCCATGGGATGGGACCGTCGAGGGCGAAGTCGACTTTGAACGCCCCCGGGCCATACGGCCACCGCAACAGCCGTCGTCGCGTCTTGCCCGGCAGGCGATCTCCGGCAATCGTCGCCAGGGCAGGAGGGCCGGTGGTGAAGACCGCCGCCCGGTGTTCGGGGAGGTCGGCCCAATCGCGCACCGGCTGCGCCAAGCGGATTTCCCCACCGATGCTCTCCAGATAGGAGGCGAGCGCACGACTGAGTGAAGCGGCTCCACTCCGGGGATAGCGCCAGCCCGCAGTATGAGTGAGCGCCAGGAACAGAAGTCCGAACGAACTGGTGAGGAGCCGCTCGAGGGGCAGCACGGCGTGGGCCGCGCACCCGGCGAAGAGGGCAGGGTAGAGCTCGCCGGCAGCCGGGGCGACAAAGCGGGTGGCGGGCTGGACTCCCTTCAAGCCGAAACGGGCGAGTGTGATTGGGTGGCGGGGGAGGCGGATCAGGGGACCGAGGATCGATGCCCGCAACCGGTCCCAGTCGCGTACCAGGCCGGCGGCCAACTCCCGATAGCGATCTGCATCCTTGCCGAGTCCGGCCGCCGTCCGATCGACGTCCCGATAGGCGAGGGCGGCCCGACCCCCGTCGAGGGGCTGGCCGAACTCGGCTGCGGGAGCGATCCAGGTGAGCCCGTGATCGGCGAGCGGTAGATCCGCCCACGCCGGTGATGCATACCCGAGAGGCATGACGGCGGCCCCCAGGTCATGGATGAAGCCCGGGAGCGTTGACTCTGCCGATCGGCACGCTCCGCCGACTTCATCCGCCTGCTCGAGGACCACCACCGAACGGCCCGCTCGCGCCAGGGTGATGGCGGCGGTGAGGCCGTTTGGCCCCGCCCCGATCACAACCGCGTCGGTCGTCATATCGTCTCGTTTCGGTAGATCTGGTAGAGGGAGGCGATCCCCGCCGCCGCGAGGATATGCCAAACGGCGTGTAGTTGAAACACTGCATATGGGGCGCACAGCGGTCCGCCGCGCCGCCCGAGCCACCAAACGGCGCCTCCGACCGTGAACCAGGCGAGCGAAGCGACCAGCCACCGCCGGGAGCGCGGGTCGGCGGTGGTGGCGGCCGAAGCGGCGGCGGTGGCGGCCAGAACCACCAACAGAATCCTGGCCGCACCGGGCCAGACGAGCTCAATCGCCAGCACCGCGCCCGCCGCTCCTGCCCACGCCGTCAGGAGCGCCGGCGCCTCCCACGACCGGAGCCGGCCGACCGGATAGGCGATGAAGGCAACCAGCATCAGTTTGATGGCGGCGGAATCGAGTTGGCGAGCCCAATCGGTAAGGGCGGCGTGTGCCAGGAAGCTGCCAACCCCGACGGCGGCAATGGTGGCTGCCAGCAGCCAACGGGCGGCCGGCGACGCGATGCCCCGATCTGTCGACACCCAGACTCCCAGCGGAACGAAGCTCAGGCTGGTCCAGGCCAAGGTTGGCTGGCGGATGAGGGCGCTGCCGGCTGATTCGCAGTCGGGGAAGCCGATCAGGAGGGCAGACTCGCCGCTACCCGGCCAGCCACCGATCCCGACCACCAATCCGGCACCGAGCGCGGTGCCGACCAACACGGCTGCCACGCCACCGGCAAGGGATCGCATGACCGGAGCGTAGGCAGCTCAGGCCCCGAAGCGCTCCTCGAACTGGTGGAGCGCCTGGCGCAGCTCCTGGGTAACGCTCGGCAGGCCATGCACCGTTGGAGGTCTCGGCTCGGCATCTCCTTCGGTTTCCGGAAACACGGCCCTGACCGCCGCGACACCGGCGGCGGTGGCGACGCCGATCAGTCCCAGCAGCTTCAATGTTCTCTTCATCCTGAAGGTATCGGCACCGTCGCCGGATAAGTACAGTCGGCCCAATACAGTCGCGAAACCAGGGCTCGTTGCCACGGCGGATGGAGCCGGTGCCGACCTCGCCCGCTCGCCGGCTTTTGGGCCACTCCCTCGAGCTGGTCGATGGCCCGCCCAAGCCGGTCTAACCCAGTTGCTTCTCGGCGATGGTCTTTTCGGCCAGATACTGGCGCAGATAGTAGGGACCACCCGCTTTGACGGTGGTCCCGGAAAGGCGGAGGCCCCCGAAGGGCTGCAGGCCGACGAAAGCTCCGGTGATCTTGCGGTTCAGGTAGAGGTTGCCGACTTCGAACTCGCGCTTGGCCCGGTCGAGGCGTTCCCGGTCCTGTGAGATCAAACCGCCGGTTAGCCCGAACATGGTGCCGTTGGCGATGCCGAGCGCATGGTCGAAGTCCCGCGCCCTGATGATGGAGACGACCGGGCCGAAGATCTCCTCCTGGGCGAGCCTCGAATCGGGCTCGACGTCGGCGAACACCGTCGGGGTCACATAGTGTCCTGCCTCCGATCCGGTCTCGCCGCCGGTTAGCAACTGGGCGGTCTCCCTACCGATGTCGATGTATTCGAGGCTCTTGTCCTTGGCCCGTTGATTGATGAGGGCGCTGAAGTCGGGGTTCTCGTCGGCCGGACCCACCTCGAGCTCAGACGCCAGGGTCACGAACCGCTCGACCAGCTCGTCGTGGATGGTTTCGACGGCAATCAACCGGCTCATCGCCGAGCACTTCTGGCCCCCGAATCCGTAGCCGCTGGCCACCGCCATGCGAGCGGCATAGTCGAGGTCGGCGGTCTCGTCGACGATCAGCGCGTCCTTGCCGCCCATCTCCAGTCCGACCTTCTTGATCCACAGCTGTCCCGGTTGAACGACAGCCGCCCGCTGATTGATGCGGATGCCGGTGTTGAGCGATCCGGTGAAGTTGATGAAGCGGGTGGTGGGGTGATCCACGAGGTAGTCGCCGATGTCGGCGTCGGCGCCGGTCACCAGGTTGAAGACCCCCGCCGGGAACCCGGCTTCGTCGGCGCACTCGATGAACTTCTGAGCGACGATGGGTGTGTCGGGTGACGGCTTGAGCACCAGGGTGTTGCCGACCACGGCGGGGCCAACCGCCATGCCGGTGAAGATGGCGAGGGGGAAGTTCCAAGGAGAGATGACCACTCCCGCCCCGAGCGGAACCAGGAGCGACGTGTTGCGCTCGCCCGGGCTCGGGTAGGTCTCATGCTCTCCGGCCAGCGCGGGTGCCTGCGCGGCGTAGTACTCGCAGAAGTCGATGGCTTCGGCGACGTCGGCGTCGGCTTCGGCATAGTTCTTACCAGCTTCATACGTCATCCAGGCGGCCAGCTCGAAGCGGCGGCGGCGCATGACGTCGGCCAGGCGACGGACCAGGGCGATCCGTTCGTCCATCGGTTGTGCCGACCACGGTCGGAAGGCAGCCCAGGCGGCTGTGAGGGCGCGGTCGACTTCAGCCTGCCCGCCCTTGGCGGAGCGGCCGATGAGCTGGCTGGTGTCGCCCGGGTTGTATGACTCGATCCAATCACCGGTCTCGAGCTTGTGTCCCCCGATGGTGAGCGGGTAATCGGCGCCGAGCCGGGTCCGAACCTCGGCCAGCGCCGTCCGGTAGGTCTCGACATTCTGGGGGGCGGTGAAATCGGTCAGGGCCTCGTTGGTGAACGACACGGTTGCCTCCTCCCCGGGGAGGCTAACGTCCGAGGCGTGATCCACGACGACCACCCTTTCCAGACGCCGCCCGCCGACCGCGACCCGGTACGCCAGTTCCGCGGGCGTCTGGTGGCCCCGGTGACGGTGGTGACGGCGGGGGAGAAGGGGACCGAGGCAGCCCTGACAGTTTCCTCCCTGATGGTGGCCGAGGGTGAGCCCTCGTCGGTGATTGCCCTCATCGGAACCAGCACTGATCTGTGGGAGGCGATTGACGCCTCGCGGCGATTCGTGGTCCACATTCTCGGCAGCGCCTCTCGGGGAGATGCCGACGCCTTTGCCGGGTTCCGCCCTCGGCCGGGAGGCGTTTTCTCAGGAGTGGCGGTCGAGCACGGCGAATGGGGCCCGGTGCTCGTCGATTCCCCCAACCGGATCTTCTGCGGCCTGGCGTCGTCGATCGAGCTGCCGTTCCACCACCTGGTCGAAGGCAAGATCGAAAAGGTAGAAGTGGCCGACCTCGACGACCCCGCCGTCTACTTCCGCGGCGAGTATCGCCACCTGGAAGGCAAGTAGGCGTTGAACTCGACGCAATCCGACCTCTAGTCGCCAACACTCCCCGCCCTTGAGGGCGGGGTGGCTCCGCCGGAGGCGGAGTCGGGGTGGGGGAGGGGGTGAGTCAGCGACGGTGGCTTGGTTCCCGGTCTCCCCCCATCCGTCCTCGGAGCTTTGCTCCGAGTCCACCTTCCCCTCGAGGGGAAGGAGGTCTTGCGTTAGCCCTGTGGGTGCCGGGATCTCGACATGGTGCTTGACGTGATCCGACGTCCGGTCGCCAACACTCCCCGCCCTTGAGGGCGGGGTGGCTCCGCCGGAGGCGGAGTCGGGGTGGGGGAGGCGGTTGGCGACGGTCTCTGTTCCGGGCCTTTGAGGGCGGCCGGTCTCCCCCCATCCGTCCTCGTCGCTTCGCTCCGAGTCCACCTTCCCCTCGAGGGGAAGGAACCAACCGGCCTTCCCCCGTCCGTCCTCGTCGCTTCGCTCCGAGTCCACCTTCCCCTCGAGGGGAAGGAACCAACCGGTCTCCCCCCGTCCGTTCTCGTCGCTTCGCTCCGAGGACGCCTTTCCCCTCGAGGGCAAGGGAGAAACCCCCCGCTACAACGCGTTCCGCAGAGCGGCCGACAGGTTGCCCTTGTTCGAGACGTGGACCTCGGCGAGGCCCAGCCAGGCCGCCATCAGCCTTAGCTCGGCCGCCAGCTCCGGGGCCACTCGCGAGGGATCTTGTCCATCCTCGACGTACGTCCCCAGTGCTCTGAGCACTCCGGCTTTGCGGTCGGCCTTGAGGTCGACCCGGCCCACCAGCTCATCACCGAGCAGGAATGGATACACGTAATAGCCGAACCGGCGGTCCGGCTCGGGGACGTAGATCTCGATCCGGTAGTGGAAATTGAAGAGACGTTCGGTCCGGTCGCGGAACCACACCACCGGATCAAAGGGGGCCAGGAGCGCCCGGGCCCTCATGTTCCGAGGCCGACGGGCTTCGGGATTCAGGTATGCCGGTTGTTTCCAGCTCTCGACTGCAACCTCTTCGAGCTGGCCATCCTCGACCAGCTCGGCAAGGCGCGCACCGGCATGGGTGATCCGGTAGTAGTCGGCCAGGTCGGCGAGGGTCCCCACCCCGTGGGCCCTGGCACCGCGCACCAGCATCTCGCGCTGAGCCTCCTCCTTGCTCAGCTCGCGGCCGAGGAGGTCGGGGCTGAACACCCGCTCCGGCAGGTCGTAGATGGACACGAAGTTGGGAGTGCGACCCCGGATAGTTAACCGACCGGTGACGTACAGCCAGTCGAGTGCCACCTTTCCTCGCCCGTGACCCCACCAGGGTCCGGTCCGGCTCCCCGGATCGGACAGGTCGGAGACGGTAAGCGGCCCCCGTTCGGCGACCTCTTCGTACACCTGGTCGAAGTACTCGGGATGGTTTCTCATCACTTCCCGAGAGCGCGAGTACGCCTTCCGGTTGCGCATCCGATGTCGGAGCATCGGCAAGTCGTCGGTCGGCATGACCGAGGCGACGTGGCCCAGGTACTCAAACATCTCTGGTCCGTTGATCCACGCGTCGAGGGTCGACCGGTCGTAGGCGCCGAGCCGGGAGAACATCGGCATGTAGTGGGCGCGCACCGCCACATTCACCGAATCGAGCTGCAGCAGGTTGATTCGCTTGATCACCCTCCGGAAGTGTCGGATGTCGATCCGGCCGGCCGGGCGCGGCTCGGCGAATCCCTGTGCGGCCAGGGCGATGCGGCGCGCCTGGGGGAGAGTCAAAGTTCGCATGGGCCGCAGCTACGCTACCCCGATGACCAGCGACACCCGGCGGGTGTGGCTCACGACCCTCGGCTGTGCCAAGAATCAGGTCGACTCCGACAAGCTCTCCGCCGTCATCGAAGAATCCGGCTACACCGCCGCCTCGTCGATCGAGGAGGCCGACGTGGTGATGGTCAATACCTGCGCGTTCATCGAGGCGGCCCGCGAGGAGTCGGTCGACACCATCATCGAGCTGGAGACCGCCAAACGAGACGACGCCAAGCTGGTGGTGCTCGGATGCATGGCACAGCGCTTCGGCATGCAAGTGACCGAGGCCTTTCCCCAAGCAGACGCCGTGCTGGGGCTCGATCGCTACGGCGAATTGGTGGGGACGCTCGACCGGCTAACCGATTGGCAACCGATCCGGCTGGCGCACAGCCCGATGGACATCCTCTATACGATCCGCCGGCCGACCCTCACCACTCCCTACGCCTACGTCAAGGTGGCGGAGGGGTGTGACAAGCCGTGCACCTTCTGCGCCATTCCCCTCATCCGGGGCAAGCAGCGTTCCCGCCCGCCGGTCAACATCCGGGACGAAATTGCCGAGTTGGGCGCCGCCGGTGCCCGCGAGGTGGTTCTGGTGGCCCAGGACCTGGCGGCGTACGGGCGTGATATCGGCGCCCCCGGCGGGATCGAAGACCTGCTCCGGTTCGTTTCCGACGTGGACGGCATCGAGTGGATCCGTCTGCTGTACCTGTATCCCCGGGAGATCCGTCCCGCGCTGATCGCCGAGATCGCCTCCAACCCCAAGCTGGTGCCGTACTTTGACCTCAGCCTCCAGCACGCCAATCGCCAACTGCTGCGAGCCATGAAGCGCCCCGGCGACGCCGAGCGCCACCTTTCCCTCATCGCCGACATCCGGACGGCGGCTCCCGAGGCAGCCACCCGCTCTAGCTTCATCGTCGGATTCCCGGGCGAGACCGACCAAGACGTCGAAGAGCTTGCCGACTTCCTGCATGAAGCCCGGCTCGATTGGGCCGGGTTCTTCCCGTACTCGCCCGAGGAGGGAACTCCCGCCGCCGGCCTGCCGGGGCGGGTCGATCCCGTCGTCGTGACCGAACGGCTCCGGTACCTCATGTCGATCCAGGAGGAGATCACGGCCGAGGCGAACGCCGCCACCGTCGGCCGGACCTACCGGGTGCTGGTCGACGGTCTCGAAGACGGGCGGCCCTACGGACGCTCGTATCGGGAAGCCCCTGAGATCGACGGCGTCATCGAATTCGACAGCGGCAAGCCGGGTGACTTCGTCGAGGTCGAGATCGACGCCTCCTACGGCAGCGAGCTGGCGGGGACCGTCGTTGGCTAGTGGTACCCGCCGCCCGGGTCAGCGGATCGCGCATTGGTGGGGGACGATGCGGGCGCACCGGCTGGTACTGGTGCCGAAGCCGCCCGGGCCGCACGTTCGGGCCGAGGTCATCGGTAGCGACGATCCCGCCCCCACCGACTACCACATCTGGTACTACGGCGCCGGGGTGTGGAAGTCGACTTCCTGGCTGGGAGTCCGCACCCTCAAGTCGGTGAGTGACATGTGGAACTACCAGGAGATCCTCACCGACCTGCGGCCGAGGCTGGTGGTCGAATTTGGCACCGCCTACGGGGGATCGGCGATGTTCTTTGCTTCGGTGCTCGACGGTCTTGGACAGGATTACCGGGTGCTGACCGTCGACACCCTGCGAAACCGGATCGACCAGCAGGCCATCGACCATCCGAAGATCGAAGTGCTCACCAGGTCATCGACCGACCCGGGGACGGTCACCCGCATCGTCGAACTCAAAGAGCTGTTTCCCGGTCCGGTGTTTGCCATCCTCGACTCCGATCACTCCGCTGCTCACGTGCGAGCAGAACTGGAACTGATCACTCCGCTGCTCCTGCCCCAGGACTATCTGGTGGTGGAGGACTCCAATCTGAATGGTCATCCGGTCATGCCCGACTATGGGCCCGGGCCGTTTGAGGCGGTGGAGGGATACCTGTCCGACCACCCCGGTACCTACCGCCACGACACAGTTCGCGAGGCCAAATTCGGATTCTCGTTTGCGCCGGGTGGATTCCTGGTCCGACAATGAGGCCAGCATGAACGTCGAAGTCATCGCCGTCGGGACCGAGCTTCTCCTGGGCCAAATTGTCAACACCAACTTGGCCACCATCGGAGAGGCGCTGGCCGAAGCGGGACTCGATACCTACCGCCAGGTGGTCGTCGGCGACAACCTGGAGCGGCTCTCCCAGGCGATTCGCCAAGCCCTCGACGAATCGGACGCAGTCATACTGACCGGCGGCATCGGCCCCACTCAGGACGACATAACCCGCGAAGGTATCTGCGCCGCCACCGACCTCGAGATGGCCTACAGCGACGAATGGGCAGCCTATTTGGAGGAGTGGTGGGCAAGGCGGGGAAGGGAGATGCCGCCCAACAATCTGAAACAGGCCGAGCATCCGGCCGGGGCGGTTCTGATCCCCAATCCGAAAGGAACCGCTCCCGGGCTCGACCTGGCGATTGGCAAGAAGCGGATATTCGCGATGCCCGGGGTTCCGGCCGAGATGAAGATGATGCTGGCCGATCATGTCATCCCGGCGCTCATCGACGTGGAGGGCGGGCCGGCGGTGGTGCGCAGCCGGGTGCTCCGGTCCTATGGGCTGGGGGAGTCGAAGGTGGCCGATACGCTGGCCGGGATCTACGACGATCTGACCAACCCCACTATGGCCTTCCTCGCCTCGCTTGGAGAGGTCAAGATCCGGCTCACAGCCAAAGCCGCAACCACCCAGGAAGCTGACGCCCTCATCGCCCCGGTGGAGGCCGAAGTACGACAGCGTCTCGGCACGATCTTCGGAGCCGACGACGAAACCGTCGAGCGGATCGTGTTCGACGCCTTGGCGGAGCGCGGGTGGACCATCGGAACCGCCGAGTCGGTCACCGGCGGAATGATTGTCACCCGCCTGACCTCAGTTCCGGGAGCATCCGAGTACGTGCGGGGCAGCGTGGTGTCCTACGCCACCGAAGTGAAAGAGAAGCTGCTCGGCGTGCCATCGGAGGTTCTGGAGCGCGGCGTGGTAACTGAGGCAACGGCCCTCGAAATGGCCGCGGGCGCACGCTCGGTGTTGGGGGCCGATGTCGTTGTGGCCGTAACCGGCTCGGCCGGACCCGATCCGCAAGAGCGCGAGGTGGGCACCGTGATGGTGGCGGTGGCACCACCACCGTCGCCCTGCACATGACCCGGCTGGCCGTCACCGGGGAGTGGTGGACGTGAACTGGATCCACAACCGCTATTGCGCATCCGAGAAGTGGAAGTCACTCATGGTCGGTGAGGTTCTCCCATGGGTGCTGGCAGACCTTGGGCTGGATGGTCCGGTGCTCGAGCTTGGTCCGGGCCCGGGCATCGTGACCGAAGCACTGGTCCGCTATGGCGTGAAGGACCTCATGACGCTCGAAATAGAGCCGGCCCTGGCGGAGACCCTCCGAGCACGTTTCGGCGACGCGATCCGGGTGGTAACCGGCGACGCGGCCGACATGCCCGTTCCCGACGGAACCATTGCAACCGTCGTGTCGTGCACGATGCTGCATCATGTGCCGACGGTCCCCGGTCAGGACGCCATCTTGCGCGAGTCGTTTCGGGTCCTACAACCGGGCGGGGTTCTGGCGGGAAGTGACAGCCGCCCGAACTTGCGTTTGCGGCTCTTTCACTTGAACGACACCTTCAACCCGGTGGACCCATTTACGCTCGAGGATCGGTTGCGAGCAGCCGGGTTCGGGTCGGTTGAGGTGGAGGCCACCGACCGGCGCTTCCGCTTCCACGCCGTCAAGGCCTGAGATTCACCCCTCCCTCGGTGTGTGGACGCCGGGTTTGGGGTGAGAGCGTTCGTCACCCCTCCCTTTGTGTATGGACTGTGTATGGACTGGGAGGGGTCGGGGGTGGGGTGGGCAACCCGAAGGGTTGCCATGCGCGTTCCCGTGTTCCCGCCGCCCTAGTACTGCTGCGGCACGAACGTCTGATCCGACAGTGGGGGGCGCACGTAGGCGCCGCTGTCCTCCCGGGGAGGCAACTCGAGTGGCGGCCGGGTGACATCCTCGTAGGGGATCATGCTCAGCAGGTGGGTGATGGTGTTGAGCCGGGCCCTCCGCTTGTCGTCGGCGTCCACCACGTACCAGGGCGCTTGCTTGATGTCGGTGTGGGCGAACATCTCGTCCTTGGCCCTTGAGTATTCCAGCCAGCGGCGGCGGGACTCCAGGTCCATGTCGCTCAGCTTCCACCGCTTCTTCGGGTCGTGGATTCGGCCCTGGAAGCGGCTCTCCTGCTCCTCGTCGCTGACCGAGAACCAGTACTTGATGAGGATGATGCCGGAACGCACCAGCATCCGTTCGAACTCGGGGCAGGTCCGCATGAACTCCTGATACTCCTCGTCGGTGCAGAATCCCATGACCCGCTCGACGCCGGCCCGGTTGTACCAGCTGCGATCGAACAGCACCATCTCCCCGGCGGCCGGCAGATGGGGTACGTACCGCTGGAAATACCACTGGGTTTTCTCTTTCTCGGTGGGAGTGCCGAGTGCAATGGTGCGCACCACGCGGGGGTTGAGGCGTTCGCTGATCCGCTTGATCACGCCCCCCTTGCCGGCGGCGTCCCGTCCTTCGAAGATCACGACGACCTTGAGGCCTTCCTGCTTGATCCACGCCTGCAGCTTGGCCAGCTCGATTTGGAGCCTCGCCAGCTCGTCCTCGTAGAATTTGCGCTTGAGCTTGCCGGCCCGATTGATGTTCTCGATGGTTGTCATGCGACAAACCTACTGGATCACGGCCCATCCTGCCGAGCCGGTTCATGCCACAATCGGTGGATGCCACGGAGCGAAGACAGCGTTCGCCGTGTTTTCCTGGCGGTCGATCTCGATGATGAGGTTCGCCACGGCCTGGCTGCCCATCTGGGGAGCTGGTCGCCGCTCCCCGGCAGTTCGCCTCCACCGGCCAACTGGCACCTGACTTTGAGGTTCCTCGGCAAGGTGGATGAGCCGACCTACGAGACCCTTCTCGCCAAGCTCGATGAGGCGGAGCTCGGCCCTTCGTTCAGCCTTTCGTTCGGCGGCCTGGGGGCATTCCCGCGGGCCGCCCGCGCCACGGTCTTGTGGCTCGGGACCGATGCCGGCTCAGACGCGCTCGGCGGCCTGGCCGCCGCGATCGAGGGAGCGGTGGTCGAGGCCGGGTTCATGCCCGAGGAGAGACCGTTTCATCCCCACCTCACCCTGAGCCGCATCCGCCCACCGCAGGACGTGCAGAGCCTCATCGAGTCGGTGCCGTCGTTTCCCCTTCGCCAAGCGGTCGACCACATCACCGTGTTCGAGAGCATTCTTGGGCGCGGCCCGGCCGCCTACGTTCCGCTCGAGGTGTTCGAGCTCGACTGATTCGACTGCTACGCCTGCTACGCCTGCTGGAACAGCGCGAGGATGTTGCCCTCGCTGTCCCTGAACCAGGCGCCCTTTGAGCCGTCGGGGAGGGTCATCACACCATCCTGCGTGACGAACTCCCCCATGTCGTATTCCTCGAACACCACGCCGCGGTCCTTCAGTGCTCCAACTGCGGCCGAGACATCGTCGGTGGTCCAGGCGGCGGCCGTGGCCTGATTGGTACCGGCGAATTGCGACTCGTAGACGAAGAAGCGGGCGCCCCCTGTCTCGAACCACATGTTGCCGGCGCTGTCCTCCTCAACCGGCTTGAGGTCGAGCTTCTCGGCATACCAGGTACGGGCCCGTACTAGGTCAGATGCCGGAAGCGATGGAGTGAGTGGATTGACGAGCATGCGATCCTCCCTTGTTTCATGGTCGCCTCTATCTCCCGACGCTACACCCATCAGTTACCCGTTGCCCGACTAATCAACGCCTTCGGGTCGAAACAGAGTGTCATGGAGTCGCAGCGCGTACCGGTCGGTCATGCCGGCCACGTAGTCGATGACCTGGGTGAGATGGCTCGCCTCCGGGTGTCGGTAGCTATCGGGAATGCGCGCGGCGTCGTCGAGTAGGTAGTCGACGAGCTCGTGGATGATGGTGAACACTTGTCGCTTGTGCGCCTCGGATTCGGGCCGCAGGTAGACGCGATCGAACATGAAGTCTCTTAGCTCGTGCATCACCTCGAGGCACTCGGGCTCCATGGCTACCGTCGCGGTCGCGATCGACTCCTCGATGACAGCCTCGATCATGGCGGCGATCCACGGGCTGCCCGGCTCGCCGAAGCGGGCTAGGGCCGCGGCCGGTAGGTCGGCTTCGGAGATGATGCCGGCCCGCATGGCATCAAGCACGTCATGGGTGAGGTAGGCGATGCGGTCGGCGAAACGACACACAATGCCTTCCGCAGTTGCCGGCGGGGGATCGATCTTCCACGAGTGAGCCCGGATGCCGTCGAGCACCTCCCACGTCAGGTTGAGGGGCTCGAGCACCTGGAAGATACGCAACCCCTGCTGGGAGTGGAGCCAGGTGGCGTCGACGTAGTCGGCCAGGGCGTCTTCGCCGGTATGGCCGAAGGGGGCGTGACCGACGTCGTGACCCAGGCAGATAGCCTCCGTGAGTGGCTCATTCAGGCTGAGGAAAGCTGCGATCGACCGCCCGATCTGAGTGACCTGCAGGGTGTGGGTGAGGCGGGTAACGAAGTGATCGTCCTCGGGATTGATGAAGACCTGGGTCTTGTGCTTGAGGCGCCGGAACGCCTTGGAGTGGAGGATGCGGTCCCGATCGCGCTCAAAGGCGGTCCGATACGGGTCGGGCTCCTCGTCGACCTGGCGGCCCTTGGACTTGGTTGATTGGCTGGCGGCCGGGGCCAGCAACTCACGTTCCAGACGCTCAGCCTCCCGTCGCGTCCGCCGCCGAAACTCCATTACTGCTGAGGCGCGGGACGGGGGGTGCGGACGAGGCCCATCAGCTTGGAAACCGGGCCCTTGCCGGGCTCACCGGAGATGATCCGGCGCCGGACCGCCCCGGACACGCCGTCGATGAGGAGCACCGTCACCATGACTACCAGCAACGTCATCCCCGCCTGTGGGAAGTCGCGGAACTTCAGGAAGGAGAAGAGGTCGGCGCCGATCCCACCGGCCCCGATGATGCCGAGCACCGCCGAGGCCCGGACATTGATCTCGAATCGATAGAGCCAGTAAGCCAGGATGTTCGGCATCGCCTGGGGGAGCACTCCGAAGCGGATCGTCGACAGTTTGGTGCCCCCGGCGGACTTCATCGCCTCGAGGGGCCCCTCATCGATGCCCTCGATGACCTCGGAGGTGAGCTTGCCGAGGGTGCCGATGGAGTGCAGGCCCAGCGCCAGCGTGCCGGTGAATGCACCGAGCCCGAACGCCGGGATCAGCATGATGGCCAGCACCAGCTCGGGAAACGCGCGGATGGCGCTGAGCAGGGCTCGTATGGGCGTGGCGATCCAGCGCGGCGCCATATTGGTGGCGGCCAGGAATCCGAAAACGAACGAGAACATGGCCCCGATGATCGTGGCCACCCAGGCGATGTAGAGCGATTCGAGCATCTTGTCCATGGAGCGGCCGAGGATGCTCCAGTCGGGTGGGAACATGGCCGAGACGATGTTCCACACCAGCTCCGGAGCCCGGGCAATCCGGCCGGGGGAGATCTCCAGGCCGAGGGCGCCCCATATGAACGGAATGAGGATGATGAGAGTGACGCCCCACCGGATGAGGCGCGGTCCGACCGGTGCTTGGGGCCGGGGCGGGCTCTTGGAGGCTTGGGTGGTGACCGTCGAGCTCACACCAGCCTCCGGCGCACGGTCACGCTGACCGCCTCGATGAGGATGACCGAGACCCAGATGACGATCACGATCGCCATCACCCGGTCCCACTGGAAGAACACCCGCTGCTCGTCGAGCAAACGGCCGATGCCGCCGGCCCCGACGATCCCGATGACCACCGAGGCCCGGATGTTGAGCTCGAAGATGTAGAGGGCATAGGCGACGTAGTTGGGCAGCACCTGGGGCATCGCCGAGTACTGGACCACCTGGGAGTGACGAGCCCCGGTCGCTCGCGACGCCTCCAGCGGCCCGGGCTCGATGCCGTCGACCGTCTCCGACAGCAGCTTGGCCATGATGCCCAGCGAGAACATGATCATGGCCAGCGCCCCTGCAAAGGGCGATCCGAAGCCCACCGCCGAAACGAAGATCATCGCATAGAACAGGTCGGGGATGGCGCGGATGACGTTCATGAAGAATCGGCTTCCCCAGAAGGTGGGGAGGTTGAAGGTGGTCATCTTGGAGGCGAGAAAGGCGAGGGGAAGAGCGATGAGGCACCCGACGGTGGCGCCCACCACCGCAATCTGCATGGTTTCCACCATCGGCTCGAGGATCTGGTTCTCGGCTGGTTGTCCGGTCAAGTTAGGCCATGTCCACTCCGGCGGCCAGAACTCCTGCGCCAGAATGTTCAGCTTGTCGATCTCGGACGTCACCTTGATGAGTGAGAACCCGATCTGGGAGGCGGCGAACAGGGTGAAGGTGATCGAGCCGGCGACGGCCACCAACGCCGGGGAGCCGACGAGCAGCGCGAAGGTCACTCCGGCCCCGATGAGGGCAATGAAGAACCCGGTCGTGGCGTAGAAGGTCCCGGTCAACTCGACGATCTCGCCTGCCTGGACTGCGGTGCGGGAAAGGCTCTCCACGGCTCCCAGGCCCTCGGCCCACAAGAAAACGAAGAACGCAGCCAGGGCCCAGCCCACTGCCGAAACCAATACCGACGCCAGCCGGAGTCGGCGGGAATGACGCCACACCACGAACCCGATGGCGGCGCCCGGGAGCAGCCAGCCCACCGCTGCCAGCAGGGCAGTGGTGCCTTCAACGCTGCTTCCGCGTTCGCCGAGTGCCCAGCCGGACCAGCCCAGGCCGAGGGCCGAAGCGAAGACCACCGCCAGGGCATCAACCGGGTGGGAGCTTTGGCCTCGCCAGCGCAAGGCCGTGGCGGCGAGCACGCCGCCGGTCAGGCCCCACACCACGCCGGCCCCGCCCGAGATGATGCCGCCGACGCCGAAGCCGAGCCCGATGAGCAGCACGACGACAAAAAAGGGCCCCGACCGGGGCGGTGGGGCGGGACGCTCGGAAGGGGTGATCTCGAAGGTCGTGATCTCGGCCGGGCCGGTCATGTTCCGGCCGCATCCAGAAGATCCTCGGGGGTGATGGCCCGGCCGTAGATTCCCCGAAAGACGTCCTCGTCGACGTCGGCGATGTCCCCGTCGAACACCAGCTCCCCGTCACGCAAACCGATCAGCCGTTGCCCGTAGGCGCGGGCCAGGTCGAGGAAGTGGAGATTGATGAGGGTGGTGATCCCGAGCTCGCGGTTGATGCGCTGCAGATCGCGCATCACCATGTGGGAGGTGACCGGGTCGAGCGAGGCAACCGGTTCGTCGGCGAGGATCAATTCCGGCTCTTGCGCCAGGGCCCGGGCGATCCCGACCCGTTGCTGCTGGCCGCCCGACAGATTGCTGGCCCGCTCGTACGCCTTGTCGACGATGCCCACCCGTTCCAGCGACTGCAGTGCCACCTCAACATCTGCCTTGGGCCACAGCCCGATGGTCGAGCGCCAGCGCGGCACCATGGACAGCCGGCCCGCCAGGACATTGTTGATCACGGTGGAGCGGTTGACCAGGTTGAAGGTCTGAAAGATCATGCCGATGTCGGAGCGGATATCGCGCAGGTCGCCGGCAGCCGCGCCCCGCACCTCCTGACCGTTCACCTTCACCGAGCCTTCGGCCAACGGGACGAGGCCGTTGATGACGCGCAACATGGTCGACTTGCCGGCGCCGGATAGTCCGACCACGACGACGAACTCGCCATCTTCGATGGTGAGCGATATGTCTTTGAGGGCCTTGAGACCCCCGGGATAGATGACGGTGGCCCGGTCGAATTCGATCATGTGACTGCCGGTCGAGTGGGGCCGCCCAATGCGACCCCACTCGACCAAACGGCTACTCGGTCAGGCCGAGCTTGTCGACGGCGTCACGGACGATGTCGAATTCCGAATCCTCTGCGGTCGCGATGGCGCTCCACTCGTACACCTCGTCGAAGGCGGCCTTGCCTTCGTCGGTGGCCAGATAGGACTCGATGGCGTCGTACAGCCTCTGCTGGAATTCATCCGACAGGGTGGCTCGCACCGCCAGGACGTCGTTGGGGATCTCGTCGGTGATGTTGAACACCACCACCTTTGACCCCACGTCCGGGTTCTCAGTG
Organism: uncultured Acidimicrobiaceae bacterium; assembly: GCA_947259275.1. Classification (GTDB taxonomy): domain Bacteria; phylum Actinomycetota; class Acidimicrobiia; order Spongiisociales; family SHLN01; genus SHLN01. The sequence continues at coordinate 45,502 of CAMYMH010000025.1, read as the reverse complement.
CGCACGTTGCGGCGGGCGTCGTCGAACGAGGCGCCGATGTCGAAGTCGCCGGTGTAGACGGCGAGCACGGCGTCGTCATGCGATCCCAGATAGGAGTAGTCGATGTCGGCCTCGATATCGAACCCGAGGTCCAGCAGCTGGAGCCGTGGGTAGACCGAGGCTGAGGTTGAGGTGGCGCTTCCAAAAGCCACCTTGTAGCCCTTGATGTCCTCCAGCGATCCCATGCAGGCCAGACCGGGGTCAACCGCCGTGCCGTCGTCGAGCACCTCGGCCTCGGCATTGCCGCTGCCGCTGGTCTTGCCGACCTGGGTGGCCAGGACCTCGGTCACGTCCATGAGAGCAACACCGTCATCGGTGTTGTCGAGGGCGGCCTCGGTGGGCGCGTCATCGCACAACGTGGCGGCTACCTCGGGGGTGGCGAACCATTGTCCGTGGTAGCTGGGAGCTCCAAACCGCACCGACTTCAAGAGCAGGTCGATGTCATCCTCGTACTGATCCTTGGCCTGTACGTAGCCGACCGGGCCGAACGCTCCCACGTCGACCTGGCCGGTGCCGAGCGCCACCACGAGACCGTTGTAGTCGGCGGTTACGATGCCCTCGACTTCGATGCCCATCGCCTCGCCCAGCGCCGCCATGATCGGCTGGATGTCGTCCTGCAAGGTCTCAGCCCGTTCTGAGGGGATGAACCCGAAGGTGATCTTGTCCGGGTCGGCGCTGGCGTCGTCGTCTCCGCCGCAGGCAGCGGCGATCATCGCCAGCACCGCGAACAGCACCAGCAGTTTACGTAATCTCATTATTGCCTCACTCCTTATCTCCCGCGGAGGCACCGTCAAGGCTACCCCGCCGGTTCGAGAGCTTGTTCGAGCGCTTGTTCGAGAGCTTGTTCACAAACTCTTCGAAGTCTGCCCAATCTGCCACATCGTGCACTCCCGGCACCGGGGAGTTCCAGGGCCGAACGTACCTGCAGATTTGGGACTCACGGCGTTTGCCGTGCATGGTTTCGAGCTGGTAGGGCGAATCATCGAGGTACACGTCGCATTCCACCGGCCATTTGGGGTCGTGCATGCCGACGATGTGTACCTCGCGGGTTGGGAGGTGGTGGTCGGCGATCCAGGCGAGGGTGTCGGCGACGGCCCAATCTGGTTTGGCGGTGATGATGACGATCTCATGGTCGGCGGCCAGCCGGACCAGCGCCGGGACCGCCCCGGCGTGGGTGTCGAGGTGGCGGAACAGGCTGCCGTTCCCGAAATCCTTGGCCCACTCCCAGAAGGACTCCATGTCGGTGAAGTGGGTGAGAGGCTCGATGCCGTCCCAGGTGGTGACCGCGTCGAGCGGGATCTCGGACGAGAACTCAGCGTTGTACTGGTCGATCCACCCCTTGTTGAAGTCGCTGACCACACCGTCGAGGTCGATGCCGAGCCGCATACACCAAGTCTATGTCCGGACGCCCCCAACTCATCGACCTCGACCAAAAGGGCCGAATGGCCGGGGAGGGCGACCGGCTGGGTTTGTTACCTTCCTCGGCAGGGAAAGATCAATGGAACTCAGGTGCCCGAACTGCAAGGCGCCGGTGAGCGCCGACGAGCGATCATGCCGCAACTGTGGCGTCGCCTACTCGATCGAGGACGCCCCCGGCGGCACCCCTTCGCCCGGGACCGCGCCGTCCCCGCCGCCGACTTTGCAGCCTCAGGTCTCTTCTGTTGCACCGCGCCGACGAGCTCTTCCGGCGCTCTCGGCGGCCTTCGCGGTGATCGTCCTCATCGGCGGCCTGGGTGCATGGCTCGCCCTCCGGGATGGCTCCGCCCCGGCGGGATATCCCCCCAACGAGGTATATCTCGTGCCGGCCGGCGGGGTGGAAAACGCGTTCACGCCCAGCCTGCTCACATCCCGAGCGATTGCTGCCCTCCCGGGCCCGGCCACGACGTTGATCCCGGCGGCTCCAGGCGATGCGGTCCATGTGAAGGGATCAGACGAACTGAACTACGCCGGCGCCCGTGACGCTCATGGGTGCGACGTCAGCGCGCTGCTGACACATCTGAACAACGTCCCTTCGGTTGCAGAGGCCTGGGCACACGCCCAGGGCATCGAGCCGGACGAGGTCTCCAACTTCGCGGCCGGGCTGACCGCGGTGGTGCTCACGCAGGATGTGCGGGTGACCTCGCATGCTCTCGATGCCGGCAAAGCCGTTCCGCGGCAGGCGGTGCTGGAGAAGGGCACCGCCGTGCTGGCGGGGCCGACCGGTGAGCCGCGGGTGCGGTGCGCCTCCGGCAGCCCCCTGGGTTTGCCGGTCGCACCGGCCACGCCCACGTACGTGGGAGTCGCCTGGCCCGCCTTCGACCCGCTGGACGTGGTCGAGATCGACCCGTGCGAGGAACCGATTGCCCAGTTCATATTGCAGGACCTGGCCACCGGAGCGGCCTTCGCCCGACCGATCGGTTGGGGATTCATCGGCGACTTCGACATCGTGAGCCCGACAACCACTACCACCTCGACCACGGTTGCTCCCACCACTACTTCGACCACCAGCACCACCACGACCACATTGCCGGTCGCCGACTACAACGCCACCCGGGAGGGCACCGTCTCCGCCTCATCCCGCCTGTGCGGTTCATTTGCGGCCGCCAAAGCGGCGGACGGCGACGTGACCACATCGTGGATCTCTTCGAGCGGCGATGGCGCCTACTCGACTTTTGAGTGGACGGCTCCCGGGCTCGAGTTTGTCGGTTCCGTCGGCGTGGTCTCCAATGCCCAAAACGCCACCTCCCGGCGGAGGACCGGCCACGGCTTTGCCGCCGTCACCATCCAGGTCCTGGATGAGTCGGGGGGAGTGGTCTACGAAGAACGGGTCGAGCTGCCGGGCACGCCGGATCCGGATGTGCTCGTCGAGCCAAACGTCGAGGGACGATCCGTGCGGCTCCTGCTCGAAGGGCACGAGAACTCGTCCGGCTCGGGGTTCTCCGAGCTGACCGTCATGGTGGCTCGGTAGCGCCCGGCCCACCTCGGTCGCACCGCAAGACCTTGTTGTCGAACACATGTTCGGGTAGCGTACTGGGCGCCGTCCCGATAGACTTACATGCCTGTAGTTATCGGGGCCGGCCCGAGGTAGCAGTTCGTGTCACAGGCGGCTTGTACCTTCGGACGATAGGAACAACCGGCGGTAGAACAGAAGGAAAGGGAATCCAGTGGAGCAAGACAAAGCCCTCGACATGGCCGTGTCTCAGATCGAGAAGCAGTTCGGTACCGGCGCCATCATGAAGATGGGTGAAGGTGCCATCCGGAACGTCAAATCGATCTCGACCGGCGCCCTTTCCCTCGACATCGCCCTCGGCATCGGGGGAGTGCCCCGCGGCCGCATCGTGGAGATATTCGGACCTGAGAGTTCGGGAAAGACGACCTTGGCTTTGCATGTGGTGGCCGAGGCGCAGCGCAACGGCGGCATTGCCGCCTTCATCGACGCCGAGCATGCGCTCGATCCCGTCTATGCCAAGGCGCTCGGGGTGGACGTCGATGAGCTGTTCATTTCCCAGCCCGATACCGGTGAGCAAGCGCTCGAGATCGCCGACATGCTCATCCGCTCCGGTGCCCTCGACGTGGTGGTGGTCGATTCGGTGGCCGCCCTCGTGCCCCGGGCCGAGATCGAAGGCGAGATGGGTCAGAGCCACGTAGGCCTGCAGGCCCGGCTCATGTCCCAGGCTCTCCGCAAGCTGGCCGGCACCATCAACCGCTCAGATACCACCGCCATCTTCATCAACCAGCTACGCGAGAAGATAGGTGTGATGTTCGGATGCTTCCAGTATGCGACGCGGGTGACGTTGGCAGACGGGACCCAGGAGAAGATCGGCAAGATCGTCAACCAGAAGATGGACGTTGAGGTGATGGCGGTCGATCCCGAAACGGGCGAAGTGGCCCCGCGCCGGATCGTCAATTGGTTCGACAACGGGAACGCTGAGAAGTTCCTCCAGTTCGCGGTGTACAAGCCGGAAGGCAACGGCCGCGCACAGTTTGCGGCCACCGAGCCGCATCTGGTCGCGACTCCGGGTGGATGGCGCCCAGCAGGAGAGCTCTCGGCCGGAGACCAGGTCCTCATGCCGCTTCCCACGTATCTCTCCAAGCAGCAGCGTCAGGTGGTATTGGGGGGGCTGATGGGGGATGGTTCCATTTCGCCCAAGCGGCCGAACGGCACCGGCGTCACGTTGAAGTCGCGGTACCGGTTCGGCCACGGGCCTATGCAAGATGCCTATGCAACATGGAAGGCGGACCTGCTGGAAGGGGTACCGCTGAGCATCAGCCCGCACAGCAAGGGCGGATTGATGGTCGAAACCACGCCGCTAGTCGAACTCGACGATCTGCGACAAGCCGTATATGTCGGTGGCAAGAAGGTTTTCAGTTGGGATTACCTCAAAGAGCTCACGCCCCTCGCGCTGGCTATCTGGTATATGGACGACGGTTCCTACACCGCGCGTCGGAAGGATGGGTCGGCGGGACGATCCGAGATCGTCGTTGAGGCCATGGAAGCCTCGTCGCGCCGGCGGCTCGAAGCGTTGCTGCGTGATGAATATGGCCTTTTCGTGAAGCTGCGGCCGCGGGGGAAGGGCAGAAAGGCCGTCCTAACTTTCGATCGAGACGGTACCGAGGCGCTGCATGGCCTCATCGCTCCGTACGTTCCCGAATGCATGGAGTACAAGCTTCTCGAGCATCATCGCGGCAAGTACGGTGTCGTAGTTGAGCCCGCCGTTAAGCAGATGAAGCTTTTTGCCACACCCATATTGGACGTGCACGTGAAGCCACCCACTCGGAGTATGCGGAAGTTCGACATCGAGGTCGAAGGGCTGCACAACTACCTGGTGGATGGTGTCATGGTGCACAACAGTCCGGAAACCACCCCCGGCGGACGGGCACTCAAGTTCTATGCCTCCACCCGCATCGACATCCGCCGGATCGAATCGATCAAGGACGGGTCGGATTTCACCGGCAACCGGGTGAAAGCCAAGATCGTCAAGAACAAGGTGGCCCCGCCGTTCAAGATCGCCGAGTTCGACATCATGTTCGGGAAGGGCATTTCCCGGGAGGGAAGCCTCATTGATGTGGCGGTCGAGCACGACATCGTTCGTAAGAGCGGCGCCTGGTACACCTACGACGGCGATCAGCTCGGACAGGGTCGGGAAAAGGCCAAGCTGTTCCTGCAGGAGAACCCGGATGTGGCGATTCAACTGCAGGCCAGGGTGCTGGAAGCGGTCGGCCTCGCCGAACCGGTGGGGGAAGAGGGCGAACCAGAAGAGGCCGAGGAGCTGGAGAAGGCTGAGGATTGAGCCTGGCCCGGGTAGGGCCGCCATACGGTACACTCAGTATCAGCACACAAACTCTTAAAACCTGAGAGCCATAAGAACATGTTCAAAGACACGTCCTAGATGACGTTGGTGACCTAGAGACCCCAACGCGACGGCGTGTCTTTGCATTTGTGTGCCGAGCCTTGCTCGGCATGCTCTGGTTATGGCCTCGGAAATGGGGACATCATGGATTGGGTCGTTGCCATCATCGGACTGGCGGCAGGCGTCAGTCTCGGAATCGGCATTGCCTGGCTGCGCGGGCGCGGCCAAACCTCGGAAGGGGTTCTGCGAGAGGCCGAACGGACGCTCGCGCGGGCCGAACTGGAGGCCAAAGAAAAGGCACTCACCTATCGCGAAGCGGAGAAAGCCGCCCTCGAGGCGCGCCGTATCGACCTGCAGGCAACCGAGGAGCGCCTCACCCAGCGTGAGGCGACGCTCGAGCAGCGCACCGCCAACCTCTCGCAGCGTGAACAACTCCTCGAAACCCGCGAGAACGAGGCGGCCGTCCTCCGCGCCGGGGCCGACCAGCTGACCGAGCAGGCCCGCTCGGAATTGGAGGAGATTGCTCAGTTTGACAGTCAGGCCGCCAAGGCCGCCTTGCTGGAGCGGGTCGAGGATGAGGCCCGGCGGGAGGCCATGGTGGTGGTGCGTGAGCTCGAGCTCAAGGCGCGCGAGGAGGCAGATCGCCGCGGTCGGCGAATCCTCACGACTGCCATCCAGCGCCTGGCGGCCGAAGTGACCTCTGACTCCACGGTGTCGGTGGTTCCACTCCCATCCGACGACATGAAGGGCCGCATCATCGGACGCGATGGCCGCAATATCAAGGCGTTTGAGGCTGTGACCGGCGTCGACCTCGTAGTCGACGACACGCCGGAAGCCGTGGCCATCTCCACCTTTGACCCCGTCCGGCGCGAGGTGGCCCGGGTTGCCCTCCAGAATCTCGTGGTCGACGGCCGCATCCACCCGGCCAGTATTGAAGAGGCCCATGTCAAAGCTCAATCCGAGGTGGAACAGAGCGTCCGCGACGCAGGTGAATGGGCGTTGCTAGACGTCGGCGTGTCTCGACTCCACGTGGAGCTGGTGACCCTGCTGGGTCGGCTCAAGTACCGGACGTCGTACGGGCAAAACGTGCTCAGCCATTCGGTTGAGGCGGCCCATATTGCCGGCATGCTGGCCGCCGAGTTGGGGATCGATCCCGCCGAAGCCAAGCGGGCGGCTCTGCTGCACGATCTCGGCAAGGCAGTCAGTCATGAGGTCGGCGGCAGCCATGCCCTGGTCGGAGCCGAGATCGCCCGGCGTTTTGAGGAGAGCCCGGCGGTGGTTCACGCCATCGAGGCTCACCACAACGAGGTCGAGCCCCGCACGCTGTTGGCGGTGATAACGCAGGCGGCCGATGCGGTTTCGGCCTCCCGTCCCGGAGCGCGACGGGAGACCCTTGAGTCATACGTGCGCCGCCTGGAGCAGATCGAAGAGATGGCCGCGTCGTTTGACGGTGTCGACCGGGTGTTTGCCATGCAGGCGGGCCGCGATGTGCGGGTGGTGGTGGATCCCGGCAAGATCTCAGATTTGGAGGCCGGTGACCTGGCCCGCCGCATCGCCAAGCGCATCGAAACCGGACTCCAGTACCCCGGCCAGATCCAGGTGACGGTGATCCGGGAGCTTCGGACGACGGCTTTCGCCAGGTAGCGCTGGCGCCGCGGCTGTGAACGAACAGCTGGAACGCGGTTGTGGGGGTGGTCGCCGACCCCCGATGACGGGGTCAGGCGGACCTGGGTTGCCCGGCCTCGGTTCTGGTCCGCGCCGGCAATCGCGTTGCGCACGCCCTGGCACGGACTAAGTTCGCCCCATGACACTCATCGGCATGCCCCAGATCCGCGAACGGCGCACGCCAACGCGCTCGGGCCGCACCTATCACCTTCGGACCTTCGGCTGTCAGATGAACGTCCACGACAGCGAGGGCATCGCCGGCCTCCTGGAGGCCGACGGCATGGTTCCGGCGCCCGACGCCGACACTGCCGACCTGGTGGTGTTCAACACCTGCTGCATCCGCGAGAACGCCGACGACAAGCTGTATGGCTCGCTCGGCATGTTGAAGCGAATCAAGGATGCGCGGCCGGGCATGCTAATTGCCGTGGGTGGCTGTCTCGCTCAGAAGGATCGCGAAATCGTCCAGGATCGGGCGCCCTGGGTCGACGTGGTCTTCGGCACTCACAACCTCGATCGGGTGGTCTCGCTGCTCGACTATGCCGAGGAGTGGGGCCCCATCACCGAAATCCTCGAGGAAAGCGACGGCGTCGCCGTCATCCCTGCCAAGCGAGAAGTGGCCCACCGCGGTTGGGTGACCATCATGATCGGGTGCAACAACTCGTGCACCTTCTGCGTGGTTCCATCGGTGCGGGGTGCCGAGATCAGCCGCCGACCGGGTGACATCGTGCGCGAGGTGAGAGACCTCGCCGCCGACGGAGTGGTGGAGGTCACTCTCCTCGGCCAAAACGTCAACTCCTATGGGCGCGACCTGGATCTCGGGGGCCGCAAGCCTCTGTTCGCCGATCTGCTCCGAAGGGTCGGAGCGGTGGAGGGCATCGAACGGATCCGGTATACGAGCCCTCATCCCAAGGACTTCCGCCAGGATGTTGCCCTCGCCATGGCCGAGACCCCGGCGGTGTGTGAGCAGCTCCACATGCCGCTCCAATCGGGAAGCGACCGCATCCTGGCCGCCATGCACCGGGGCTACAACGCCGAGCGCTTCCTAGCCAAGATCGAGCTGGCTAGGGAACACATCCCGGGATTGGCTATGTCCACCGACGTCATCGTTGGCTTTCCGAGCGAAACTGAGGATGATTTCCAGGCCACACTCGACGTGATGACAGCTGCCCGATTCGACTCGGCCTTCACGTTTATTTACTCACCCCGTCCCGGCACCGCCGCCGCTGAGATGGTGGAGGAGTTCATCGACCCCGGTGTTGCGCAAGACCGCTATCGGCGGCTCGCCGAACTCCAGACCGGCATCAGCTTGGAGGTCAATCAGGCGGCGGTCGGCACGACGGTCGTGGTACTGGTGGACGGACCATCCAAGACCGACCCGGCGATGCTGTCAGGGCGAACCCGAACCAACAAACTGGTGCACTTTGCCGGGACCAACTCGGCCGGGTCGTTCGTCGAGGTTCGAATCGACCGGGCATCTCCCCACTTCTTTGTTGGGACACCCGTCTGAGTCTGCTGGCAATCGTCGGCCCCACCGCGGCGGGGAAAAGCACGATCGCTCTCGCCCTTGCAGAGCAGATCGGGGCGGAGATCGTCTCGGTGGATTCAATGCAGGTATATCGCGGCATGGACATCGGAACCGCCAAGCCCACGGCAGCCGATCAGGCGCGAGTAGCCCACCATCTGGTTGATGTCGCCGAACCGGACGAGCCATTCACCGTGGCCGACTCCCAGCGGCTCGGTCGGGCGGTCCTGGATCTCGCCAACCACCCGGTGATCATCGCCGGTGGGACCGGCCTCGCCTTCCGAGCCATCGTCGATCCGCTCGACTTCCCGGGTCGCGACGCCGGGATTCGGGCGGGTTTGGAAGCACTGGAGCTGCCCGCACTCCAGGAGCGTCTCCGAGCAGTCGATGCTCAGGCCGGCGACATCATCGACCTCGCCAATCCGCGTCGGGTCATCCGGGCGCTCGAGGTTCATGCCCTCACCGGCCTCACCCCGAGCGAACGCGCGGCCACTCCTGAAGCCGAGGCGGTCCGGTCCTATCAGGCCAAGTATCCGTTTCGGGCGGCCGGGTTTGATCCCGGCGCTGGCCTCCAGGAGCGCGTGGTTTCCCGATTCGACGCCATGCTGGAAGCCGGCCTGCTCGACGAGGTGAGCCGCCTCGCCTCCCGTCTCGGGCGCACCGCAGCCCAGGCGGTGGGGTACAAGGAGCTGCTCCCGGTGGTGGCCGGCGACCGGACGCTCGAGGACGGCCGAACCGACGCCATCGCCGCCACGCTGGCGGTGGCCGCCAACCAGCGCACCTACTTCCGCCGGGATCCGCGCATCCGGTGGCTGGAGTGGGATGATGATCCTGCCGTACGCCTGGCACGGGCACGACGGGAGCTGCGGGTATGAAATTCGTGAAGATGGAGGGCCTCGGGAACGATTTCGTCTTGCTGGAAGGCCCTTTGGAGCCGACTACGGCTCAGATCGAGGCCTGGTGCGATAGGCGCCGAGGCATCGGGGCCGACGGAGTGCTGGTGGCGACCAGGATCGACTCGGAACGGGTGCGGATGGAGTACTGGAACGCCGACGGCGGCCGGGCCGAAATGTGTGGCAATGGCCTTCGGTGCGTTGCCCGTTTTGCTCACGATCGGGGGTGGACCGATCAGCGGTCCTTCACGGTCCAAACCGACCTGGGTGATTACCCGGTCAAGGTGAGGAAGTCGGGGCGGGTCCGGGCCATGCTGGGTCGTGCCGAGGTGCCCGATGGTGGGCTGGTCTCGGTGGTCGGCACCGAGGTTCATCCCATGAGCATGGGCAACCCACATGCCGTGCTGTTTGTGGAGAACACCAACGAAGCGCCGGTCAAGACGCTGGGCCCGGTCATCGAGGTGGCCGAGCAGTTCCCCGACCGCACCAATGTTGAGTTCGTTGAGATCAAGGATCGCACGCGGATCGAGGTGCGTACCTGGGAGCGGGGTGTCGGCGAGACGCTGGCGTGCGGTACCGGGGCAGGCGCGGCCGCGGTGATGGCCAACCGGGAAGGCTTGGCCGACGACACCCTCACGGTGGGTTTGCTCGGGGGCGACCTCGACGTTGAGATCGACGGCGACGTCGTATGGATGGAAGGTCCGGCCACATACGCGTTCGAGGGCCGGCTCTTGTCATCGAGCTAGCTGTGTCGCTCATTGATCCGACGAGGTCGGCTGCTGATTTACCGCCCTGGAGGTCGATGTGGGGAGGGGTTTCAACCAGCGGTCCGGTTTCACTTGCTTGCCCTTGAGGTCGGGGTGAGGAAGAGGGCTTCAGCAAACGGTCTGGTGTCACGTCCCCACCCTCGAGGGCGGGGGGGCAGACTAGTCGGTGGCGGAGAACTCGAGCCGGTTGCCGAACGGGTCGGCGGTGTAGAAACGGCGGCGTCCCTCAATGAGGTCATCCCAATGCACCGGGAATCCGGCCGCGTGGACGCGCTCGGCCAGCCCCTCGATGTCGTCCCACTCGAAGGCCGGGTGTGCTTTGCGAGCAGGTCGGAACTCCGCTTCCACTCCAAGGTGGAATTCAATGGCGTCGGCCTGGAACCAGGCCCCACCCCGACCCGCCAGTGCCGGTGGTTTCGCGATTTCGACTGAGCCGACCAGGTCGGCGTAGAAGGCGCGGGCCTGGTTCTCACCCCCGGGGGGAATTGCCAACTGGACGTGGTGAATCCGCTTCAGCGAAGCCCTCGCAACACCGTGACCACCTTGCCGATGAGCTCGACGCCTTCGGTGAAGACCATCGGTTCGAAGGCGGGGTTCTCGGAGTGCAGCGTGACGGTTCCATCCTTGCGCTCGAGGCGCTTGACGGTTGCCTCCCCTCCATCAATCAGGACTGCCACGATCTCACCGTCGAGAGCATCGGGCTGGCGGTGGACGACCACGAAATCGCCGTCGAGGATTCCCGCTTCGACCATCGAGTCGCCCTTGACTCGCAACATGAAGATGGGTCCGTCACCGACCAGCTCGATCGGGAGGGGATAGACGTTTTCGATGTCTTCCTCGGCCAGGATGGGCGATCCGGCAGCTATCCGCCCAACCAGCGGTACCTCTCGCACGTTCGGGTGGTGTGAGCCTCCGTCGAGAATTTCGATCGCCCGCGGCTTGCTGGGATCCCGGCGCAGGTGGCCGGAGGCCTCGAGGGTCGAGAGATGGCTGTGAACAGTGGAAGGGGAGCTGAGACCGACGGCCTCTCCGATCTCGCGCACCGAGGGCGGATAACCCCGGTCGGCGACGGTGTCACGTATGTAATCGAGGATCTCCTGCTGTCGGACCGAGATATCTGTCCCCACTGCGCACTCCTTTGCTCACGGTGACCGTAGCAACCACCGACTCGAAAAACAAACATATGTTCGACCTTGACAAATCGAACAGGCGTTCGTATAGTTTTCGCGTACCGAACAAGCGTTCGTGTCACACCCGCAAGATACCTTGCAGGTAGGCCACTGAAAATGGCACTGGTCGAGCACGGAGGAGAAACATCATGCAAACCCCATCCATCCGCCTCAGGGCGTTGGTCCTCCCTCTGGCATTGGCGCTGGTGTTTCTCCTCCTTCTCGCCCAGCAGGTCCAGGCCGGCAGCACTGCCATTCCGACCGAGACCTATCGGGTCGTGAGCGGGGACACTCTGTGGGACCTCGCCGATGATCGTACCGAGGCCGGTGAGGACGTTCGCTCGGTGGTTCGTCTCATCCAGCGGCTCAACGATCTCGACGGCGGCTACATAACGCCCGGGCAGGTCATCGTCCTTCCCGCCGCCTGAGGCCGGGACCATGTCTTCCGGATCCACTACGCTCTCGGGAATGCGCTGCCCGTATTGCGCAAACGAGGACACGCGAGTCGTCGACAGTCGGCCCGCCGAAGAAGGCCGGGAGGTGCGGAGGCGCCGCGCCTGCCCGAGCTGCGGACAGCGGTTCACGACTTACGAGCGGGCTCAGCTTCCGCTCCTGGTCCGCAAGCGCGACGGCAGCACCGAGCCTTTCGTCCTCGACAAGGTCCGCAGCGGTATCGAGCGAGCCCTCGGTGGACGAGAGATCGCCGAGGGGGTAGTCGATGGCATCCTCGAGGAGGTGGAAGTGGCGGCGCAGCTCGCTTCCCCCGAGGTCGCATCCGAGGAGCTCGGCCGCATCGTGCTCGAGGGTCTCAGGCGGGCCGATGAGGTCGCCTACCTCCGCTTTGCCAGCGTCTACAAGGACTTCCAGGGCGCCCAGGATTTCGAAAAGGAGATGGCTTCGCTCGACGAATGAGCTCAGGCTTGCTACTCGGTCCCGGCCAGGCTCGTCACCGATTCCGTCAGCAATGCTTCCAGCTCGTCGAGTTCGACGCTTACCGAGGCTGCCACCAGTTGGAGCGGCTGGCGAAGGGTGTTGCGGAGGGCGCTGATGCGATCGGTGATTTCTACCTTCAACTCGGTCGCGGCATCGATGTCGCTCAGGCGGAGCGCATCGAGGTAGCTCGCCTGCCAGGTCTCGAGGCGGGTCAGCACAGTCTGAGCGTCGGCGCGGTGGGCGTCGAACGATGGTCCAATCGGGAGTTGGCGCACCAGCGCGCGGGTTGCGGATATCGTCGTGGCGATCTGCAGGCTGAGATCTGTGCGGGTGACCTCATCGGCGGCGATTGGAAGGGTGGGGAGTAGGAACGACTGGTCGGTAAGGGTGCGGTAGGTGATGGCATCGGCCAGGCTCTCCTCAACCGATGCTGCGAGGGCCGTGGCGGCGAGCGTGTCGGTCTGGGCCGGCTTCAGCGCATCGAAGGCATCGCCCGATGCCAAAGGGGGGGGTGTCGGGAACGGCTCCGACACCAGGCGGTCGAGGGCGGTTGCGGAGCTGTCGAAGCCGATCAGTGAATTGCGAGCCTCTGTGAGTTCGGTGGGCCCCGAGGCCGGATCCGTGATGATGGCCGCCGCCTGGCGGGCGCCGGGGACGTTCGCCTGCAACTGCAGCGTGGCAGCCGCCCATTCCTGGCGGAGGTCATCGGCCTGCCCGGCGGGAATGCTTCGGAAAGTCGTGATGAGGAGGATGCTGCCGATTACCAGCGCACCCAGCAGCAACGGCCACAACGCCCAGCGATAGCGGCCGACGGAGCGATCGACCGGTGCCTCGGGACCCCAGTCCTCGATGACGAGATCCTGGTCGACTGCTTCCGACGCCTCCCACAGCCGCTGTACGAGTCCCTCAGTGGCGGCGTCCACGTTCTCAGATCCAGGCCTGGGAAGCTCGGCGATCCGGGGGAAGTGGGTATCGACATCCTGGCTGGCAGTCGGCCGCTCGATGGCAAGGTCGGTGCGGACCTGGGTAACTGCATGCTCGTACGGGCTCGCCAAGCCGAGCATATCCAGCACCGAAGACCGGTAATCGTCTGGTGTGCGTTTCGTTGGTCGGGTGGTCACGCGGGGTTTTCTCTCGATATTGGCCATGAGCCCTGTCAGAATCCTCTCGGCATGGACATCCCACTCCTGAAGTTAGACGTCGATCTTCCGACGCCTTCCCACTCCCATCCGGGCGATGGGGGTACAGATCTGTATTCCCGTGTTGACACCGTCTTGGAGCCGGGTGAGCGCCAGATGGTTCCCACCGGCATCGCAGTCGCGATTCCAGACGGATATGCCGGTCTGGTCAACCCGCGTAGCGGCATCGCTGCCCGCAATGGTATCGGAGTCGTCAACGCTCCGGGTTTGGTAGATTCGGGCTACCGCGGAGAGCTCACGGTCGTTCTCATCAATCACGGCTCGGAGGCGTTCAAGATCAAGCGCGGCGACCGCATCGCGCAGCTGGTGGTCGTACCGGTAGTTGTCCAGGAATTCGTCGAGGTTGATGAGCTGCCGCCCTCCAGCCGGGGCGGCGGGGGGTTCGGGTCCACCGGACGGTGAGTGATAAACTACGACGCGATTCCGCGGACGTAGCTCAGTTGGTAGAGCGTCACCTTGCCAAGGTGAAGGTCGCCGGTTCGAGCCCGGTCGTCCGCTCAGACGGCCCGCCCGGAGTGGTCGCCGTTCCCCTGGTGCCGTGGCCGAGTGGCGAGGCGCAGGACTGCAAATCCTGTCACACCGGTTCGATTCCGGTCGGCACCTCCATCGCTACACTGCGATGCTTCGGGCGCTTAGCTCAGCGGGAGAGCGCTTCCTTGACGTGGAAGAGGTCACAGGTTCAATCCCTGTAGCGCCCACCGGAGAAACCCCCTAGAAATGGGGGTGCGGCGCAGCATCACCAACTTCCTCACCTACGTGTTGCGAAGCGGCGCGCTGATGGGAACGACCCAGGAGGAGGCGTTCGTCGTCACGCGTGACCGCAGGACGATGACCCAGGACGACATCGACAACGGCCGGCCTATACACAGTGCGGCGTCGATGATCGTTCCCGCCGCCTCGCCGGTCAGGACTGCCTGAGCAACCAGCCGGATTTCTCAAAGGCAAGCCAGCCCTCGAATCCGGAGTCGCCCCTGAAGATCTCAGACCCATGGGAACACGATACGCGGTGCTTCGATGAGGCGTACCCCGATCGCAATCCCAGGCACTTAAGCGTTTAACGACATGATGAGAGGCGTGCCACCCCTTTTCCGTCTCGTGAAGGAGGGATGGCTATGACCCATCGTGGGAAACAATCCGGATGCATCCGGAACTAGGAGTTCTTCGGCCGCTTCATCAATCCGCGCACCTCGGAGAACAAGGAGACCTTGTCCGGAAGCGATGGATCAATCCAAAGCATAAGCGACAAGACAGCCCAGCCCCCAGATCCGAGGATGGCATAGTCGAGGGCGGACTCCCTTAGCCTGAAACTGGAGAGCTGCAATGCGATCAGGAGGATCGCCGGGACGAGAGCCACTATCAGGTTACGCAGCAACGAGCTGAGGTGACCACTCTGTGCAACGTCGAACGGATCGCAGCTGGCCAGACTCTCCCAGTCCCCATCCGCCACCCTCGCAGCCATGTCGGAAAGTCGATCAATGAGTCTTTGACGGGTGTCGGCATGCGGGAGGGCGATCCAGAGTTGGAGCTCTCGAACGGCGGCAGCCCTCCTCTCATAGACTTCTTGTATTGCGACGCGGGTGCGAAGCTCACCATTAGCGAGTCGCCTCGGGACCTCGCGTTCTATCAGCCTCGCAACCTCCTCAAGCTGGCTGTTGACATGAGCTCGGAAGTTAAGGTCCACCCAATCCAAAGGCAGAAGCTTCACCAACGTCAGGATGTCGAGGACCTTGTAGAGAATCGCATCAACCGGATCAGTCCGGCTCCCAATGCGCAGCAGCACCTCGATCACGATTGCAGCGACCAATCCAAGAACCAATCCACCAACTGCGGCGAGAGTACCGGCTGCTATGCCAAACAGGAGCCAGCCCGGCAGATCGTCCATTCCACCGGATCGAATCACTGTCAAGAAACCTATCTCAGCTCCCCACACCACCAATATCAATGTCCACCGAACGGCGATAGACCGACTGGAAGGTTCTCGATCCCATCGGTCGTCCACCGATCCGGGGAATAGTTCGGCCAGGACAGGGATGAAGACCACGAGGATCGCGACGATGAGGACAGGGAGGGCAACCGTAGATCCCCACCATGAGAACTGCACACCGAGCCAACTGTCGGCGAGCTGCAAGGACACGACGATCCAACCCACAACCACGAGAGCCAGCGAGATCGATACAGACCTCGGAATCTTCGTTTCCGAGGATTCGACGCGCTTGATCCGCTTCAGAGCGTCCTCGCTTAGATCCAGATCCATATTCGCCAGGCGTTCAGACACCGGCCTTCCCGATGCCGCGAGAGAGCCATCAATGAAAAGTGCATCATGGATGCCAGGCGAGGGGAATGCCTCATCGTGTTGCGCCCCCTCAAACCGGCGGGCTTGGTCTCCGAAGGCCATACGACAGAGATACAGCCCTGTGGAAGGTGTTGGTAGAGTCGATGGACCTTGCTAGATCCGCAAGATCTGGAGTTGTTTTGGACCTGGCCTGGCGTCCCTGAGGCTGCCACTGCAGGCCTAGCCCAACTAGGGAAGGACGCCGGAGATTGTTCGCCGCCAACCAGCTCGCCGGCAATGCGTTCCCCACGCGACCGGCCTTTTGCCATTTGGCCCTGCCCCCGTTCTTCTATGAGCTTCTTTATCTGTCTCTCCTCGTGGGCTCTCGTATAGGGCAGGCGGAGGTCTATCGGGGATACCCCCCAATGCAGAGCAGGATTACCCCCAGGAATAGCGTCGGGAAAAACATGGTCAGGCCCGCAAACCGGTAGATCTTGCTCAAGGCAGCGATAGCTCCCAGTCCCAAAAGGGAGCAGGGCGAGCGAGCCGATCAGATCGGATTGAACACTTAGTAGCCGGACAGACCTCTCAAAGCACCTTGTTGACGTTTCCCGCCCCGAAATCGTCGGAACCTATGTGGGGCTTCTCGAGTGGATTGAAGCCTTCAACCCACGCCACGAGGACCGCTCAGGCCGCTAGATAATGCCGGCATGGAGCGGCCTACCGCTGTCCGGGGAAAAACGTGCTGGGACGGTCAGGAAACATGGCCGGTTGACTCCTGTTCTCCGTCGTCAACCGTGTCTGGGCGGTCGCGAACCCGTCCTACGTGGACCCACGGCAAAACGATGTCTTCGCCAAGGGGTTCTCGCCCGAACTTCTCGCGTATGTGATCCCGCAGGGCAAACATCAACTCTTTGGGAAACCAGTTGTCTGCGTCTTTAACGAACGCATCCGCCTTCTTGGCAATCTCGAGACTTCCGTGCAACCCGGCCGTCGTAATGGCAAGCTCCATCTCGTCGGCCTCTTCGTCCGACAGGCGGGCGGGGTCAAATGTCAGAGTGCCGTCACCATTCTCGTCTTCGAACGCCCGATTCAGGTATCTACTCAGTGCCAGGTATGCATCAAGCAAGTAACCGATCTCCAGGTCGCGTCTCTCCTGCCTGCGCTCGTAGAGCAGCCTCAACCATTGCTGAATCCCAAACGCGATTACCCCGGCAAACACGACAGTCAGGCTTACGGCCAGATCGTTCATGAATGCCCACCGAGCTCTTGGATCACTCCTACCTTAGGGGGTGAGTTGCACGGCTCGCCCAAGAGCCTGGACAAACGGCGCGCCTCGGATCAGGAATGTGGGGCGGGGTACTCACAGGAGGTAATCAACGCTTCCCGCCTGGCAACCGCCCCCACTCGATATTGCCGCTTCACCCGCCAAACTCGGTCGCATGCAAGGTACCTACGACGAGTCTGCCAATGCTGTCTATCTTCGTCTGGTCGAAGAGTTTGGTGTCGGCGAGTCAAAGAAGCAGTCGGTGGTCGAAGCAGAGGGACTTGAGGCTATGGTCGTCTTGGACTCTGACGACGACGGCTATCTCCTCGGCGTGGAGATTCTGGGAGCGCGACGGGTACTCCGAGGTGAGACTCTCGCGGCCCTCGAGCGGATCGGCTGACTGCCCGAGGTTCGACATGACTCCTCCCTGCGGCTGCTCCTATCAAACAGATGCGGCGCGATGTCGCACATTCCGGCGACCATCCGGGATCGGCACATATTGAGCGGGTAGCTCAGAGCATCTATTCGACGTTTCCCGCCCCGAAATCAATGAAACCTATATGAGGATCGACCTGCCTGCCGATGCTTCGGCGGGCTCACAAAACCGCGGGAGTCCCAAGAGTCTTTGGACCTTGAGACTCGGCAGTTCTGAAACGCTCTCAATTCAGGGCTAGCTCCTCGTCAAAGTTGCAACATATTTGCAACATGACGCGTGAATGCCCATCAATCTGGGTCAAGGGAACAGGGGTCGAAATCACAACTAGTGACAGGGAATATCGTGAAAATCTCAACAACCATCGGGCCCCCCGAAACCCCTCTGAAGTTCCTTGACGTGGAAGAGGTCACAGGTTCAATACCTGTAGCGCCCACTCGGAGAACCCTGTGTGCGCGCTGGACCCGTTTGAAGAGCGAATGCGCGCTCACTTCGAGCAGACGAACTCGGCGCCGAACTCGAGGGCAGCGTTTTCGAATTCCCGCTCCGTCACCAGCTCGCCCAGACCCAGCAGGCCGGACAGCGGATCGTGCCGGTAAGCCGAAACGGTCACCGTGGATGAGAACGATTCACCGCCCGCGTCGGTTTTGAAGCCATCGGCGGTCGGGATCGAAACCGACCCGAAGGTGCCGATGGGCCCGGTGGCGTCCACCGTGAGCGTGTGAAGCGGGTCGGCGGCCTCGAGCGTGAACCTTCCGGCGCAGGCATCGATCCTGGTCTGGAACACAGTGCCGGGCGTGTAATAGTTGAAATCCAACGAGATTTCGGGTGAGCGAAAGCCGGCGATCCAGGCCCGCATGGTCGTGGGCCCCAGTACCACGTCACCGCCGCCCAAGACGAACTGAGCCTCGTTACCGGCATCGATTCCCTGCGACCAGACCCAGGCCTTCGGGAAAGCACTTCCCCAGTTCTTCTCCTGATGGGCGTAGCCGCTTCCGGTGGCTGTTTGACCTTCGGGATGGATGGTGTACTGGTATTCGGCGTTTGATCCGAGGCTCTCCACATGCCAATGCAGCGGCAGCGGCAGCCCTGCCAGGACGCCCTCGGGGCCGACTGGCGTGAAGAAGCTGTTCCATCCGATCTTTCCCTGCCATTCGGCGCGAACCTCGACCTGACCGGGGATGGCCAGGTCGATGGTGCTCTCGGTGATGGTTCCGAAGCCGGGGGCGGTCCATTCGAACTCGGCGACCGAAACCAGCGAATAGAGCGGCCCAACCGGCTCGTGGTCGACCAAGGCGTAGGTCTCTCCCGGGAAGACCTCGAACGAGCGTGTGGGTGCTCCACCGCCGTCACTGACGAGTACCGCGATGTAGCCGGGGAGCGCCGTGCCCGGGACATAGACAGTGTCCTTCGGCAGGTGGGAGGACACAATGACGGCAAGCGACCGGGCACCCGCGTCGTCGGTGATGCGGGTGTACCAACCCTCGAACCACGGGCCGGGAGTAGGAAAGTGGGGCCCGTGCGCCGACAGCGACGCAGGGGCGGGCAGCGTTGGAGCCGCGGGAGTTGTTGGAGTTTCGGCACCCCCACCGACGCCACACCCCGCGATCACCAGAGCCGTCAGGATGATGCGTAGTACGCGGCACATGCCGCCTCCGCTCGCCGCTCCGATTCCTCTGCCTCAACCTGCGATCCGGGGGCACTGTGGAACAGGGCCGAAGGACAGGTTTGGGTGTGAACCGGCGCCGTCGCAGTCGCTGCCGTCGCTCCCGGCATCTACCGGCAGCCAAGCCCCTTGGTACCGTGCGGGCATGCAATCGTGGACTCCGACCCGCATCGCGGTAGGGGCTGCAGGCGCCTTTGCCCTCCTCTACGTCGCCTTCGGCCTGAATGGATGGGGTTCACCGGCCGCCAACGAGCAGGCCATCGGAGAGATTTCGCGCTGGTGCGAACGCGTGCACAAGGGCCTATTGCGAGAGCCGGTCAACGCTCTCGGCAACCTCGGGTTCGTCGTGGCCGGTCTTGCCATGTTGCGCACGCTGGGTCGTGATGCGACCATCGGCCGGCCAAACCAGTTCTTCGGTCACACCCCCGTTGCGCTGCTGTACGCCTCCGCCGCAGTCTTCCTCGGTCCCGGCTCAGCGGTCATGCACGGCACCCATACCTTCTTCGGCGCCTGGATCGACAACCTCTCGATGGTGGCCTACATCCTCATCCCGTGGCTCTTCAACCTCTCCATCCTGGGGCGCTGGACCTCCCGGACCTTCTTCACGATCTACGGGTCACTCGTCCTCCTGTACGCGGTCGGCTACTGGTTCATCGGCCCCGACTTGGGCATCGGGCTCGAGCTGTTCGATGTATCAATCGCCGTGTGGATCATCTCCGAGGTCCTGTACCGTTTCTGGTCGCCGGCCATGCGAGTCGGATCCGGCCTCGTTGGCTTCGGGGTCGCCTTCTTGTTCGGCATCACGCCCTCCCAGATGCTGGCCGCCCCCGGCGAATACTGGTGGGTGGCGTTGTTCTGGCTCCCCGGCCTGCTGGCGACCCACCCGGCTCCGGCCACCCGCCGCTACACGCCATGGTTTTGGGTGGGAGTGGGAGCCTTCCTCATTGCCTACGCCATCTGGCTGACGGGGACTGCTCAGCATCCGTGGTGCCGGCCCGACTCACTCATCCAGGCACACGCCGTCTGGCATCTGCTGTCTGCCGTGGCCACGTGGGGTTTCTTCAAGTTTCTCCGCACCGAGGCGCCGGTCACGGCCGGGTCCCAGTTGGCGGGTGTCCGCCACCAATCGGGGTCTAGCCGATAGATTTCGGGCGCGACTAGGAGGTAGGGATGCAGGACATCGATTTCGCACCGGAACAGCATGCGATCTGGGCGGAGCTCTACCGCCGCCAAGTACCGAAGGTACGCCAGCACGCCAGCGCCCTGTATTTGGAGGGATTCGATCAGCTCGAGTTGCCGTCCGACACGATCCCCACCCTCGACCACTTGAACTCGAAGATCCCCGCCGCTACCGGCTGGACGGTGGTCCGGACCGATGTTCGGTTTACGGACGCCGACGAGTGGTACCGGTTCTTCGACCGCAAAGAGTTCCTCATCACCAACTACATGCGATCCCGCCAGGAGCTCGATTGGACCCCCGAGCCCGACATGTTCCACGACATCTTCGGGCATCTTCCGTTCTTCATGCTTCCCGCCTACGCCGCCCTCCAGGAGATGTTCGCCCCCGCCTACCTGGCAGCCGAGAGTGACGAAGAGAAGGAAAACATCAAGCGCCTCGCCTGGTACTCCACCGAGTTCGGCATGATCGAGGAGGGGGGTGAGCTGAAGGTGTTCGGGACGGGCCTCATGTCCGGGGGGGATGAATTCACAAACGCGGCGGAAGGCAAGCTCGAGTACCAGCCGTTCACGCTCGACAACGTGCTCGGGGTCGACAAGGTGATGTACGAACAACACGACCACCTGTACGTGCTCGAGTCCCTCGACCAGTGCGTGGCCGAGCTCGCCCTCTACCTCGTCCCCATCGCCGCCCGCGCCGGATAGCGCACTACTCCTCGAGCTGCTCGACCTGGACGGACCGCACGTAGTCGATGATCGAGGCGATCTCCTCGTCGGTCAGCTGGGTGGCGAAGGACGGCATCGCGAACCCGCTACCTCGCTTCACGGTCTCGATCAGCACCGCATCGCTCGGGCCCACCTTGGCAGCCAGCGCCGGCGCCAGCCCGCCGTCGGGAGTTCGACCGCCTCCGAGATCGGTGCCGTGACACGCCGCACAGTTGGCCTGGTAGAGCGCGGTCCCGGCCGCCACCGAGGCCGGATCCCGCAGCTTGGTCACATCCGGCGAGGCGCCGGCGCTGCAGGCGGCCGCCACCACCAGGATCGCACTTAGCATCGTCAGGAGCCGTCGGGTCATAACGTGGTGTCGTGCAGCACCCGCCCGACCCGCTCAACTCCGGCCAGCACGGCCTCGATCGGTTCGCTGGCGAAGCACAGCCGCATGAATCCCGGCTCGCTGATGCGACAGGCCGCTCCCGGCGTCAGGTTCACCTTGGCTTCGTCGAGGATTCGCCTCCAGAGCGTGGCCTCGCTCTCCCAGCTCGGCTGGTCCATGAACTCCCGCAGGTCGCATAGGAAGAAGAATCCGGCCCCGGCCGGCAGATGCCTGATGCCGAATGAATCCAGCACGGTGGTTACCTGCCGGTAGGTGTTGCCGAGGCGGCGCTGATTCTCGGCGATGAAGCCGCTCATCCATTCCTCGTCCGAGATCAGTTGTTCGAGCAGGTACTGGGTATCGCCCGAAACCGACGACCAATAGGCGACGCCGTCGATGGCCGCCAGCACGCCCTGGTTCTCCGATACCAGCACCCCGCAGCGGAGGCCGCTGGCTGCGATGTCCTTGCTGAACGCCCACACAATGTGGGTCAGCTCGCCCAACGAGGGCCGGCGCGAGGCTCCGCTCACGAACGGCCGGTCGCCGTAGACGGACAATCCGTAGATCTCGTCGATTACCACGTGGATGCCCCGTCGCTCGCCCCAGTCGATGACGGCCTCGACTTCCCCGGCGTCGTAGACCCGGCCCTGGGGGTTGTCGGGTGAGGTGAACAGAAGGGCTCGGACGGGGATCTCCGAGTGATCGATGGCGTCGTCGAGTAACTCCACAGTCAGGCGGAAGCCGGTCTCGCTCGGGGTGCTGACGGGCACGATGTGCAGCCCGTCGCGGGTCTCGATGTCCATCCAGAAGCCGGCATAGCTTGGGGTGGGCACCAGGATGCCGTCCCCGGGGTCGGCGATGGCATAGAACAAGGTTTCCAACACGCTCCCGGCCCCGGCCAGGGTGATGACATGTTCGGGGTCGACCGGCCGCCCCAGCAGCCGGTCTCCCAGAAAACGCGCCAGCGCCTCCCGGAAGGACCAGGCTCCGACCATGGCGTCGTAACCCGTTACCCGGGCCGGAATGTTCCGGCTGGCCGCCATCTTGGGCTCGAGCAGGTCCCACACCAGCTTGTTCTCGGCGATGCACATCGACACGTAGCCATCCAGGTTCGTCTCCGGATCCCATCCGTCATCGACGAGGTCGAAATGGGTCTCGATGTAAGCCGGCATCGGCGGGTTGCCGACCAGGCGGTCACCCCGCCGGGAGAGGCGGTGGGATTGCAGCTGGGCCGGGCGCGGTTCGATCACGGGGCGTCAGTGTATGACCGGTTCAGCCCGCATCGTGGCGCCGGAGCACGAACGCGGTCGCCACCAGGCTCACTACGGTCAGGACGCTGAGGGCAATCAGCGCTCCGGCCAGCGCGGTGGCAGTGTGGGCGGACCGGGACGGCCCGCCGCTCGTCTCGAGAATCGCTTCCGCCACTTCGAACGGGTCAGAGAGGTCGACGATGGGGATGGCGTTGGCCAGGGTGGATAATCGCTGTAAGTCGTTGAGGTCGGAGATGGCGGCCACCCCGCTGAACCCCCACTGGGTGCTCGACACGAAGCTCGACTGCTTGAGCACCGGCTTGTCGGTGAACTCGGGGAAGATGCCGCCGGCACCCAACACCAACTGGATGACGAGGATGACCGGCAGCATCGTCATGGCCTTGTCGACTGTGTTGAGTGCCGCCGATACCACCAAGCCGAGCCCCATCGCCGCCCAGCCGGTCAGGATCAGGACCAGGATGAGCTCACCCATCGGCCACCCGAAGAGGAGGGCATCGTCCGGTCCGCCCTGGCGAGCGGCTCCCATGGCGCCCAGCATCACAGCCTGGAGAGTCGTGATGCCTCCGAGCACAACGGCCTTAGAAGCAACGTAGGCCGAGATCGAGAGGCCGACGGCCCGCTCCCGCCGGTACAGGGGGAGCTCCTTGGCGATCTCGCGGATGGAGTTGAAGGCTCCGAGCACGGTGGCTCCGAGCACGAGAACCAACAGAACGAGGGGCGCTTTGGACGCGAGGCGCACCTGTGGCAGGGCGAGTTTGGTGAGTTCACCACTCGGCAGGGCTACGAGCATCAGCAGTGACATCGCCACCGCCATCCCCACCAGGAGGCCGATACTGCGCCGATCGGCAAAGAGAATTGACAGCGAGCGGCGGGTCAGTACCGAAAACTGGCGGAACCATGCCCAGCGCGGCATCCGGCTGTCGGGACGGCCGGCGGACGGATCCGGTCGGTAGCGGGACAGCGGTGCCGCCACGAAGGTGGCATGGTCGGGATGGGAAAGGAAACGTTCCTGCCATACCTCACCCTCAACCAAGGTGAGGTCGGAAAACACCTCCTGGTAGTCCTCGCGGCCGAAGTAGGTGGTCAACCGGTGGGGCGGCCCGAACCATGCCAGGCGTCCCCCGGGAGCCAGGCACATGATCCGGTCGCACAGGTGCAGGCTCTGCACGCTGTGGGTGACCACCACCACCGTTCGGCCGGCCTGGGCCAGGCGAGCCAGCAACTCCATCAGCGACCGTTCGTACCCGGGGTCGAGGCCCGAAGTGGGTTCATCCAGGATCAGCAGCGACGGCTGGGTAAGCAGCTCCAACGCAACGCTGACTCGTTTGCGTTGCCCACCCGAGAGGCTCGAGATGACGACATCGGCCCGGGCGGTGAGTCCGAGCTCCTCGAGCACCTCGTCCACCCGGGCGGAGCGCTCGGCCTGGGAAACGTCGGGCGGAAAGCGGAGCTCGGCGGCGTAGTCGAGGGTCTTGCGAACGGTCAGCTCCATGTGGAGGACATCGTCCTGAGGTACGAAGCCGATCAACCGCCGCAGGTGCTCGAATTCGTGATACAGGTCCCGGCCGGCGTAGAAGACGGAGCCGTCGGTGGCCGGGTGCTGCCCGGTTAGGGCATTGACCAGCGTTGACTTCCCGGAGCCGGATGGGCCGACCACTCCGAGGAAGGTGGCTTCATCGAGGGCAAAGCTGATGCCGTCGAGGATGACGGCACCTCGCTTGGTGCGAACGCTGAGCCCGGCAGCCGCATAGGCCACGCCGCCGCGTTCCTCGAACTCGCTCAGGCCCTCGGGTGTTACCACCAGGGTATGGCGACCGATGCGGACCACGTCGCCGAGTCTCAGCTCGATCCGGTACGCCCGCCGGCCGTTCACGAACGTCCCGTTGTGGCTGCTGAGGTCGGCGATTTCGTAGGTGTCGGGGCCGCTGGCTCGCAGCTCGGCGTGCCGGCGCGAGACCATCAGGTCGTCGAGCACGATGTCGTTGGTCGGGTCGCGGCCGATGGTTGTGACCTGAGTGTCGGGCCGGTAGGTGGCCTCGGCCTTCCCCAGGTCGATGGCGGTGATGTCCGGCGCAGGCGCTGGCTCGGTCGGGCGCAGCCGCAGTTCCGGCCCCACCACTGCATCGCCTAACCGCAACACACACGGCCCGGTGAGGGTCAGCCGTTCGACCGGCTGGCCATCGTAGAAGGTTCCGTTGCGGCTGCCGAGGTCCTCGACCACCCAGCCACTGTTGGTGGCCGAGATCTGAATGTGACGACGCGAAACTCGTGGATCATCGATGACGAGGGTGCCGGCCGGGTCACGCCCGATGATCAATTCGTCTCCGAGCTCGAGCAGATGTTGTTCGGTCCCGAACTCCAGTTGAAGAGATCCGGATGCCGCCACTAGCGGACCACTAGCCGCCGCCGACGGCGCTGATCGGGTTCGACTGCTCGCCGGGGGCCAGCGTGCCCGAGTCGCTCACGACCACCACACCGTCGATCTTGATCTCGAGTTGATAGCTGGCTGCCGCCGCGCAAGTGGAGAAGTGCACAACGAAGGCCTGATAGGTCCCGCTTATCGATTCACCCTCGGGCCAAAACACGTTCTCGGCGTGCTCGCCGGTGTCCACTCCGCACTCCGGTATCGAATCGACGTCGAGGATGCCGCCGCTGGGGGAGGAGGCGTTGCTGTAGAAGATCTCGATGCCCTCCGGGTCGATGACGTGCAGGTCGAAGTCGGAGTCGCCGGTCCAGCGGAGGGTGGCCTGGACGTCACCGGTCCCGAGCACGGTGGTGGTGGTGGCCGCCACGGTCGTGGTCGTGGTGGTGGGCGGTGGTGGTGTCGGTCCCGACCCGATCGGCTTGATGAAACGGCGTCCGGTCACGATGTCGGTGAGATCGAAATCGGTCACCTGTCCCACTGCCGACACTGCGACTGCCTGGGCCAGATCGAAGCCGGGCCAGGTGGTTCCCGAGACGGTGGCTCCCGCCACCAGCTCGACGGCGGGCAGCAGCGGGTTGCCGCACATGCAGCGAGTTCGGGGCACGCCGAAGGCATCGAGGAGAACGGCGGTACCTGCTTGAAGGACGGAGTTGATGGGATTGGCAACACCGTTGCGGAACCCGTGATTCACCACCCGGGTGTCGACCTGGAGAACCGCGTCCGTGAGGCTGGCGATGTAGGACGGGAGAGCCTCGAGCGAGATCCCTTGCACGTCGGCCCACGCCTGGGCCTTGTCGGGGTTAGTCGCCAGGAAGTCGATCAGCTGGTCTTTGCTGCAGGCGTCGATGATGTTGGTTCCGCCGTACAAGCCCGGCGATGAGCCGGCCAGCGTCGTGACGATGGGGGCGGCGGTGGTCGGCGTTTCGCCTGGTCCAGTCGTGGGTGGGGTCCCGCCGCTGGGGAGCTCGAATTCGGGAAAGTCGATTTCCGAGAGGCTGCCGATTGGTGGGTTGAGCAGGCTGATGATGCGGGCGATGGTGCCGTCGTCACCGGCCGGAACATCGACGGAGGTTGGCACCATGGTGCCGGAGAAGGCGTCGACGCCGGGGAATGTCACCGGCTCGGCGAATACCTCAGAGAGGTCGGGCCCTTCTTCCTCGCCGCCGGTGAGCACAACGATCGCCGCGATGGAGACAGTTGCGAGGATCAAGGCGATGAGGAGCGGAGTGATGAAACCCCGCTTGCGCCGCGGCCGCTCGGGGGAGGGGGGTATCCCGCCGCCGGGTGGTCCGGCCGGCGGCGGTCCCGGCGGCCCACCGGGCGGCGGTCCGGGTGGCGGCCCGCCTGGTGGAGGTCCGGGTGGTGGCGTTGAGGGCGGCGTCCCGGCCGGTGGCTGGGCCGGCGTTGGTTGGCCCGGGGGTGGAGCGGCCGGTGGCGGGCCTCCGGGCGGCTGGGCCGGAGGTGTCGGCGGGGGAGCGGCGGGGGGGCCGAGCTCGGCCTGAGCGGCTCGGAAAGCTTCCGGGCCCATCGTCTCGGCGAGCGGAGCCGCCGCCGCCGGCGGTGGAGGGATGGAGACGGCATCGGGTGTTTCTTCTGCCCGGGTGAGGGCTTCCCTCCAGGCGGTCGCCGACTCAAACCGACTGTCAGGATCAAGGCTCAGGACCCGGCTGAGCGCGCTGGCAAGTGCGGGCGGCACGTCGGGTCGGAGCAGCGTGATGTCGACGGGCGGTCCCGCCGCCTGGGCCTTCACGACTGCCGGCAGTGAGTCGAAGGCATACGGCACCCGGCCGGCCAGGAGCTCGTAGAGGATGATGCCGGCGCTGTAGAGGTCGGTTCTCTCGTCTACCCGGCCCTCCGCTTGTTCGGGAGCCATGTAATGGGGGGTTCCGGTGGCGATGGTGGTTTTGGCCCTGGCCAGCGATTTGGCGATGCCGAAGTCCGCCAGCACCAGGATCTCATCGTCCGGGGAACGCCCGGCGGGGTCGGTGCGAAACAGGATGGCCGAAGGCTTGAGGTCCCGGTGGACCACTCCGAGTTGGTGGGCTGCTTCGAGGCCGGAGGCGATGTCGATGCTGAGATCGCACGCCTCGTCGACGGTGAATTGAAGGCGATCGACGGCGCGCTGTCGCATGCGATCCTCCAGCGCCCCCCGGTCGGCCACCGCCATCACGAAGTACGGCCGTCCGTCCGGAAGCTCATCCATGTGGTGGATGCCGATGATGTGCGGAGAATCGGCTTGCCACAGGATTCTCGCTTCTTCTATGAATCGGCGTCGGACGTCTTCATCTTTTGCCCAGTTGTCCGCCAGGACTTTGATGGCGACGTCGACGTTGAGGTCGTCATCGTGGGCGAGCCAAACCGTCGCGAATGCCCCACTCCCCAACACGCGTTCGGTGCGATAGCGCCCGATGTTGTCCACGTGGCCTCGCTGTCCCGTCCCATCGATCCTAACCCCACGATTTCGGAGATGGTGGATGACGGTGGCCTCGAGCCCTAGAAATAGTCTCCGGGCCTCGCCCGGAACGATTGAGGCCTCCAGAGCGTTGCTGCTGGCATGAAGGGTTCCGTGGCCATTGACGGCCGATCCCGTCGGGAATTGGGCCGAGGGTGGAGTTGTCTCCTGTGGTGAAGAACGTGCTGGCCGTCGGCATCGTCTTTCTGTCGGCTTGCAGTAGCAGCGTGGTCGATACCACCTCGGGGCCCGACACCACTTCGACCCCGGCGACCACCTCGGCTCCCTCGTCCGAATTCGGTCGCGCCGAGGTCGAGGCGCTGATCGCCGATATCGGCCTCATCGACACGCTCGATCAAACCCGCCAGGTGGTCGAAGTGGTCGGCCTCATCAACGAGCCCGATCTGATCCCCTATGCCTTCGATGCCGCCCGGCTCGGCGACACCGAGACGTTGAGGAACGCGATCCGAATCCTCAGCCGGGTGACCGGCGAGACGCCCCAGACCGCCAATGCCGGCGATCAGTGGTTGTTCTTCGGCAATTGGCTGATGGACAACGTCCCCGACCCCGGTCCCGCCTACGTTGAGTGGAAGGCGGCTCTGTTCGGGAACATCGACCCGGCCTTCGAGCCGCTGATCGCGGCGGTGCCGGATGCCGTCACCGCCAGCCGGTTGCAGTGGGGCGGCGTCCGCCGGGGTGGGATTCCGGAGCTCAACGACGCCGCCACCATCTCGGTAGCCGAGGCCGGCTACATGGTGGACGATGAGCTCGTGTTCGGGGCGGTCATCAACGGCGAGGCGCGCGCCTACCCGGTGCGCATTCTCGGGCATCACGAGCTGGCTAATGACACGCTGGGCGGGGTCGAGGTTTCGCTGGCATATTGCACGTTGTGCCGAACCGCCGTCTTGTACCGGGCGGCGGCCGACGGGATGACGCTGGCCTTCGAGACCTCCGGACTGCTCATGAACTCGAACAAGGTCATGGTCGACGTGCAAACCGACACTTTGTGGAACCAGCTCACTGGTGAGGCGTTCGCCGGTCCGCTGGCGGGGACGATGCTCGAGAAGCTTCCCCTCACGGTCACTACCTGGGCCGACTGGGTTGCCGAGCACCCGGACACCGACGTGCAAACTGTCGCCGCCCTCACCCGGGATGACGATCCGACCGAGCTCACTCCGACGGGTGGATTTTCGTACCAGCCGGGCGATGCCTATGCCGGCTACTACGCCGGCAACGCCATCTGGTTCCCGGTCTTCAGCGTCCCCGACCATTTCGCCCCCAAGGACGAGGTGGTGACACTCGACTACGCCGGAAGCCAGTTGGCGGCCGGCCTGGGGTCTCTGTTGGAGGCGGGCGGGCTGGTCACCGAGCTGGGGGGCGCTCCGGTCGTGCTGGTGGCATCGGAGGGTGGCGCCCGTGCCTACCAGGGGGCTGCCGGTCTGGAAGTCCTCGAAGGCGAGATCTTGTTCGAAGGAGAACTGGTTACCGCCGGCGAGGACGCGCTGGTGCTTCCCGACGGAACCGAGCTGGCCCGCCTCATCTCCGGCCAGTCCTTCTGGTTCGCCTGGTACGGCAACTTCCCCGACACCGAATGGTGGCCCCAAGCCTGAATCCGGCACCCCTCTCGACCTGGGAGACTCGACATCTCCCGGCCGGCAGCAGGCCGCTCAGACTCAACGAACCGCACTCGGCAGCACAGCCGGGAGGGGGCGAGGCTTCACCCGGCTCGGGATACCTGGCAACTCCGGGATTGCGGAGTCAGGCAGCCTCGCCTTTTCTCCCCCCGGAGGGGGGAGTCCGGCGTAGCCGGGAGGGGGGCGGCCAGGCTCGGTCCGGCTCACCCCGTCTTCGTTGTCGACCTTGTTTCCCTTCCCTCAGGGAAGGGTGGCCTCGCCGCAGGCGAGGTCGGGATGTCTCCCGATTGTGCTAACAACGTCGGGTGTTTGAGCGAGAGACCGGGAACGCTTCATAAACGAAACGCGTCCCGGTCATCCGGGACGCGTCTCGCGCAACACGCGTCTGGTGTCAGTCGCCGCCGCCCATGAGGCCGCCCAGCTTGTCGGTGACGCCGCCAAGCATTCCGCCGTCGTCTTCGCCGCCGTCGTCATCGCCGCCGTCGACGAACTTGGAAACCTGATCACCCAGCGGTCCGGGTAGCTTGTCTTTCATGAATCCGACAACGGCCTCGATGGCCTTCTGGGCCTGGTCGGCCGAAATGCCGGCCTTTTCCTGCACCAGCTCGAGCAATTTGTCCATGTCTCCTCCTGGAAGATGGTCGTTCTGAGGTTAGACCCGCCTGGCGGGGCGAAAGTTCTGGCGGAGCCTTCGGCTCGAGAGGGGCGGGCTAGCTGGCCCGGGGGAGTTCTTCGTCGCGGGCGGCGCGATCGAAGGGGAGGGTGACGAGCAGGCTGGTCGGCCGGTAGGGCCCGTCGTTTCCGAGCAGGTCGGACACGAGTATGCCCCGCACCAGGTCGTGGTTGCAATGATCTTCGCACCGCCGGTACGGGTCGTCGATTTGGTCGAACTCGTAATCCATGAGCACATGTATCGGCAGCGACCGGTTACGGCTTAGGAGTGCTTATTTCACCCCGAAAGTGACTAGTCCCAGCCGAGCTCGTGCAGGCGCTGGTCGTCGATGCCCAGATGGTGGGCGATCTCGTGCAGAACCGTGGTCCGCACTTCCTGTTCCAGATCGGGGACCGACAGCCCGAGGCTCAGGTGAGGCAGGCGGAAGATGACGATGCGGTCGGGGAGTGCCATCGAGTATTCGACTCCCCGGTCGTAGAGCGAAACCCCCTCGTAGATGCCGAGCAGGTCCTCCCCGTCGGGATCCTGTTCGGCGGTGGGACGATCCTCAACCACCACGACCACGTTGTCGAGGGCGTCGAGCACCCAGTCGGGAAGCTGCTCGAGCGACCGGTCGACCAGCGCTTCGAAAGCATGACGATCCACTCGCCCAGCCTACGGAACCGGTGACTTGACAACTCGATATTTTGAGCGTACGTTTAAAGCAAATGCTCAAAGCAAACGATCAAAAGGGCTAACCGAGCCCGAAAGGAGCGGAGTAAATGAAAGGCGACGGATACGCAATTCTGGTGTATTTGGTATACGCGGCGGTGGCGATCGGGTTGACCGTGTGGCTGGCTCGCACGCTGTTCAACAGCGGCCAGGTGTTTCTCGATGATGTGTTCGAAGGGAAACAGAAGCTGGCCGAGTCCGTCAACCGGCTGTTGGTGACCGGCTTCTACATGCTGAACCTCGGGTACGCCTTGTTCATCATTCGGTCCAAGAGCGACCTGGATGCATTCGGTGCCGTCCAGTTTCTCATCAACCGCCTGGCCATTCTGCTGCTGACCCTCGGGGCGATTCACTTTGTCAACGTCTTCGTGTTCTGGCGGATCCGGGCCCATCGGGAGCGGATCGATGCTCCGGTTGCCCCCCAATACGTCATCAAGGAGGGTGGTGCTGCATGAACGGGACCATCGCCGAGCTCACTGTTCTCTACGACGAACAGTGCGCGCTCTGCCGGCGGAGCCGGGACTGGTTGACGACCCAGCCAACTCATGTCCCGCTGCGGCTGGTCCCGTCAGGGTCGGAGGACGTCCGGAGTCAGTACCCGGGCGTCCCGCTCGGCGAGCAACTGGTGGTCACCGACCAGAACGGCCGCATCTGGGTGGGCGGGCCGGCCTTCCTCATGTGCCTGTGGGCCACCCACCGGTGGCGTGACTGGTCCTATCGGTTGAGCGGGAACAGCTTTCAGCCTTTGGCCGAGAGGTTCTTCGACTTCGTGTCCAAGCGCCGCAAGCGGATCAGCCGCTGGATGGAACGAAACGAATCTTGTGAGGCGTGCGAGCCGGAGAGCACCAGAGTGCGGCCGGCCACCGTGCATCCGACCCGGCCGGCCGACGGGGAGCGGCTGGTGGTGGAGGTCGAAGGAGTGGCAGTCGCTTACTCGCTCGATGACTTGACTCAGGTCGGCGTGCTGAACGGAAGAGTGAGCGATCGGGCGTTGGTGGTGCTGGCGAGTCGGGGCAGCCCAAGACGGTTCGATGTCTATGAGCGTGCGGTGAACGTCCACACTCTCACCTTCGCCGAGGAAGACGGCATGCTGGTCGATGCTGAGACCGGCACGACCTGGAATCCACGGGACGGGTCCGCCATCATCGGGCCGCTGGCGGGCAGTCGGCTGCGCCGGGTGCCGGGCGAGCTGGTCGGCGGTGCCGAACTGGCGGCACGCTGGCGGCACGCTCAGACGTGGCCGCCTTGACTCCGGCGGCGGCTGATTCCGACAAGCGGTACGCTGCGGCCACCATGGCCGAGCCGAAGCCAAGCACCAAAGACCGCATCATGGATGCCGCCATCGAGACCCTCAAGGCCGACGGGATCACCGGGACCAGCGCCCGGGCCATCGCCGGCCGGGGCGACTTCAACCAGGCGCTGATCTTCTATCACTTCGGAAGCGTCAACAACCTGTTGATTCAAGCGGCGCTGCGCAACTCCAAATCGCAGGTGGAGAGATACGGGCGAGAGGCCCAAGGTATCTCTTCGCTCGCCGATCTGGTTGGTCTCGCACGGCGGTTGCACGGCGATGACCTGCAGGAAGGCTCGGTGGCGGTGGTCACTCAGATGATGGCGGGGGCCGCCAACGATCCTGATATGGCTGAGGCCATGCTCGATGCTTTCCAACGGTGGATCCAGGTAGTCGAGGATGGGCTGGGTGACGCCCTCGAGGGGAGCCCCCTGGCAGCAATGCTGCCCAAGCGGGAGGCTGCGTACGCGATATCGGCGATGTTCCTCGGCATTCAGCTGATGACGCGGCTCGATCCGGATCGTTCCGAGGCCGACTCGCTGTTTGACATGATGGACAACATGGCCTCGATGTTCGAGGGGCTGTTCCCGGCGCTTGACGGGTGACCGATCGGTAGCGTTGGGACATGCGTGATGCCCTGGCTTCCTGGGTGCTCGGTTATGTGCAGGCCTGGACCAGCAACGACCCTGGTGACATCAAAAGCTTGTTCGCCGAAGATGCCCGTTACTTCGCCGAACCCTACGAGGAACCGTGGGAGGGCCGCCAGGCAATCGTCGAGGGGTGGTTGCGACACCGGGACGAGCCGGGCACGTGGGGTTTCCGCTTCGAGATCATCGGCATCGACGGCACGGTGGGATTCGTGCGCGGCTGGACCGAGTATCACGACCAGCCCGATTACGCCAACCTGTGGGTGATCCGCCTCAATCAGGCAGGGGAGTGCACCGAGTTCACCGATTGGTACATGGCCGAGCCCGCTTCAGCCGATTGATTCCTTCCGATCGGGCTCGGACACCGTCAGGGCGGCGGCCCCGATCGCGACCGGGATGACGGTGAGCAGGAGCGCCGCCTCGGCGTAGCCACCCACCCAACTACGGATGAGCGATAGTGTCACCGGCCCGAGCGCCGAGGCTCCCACTCCGATGAGGGTGGAAACACCCTGGATGGCACCGATGTTGGCCAGCCCGAAATGGCGTAGAGCACGACCTGCCAGCCGGGCTCAACGATGTTGATCATGAGTAGACCGGCCGTCATCAGGGTCATGGCGATGGCGAGCAGGAACCGGACGGGAATGCGGTCGGCGAGGGCGCCCACACTCAGTCCGACGACGATTGCTCCGCCCACCTGGGGAAGGAACATGGTGGCGGCTTCGGTCGAGGAGAGGCCGGCCTCGCCGAGAATCGAGATCTGATGGAAGTTGAGGGCGGTGATCAGCAAGGCGGTGGTGGCGACGGTGGCGGTCAGCAGCCAGAAGCGGACTTCGCCAATCGCCTCCCGCCGGGACTGTGACAAATCTGGGCCCGGCTCAACGCCGGCGGCAAGAACGACGTCACCGTCGGTGCGCTGTCCTACGTCGGCGGGCCGGTTCACGATCCCGAACCAGCCGATCGGAATCACCACGAGGCACACGGCGGCCGCCGCCAGCAGCCAGGCGGTCCGCCAGCTATAGGCCTCGATTGCCAGATTGAGGAGCACCGGTGTCGTACTCATCAAGGCGCTGACGGCGGTCATCATCACTCCGAACACCGAGCCGCGGCGCCGCTCGAACCAGTGGGTTACCGCCACGGTGCTGACGAGGCTGAGCGATCCCTGCCCCAGCCATCGGATCAAGGTGAACCCGATGGCGAGCGTGACGAATCCCTGCACTCCGCTCATGACGACGAGCCCGACTCCGAAGGCGGTGCCCACCGCGGTCATCGCCAACCGGGCCCCGATTCGATCCACCCATTTCCCCACCGAAGGCAGTGCGAGCGCCCCGAGCAACGTGCCGATGAGGTAGGCCGTCGATACCTGCGAGCGGGTCAGGTGGAGCGTTTCGATCATCGGATCCACGAATACGGAGACCCCAATGGTCTGGCCCGGCCCGGTCATCGCGGCCGTGATGGTGGCCAGGACCACGATGCGCCATCCGACGAAGCGACGGACCGTCTCGGTCGTTTGGGTCATCGGCGGTCCTCGCATGTGGAGCGTTCGGGAACTTTACGACGACCGTTCAACGACAAAGGCCGGTCGGCCCTGGTGGGCCGTGAGCGCGATCGCTCTACTGGTGGGAGGCATCACAGCTGAGGTCTCCAAGGAGAAGGCTATGGACGAGGACAAAGAGTTCAGCGAGCACTACGAGTTGAGTGGCGAGGAGGTTCTCGCCAAGATCAAGGAACTAGTGCACGAGGGCAACGTCCGTCGCATCATCATCACCAGCGACGAGGGCAAGCGACTCATCGAGATTCCGCTCACGGTCGGGGTAGTCGGTGCTCTGCTCGCTCCGGTATGGGCAGCGATCGGAGCCATCGCCGCCCTGGTTACCAAGTGCACCGTCGAAGTGATCCGAATCGACGAATGAGGCCCGGGGGATAGATGCCCTACGCCCCCCGGTTCTTCGGGACCTGATCTCGCGGCTGGCAGAGGCGGCTGAATCCTAGATCTCGGCTATTCAGCCCGGACCGAGGTCGTTTGAGTTGTGGCAGGTTTCAGGTTGGCGGCTGCCACGGCTGCCGTGGCCGCATTGATTGCCTCCCCTTGATTCCAGCGTTCCCCGCGGCTCTGTGAAGCCGTGAAGGTCTCGGCATCCATACGGTTTCGGAGCTCGGAGAGGCAGGGTTCGGTGAACTCGCGGTATTGGCTGGGCAGCGACGATTGGTGGACACAGAACGCCAGGATTTCCGAGGCTCTTTCGTCTTGCCCCAAGGCTGCCATGAGAACGCCGATCCCGATCAGGGCGTAGAGCGTGAGGCCACCCAGGCCCGACTTCTCGGCCTCTTCGATGGCCGCCCGGAGTCGTATGGCGGCGTTTTCGGTGTTTCCCAAGCCGATTTCGGCGAAGCCGATTCGGCAAAGTGAGGCGCCGATTCCCCACCGATGGTTGACCTGCTCAAACAGCTCGAGTCCCTCCAGGCCGTAGCTTCGCGCCTGTTCGTAGTCCCCGAGCAGCCAATAGGTCAAACTCAGGCGGCTGACCGTGTACGCCTGGCCGGCGATGTCGTTGGTTTTGACGAACATCTCCCGGCCTTCGCCGTGATACTCGAGGGCCCGCCGGTGGTCACCCATCGCGTCTGCGGCCACTCCGAGCTTGCTGAGGGCAAAGGCCTTGCCCCAGTGGTTCATTGGGCTGGACATCAATCGCAGGCTCTCGTCGAAGTGCCGTTTGGCTTCCTCCGCGTCACCGAGTTCATAGACCACCCACCCGTACCACAGCAACGTGGTCGCCACCAGCATGGGATCGTCCACGGCGCGTCCGGCTTCCAGAGCCGAGACGAGGTACGTTTCGGCTTCTTCGTTTTTCCCACCTTGGGCCGCCAACACGCCCTGGGTGTACCGGCAGAACGCCAGACCTCTGCCTCCCATCTCCTCCCACGCGGGGAGAATGCCATCGATGATCGTTTCCGCCTCCTGGATCTGTGCGAGCACCGCGAGGTAGACCGACAGGTAGGTGGCGGCCCAGAGATACGGCAAACTGGATTGTCTCCCTTCGTCGACGGATGGGCTGGTCAGCTCGACGAGACGCGCAAACTCCTCCCATCCCTCGTACCAGCCCAGATTCAGGTAGAAGCGGTGGGCGGCGTTCAAGACCTCGACCGCTTCTGCTGGAGGAAGGCCGCTCATCGCCCATTCGACGGCCGCTCGCATGTTCTCGTGTTCGTCGGCCAGTTCGGCAGTGGCGTCCAACTGATTGGGTCCGCCTCTCAGGTCTTGTTCCCGCGTGAGCAGCCTTTGGACATAGAAGCGCCCGTGTCGGGCGGAAAGTTGGAGGTTCTCGTCTTCGGGCACGAGTTCTTGTGCGAATTGACGGAGCAGCGGATGCAACTCCAGGTCCCCATCCAACGTTTGCCGCAGCAGCGAGCGCGATCTGAGCTCCATGAGGGTCCGGATGGGTGCGTCGGTGATCTCGGCGGCGGCATCCCGCGAAAACGGCGCCGGGAAGATGGAAAGACGTCTGAAGGCCGTCTGCTGGGCTTCCGTCAGCAGTTTCCAGCTCGAATCGAACACGGCCCGCAAGCTCCGGTGTCGGTCGGTCTCGAGGGTTGCGTCGCTCGCGAGGAAGTCGAGGCTGCGATCGATCTCATCGGCGATCTCGGCGCATGACAACAGCGTCACCC
Source organism: uncultured Acidimicrobiaceae bacterium (assembly GCA_947259275.1). GTDB lineage: Bacteria > Actinomycetota > Acidimicrobiia > Spongiisociales > SHLN01 > SHLN01. The sequence goes on along the minus strand of CAMYMH010000025.1, from coordinate 9,311 downwards.
AGGATGCGGCCAGCTCGATGCCGAGGGGAATGCCATGGACCAGGTGGCAAACCCGTGCCACGTTTGCACGATTGTCCTCGCCGATACGAAACTGAGGCTGGGTTTGCCGAGCCCGTGCCTCGAACAGCTCCCACGCCGGCGGAAATCCTTCACTTCCGGCGTGCGCTTCGGAATCCATGCCGCCCAGCTCGAGGATTTGCTCGCCGGTTACACCGAGCCGCTGGCGACTTGTCACGACGACATCGACGTCGGGTGCTGCCTGAGTGAGTTCGGTGAACAGGTTGGCGGCGGGGATCAGGTGGTCGAAGTTGTCGCATACGAGCAACAAACCTTGACCGGCGAGGTAGTCGAACAGCTGGGTTTTGTGATCGACCATGGTGATGGTGTGCAAATCGAAGGTGAAGTCGAGCGCCTCGGCGATTGCCGGGATGACACCCGCTGACTCCGCCACCACCGTCAGCGGGACGAAGGCCGCCCCGTGTGACCAGCGGTCGGCGAGACGAGCGGCGGTCTCTACTGCCAGTCTGGTCTTTCCACTGCCGCCGGGTCCCAGGACGGTAAGCAACCGGCAGCCGTCCTTGGTGAGGAGGTCGCTGATGTCGGCGATTTCGCCGTCTCGCCCGACGAAGGAGGTCTGGTATGAAGGCAGTGTCCGGCGTTCAAAGGCTTCGGTCCGCAGCGGTGGGAATGCGGACGAGAGCCCCGGCCCCGCGAGTTGATAGATGTGATCCGATCGGGCCAGGCTTCGGAGCCGGTGCGAGCCGAGATCCTCGAGGGCGAAGCCGGGGGGGAGGGCTCCGAGGACTTCCGCCGCGGCTGTCGCGGACAAGAGCACCTGTCCGCCGTGTGCAACCGCCTCCAACCGGGCGACCTTGTTCACCTCGGGACCGTGGTAGTCGCCTCCGGTCGGCTCGAGAATTCCGGTGTGGAGCGCCATACGAACTCGAAACGGATCTATCCCGGCATCCCAGTTGGTTTCTGCGATGGCTGCTTGTGTCTCAGCCACGGCGGCTACTGCGTGAAGGGCGGACGGAAAGGCGGCGAAGTAGCCGTCACCCTTGTGTTTGACGATAGACCCTCGGTGTTCGACGATTGCGTTGGCGAGGATTTCATCGTGTCGCGTGAGGGCCGCCCCCATCTCTTCTGGGAAGTGGTCCCATTTTTCGGTGGAACCTTCGATGTCGGTGAACAGGAGCGTGATGGTTCCGGCCGGGAGGCGGGCGACTTCGGTCATGGCGCGGAGGCTGATCGAAGTTGCGGCGGCAGGTAGTAGATCGTTTCTCGGGTGATGCCCGAGTCGTCGACCTCGAAGATGGAAGCGCCCTTGATGCTGAACGGGTTTCCATCCTCACCCAGGCCCGACCATGTCCACTCTCCTCCGCCGCGTCCGGAGTCACCCGCGAAGACGAACACATCGGTGAACGCCACTCCCGGCATGGAGAAGAGGCTTTCGTAATAGCGGCGCAGCTGTTCGCGGGTGGTGATTGTGACGTCGGCAGCGGTGTCCTCGAAGACGAAGTTGACCGCGTAGTGGGCCACCAGCGCGTCGACATCGAGCTTTTCCAAGGCCTCGGCTGCCGATTCGAGATGGGCAAGCTGCATCGAGCCCCCTTGCAGAGCGCTTTGAAGCTATGACCTACCAGTAGCAAGCACGCTTGGGTACCGCCGAAGGTCCCTAGGTGCGAGTCGTGAGTCCCCGCAAGCGATCGCAGTTTGGAATTGCCGGACTTCGCCGGCAACCGCCGGATTGAAGGAGGCTATGCTCTCGGTTCTTCCGGGCGCTTAGCTCAGCGGGAGAGCGCTGCCTTCACACGGCAGAGGTCACTGGTTCAATCCCAGTAGCGCCCACGCACGGTGCCAGTTATGCAATCTCAATGAGGGGACTTGTCGGGACAGGGTTGGTGAGGCGAGTGCTCAGTTGAGCGCCGCCTCGCCGGTCTCAGCGAGAGCAGGCCAGTGCGTCTCAGTGCCGTCGTACCAGGCCTCGATGAGCTTGGGCTCGGCCGGCGTCTCGACGACCAACTCGAATCGACCGTCCGCATCGGTGACAGTATGGCCCGCCAAGGCTCGACTGGGCCTGATGTGCTTCCGGAAGCGCCTGATGGGACCGTCTTCGCCGTGGAAGATGAGTGTGAAGTGTCCGTTTCCGTCTGACTGCGGCGATATCCGCGCCGAGTAGGTCATAGTGAACGATGCTCCGGACGCTACCGGGAACATCTCCGAGTTGAGCGAAGCCACTTGACCGTAGGCGGCCTGAACGTGGAGGCCCCCGGTTTCGACCACTTGCGCGGCCTCGCCCCAGCGGATCCACCCTGCCGGCCCGGCGACGAAGTCAGGGTTGGATATCGGATTAGGACCCCCGTTTTCCGAGTAGTTGAACTCCTCGACGAGAAGGTCGACCGGTCCGTTGCAGGCGCATTCTTCGTTGATTCGGTACCCGACGTCTGCTGTGGTGGCACCGTCGGGCACCACGCCCGTCACCACGAAGTCCTCGAGTACATCGATACCACCGGGTGCGAAGACGCCCTCCGGTGGATCGCAGCAGCCGCCGGCGGACCTGAAACGGATCTCGACTGTCTCGTGGCCGAGGGCAGCTCCTGACGAATCCTTCAGCAGGCCGCTAACCAGCAGACCGCCGTCGACTTCTGAGGTGTCCGCCGAGATCGATGTCCGCGTCCTGGTGTACCAGTTGAGGATATGGGTGAAGGCCGATGACTCGGTTCCCGGAAGCAGGTTCTTGGGGTGATCGTGCCACGAGGTAAACAAGGGCCGGTCCGGTCGGCCGCCGTAGACCACTTCGTACTCGACGATGTGGTCACGGAGGTTGTCCATCCACTCTTGATCATTGGTGTCCTCTTCTTCTCCGAGGTAGAAGATGGCGAATCCGATGCCCAAGGATCGAGCGTGATCTTCGATGGCCCGAGCCGCCAATGGCCAGTGCGGTTCCCCGTAGGGAACGTCGAGCATAAGGTGCGCCGGATACTCACCGGTCGCTTCTCGAAAAGCGTTGAAGTAGGCGCCCAGGATCTCGGTGTCGAGGTTGCCGGTCTCGGTAATACTGAACTCCGCCTCCGGGAAGACTCGACGAACCGTGTCGAGATAGACCGCCATGTCGGCGGCGCCCTCCGCCAGCGACATGGAACATTCTGCGGACAGCGCGGCGAGCGCATCGAACCCGTGCTCGAGCACCACATAGGTGACTCGGCCACCGGCCCGGGCAATGCGGTCGACCATCACGTGCACCTCGCCCGGTCCGGCAAACCCCTCGATATTCTCCGAACACGTCCCCCGTGGGAAGAGGGGCCCACCCTCGATGCCGATGGCGATCCCCCGCCGGTTGAGGTCCTCGACCACCGCAGCCAGCTCGGCATCGCTCGACCTCCAGGCTGCCCACTCGCCAAAGAAGTGGAGGACGTGCACGCGCTCGGACGCAGACTCCCAATCGGCACCCGGCTGGAAGAGGTCGTAGAACTCGGGACCCGTCCTGATCTCACCGAACTCATTGGCTCCGAGGGGAGGCTGGACGGGTCCCGAGTTCTACGACC
>CAMYMH010000025.1:0-5701 GCA_947259275.1 uncultured Acidimicrobiaceae bacterium | reverse complement strand
GTGGTCACGGCCACCGACGTAGGGCTGCTGGCGGGGGCGGTATTCGAGCCACTCGTGCAGGCACTTGCGACAAGGAGCGCGATCAGGCCGACCGAGCCGAGACGACGCATTAGGTCATTGTCACCCACGGGCTTAGCTGAATCGGCCTGCTACCGGGATGCCACGTGCAGGACCCAATTCGATCTCTTCGTCGGCAGTCTTGAGACGATTCTCGTAGCTGATGTAGAACTTTTGATCGCTTGCCCGGTAGATGGCCACGGTGTCGATGCCGTCGTCCGTCCAGTCACCTGTTGTGACTCTGTCGCCTCTTATCCCGTAGAAGAATTCGTTGTCGGTGCTTGCTACTCCTGACGGTGGCCCGTGGTCTTCGGTGAGGTAGGCGAAGCCGGAGGATTCGCGGTACAGACCAATGGTGTCTTGACCGTCGCGGTTGAAATCCCCAGTGAAGGGGTGGTCGCCGGGAATGCCGAACCAATAGTCGAACTCGGCTACGAACCAGCCGTCGTTGGCACCGAGTTTGTCCGATAGGTATACGTGACCGTTCCGGAAGACACCGACGGTGTCACAGCCGTCCCCGTCCCAGTCACCTGCGATGGGGATATCACCCTTGATACCGAAATGGAACTGGACATCGGCAAAGCCGGTCGAGTTGGAGTTCCGCAGGTAGACGAAGCCGTCCGCTTGGCGGTACATGCCTGGCGTGTCAATCCCGTCACAGTCCCAGTCACCGACGATGGGGATGTCGCCCGGCACTCCGAAGTAGAAGGTGGTCACGGTGCCGTCGGCGTCCCGGAGGTGCCAGGAGCCGCTTGTGGGATCGACCAGGCCGACGCCCACCTCCTGAGGGGAATAGACGATACCGCCGGTGGCAATGCCGATGTTCCCGCTGACATCTCGAAACTCGGCGTGCACCCGAGCGATTCCCCCTGGTTTGACGTTTGCAGCACGCCAGTCGGTCACGAGGTCGGTGAAGGGCCGCCAATCAGCTCCATCGAAGCTGGGAGTGTTGCTGAGACGAATCATGATCTCACCGGGCACGTTGCCCGGGAGCAGGGTCAGATCAGACGCGAGTTCATGATCGGCACCGAAGAAGTCGTCGACCGTGAGGTGGATGTCCACGAGTCGACCGGTGCCCGTGGGGCTAATTGTGATCGAGCCGGTGGGCGGGTAGGGGTCGTGACTGGCTAGTACAAACGTGGTCGGGACACTGCGACCCCACACCTGAGAGCTAGTGCTCATGGGTCTGGCTAGGTATTGGTACCTGTATCCATCGGTGATGTTGAAGTCCTCCAAGACCGAGGCGGTGTAATCCTGGGCGATGGGTTGCCAGTCTTGGAGCAGGGTCCCGTCGGTATTGAATACTCGACGCAGCACGGTCACCGATTCGAGGTCGCCGGTGAGGGGCCGGCCGATCGACAGACGGATGAAGGGCCCGTCTTTGGTGGTGGCTTCCGCCAGTGCTATCAACGAAGTCAGTGGTCCGATCCGGTCATCGGAGGGATCGAAGGGGTCGAGGGTCTCGGGTCGGCATATCACGGTGTTGGGGGTGTAGGGGACTTCGCTGCCGTCACTTTCGCCTCCGTCGTCGGTGTCACTGTTGCGGGGGTCGGTGCCGACCTGGAATTCGCATCGGTTGGGGAGCCCGTCTTGGTCGGGGTCCTGGTCGGCATCGGCATCAGATGCGGGGTTGAGACCGTGGGCTGTCTCCCAATTGTCGGAGATCCCATCGTTGTCTTTGTCGGCCCCGGCTGTGAGGGTGAAGCTGCCCTGTGCCTGGCGGGGGATGTCCCGCCACAGGGCATCGACCTCAACCCGGTAGGAACCCACCTCGGCTGGTTCGGAACCCTCATCGGGTACCACGGCAACCTCTGGTTCCCCGAGCCGGGTGGCGGTGTAGGTGTTGCCGTATACCCCGTCGTTGGCAAGGGTGTCACCGTGATGGCCGTCATCAAACAAGCGCATCGTGGCCCGGTACCCGTCCGGGTCGGTCACCACCGCGGTGACCTCGGCTCCTAGCAGCGGCCCATCGGATCCGACCAATGCGCCGATGATGGGCACGGGGGTGCCGCTCGGGTCATCGGCTTCTTGCCCACCAAAGAACAGGTAAAGCTGATAGTCGCTTTGGGCGGTCGCCGAAACGAAGTATTCCTGCGGCAGGTTCTTTACTCGTAGCATGTAGGTTCCCGCAACCGGATTGGGCACTTCCCACACCTCGTTGGTGCCAGACGGAGATGTCCGCCGGTAGCCGGTGGAAACCGAACCACCGGCAGGGTCGACCAGATCGGTGGAGTGCAGCCCTTCGGTGTCGGTCTGCCAGGCCACCGAAACCATCAACAGGTCGGTGGCGTCGTCCACCGGGATCGGATGCAGGTTCCCTTCCGAACCACTGAAGCCCACCTCGTCAATAGTGAACTTCTGGCCGCCGATCGCAAACGAATTGATGGTGCCCGAGAGTCGGAGGGTTGACGCCGGAGCCGGTCCGGTTCCCAGAGCCAGGACCTGCACGGCCACCCCACCAACCTCTTCACCGTGCAGTACGGCCAGGTCGGTGACGCTTCGCAGTTCACCGTTGATCATCAGGTTGGCCTGTCCGGTACCGCCTTGGAATTGCAGGGTCAACCGATCGACCGGTTTGACGAATCCAAAGGTCAGGTTGCTGTTACCTAGGAACAGTTCGTTGCCGGACCCCTGCGCCAACCCTTGGTCGGTCACTGACGCAAACACGCTGCTGGTAGGGCTCCCCCCGTTGAGCACGAACGGGGTTACCTGCACGGGAACTCCTGACGCCGTGAACTCATCTCCCAGTTCATACTCGGTCCCCAGGGTGAGGTCTTCGAAGCCGACCAGGCCCGTGTTCAAGCCTCCAAGAGCCGAATCGGCCAAGGCCGTCAGGATCCGCTGTCTCCCGCCGATCTGAGCTGCTTTATGGTCATAGATCCGGCTCAGATTGTTCTGCCAGCTCACCACCGAATCCACCGGCACCACCCCGCTGGAGGTGGCATAGTCGTGGGTGCCTGCCTCCGGGAACCCAGAAATGGACTCCAGAAGATCCTCGTTGGCTTCCGGTCCGAACGCGATGGTGTGGATCACGCTGGCAGCGGCAACATTCAAAACCCTGGCGTCGTCAGGCAACGAGGGTGTGCTATTCCAATACCGGGGTTCGTTCTCATGACCGTCGCTGAGCAAAACAAAGTTGCAGGTATGCGAAGGGTCCCCGGAACGGTCGTGTTCTGCTGCCGCCTCCCACATACCATCACCGATCGAGGTACGACCATCAGCCACTAGATCACCGATTTCTTCAATCAAGAGGTCCCGATATGGCCTGCCGCCGACCATTTCACTCACCGGCCTGAGCTCGCGAGCAGGGGGGGCATCTGAGTCGAACACCACCAGGCCCGCCTGGGAACTTTCCGAGAGCTCGTTGACTAGCAGGCTGACCGCGTTTTGAGCGGCCTCGAGCTTCCCCGTGTCACCGCCCATGCTCCCCGATCGATCCAACACTATGACCGTGTCATAGTCGCCATCCCCGTAGAGCACCGAATCAGCCTGAGTGTCATTCTCGGTTCCCAGCTCCACCATCAGACCGTAGGTCTCACCCGAAACCGCACCCTCTCCATCGTCGGGGGGATCCACCAATAACCAATAGTCCTCCATCACATACGACGAATTGACAACGTCCGCGGAGAGGTCCGCCCCTCCCCCAGAAGGTGTCAGGGTGACCCCAAAATCAGTCGCCAACAGGCCGGCAACTGCTCCACCATCGGCGCCCCGCACGGCCAGGCGAACCACGAATTTGCGAGGGGCAGTTGCTTCCCCCACATACGCAGGAGCGTCCCCCGTGGGCTGCTTGATCGTCACAGTCGGCTCAACACACCCCCGAGCGACATCCACATTCCCGCTCCGATCGAAGGCCGTCACCACCCCCACCACCCGATCCAGATCAACACTCCGAACCGTCCGAGCCCAGCTGGTGCTGTAGCTCGTCCACCGGTCCACCAGACTGCCACCATCCACCGTCATCACACTGAAACCGTACGGACTCCCATAACCATCAAAACTGAAACCAATAAACTCACACTGGTTGGCCGGATTGAACTCCCAATACCGCGACGAACGCGACTCCATTGTCTTGGTGTCCAGATACCACGCAGGTGCAAAAGGCGGAGACGGCGCCGGGCCCACGCCAGTGGGAATCACGGTGTGGCCCGACATAGGCCCGGCCACGGCTTTGACCTCGGCGTCCACGAAATCTAGGCGAGCATCGGCCGGGTTGAAGGGGAACGCCCACAATGCCAAATAGAAATCGATGATGTCGTCCCGAAAGTCGCCGCCGCGGTCTTCGATCGTTTCCGCCAACGCCGCCAGCGCACTACTAGGGGCGTCCCTCAACTCCTCATAGAAATCCCGCAGCGCGACCCAACCCAAAGCAGGCTCCAGCTCGGAGGACACCCGATACTGATCCATAAACCACGTCCACCACGCAGCAGCCGGATAGCTGATCGTTGACCAGTCCCTGGCCCAGCACGGAATCCGATTGCAGTCTGCCCCCAGATAGCTGTTCCACTGACCTATGAAGCCCGAGGTGGTCCAGGAGTCAGCAGAGGAATCAACCCGGTCTTCAATGGCTTTGGCAACGCTCTCCATGTGGACGGTGGCGTCCGGATTGCCATATGCCCGCTGGACCTCGTGCATCACCTCGTGAAAAACCGTCGCGCGCCTATTTTGGACAGCAAAGGGATTACCGGCCCCCTCCGCGATCTCATCGTCGATCAAGATGTCGCCGGCGCCTCCCCGGGGATCTTCACCAATGAATAGGGTGAAATGGAGGGTCGTCGAATCGAAGGCCGAATCCGCGATCGGCAGCAAGCGATCCCAGTAGAATGCCACGGCCCGCCCTATGTCATTCGCGGTAGCCACCGCGAAGACATTGTTCCCGTCGGCATCATCGACGTCTGTCAACCCGTGTTCACAACGGCCGGGATACTCCTCGTCTATGAAGGGATTGTCGATAATGCCGTCACCATCTGCATCGTCGGGAACTCCATCACCGTCAGCGTCCACTCCGTCAAGATCGTTGTTGACCCCGTCAGATGTTTCGTCAATCTGGCCATCGTTGTCGTCATCAAGACCATCCGTGGTGTTCGGTTCGCCTCGCTCGTCGCACTGAGCAATGTTCGTGAGATTGTTGAGCTCGGTGTAGTAGGTATGGATCGTGAAGGTCGCCCCAGTTTCCTGATACTCGATCACTTGGTCGAAGCACTGGTCGAGAATGACAGCCTTTCCCCGTAAGCTCTGGGTTCGGGGGGTCGAGCAGGAACTCGCGGCCTCCGCCGGGTTATCTGACACGACCAACAAGAGACCGGCGGTCAAGGTCAACCCGGCCAGGAGGGAGGATCCCCAGACTGCCAGTCGAACCGGCGGTTTCGCAGCACCCACCTTGACCTCCGCTATACATTGCCGCCCCGGGAAGCTTGCATTGGATGAGAGGCAGTCCTCGTTCACGCCCGTGACGGCGTCTGAGTCGACACCAAGAGGTCTCTCCCTTGTTGCCCAACCTCCCCGAGCTGGATCAAGCTGACCTACAAAAAGCCACGAACGGTAGGGTCCGAAGTCCCTTTGTGATATTGTGAAAGCTCTCACATAGAGCGGTCGCTTGCAAGCAATGGGGGGAGGCGCGCCAAGCGCGCAGCGTCCCCGATCA
>CAMYMH010000024.1 GCA_947259275.1 uncultured Acidimicrobiaceae bacterium | reverse complement strand
TCGGATACCTATCGCCGATCGAATGGGAGGACCACTACCGTCACACCACCAACACCATGGCCGCATAGTCAAGGTGTCCGGCCAGAAGGGGGAACTCCATTTCCGTCCTCGCCCGGATAGCTGCTGAGGTGGGCGGCCAGCTCCTCTGCGAGGAAGCTCGGGAAGCTGACGGTGCGGCGGGCGGCTGGTGTCTTGATCGGCTCCTCGACTCGGAGTTGTCGACGGAGCAGGTCCAGCCGCTCGATTTGCAGGGCGGTTAGCTCGCCGGGGCGAAGCCCGGTATAGGCGCCGGCGAGCACGAAAGCCCGGAAGCGTGGCCGGATCGTCTCTGCGAGCTGTTCAACCTCTTCGATGGACAGGAAGCGCATCTCGGTCCGGTGTGCCCGCGGCAGCGCGATATTCCGACACGGGGAGCGAGGGATCACCTGATCGCCGACGGCGAGCTCGAGAGCCTCTTGGAGCAGCGTGTAGGCCCGGCGAACGGTGGAAGCGGAGTATCCCTTGGCGACAAGGCCGGCGATCCACTCTCGGACGGCACCGGGTTCGATGGCGCCGATTGGCACGGGCCCGAACGTGGGGAGAACGAGGCTCTGCAGGACCGAGTGATAGTTGGCGCGGGTGGAGTTCGAAACGTTGGCCCGGCCCGCCTCTACTCGCGTGCTCCACTCTCCGAAGGTGATCCGCCCCAGTCGCGGATCGGTCCATTCGCCGCGCACGATGTCGGTCTCCACGCTGTGGAGGAATCGCTCAGCGTCGGTCTTGCGCAAGAAGCTCTTCGACCGTTCACGCCCTGCCGGATCCCGGTAGCGCACCCGCCACGGCCGAGGACGGTCCGCTCGGCGCTCGATGTAGCCCATGAGCGGATCGTACAGATTCGGAGAGACACGTTGTAGGCCACGGAGGCGGCCTGCGTGTGACCAGGGACCGGCTTCGCAAGCCGCACTCGGAGTTGCCGATCTCGGACACTGTGAGTTTTGGGCGATATCGCCCGTATTTGGTGATCTGGTCGGATCAGCGAGAACGTTCAGTCTCGGAACCCTGACACCGCGCTTCGACGTCATACTGGGGTGAAGCACATGCGATTTCTCGCTGCCCTCATTGCCCTTGCCCTGGTTGCTGCCGCGTGCGGTTCGACCGACGAAACGGCGACGACCACCGGACGAGGACAGACCACATCGACAGGGCCGACCTCGACCACGACTGATACCGGCACCCGTACCGAGGTTTTCACGCCCGGCGAGGTCGTGCGGGTTGATCTTCCCCGGATGACGCCTGAGCTCACGGAGGCCGACATCGCCGCTGTCGTCGGCGCCGATACAGCCTTTGGGCTGGACCTGTTCGAGGTGGTGGCCGGGGATGAGAACTTGATGGTTTCGCCCTATTCGGTGGCCACCGCCCTCTCCATGCTGTACCCCGGAGCGAGAGGAACCACCGCCGAGGAGATCGCCGAGGTAATGCACCTTGCCGTCGACGACGCCACCCTCCACGCGGTCCGGAATTACATTGACACCGCGCTCGCCACCCTGCCCCCACCGATGCCTCCCGTGGGCGATACCGAGGACACCCGTGAGCCATTCACCATCCGGCCAGCCAACTCCGCTTGGGGACAGGGCGGTTACTCCTTCCTCGACGAGTATCTCGCCGTATTGGCCGCGAATTACGGAGCCGGACTACGGCTGCTCGACTTCATCGGTGACCCCGAAGGGTCGCGAGTCATCATCAATCAGTGGGTAGAGGACACCACCGAGGACCGTATCAAGGACCTATTACCAGAGGACTCCATCAGCGACATGACTCGCCTGGTGCTCGTCAATGCCATCTGGTTCAAGGCAAACTGGTTCCACCAGTTTGATCCTGCGCTTACCAACCCCGGTCAGTTCACGCTGCTCGACGGCACCAAGGTGCAAGTGCCCCTTATGCACAACAGCCTCCGGACCGGCTACGCCGACACAGATCTGTTCGAAGCGGTGCGGCTCCCCTACATGGGTGACGCCGAAATGGTCGTGCTGCTGCCCAAGGACGGTACTCCTGTGGCCTTGGCAGCCAAGCTGTCCCCGTCGGACCTTCGTATTGAGTGGGGTGATTTCCAAGTCGAGCTAACCCTCCCACCATTCGAATTCGATGCTGAGATCGACCTCAAGAAGGCACTACAGACGCTCGGCATACGAGCGGCCTTCAAACCTCCCTTCACGGGCGCCGATGACGAGGCCGACCTCACGGGTATCACGGCGGCCCGGGAACTGTTCGTCTCCGATGCGTTCCACAAGACCTTCATCGCGCTCGACGAGGAGGGCACCGAGGCCGCGGCTGCGACCGCCATCGTCATCAACGTGACCTCCAAGCCGGGCTCGGCCACCTTCGCCGCCGACAGGCCCTTCCTGTTCTGGATCGAACACTCACCAACCGGCGAGATACTCTTCCTAGGCCAGGTCACCACCCCGGCATAGAGGCCATACCGACCCTGACTCGCCTCCCGGTCTAGCGAGGGCACCCATATTCACACTGACCCCACCTTCGTCAGCGACCTCAGGGCCGAGAGATAACCGGCACACGGAGCGACTGACGCCGAGACCTGGCCGTGGAAGAAACGCACTCCGAGGTAGCTCGGCGCTACTCGAAGAGCGGCGATCGCCCATAATTGGTGATCTGGGCGCCCAGCCGTTACCGGCTGAAGCGACCCTTTCGCCTGTCCGGTGTCACAGTGGTTTCTGATAGAGCGGCGATCACGCTCACGCCGTCGGTTGCCATGCGTTCTTCATCGAAGCGGCGGATTCGCGTCACGCTAGGGATGCTTCTGAGGAGCAGCAGGAACGTTACCGCCGCGCCCCACCTGGCGGGGTAGGTGATGGCGGTCTGGGTTTCGGAATCGTACGCTTGGGCCACGCCGACGGTCAGAAGCAGGGGTACCAGGGCGAACATCGTGGCGTGCTTCCACCCGGCGTTGAGTTGGGCCGACAGCTCGTCCTCACCCGTCACCAAGGCCATCCAGCGGAGTCCACGATTCAGAAAGAGCACAATGAAGGCGTTGAGGGCAATGAAAGCCCATCCAGCAATGACAATCCAACGTCGGAGAACTCCATCGTTGTCAATGAAGCTGAGAACAACCAGGAAGATGGGGCCAATCAAGACAGCTAGGAGCCATCTGGCCCGAATGCGGGCAACCACCGAGGACCGCCCGCGTCTCCACACACTCCAGGTCAGAAGACCTTTGTAGACCGGAATCCATCCCTCGTCGTAGGCAGGTTGGGTCACCTGCAAAGAGTATTCGCACGGACTGGATCGACGAGGCACTCCGTCAGGAGGACGGGGGCCGGGTGCGCCGAGCCGGCCTAGCGCGGGTAGCCGAGATAGCGAGCTAAGACGTGCCGTTAGCGGACACTCCTGGAACTGGGTGATATCGCCCATATCTAGTGATCGGCTCCCATCGGGTGGGTTGTGACAAGTTGATCAATGGAGGTGTGTACCGAAGCCGAGCGGAGCTGGCGCGGGCCGAGGGGGTGTTTAGGGCCGCGGTGATGGAGGGCCTTCGGTAGCTTTGATGACAGCGAGGATGCTGTCCTGTACCTGCGAGTCGTAGGCGGTGGGATGCAGCTTCTGCTCCTTGGAGTTGGTGTTGAAGTAGCGTCCCGTGACGCCGTCGAACTCCGGGCTCGTTGCTCCCCAGATCGTGGAGCGAGCAGCCTTCTTGGCGCTCTTGCCGCCGTCTTCTTTGAAGAGGAGTCGCAAGAGTGGGTACATCAGCTTCATCGCACCCGGGAGGGCTTTGGCCGACATCGAGCCCGTCATCGCGGTCGAGGCGCGGCCGGGGAAGAGGACATTGACGGTCACCCCTTCCGGCTCGAGCTTCTTGGCTAACGCCATCGACATGGCCTCCATGGCGCTCTTGGAGTGTTGGTATGTCATCAGGCCTCGAAAGCCCTTCTCGGCCTGAACGTTGGCTGGGTCGATCGCCGCCGGCTTGTCCCCGCCGGTGATGTTTAGGACCCGGGCGTGCTCCGCTGCTTCCAGCGCTGGTAGCAGCGCCAGTGTGAGTCGCCAGGGGGCGAGCACATTCACTGCGAAGTGCATCTCGAGGCCGTCGTCGCTGGAAGCGGGTGTGCTGCCCATGTAGCCCGCGTTGTTCACGAGCACGTCGATGTGGTCTGCCCGCTCGACCAGGGCGCGAGCGAGTGCATCGATGCCCTCGATCGACGACACGTCGCCGACCACGAACTCGACGCGGTCGTTGCCGGTCTCATCGACGATGCGCTGCAGCGCCGACTCCCCTCGCTCGCGGTTTCGGCCCGTGATGAGGACGCGGGCGCCCGTTCTTGCGATGCCGAGGGCGCTCTGGAACCCGATGCCACCCGTTCCACCAGTGATGACGACGGTGCGACCTTCCTGTTCGTTCATGACGTGCTCCTGATTGGCTGATGGAGATGCATCATGGTGTGCTCTCTCCGAGGTGGTCTTCGTCTGTCCCGAGTGCCGCCGGTGCCCAGGGTTCAACCAGATCGACGATCGCCTCTCCGGCGCGATCCGAGGGGTGGATGGTGTCGCCAGTGGCCTGACGGTCCAGCGATTCGCTGCATTCGTGGATTTCGGGATCAGTCCCCGGAACTCACCCCACCCACACTCCAACGCGGAGAACCGTTTTCGCATGTGACCATTGGTTCCCTTTCTGGATTGATGTCGCCTAGCTGCGAACTGTCGTGCGGGTGAACCCCCCAATGTGCTCTGGAGCCACAACCAACGCTGCATCAGGGTCGGCAAAGGAGAGGATCGTGTCGACTGTCGAGGGACCTTCCCCGAATACTTGGGCTACGACCGCCGACCCCAGGTAGGGCTCGAGCGCGCTGCTGATGTGTTCAGCGACCAACTTCATGTGAAATTCCATCGACGCTGAGTCGGGGTGCACTTGAACGATCGAAATGGTGCCTGCATCCTCGTTGCCGTAGATGTTGAAAGAAATCATGCGTGGCTCGTTGGCCTCGATGAACTCGACGGCCCCGGCCAACGACTGGCGAGCATCGTCGAAGCGCCCTTCGCTCACTTCGTAGGTACCGACATAGATGAATGGTGCGGACATGGTTCCTATCTCCCTTCAGTGTTGTTCGGGCCACGGATCTGTGTGGCAGCGTCGATCACGATCTTCCGCACCCGCGTGGTGCGCGGGTTCTCACCGGCCTTCCGCCATGACAGGGCTGCCTCGGACACCCGTTCTCCTCGCACGTCTCTCATGGTGAGCAGCGGAACAGCTCAGCGACGGAGGGTAACGAACACCTCAGGCTCACTCGTGAGCTGAGTCTCCCGCTGCGGCCTCAGGGTATCCAACACCTGTGATTTCCTTAAGTGCCTGAAGCGCGGCCTCTTGCCCTTCCTGGTCTTCGAAGTAGCTGGGCCAGGTTTACCCAGAGGTCCCACGAACCACCGCCCACGCCCGGCGATACCTCCACCGGGGGCGGAACAGCTCCCGCAGCCGGGCCCGTAACGCGTCATCGCCGGCACGAGGGAGGGGCTGGTAGCGCTGGGTGGAACGATGTTGACCGACGACCTGACACGCCCGCCGCTGCGACATCCCGAACCGGTCCTGGCACATGGCCACCGCTCGGCCGCGACGACGGGCTCAGAAGTCTCCCCGGGGATCTCCTTGAGGGCATCGATCTCCAGCTCCTTGTTCTCCACGGTCCGCTTCAACCGCGAGATCCGGCACACTGCACGGGCTTGCGCTCACCCAAGGCGGGGTGGCCCGCCGCCCAGAACGCGCGACCACCTGGCGCGGCCGGTCCTGCGCTCGGCGGCGAGCACAACAGTGCCGATCCAGCGCACTCGGCGGAATGCTCGTTCGTGCAACGTATTTGGTTTTCGGCGTGGCCGGGGACGCCGCGGGGGAAACCTCAGAGCTGTAGCTGAGGGAGCCCGTAGCCGGGCCGTGTGGTTCAGGTGTCCTGCTCGGCTGGGCTCCAGCGTCCTGGACAGCCGTTGCAGTCCTTCCAGATTCGCTCGGGAGGCTCGCCTGTGGCGAGTCGTTGGGCGTCGCCGGTGAGGACGACTCCGATGAGGTGTCCCTGGGGGTCCGAGACGACTACGAGCTTGGTGCCGCGTTCGTTCATCCGCCCGAGGAGACTGTGCAGGGACCCGTCCGGCCTAACTGTGGTCGGCCCCAGCTCCATGACCGTGTCGACGGTTAGTTCGTCGTCGGCTTCCCAGGCGGAGCCTCGCAATCTCCCGACGACGATACCTTCGCAGTCGACCACCAATGCTTCGTCCCATCCGGCCTCATTGGCTCGTTGCCGTGCGATACCGAACGTTTCGTGTGGTTGGGCGGTGGGGATGTCGGGTCGGGTGGCATCGGCGATGCGCAGGCCGGGGCTTTCTGTTCCTTCTACCGGGAGGCCGGCGGCTTTCCAGTCGGCGATGCCGGCGGTGTAGTCGTAGACCTGTTCGAATCCGAGTGCTTCGAGCCGGCACGCGGCTCGGGGAGACATGTCTCACAAGCCATCGTGTCAGTAAACCACCACCGGTTTGTCCCGCCGCAACACTGCCGCGGTCTCGGCATTGAGTTGGCGCAGCGGGAGATTGACCGCACCGGGGATGTGTTGGGCGGTGTATTCGGCGTCGGGAAGCACATCGACGACTTGTGCTCCCTCGTCGATCAGTTCGAGGAGCTGGGCCCGGTCGATGTTGGCGACCATGTCAGCTGGCCTTCTGGAGCGCTGCCCGGAGCTGATCGAGGCTCGGCGACCCGGCGTAGCCGTCCTCGGTCGCATACACCCGACACGACAGACCGATCGGGGCGTCAGGGTCGGCGAACGGGTCGGACCCATCGATGATGATCGTGGGTGAGCCCCGGAACCCGTACTGTTCGGCCGCCTCCGGCGTTTCGATCAGCTGACGGTCCAATTCCACGTCGACTCCCTCTGATTGGAGGGTTTCGATGTGGGCTTCGGTCTCCTTCCAGTTCGGGCATCCGTTGAAGTACTGCAACGTGACTCTCATGACCTCTTCCTCACTTTGGTGTCTTCTATGACGTGACAGACGCAGACCTGCGGCCACTGGTCGACGATCGAATCCATTCGCTTCTGCAGAGAGCGCAGCTCGCCACGTAGTCGGGCCAGTTCGGCCATCCGGTCGTCAACCGCTTCCGCCTCACGGGCGATCGCGTCACGTACCGGCTGACACGGAGCCACGCCCGAGTCCCGTAGGTGGACGATCTCTCGGATGTCATCCAGCGGCAACCCGAGCGCCCGGAGCCTCCGCACGAACCGCATCAGCTCGATGTCGGGCTCGTCGTAGACGCGGTATCCGGCGTCGCTGCGAACGGGTTCGGGTAGCACCCCAGCCGACTCGTAGAAACGAATCGTCGAAGTCTCCAACAGTGCCTGTTCTGCTGCTCGTCCGATCCTCATAGACAAGACAATAAACCTTCGAGTCACTCGAAGGTCAAGGGAGAATCGCCATAGCCACGGCGCGCATCCAAAGCCAGGCACCAAGCCCGCACAGATCACCCGCCAGTCAGAGCGTCATCACGCATTCCGTCCCGAGCCGAACCGGCATTATGCGCTAGTCGTCCGCTATCTGGAAGGGGTCCAACCTCAGCGCTTTGCCGGTAGCGGACAGCGATGACCGTGTCGGGGCGGCTGGCTCGGTCGAGCTGGAACCGAGTCAGTCGGAGGGTGGGGACCCGACTCGTTTGGGCGCAATGGGTGGGTGGCGTGCGAGAGTTGGGGATGTGGAGGACACGGACCTGCGAGCGCTTCATCTGGATGTGTACATGACGCGGGAGGGCCCGTGGAATCCGGACCATGGTGAGATCGAGATCCCCGAGGAGTGGGAGTTCCTGTCGTCGGGTGATGCCTTTGTGACGCGGCGGGTCAAAGCGGCCGGTACTTATTGGGTGGCATGGCAGCCCCGGGGACGCCACCGGGCCCATCGGCGCCGGCTGGGGTTGTGGGCACCGCAGGGGAACATCGAGGCGGCCGAGGCCGAAGCGTCGGCGACGGCCGAGGAGCGCTCGAAGCGTCGCGAGCAGGGTGCTCGGAGTCGAGCCAAGCGAGAAGCTGCCTATCGGGACGAGTTTGAGGAGGCGGTGCTCCGCTTTCTGGCGTTCGCTCCCGAGCACGCTGACCTGGCCGGTGGGATTGCCCGGGAGGCGGCTGATCGGTCGGTTGAGGTGGGGAGTGGTCGGGTCGGCCGTACTCGGACGTTGTCGCTGGATGAGCGCGCCGCTCTGGCTGCCCGGGCGCTGATTCGGCATCGACACACGAGCTATGAGGACGACCTGTTCGATGCCTCCGTCGAGGATCCGTGGGATGAGAACCTCTGGTACCGGGAGATCAAGTCAGAAGCACAATCAGCGGTCGACGACTTCCTTTCCCGTCACCGGGAGACACGCTCACAACCAGAGTCGCCGGGTTCAGCGTCGGAGACCTGAAGGGCCCCGGAAAGAGCCGCTAGCCAGCGCAAAGCGGTGAGCCCGCAACGGCGGCCCTGCTGGGGGGTCGAAACAGGCAAGGCAATCTCAGCCTTCGAGCTGGTTGCGCCAGCTTTCGACCAGGGTCTGCAATCGAGCGAACTCAGCGTCGTCAACGTCGAAGTCGGCTCTCGGTAGGCGATCGAGTGTTCCCAGCATGGCCGCCAGAACCGAGCGGTCGAAGCCGGGATCCTTGTCAGCTGCCAGATCGCAGAGCTCCTGGAGTCCGTACCGGGATGCGAGCGCAGCCACATCGACGAAGTCACGAGCCGCCGCTCGACCGAAGAGGGCCAGCAACTTGTCGGCTGCGAGTTCGTTTGCGGCGAGAATCGCACCCTCCTCCGTTTTGCTCTGGTGTGAATTGTCGAGCATCCCACGACAGGTCGACCGTCGTGGTCTCGCCCCCCGACGACACGAGCAAGCGGGCAAACCCGTCGGCGACCTGGACCCGCTCGACGTCCAGACCGTGCTCACCCAACAACGCTTCGAGTGCTGGCACCACTCGGTTCACTTCGTCCGCTGAGGTGGCGAAGAAGTCCAGGTCACGCGTGGGACGGTCGACGACTCCCCGAACGATGAGCGCCGCTCCGCCGGCCAGCGCAATGGTCTCCGCTTCCGGGAGCTGCCCGACCAGCCGCCTCAGCCTCTCCTGGAGGGGGCTCAGCATCGATCAGGCCAGTCGGCTGTGACGGCGGAGCCACGCCTCCCAGGCGGCCCGGACGTGGGCTGACAGCACCAGCTCATCCCACAGATCGACCAGCTGGTCGATTTCGATGAAGTGCCGAACGTCGTCGGCGGTGCCCTCGGTCAAGACCTGCTCGTAGGCGCTGATTCGGTCACGCCGGTCCGACAGGTCGTACTCGGCACGCCCACTCCATCGCATGTGCCCAGGCAACACCACTCGTCCTGTCGCTTTGGGGATCGACGGGTCGTCGACATCGTCGGGAACGGCGACAGGGCGAGTCGCCGGCCCCACCTGTGCACTTCGGGTTCTTGGCATGACCGGATTGTACGACCGGTCGGCGAAACGGCCGCGGCTTGGGCCGCATCTGGGCCGCATGAGAACGGAAAACCATGGGAATCAACGGGAAGCGATGAGTGCCGAAAACCCAATGATCAACTGCCTTTTCGAGGGTTCGCCCAGTTGAGCGAAACCCTCCGATCTTGCATGGCATGCAAGGTGTCGAGGGTTCAAATCCCTCCAGCTCCACTCGGTCTTTTCCCGCGCGGTTCGGCTAGGAACCGTCTCGTAGAGTTGAACAGGTGGATAGACGCCCTAGGCCCACTCCCGTAGCGTGGGCTGCGCTCGTTTGTTTGATTGCCGGCTCGCTGTTGCTGGGCAGCTCCTGGCGGTGGGTGCCGGGGGGGTTTCTGGCCGCCATTCTGATTGTGGCGCGGCGCAGCCGCGACGAAGACGCAACGTGGCTTGCCGCAATGGGGCTCGTCATTGTGGGAATGGTGGGCGGTCCAGTCTCGTCGGTGTGGCTGGCGGCCGTTGCCGCCGGGTTGGCGCTGGTGGCCCGGCCGGGGTTGCGATCCCGGCAGGATTGGCTGCGGCTCGGAACCTTCTCCCCGGCGGTGATCGCCGTGATGGTGGTGACGGTGATAGTGGCCGGGACCGCGCTCACGGTGTGGGCGGGTGCCCAGCCGCGGCTCTCCTTCAGTGGGGGCACGACGATCCGCATCGGCGAGCCATCGACGCTCGACCAGGTGATCGACCAGGCACAACGGATCCCATGGTGGTTGTTCCCGATCGCGGCCGTCGTCTTTGGTGGCTTGAACTCGGCCGCCGAGGAGCTCGTGTATCGGGGAATCGTGGTCCAAGCACTGCTACCGGCCGGTTCGACCGCTGCGATTCTGCTCGGGGCGATCGTCTTCGGAGCCATCCACCTCAACGGCATCCCGAGCGGCTGGTGGGGGGTGGCGATGGCGTCGGTGTACGGTGGCGCCCTGGGCTGGCTCCGGATCCACTCACACGGCCTGGCGGCTCCCGTCATCGTCCACATCGCTGCCGATGTGGTGATTGCCTATCTCGTCCGATACGGCTGGGCCTGAGGATCACTCTCGACCAGCCCAAGCTAATGCGAGACCACACCTTGGTGCCGAGGTTTACAGCCACTATCGCCACTACCGCCGCCGATTTGTCGAGGCTTTCCCAACGGGCGCAGCCAGCGAGATCAGCAGAGCGGCTGCCTTCAACATTGGGACGGCTGCGTCCAGATCGACACCTCGCCGTTGGACTGCTCGTAGGCTCACACTGCCGCAAACACGTGCCACTCATCTGGAACCCCTTTGAGGGTGTGAACGCCTCGATCTTCGAATTCGATGCCAGACCCGGCCACCAGGTCCTTCACCGTTCTCGATACCAGGACTTCTCGCGCCCCAGCCAGTGCGGAGATGCGAGCACCGATGTGGACGGCCAGGCCGGCTACATCGTCGCCCACCACCTCGATCTCCCCGGTGTGGAGCCCGGCCCTGACCTCAAGGCCGAGCGGTGAGACCGACTCGGCGATGGCGTGGGCGGCGGCGATGGCGCGGGCCGGTCCGTCGAAGGTCGCCAGGAATCCGTCGCCGGCGGTTCCAATCTCCCGGCCGCGGTGTTTGTCGAGCTCGGCGCGTACGACCTGGTTGTGCCGCTCGAGCAGGTTTCGCCACTCATGGTCGCCGAGCTGGGCGGCTCGCTCGGTTGAGCCGACAATGTCGGTGAACAGCACCGTGGCCAGCACCCGCTCGGATGTGGCGCTCGACCGCTGACCGGTCACGAATTCCTGGATCTCGGCCAGCATCGGCTCGGTTTCGCCGACACCAAAGAAGTGGTCGCCTCCCGCCAGCTCGACGAATCGTGCTCCCGGTATCTGGGACGCGATCCAACGGCCTTCCTCGACGTTGACGTCCAGGTCGTCGGTCCGATACAGGCACAGGGTCGGCACACTTATGGTCGCCAGGACGGCCGTGGTGTCGATCTGGGTGTTCATCCGAAGCAGATTGGCGGCCGCCTGCGGACTGGCCGACAACCGCATGTACCTGCTGAGCCAGGCGACGAACGCCTCGTCGTTGATCCGGCTGGGAGCCAGCCATTCCAAGTGGCCGGTCAAATCTCCCCAGCCTTCCTCGACTCCCTCGACTTCAGCTGCGCGGTCGGTCGGCTTGGGTGCCCAGGGATAGTCCTCGGACCAGATGCGCTTGGCGTACGAGCTGATGAGTATCAGCCCGTCGGTTCGTTCCGGATAGGTGGCGGCAAACAGAATGCACATATTGCCGCCCTCCGAGTGGCCCATGAGGGTGGCGCGGTCGGAACCGGCCGCATCCATCACCGCTCGCACATCGTCCATGCGGGTTTCGAGGGTTGGCGGCGCGTCGACGGGCATGGGGTCGGACATGCCGGTGCCGCGTTTGTCGAAGAGGATGAGCCGGGAGAACGATGCCAGCCGCCGGAGAAACCGGGCGGTCCCTGGATCGTCCCACATCAACTCGACGTTTGAGATCCACCCCGGGACGTATACGAGGTCGGGTGGCCCATCACCGACCACCTGGTAGGCGATGTTGACGTCGCCACTGCGGGTGTACTTCGTCTGGGGGGCGTCGGCCATGGTCGGATCCTATTGGCAACGCGAACACCCCGCCTCCGAGAGGCGGGGTGTTCGTAAGACTCGAGATCCTTCGTCAGCGCTCGCCAAGAGAGCTGCCGCCGCGAGGGGACCAGCTCGCGGGTCTCAGAGAATCGGTGGTCCGGGTTTGGAGTCGCTACCTGTCCCCGTGGGGAAAGCCAGCTCTCCTTTCGATGGCTGGCTTAGCGCCCGGCCACCTCCAGAGTCCTCGATAAACCTGTCATTCTTCGGACCACCTCCTTTCTCTGGTGAAAAGACTCTAGCTCAGCTTGAACGGTTCGTGATGGGATCGGTGCCGGGGGCTAACCGCCCATCGTCCACCGCCGACCGCCGATAGTCGTAGCGGTCGGCGGCTGGCGGTCTGCGGTTGGCTGCTCGGCAACGCCGAAGGCGATGTCGAGCGCCCACTAACCTCCCCCCGATGCGATACGACCACGGCGCGATCGAACAGAAGTGGCGGGAACGCTGGGAGGCCGAGGGGCTGTACCGGTCGCGTGTCGACTGGGACCAGCCCAAGCACTACGCCCTCACCATGCTGCCGTACCCATCGGGTGAGCTTCACATGGGTCACTGGTATGCGGTGGCACCGTCGGACGCACGGGCACGTTACATGCGAATGAAGGGCTTCAATGTGCTGTTCCCGATGGGGTTCGATGCTTTCGGTCTGCCGGCCGAAAACGCCGCCATCCAGCGCAACATCCACCCTCCCACCTGGACCTACGCCAACATCGACCGGATGCGCGAGCAGTTCAAGTCGATGGGGACAATGTTCGACTGGGACCGCGAAGCGGTGAGCTGCGATCCCTCCTACTACCGGTGGTCGCAGTGGTTCTTCAAGCGGCTGGTCGAGGCCGGGCTGGCCTATCGCGGGGAGGCGGTGGTCAACTGGTCGCCCACGATGCAGACGGTACTCGCCAACGAGCAAGTGATCGATGGCAGGGACGAGCGCACCGGCCAGCCGGTCGTGCAGAAGATGATGGCGCAGTGGTTCTTCGCCCTCACCAAGTACGCCGAGGAGCTGCTCAACTTCGACCAGATCGACTGGCCCGATCCGATCCGGATGATGCAAACCAATTGGATCGGGCGCAGCGAAGGAGCCGACGTTGTGTTCGCCACCGAGCATGGCGACGAGCTGGAGGTGTTCACCACCCGCCCCGACACCCTGTGGGGCGCCACCTTCATGGTGCTGGCACCCGAGCACCCGCTGGTCGATTCGTTGACGACCGACGACCAGAGGGCTGAAGTCACCGCCTACCAGGAGGCGACGGCACGTCGCAGCGAGATCGAGCGCATGGAGGCCGAGCGGGAGAAGACCGGAGTGTTCACCGGCGGCTACGCCATCAATCCGGTCAACGAGGAGCGCATCCCGGTGTGGATCGCCGACTACGTGCTGCTCACCTACGGGTCGGGGGCCATCATGGCGGTCCCTGCCCACGACGAGCGCGACTTCGAGTTTGCCCGCCATTTCGAATTGCCGGTCGTCCCGGTCATTCAGCCGGTCGGAGAAGAGCCACTCCGTGAGCCCGGCATGGAGGCGTCGTACGTCGGGCCGGGCACGATGGTCGACAGCGGACCGATCAGCGGGGTCGAGACCAACCTCGAGAAGGGCCGCAAGAACCCTTCGGTTGCCGCCGCCATCGACTGGCTCGAGGAGCGGTCGCTGGGCCGGGAGGCCGTCAACTACCGGGTGCGGGATTGGCTGATTTCCCGACAGCGTTACTGGGGCAGCCCCATCCCGATGGTGTTCAAGGACAACGGCGAGATCGAAGCCGTTCCCGACGACGCATTGCCGGTGCTGCTTCCCGACGATGTCGATTTCCAGAAGGGCAGCGGCAACCCGCTCACCTGGCATGACGAGTTCTTGCACACCGTCGATTCGGAGGGCGAGCCGGCCCGGCGTGAGACCGACACCCTGGACACCTTCATGTGCTCGTCGTGGTATCAGCTTCGTTACCTGTCACCCGAAAACGAAACCGAGCCGTTCGATCCGGAGGAGGCCGCCTACTGGCTCCCGGTTGACGTCTATACCGGTGGGGCGGAGCACGCTACGTTGCATCTCCTCTACACCCGCTTCTTCACCAAGGCTCTCCGGGACATGGGGCTGTTTGACGCAACCGCCGAGACCATGCGGCGCCATGGCCGGGACCCGGACGCGGCGTTCGATGAGCCGATGCTCATGTACCGTAGTCAGGGCCAGATCCTCGGCGAGGAGCGGGCAGGCGACTTCGTGGTGGTCGACGGTCGCCGGGAAGCAGGCCGGGTGGTTGCCGATCGGGTTCGAGTCGATCGAGCCGCCGACGCCGGCGACGGCATCGTGGTCGGCGAAATCGTCCGCCGCACCGAGAACATCCTGCAGGTAGCCGTCGATGGCACCACGGTCACGGTTGAGGTCCCGCCGTCGGCCACGGTCGAGATTCCCGCCATTCCCGGCGACAACGATGTCAATCAGCTCAAGCACCACCTCGAGATCCAGCGCATGTCCAAGTCACGCGGCAATGTGGTCGACCCCGACGACCTGGTCGCTCAATATGGGGCAGACACCGTTCGTACCTACTTGATGTTCGCCTATGAGTGGCAGAAGGGTGGGCCGTGGGACAGCCGCGGCATCGTCGGAGCTCGCCGCTTCCTCGACGATGTCTGGAAGCTGGGGACGGTGGACTATTCGGCGGAGATGGTGTCGGAGACGGCGGTGGCGGCTGTGCGCCGACTGGTGCACCAGACCCGGGCCAAGGTCGACCGTGACTTGGAAGCCTTCAAGTGGAACACGGCGGTGGCCGCGCTCATGGGGCTTCGCAACGAGTTGCAGGCGGTTCTGCGACACGCGGCGGTTGATGAAGAGACCTGGGCCGAAGCCGTTGAATCGCTGTTGCTGCTGCTGGCACCCATCGCCCCGTTCGTCGCCGAGGAGCTGTGGCAACTGCGGGGAGGAACCGAGTCGGTTCACCGGCAACCGTGGCCCGAAGCCGACCCGGAGGTGGCCCGCGACGAGTCGGTGACCATGGTGGTGCAGGTGAACGGCAAGGTGCGAGACCGGATCGAGGTCGACGCCGGTATCGACGAAGCCGCGGCCACCGGCTTGGCTCTCGCCTCCGAGCGGGTGCAGGGGTATCTCGAGGGTCGCGAGCCCAAGAAGGTAATCGCCCGGCCCCCCAAACTGGTGAACATCGTCGTTTGATGGAACCGCAGGCCCCGGCATCACCCTGGTCGCTGCGCGACCCGATCTTCGTCTACATCGCCGCCCTGGTGGCATCGGTGGCCGGCCTGGTGCTGGCACACTTCGCCGGCTTTGTCGATCTCGTCGATTTCGCCGATCCCGATGCAGTCGACTCAGACGAACAACTGCCGCGGGTAATCATGGTGGCGGCGCTTGCCCAATACGCGGCGATGTATCTCGGTTTGAAGCTGCTGAGCACCCGGAAGGGGAGCGGCAACTTCCAAGCGGACTACCACCTGCACGTTTCCGCTTCCGACTGGCCGTTCTTCCTCTACGGCGCCGGGCTGCTGTTCATCTCGGCGATTGCGTTGACAGGGCTGTTTTCGTTGATCGGGGTCGACCCTCCCACCCAGGAGGTCGTCGAGGCCGCCGAATCGAGTGACAACCTCGGTGAGACCGCAGTGATCGTGCTCGTCATCGCCGTGCTGGCGCCCATCCTGGAAGAGATGCTGTTTCGCGGAGTGCTGCTCGACGTGCTCAAGTCACGGATGGCGCTGAATCCGGCCATCTGGATCACCGGCATCACCTTTGGTCTCGTCCATCTCACCGATCCGGCCACGCTGCTGCTGGTGCCGGCCCTGGCCGGCCTGGGGGTGATTCTCGGATTCGCCCGCGAACGAAGCGGCGGATCACTCAGCCGGCCCATCCTCATGCACATGGGTTTCAACGCGGTGACCGCGCTGGCGTTGGCGTTCGGACTGTAGGAGTCCTAAGACCCGGGTCTTGGGACTCGCGACTAGGTAACCACAATCCCGCTGAGATCCTCGGTCTGCTCGGGATACGCCATGTTGAGGCCCTCGAGGGTCGAAACGAGTATTCGCGAGATCACGAGATTCCGAAACCACTTGTGCTCAGCCGGGATCACATACCAGGGGGCTTGCTCGGTGCTGGTCTCAGACATAGCCGTTTGGTAGGCAGCCATGTAGTCGTCCCACAGCTTGCGCTGGTCGAGGTCGCCGACATCGAACTTCCAATGCTTGCTGGGATCGTCGAGCCGGGCCTGGAGTCGGGCCCGCTGCTCATCCTTGCTGATGTTCAGAAAGAACTTGAGGACGGTAGTGCCCTCGTCGACCAGGAGCTGCTCGAAGGCTCGAATGTGCTGGTAGCGGCGCATCCAACGGTCCTCCGGCACCAGCCCGAGCACTCGAACGATGAGCACATCCTCGTAGTGGCTGCGATTGAAGATGGTGATCTCCCCGGTTCCGGGAGTGTGCTCGTGCACCCGCCACAGGTAATCGTGCGCCAGCTCCTTCGAGGTCGGCTTCTTGAACGACGCCACCTTCACGCCCTGCGGGTTCACCCGGTCGAACACGTGGCGAATGGTCCCGTCTTTGCCGGCGGCATCCATCGCCTGGAGCACGATGAGCACCTTGTGTTTGCCTTCGGCATACAGCAGCTCCTGGAGCGATTCAAGGCGCCGGTTGAGCTCCTTGGTCTCGGCTTTGGCGGAGGCCTTGTCGAGTCCGACCGTGTCGGCCGGGTCGAGATCGGCCAGTCGTAGCGTCGTGCCGGGGGCGACTCGATATGTGTCCACTCGTCCTCCTGGTTGCTGTGGCCTGATTATGGCCGCGGGCAAGCGTCTTCACCCAGCCTGCCGCTCCTGATATAAGTCTTCACCGGAGCGCGGCTGTGCTCCGTTGTCGTCGGGAGGGTCCCGGTTGGACCGCGTTCAATGGATGGTGGCGGCCGCCGTGCTGCTGGTGGCAGGCGCGGCTGGCTGGTGGTTTGGCGGTACGCCAGAACCGCCGCCTCCGCTGCGAGTGACCTCGGCCGCTCCCTCCGGCCTGGTGACGGTTCATGTGGCAGGCCAGGTGGCGGCCCCCGGCCTAGTGCAGGTCGCGGCCGGCTCACGGATAGCCGACGCGGTGGCGGCCGCCGGCGGCCTGCTCGCCGGCGCCGACCCGACCGGCCTCAACCTGGCTGCGCCGGTGGTGGACGGCCAGCAAGTGGTGGTTCACGGTGTCGGCGAGGCGCCGAATCAACAAGGGCCGGGCCCGGTCCATCTGAACACCGCCACTGCCGCCGATCTAGAGGCGATTCCCGGGGTCGGTCCGGTGTTGGCGGCGCGCATCGTCGAGTTCCGCCGGAGCCACGGACCGTTCCAAGCGGTGGAAGACCTGCTCGACGTCGCCGGCATCGGAGAGGCGAAGCTGGCGGGGATGCGCGAGGCGGTGGTGGTCCCCTGACGCTCTCGCCCCTCGAGCGTGCCGCTCTCCTGGCCGCTGCCGCCTCCTGGATCGCCGTGGCGGTTGCTCGCGGGCTCGGATGGTGGTCGGTGGCGCTGGTCGTACCGGCGGTGGGTTCGAGGAGACCGTGGGTGGTGGCGGTAGTTGTCGCCGGGCTCGTGTCCGGCCTCGCCTCGTCTGCTCGCGAGCAGGCCACCCTGGAGGCCGAACTGCCGTGGGGCCGAGTCAGCGTGGCGGGGCGTCTGGCCGATGACCCCCGCCGGTACGGGTTTGATCTCAAGGCGCGACTGGCACCCACCCACCTCTTGGCCCGGGATGGCTGGGAGGCGTGGCCCGGCCCGAGGCTGGCGGTGGTATTAGGAGAGGCCACCGAGGCGGTGGCGGGAGAGCGCGTGGTCGCCACCGGTGTCGCGCGCGACCGGAGCGGTTTCTTGCGTGGCGATCCCTATGCCGGAGTGGTCGACGGCGCCGTGCTCGAGCGGCTGGGCCCAGCTGGAGACCCGCTATTCAAGGCGGGTAATGCCGTCCGTCGCCGGGTGGCGTCCATTCTCGATGGCGCCGGAGCCGAGGGCGCCCTGTTGGCCGGGTTCCTGGTGGGCGATGTTGAGCGCCTCCCCGAGTCGGATATCGAGGATCTCCGACTTGCCGGCCTGTCTCATTTCGTGGCGGTGAGCGGCAGCAACGTCGCGCTGTTCCTCGCCGCCTGGTTCATTGCGGCCGGTCCGCTCGGCTGGTCGCCGCGACGCCGGGCCTTGCTTGGGCTGGTTGGGCTTGCCTTGTTCCTGGTCGTTACCCGCTGGGAGCCCTCGGTGGTCCGGGCCTCGTTCATGGCCGGGCTGGTCCTGGCCGCACGGCTGGGTGGGCTGGCGCTCACCCCGTGGGCTGCGCTGGGGGCGGCAGTGACGACCTCGCTGCTGGTGGCCGGACAGCTGACCGGTGATGCCGGGTTTCAGCTGAGCGTGGCGGCGACGGCCGGGGTTCTGGCCGGAAGCCGTTGGGTACGGGCCGCCGGTTGGGGGACCGCCCGGCAGGCGCTGGGCATCACAATGGGAGCGCAGGTGGCGGTGGCCCCGCTGCTGCTGGGGCACTTCGGAACGGTTCCGCTCTTGTCGCCGCTCACCAATCTGGTGGCGGCCCCGGTGGTGACCCTGGCCACTGCGGCCGGGGGAGTTGCAGTCGTCACGGGGTCGGGCCTGCTGACTGAGGTGGCCGGATGGCTGGCCGGGATCGTGCTGGCCATCAGTCATCTGGCGGCCGGTTGGCCGCAGCTGGGTGCCGCCGGTCTGGCCGGGGTGGGGCTGGCGGCCGGAGCCGCCCGCTATCG
Source organism: uncultured Acidimicrobiaceae bacterium (assembly GCA_947259275.1). Lineage (GTDB taxonomy): Bacteria > Actinomycetota > Acidimicrobiia > Spongiisociales > SHLN01 > SHLN01. The sequence continues at coordinate 32,717 of CAMYMH010000024.1, read as the reverse complement.
ACCCCTGCGGCCGTTTGTAGTGCTGGGAGCCGGCCTGGTTATGGCCACCGGTCTCATGCCGGTGGGACGGGTGGCCACCCCCACACTGGTGTTCCTCGATATCGGGCAGGGAGATGCCACCCTGCTGCTGGGTCCGGCCGGCGAGACGGTTCTCATCGATGGCGGCCCTGATGGCGGCCGGCTGCTCGCCAAGCTTCGAGCCCACGGCGTCGACCACGTCGACCTGATGGTGGCCACCCACGGCGACCTGGACCACATCGAGGGACTCGAATCGGTCCTGAGTAGCTATCCGGTGGCCCGTCTCTGGCATCCCGGACACTCGGAAGGGTCAGAGCCGTACGAATCTCTGCTGGTCGCGGCGGTGGCGCAGGGTGTGCTGGTCGAGCGGGTCGAGTTGGGATGGGCGGCCGAGATCGGATCATTCGATCTCGAGGTGTTGAGTCCCGCCCGGCGTTTCGCCGACATCAACGATGAGTCAATCGTGCTGCGGGTGGAGGCGGGCTTCGTCTCGGCTCTGCTGACCGGCGACATCGAAGCGACCGCCCAGCGAGAGCTGGGTGTGATTGATGCCGACATCCTCAAGGTGCCCCACCATGGGGCCGCCACGACCGACCTCCGCTGGCTGAGTGGCTCGGTGGCCCCCACCGCGGTCATCAGCGTCGGTGACAACAACTTCGGCCACCCTCATCCCGACGTGCTCGGGGTTCTCGCCGCGGCCGGTGCTGACGTTCGACGTACCGATCTGGAAGGCGATGTGGTGCTGGCGCTGCCGACGGCACCGTAGGATCGGCCGATGGTCACCGACCCGCCCGCGATGTCCTGGGTTCATGCCCAACTCGGCCCCGAGGCCCGACTTGGCCCGCCGCTGGCGGGGGGCGTTACCTCACGGGTTCACCTCGTTGAGGTGGGGGAGCGGCGGGCGGTTCTCAAACAGGTGACGAATCGGCGGTGGCTCACGGAGCGGCCGGATGTGGTGGGATACGAAGCCAGGGTGCTCGACATGCTCGAGTCGGGCTCGATTCCGGTCCCGCGCGTCCTGGCGGTCGACGAATATGGAGAGCGGGCGGGGCATCCTTCGCTGCTGCTGTCCTGGATAGACGGAGCGCCTGCCGGGATGACGGCTTCCCCCGATGACTGGCTCGACCAGCTGGTCGAGATCGCGGCCGAGATAGCCGGGGTTGAGCCGCCGGATTGGATCCGGCCGTTCAGGCGCTATCTGGAGCCGCTCGAAGCCAGACCCCCCATCTGGTCGAGCAATCCCGAGGTTTGGGAGCGCGCCATCGATATCGTGGCCGGACCGCCACCGCCATTCTCGGAGGGCTTCATCCACCGCGACTACCACCCCGGGAACTTGTTGTGGAACGGAGCAGTGGTCGGGGTGGTCGACTGGTCCCAGGCCTCGGTTGGGCCCATCATCATGGACGCCGCCCACTGTCGCGCCAACCTGGCGATCGGTTTCGAGGCCGCGGTCGCCGACCGATTCAGAGTCAAGTGGGAAGCGACCAGCGACGCTGCTCACCAGGCCTATTGGGACCTCGTGACCTGCGTCGACTTCCTCCCCGACTGGCATCCATCGGCCCGCAGCAACGCCAGGCTCGAAGCGTGGCTGAAGCATGTCCTCGCCCGGCTGGCAGGCTGAGAGCCGATGGCCGAGAGCAGGGCGGTAGCCTCGCGGTTATGTCCATCCTTGCCGTCGTAGGGCCTCGAGATGCCGGCCCGGGCGAGCGCCAGGAAATGCTCGATCAGGTGCATGCTCATTTGGAGGATGCCGACTCGCTGGTTCGTGTTGACGTGCCCGTCAAGGGAACCACCAACGAGGACGACGCCGGCGGCACCATGCGGACCGACCTCGAGGCGGTGGTCCCCGCCCTCCAGTCCGGGTCGCTGTTCGGCGGTCGAGAGGCGGTGCTGGTGGTGGATGCCCAGAACCTGCTCAAGGCTGAAGCGGAGATCATTGCCGAGCTGCTCGTCGACCTGCCCGACGGCCTGCAGCTGGCTTTCACTTCTACCGGAGCGATGCCGGCCCCGCTCTCCCGGGCCATGAAAGAGGTGGGTGACGTGGTCACGGTCAAGAAGCTCCGCGAACGCGACGCAGGCCAGTGGCTGGCCTCAGCGTTGAAGCAGCGCCGGCTCAAGCTCCCCGCTGAGGCGCAGAGCGCCCTGATCCAACGGTTCGGGTCGGACCTGGCGGCGCTGTCGGGCGCGCTCGACCAGTTGGAGCTGGCCGACGAAATCCCATCGGCCGACCAGTTGATCGAACGTTTCCGGACCCGCCCCGATGAGCCGGTTTGGCTGTATGCCGATGCCGTGTCGGCGGGCGATGTGGGGGAGGCGCTGCGGCGCCTGACCGATTACTTGACACACAGCCATCCCCTCGTGCTCCTTGCCTACCTGGAGAACGACCTCAAACGCAGAGCGATTGCTGCCGCCGCCCCCAACCTGGCCACGTTTGCCGAGTGGAGCGGAACGTCCCCCGACCACTATCCGACCAAGAAGGCGTGGAATGCGCGCGGCCGGACCTCCGATAGCGAGCTGCGCAGGGCAATCGATGCCATCAGCCGCGCCGACCAGCACCTCAAGAGCGCCCCCGAAGACACCCACCAGCTCACCATGGAACGGCTCACGATCGCATTGTGTCGCTGGTACTCGGGGAGCGCGGCGCGCAGGTCGGCCTGAGGGTCGACCTGCCCCAACCGCCCACCGCCCACGGTCAACTCAGGATTCGGTGGGCGGTCAGCGGTTGGCGGTTGGCCGGTTGATTCGACGGAGCCGAATCAACCTTCGAAGGGGCGGATGCTCTCCACGGTGTAGGTGAACTGGCCGCCGGGAGCCTCGTAGGTGACCTGCTCGCCGACTTTGGCGCCCAGCATCGCCTTGCCGAGCGGGCCGTCGGGGGCGGCGGTCTGGACACCGGAAACCCGGTTCTCGGAGGTGGCGACGAGCACTTCGAGGGTGAGGTCGCCGTTGGTGACGGTCACGATCGAACCAACCTCTACCTGGCCGGTGTCAGCGGCCTCGCGGACCTCGGCGTTTTCCAGGAGGTGCTTGAGCTGCCGGATGCGCGCCTCCATCATTCCCTGTTCGTTCTTGGCGGCGTCGTAGTCGGCGTTCTCACGCAAATCACCATGGGAGCGGGCTTCGGCGATGCGCTCCTCGATGTGCCGGCGTCCGGTTGTCGTGAGCTCCTCGAACTCCTCGATTAGCTTCTTGTGCGCGGCTGGAGTCAGCCAGGTGGTCTCTTCCGACATTGGTTTCCTACCAGCCGAGGAGGGTGTTGACCTGCTTGGTCAGTTGCGACTTGCGGCGGGCTGCGGTCTTGGCGTGCAGCACTCCGCGGGTGGCTGCCACGTCGATCCGGGCCTGGGCGATCTTCAACGCTTCCGCAGCTGCGTCGGTGTCACCTGTGCGGGCGGCGTCAATTGCCGCTTTGGAGCGAGTCTTGATCTCGGAGCGAACGGTCTTGTTGCGCTGGCGAGCCTTCTCGTTCTGGCGGTTGCGCTTGATTTGGGATTTGATATTGGCCATGCGTGTCCTTCGTGAAGGCGACAGCATAGCGTTCACCGTCTGCTCTGATGACTGGTGACGGGTGACTGGCGACCGCTCTTGGCTGTGTGGGGCACATACAATCACCGACTCCACTCAGGAAACCATGTGACTTCCCGCATTCGCAACTTCAGCATCATCGCCCACATCGACCACGGGAAGTCGACCCTGGCCGATCGCCTGCTCGAGCGCACCGGGGCGATCACGGGGCGGGACATGAAAGAGCAGCTCCTCGACAGCATGGACCTGGAGCGCGAACGCGGAATCACGATCAAGGCCCAGGCGGTCCGCATCCCGTACCGGGCGCTCGACGGTGCCATCTATGAGCTCAACCTCATCGACACGCCCGGCCACGTCGACTTCTCATACGAAGTGGCCCGTTCGCTCGATGCGGTGGAGGGAGCGCTGCTGGTGGTTGATGCCACCCAGGGCGTCGAGGCGCAGACGCTGGCCAACACCTACCTGGCCATCGAGGCCGGTCTCGAGATTGTCCCCATCATCAACAAGATCGACTTGCCGGCAGCAGAGCCGGAGCGGGTCGCCGCGGAGGTGGCGTCGATCATCGGCGGGGACCCCGACGAGGTGCTGCAGATCTCCGCCAAGACGGGAGCCGGCATTGACGAGTTGCTGGAAGCCATCGTGCATCGTCTGCCGGCCCCGGAGGGGGATGCCGACGACCCGCTGCGGGCACTGATCTTCGATTCGTACTTCGACTCCTACCGCGGTGTCATCTGCACCATTCGTGTCAAGGACGGGACGCTCGGCAAGGGCGATGCGGTCCGGTTCATGGCGAGTGGCTTGCTGGAGCATGCCGACGAGGTCGGCGTCCTCACCCCGCTGGCCGTGCCGGTCGCCGCCCTCGGTCCCGGTGAGTCCGGGTACCTGATCACGGGAGTCAAGGACATTGATCTGGTACGGGTGGGCGACACCGTGACCAGGGAGGACCGGCCGGCCGCGGAGGCCCTACCCGGATATCTAGAACCAAAGCCGATGGTGTTCTCCGGCTTGTTTCCCGTCGAGGGCGACGATTTCGAGCGGCTGCGCGACGCGCTCGAGAAGCTTCGTCTCAACGACGCCGCCCTCAGCTACGAGCCGGAGACTTCGGCCGCGCTTGGTTTCGGCTTCCGATGCGGCTTCCTCGGGTTGCTCCACATGGAGATTGTGCGGGAGCGGCTGGAACGCGAGTACGACCTGGAGCTGGTTTCGACGGCCCCGAGCGTTGCCTACCTGGCAACCACGGTGACCGGCGAGGTAGTCGAGGTGCGAAGTCCGCAAGACCTCCCGGCGGCCAACCAATTGGCAGGCATCGAAGAGCCGTACGTGAAGGTCATGATGCTGGCTCCTTCTGAGTATGTGGGAACCGTGATGGAACTCGCCCAGGAGCGCCGTGGGTTGGTGGGCGAACTCAACTATCTATCGCCGGAACGGGTCGAAATCGACTATGAGATACCGCTCGCCGAGATAGTGTTCGACTTCTTCGATCAGCTCAAATCGCGCACCCGCGGGTATGCCTCGCTCGACTACGAGCCGGTGGGATACCGGGCCTCAGAGCTCTCCAAGGTGGACATCCTGCTGAACGGACAACCGGTGGACGCTTTCTCCACCATCATTCACAAGGACAAGGCCTACAGCTATGGCACTGCCATGACCAACCGGTTGCGCGAGCTGATACCCCGCCAGCTGTTCGACATCCCCATTCAGGCCGCAATCGGGAGTCGGGTGATAGCTCGCGAAACCGTCAAGGCCAAACGCAAGGATGTCACCGCCAAGTGCTATGGCGGCGACATCAGTCGCAAGCGCAAACTGCTCGAGCGGCAGAAGGAAGGCAAGAAACGCATGAAGATGGTTGGCTCGGTCGAGGTGCCGAACGACGCGTTTATCAACGCGTTGAAGATCGATAGGGATTAGTGGGCTCCGGCGACCGGATACCGCCATCTCTCCCCCCGGAACGGGACGAAGGGAGGGCGGCGTGCTAGTTGAGCGCCCCCTCCGGCCCTCTGGGCCACCTCCCCCTCCGGGGGAGGATGACGGCATCGACCGGCTGGCGGCCTACGTCCACATTCCGTTTTGTGCGCGGGTGTGCCCGTATTGTGACTTCGCGGTCGTGGCCGGGAAGGACGAATCGACCGACCGGTACTTCGCCGCCCTCGGTGCCGAGATCGAGATGGAGCCGTCCGCCGGGTCGCTTGCCTCGGTGTTTATCGGGGGAGGGACGCCGAGTCGAGTGTCTCGGGACTTGCTCGCCGGGGTGGTTGAACGCCTCGCAGGCCGGTTTGGGCTGGCGGATGATGCGGAAATCTCGCTGGAGGCGAACCCGGAGGACTGGACCCCTGAGGTCGCCGCCGGGCTGGTGGCGGCCGGTGTCAACCGGGTTTCGTTTGGGGTGCAGTCGTTTGATGACGCGGTGCTGGGTGAGCTCGGTCGGCTCCATACCGCTGGCGATGCACGGGTGGTAGTGGGCATGGCCCGGGCGGCCGGGTTCGCCTCGGTAAGTCTCGATCTCATCTTCGGCTCGCCGCTGGAGTCGGTCGAGTCCTGGCGTCACACCGTCGAGTCGGCGATCGCGCTCGAGCCCGACCACGTGTCCACCTATGCCTTGACCGTCGAGCGCGGCACTGAGCTCTCCAGGATGGTGGCGGCGGGCGCTCCCGCACCGGATCCGGACGACCAGGCCGACAAATACCAGCTCGCCCGTGCACTGCTGACCGAAGTCGGGTTCGGCCACTACGAGGTTTCAAACTACGCCCGTCCCGGCCATGAGTGCATCTACAACCTCAACACCTGGGCGCAGGGCGACTACCTGGCGTTCGGCCTCGGCGCCCACGGGCATCGGGCCGGTGTCCGACGCCGAAACGTCCGCCGCCTCGAGGCATACCTCGAGATGTTGGAAGATGGCCGGCGTCCCGAGGCCGGAACCGAATCGATTACCGGATGGGATGCCGAGCTGGAGCGGGTGTTCCTTGGCCTCCGGATGCGGTCCGGCGTGGCGGCGGGGGCGGTTGGGGACGTCCTGGCGAGCGACCCGGACGGTCAAGCCCTCATATCAGCCAAGAAGCTCGAAGTGACTGAAGGCCGCATCTGCGTTCTCGACCCCCTGTTCACCGATTCGGTGGCCCGTGTGGTGCTCGGGCTGAAACCGGTGGAAACCGGGCGGGTGGCCCGCTGACGATGCAGCTTGACGGGCAACGGGCAACCGGCAACGGGCAACCGGCAACGGGGAGCCCTTAGCACTCGTCTCTGATGACTGCTAAGTGGCTGCTAACCTGAGCGCATGGACGACCGCAAAGCCGCCGTTCTGAGTGCGCTCGTCGACGAGCACATCCGTACCGGGCATCCGGTGTCTTCGCGCGCCATCCTCGAGGCCACCAAGCTCAAAGTGTCATCGGCAACCATCCGCAACGATCTGGCAGCTCTCGAGGCCGATGGTTACGTGGCCCAGCCCCATACTTCGGCCGGGCGCATCCCCACCGAGAAGGGTTTCCGGTACTACGTCGACACGGCCGATCCCGCCCGCTTGCGGGCCGGGACTCGGGACCGCATCAACGAGTTCTTCATGTCCTTCCATCACGAGCTACGCAGCCTGCTCAAGCAAACTTCTGAGCTGCTCACCGACATAACCGCCTATCCGGCTGTGGTGATCGGCCCCGGTCTGGTCGGCGAGGAGATCCACGGCGTGCATCTGGTTCAGCTCGGCAGCCACGTGCTGCTCATGGTGCTGGTCACCGAAGCCGGTCAGGTGACCCAGGAGCTGGTGCGTCTCCCCGGTGCCATCGACCCGCAGCAAGTCACCCGGCTCGAGCGTGTCCTCGAGCGAACGCTCGTCGGCCGGACGCTGGCCGAGGCGCGGGGAGCCCTCGATGAGACACCGAAGGAGCTTCCCGCCGGCGAGGCAGGGATCGTGACCACCCTCGCCGACGCGGCCCTCAAGTCCGAGGCCGACACGCGCGAGCTCTTCGTGGGTGGAACCAGCATGCTGGCGAGCCTGTGGGAGGATATCTCCAAGGTCCACTTCATTCTCGAGCTGCTGGAACGAGATTCGGCCGTGATGGGCCTGGTCGATAGCCAGGCCGAGGGCACCTCGGTGCTCATCGGCCCGGAACTCGGCGAGAACGAGCTCGACCTGGCTGTGATATCCACCTCTTATGGCGTTGACGTTCGGAGCTCCGGGCGGGTGGCGGTGCTCGGGCCGATGCGCATGAACTATCGACGGACGATCCGGGTGGTGGAGGAGGTCGGCGACGGCCTCACCGACAGCCTCACATCATGAAGGACTATTACCAGATCCTCGGCGTGTCCCGCGACGCCGCGCCCGATGAGATCAAGAAGGCGTTTCGGCGCCTGGCCCGGGACACTCACCCGGATGCCAATCCGGATGATCCCAACGCCGAGGCGCGGTTTCGGGAGATCGCGGAGGCCTATGAGGTCCTCTCCGATCCAGACAAACGGGCTCGCTATGACCGGGGAGAGACGCTCGAATTCGGCGACCTGTTCGCCAACTTCGGGAGCCTCAACGACCTGCTCAACTCTTTCTTCGGAGGCGGCAGCGCAGGGTTCGGATTCGGCGACCCCTTCGGTACCCAGGTTCAGCAGAGGTCCGGCCAGGATCTTTTGGTCGAGGCCCAGGTCACCCTGGCCGAGGCTGCGGTCGGGGTCGAAAAGGAGCTGACTTTTCCGGCTCCCCATACCTGTCCAACCTGCGCCGGGACCGGTGCCGCAGCCGGTACCAATCCCGAGACCTGTCCGCATTGCCGCGGGCACGGCGCGGTGCAGGTCTCCCGCCGCACCATGCTCGGGACTATGGCCACCCTGCAAACCTGTGATCGCTGCCAGGGGCGAGGCGAGGTGGTCGTCGTCCCCTGCGAGACCTGCGACGGTGCTCAACTGGTGGAGGATGCCCGCACCCTGATGGTGCGGGTACCGGCCGGCGTCGAGTCTGGTTCCCGCCTGCGACTGCGTGGGGAAGGCGGCGCCGGACCAGCCGGCACCCGGGCGGGCGATCTGTACGTCCAGGTGTCGGTGGCTCCAGATCCGAGATTCGAACGCGACGGCTTTGACCTGTGGCACCGGGTCGATGTAGGTGTCAGCGAAGCGATTCTCGGCACCCAGATCGACGTACCGCTCATCGATGACGAGCCCATGAGGATGGACGTGCCGGCCGGTACCCAGCCGGGTACGACGGTGAGAGTTCCACGCCGGGGCATGGGACGACTCAACGGCCGGGGGCGTGGCGACATGATGGTGGAGATCGGCGTCGCAATCCCCACCAAGCTGACTGCCGAGGAGGAAGAGGCGGTTCGACGCTTCGCCGAGCTGCGCGCCGAGCAACCCGCCGAGCGACGCGGTCGCCGACGCCGACGCTCCTAGTGCTGCTTCCCCGCTTCCCGTTTGCTCCCCCCGGAGGGGGGAGTCCCGGCGGAGCCGGGGAGGGGGGCGCCCCCTCCGGCCCTTCGGGCCACCTCCCCCTCCGGGGGAGGAAATCCTGACCGATGCGTCACACGCCCCACCTCTACCTACCGGCGCCTTGGGGGGGAAGTGAGATACCACTCGATGATGACCACGTCCACCATTTGCGCAGGGTGCTGCGACTCTCCGACGGAGCAGCTCTCTCGTATACAGATGGGACCGGGACAGTGGGGGAGGGCGTTCTCGCGCATACCAGCCTGCTCCGGGGGAGTGAATCCCTTCACCCGATTCCCCGGCCCGAGGTGTCGGTGGCGGTGGCCCCGCCCCGCAGTCCGAACCGAGTTCGTTTCCTGGTCGAGAAGCTCGGCGAGCTCGGGATCGACCGTCTCATCTGGCTGGCAACCCGGCATGGGGAAGGTCGGCCGCCAACGCCCGCCAAGGCCGCCGCCTGGGCTCGATCGGCCCTCGAGCAGAGCCGGGGGGCGTGGTTGCTCGTCGTCGAAGGACCAATGAAGGTGGAAGACCTTCCGAATACGCCCACACTCTGGGTGGCAGAACGCGAAACTAATCAGCCACCCTCGGTGGTCAAGGGTGGTATCCTGGTAATCGGTCCGGAAGCGGGATTTGCGGAAGGAGAGATACCCGCCACGGCCGATCGCCTGAGCCTCGGTGTCCGGGTGCTTCGGGTGGAGACCGCGGCGGTGGTGGGGGCCACGGTTCTTCTGGATCGGAGCGGACGCCTCCTGCCGTGAAAGGCAGCTTGGCGGGGAGGTGGGTGTTTATGATGTTCTTGCCCCATAGGTCGGTAGACCTACACGCGAGGAAATTGGTGGTGGACAGTGGGGAATGAGGAAGGAACCCTTTTGAGTTACAACGAGGCGGTCGGGCAGCGTCTTCGGTCTATCCGGAAACAACGCGGTCTCTCCCTCCAAGACGTCGAAGAAATATCCGGGCGCGAGTTCAAGGCTTCAGTGCTCGGAGCTTATGAGCGTGGCGAGCGCGCGCTCTCACTACCCCGCTTGCAGCGTCTGGCCGCGTTCTTCAACGTGAGCCCCGGTCAGCTGCTTCCCCAGGAAGAGGCCGGCGAGCCTCGTCCGGCGACTTCGGTCCCGAGCGGTGGGATAACGGTCGATCTCAACAAGATCGACTCGTTAACCGGCCGGGAGGCCAAGTTGCTCGAGGACTTTCTACGTGCCATTCAGATGATGCGTCAGGACTTCAACGGGCGGGTGCTGACGATCCGTCGCAACGACCTGCGGCTGTTGTCGCTGCTGCTGCATCAGGCCGAGGAGGACTTCTCGAAGCGGCTCACCGACCTAGGCGTCACGACGGCCTAGTCGGAACTGGTTGCCGATGGCCGACTGCTTGTTCTGTTCGATCGCGGCTGGAGATATTCCGGCCGACGTCGTCATCGAGACGGACGATGTCATCGCCTTCAACGACATCAACCCGGCTGCCCCAACCCACGTGCTCCTCATCCCCAAGCGACACATCGGTTCGGTTGCTGAGCTGGAGGCCGGTGACTCCGACCTCCTCGCAGCCTTGTTTGAGGTGGCGACACAGATAGGACGCGACTTGGTGGGGGGATGGCGCCTCGTGACCAACGTCGGGCCGGACGCGGGCCAGAGTGTCTTCCACCTTCATTTCCATGTTTTGGGGGGTCGGGCACTCAGTTGGCCCCCCGGATAGGTGTAGGCCTACCCCTAACCCGCCGATATACTGCCGACTGCTCTCCCTCCGATGGAGGCTTCCCCGTGCAGGACACCCCCAATGACTGAGCTTTCGCTTCGCGTTTCCAGCAACAACCTGATGCTGGAGTTGCTGGGTGACCGGGACCGCCATCTCAGAGATATTGAGACGGCGTTTCCGGAGGTGCGGTTCGTCGCCCGCGGCAATGAACTGGTCATGAGCGGCCCCGATGAGGAGGTGACCACGGCCCGCACCGCGGTCGAGGAACTCCTCATCATCGTTCAGGAGGGCCAGCCGCTCGAGCCCGGCCAGGTTGGCCGGGTGGTGACCATGGTGCGCGACGAGGTGCCAAGCCCGGCCGGGGTCTTCACCGAAGGCATCGCCGTCGGCCGCGGCCGGTTCGTGCGCGCCAAGACGGCCGGTCAGAAGAAGTACATCGACGCCATCCGTGACAACACCCTGGTGTTCGGGGTGGGGCCGGCCGGTACCGGCAAGACCTACCTGGCCATGGCGGCCGCCGTCGAAGCACTCACCAGCGGCGCAGTGCGGCGCATCTTGCTCACCCGCCCGGCGGTGGAAGCCGGCGAGCGGCTCGGTTTCCTGCCGGGCGATCTCCAGGCCAAGGTCGATCCTTACCTCCGGCCGCTCTACGACGCCCTCTACGAGATGCTCGGGCCCGATGAAACTCACTCCCTCATGGACCGCGGCACCATCGAGATTGCCCCCCTCGCCTACATGCGGGGCCGGACGCTAAACGACTCATTTGTCATCCTCGACGAAGCCCAGAACACTTCACCCCAGCAGATGAAGATGTTCCTCACCCGGCTCGGGTTCAACTCCAAGATGGTGGTGACCGGAGACCTCACCCAGACCGACCTTCCTTCTGGCATGGGCTCCGGGCTCACCCAGGCCAAGAAGGTGCTGTCGACTATTCCCGGGGTGGCGTTCATCATGCTGCGGGCCGTCGACGTCGTCCGCCATCGCATCGTTGCCGCCATCGTCGAGGCTTACCAGGAGTTCGAAGAGAACGGTCCGGTCGCCTCAACTGGGGCAGGCTCATGAGCAAGCTGCGGGAACGGCTCGAGAACATACGACCGGGCTTGCTGCGCACCCTGGCGGTGCTGGTGGCGGTGGGGGGCGCGTCGATCGCCCTCATCGCCGGTCAGCTCAACGCCACCGATCCACCCGCGCAGGGTGAGATTGCCACCGAGACCTACACCGCCGACCGGACGATCACCGTGATCGACCAGGCAGCAACCGAGATCGCCAGAGACAATGCCGCCGCGGCCGTGCCGGTCGCGTATACGACGGACGCCGAGATTCCGGTGCAAGTCCAACAGAACATCGAGGACCTGTTTGAGGCCGTCACGCTCGAGGCATTTCACGCTCAGGTGCGGCCGGTGGAAGCGCCGCCGGAGGATACGACCACGACAACCGTTGCGGCCCCGCCGACCACCTTGTTCGCCGACGAAGGCGGTGAGGCGACCATCGCGATTCCCAGTCTTCTCGGCAGTTCCGACGTCGAAGCGCAAGCGGCCCTCACGGCGCTCGGCCTCAACACTGCGATCGGGGACCCGTTGGAGGTGACGGCGGCCTCCGGCAATGAAGGCCTGGTCACCGCGCAGGATCCGCCCGCCGAGGTGCTGGTGACGCCCGGCAGCACCGTTACCGTCCAGCTCGGATTTGTGCCCACTCCGGCGACCACGACCACCACCACCACCACGCTCCCCATTCCTACGCCGGAAGAGCAGGAGCTGGCGCTCGAGGAAACCTACGGGTTCTATTCGCCGGAAACCCGAGGCACTCTGATCTCCATCGCCCGACTCGATCTGGAGAATGCCGCGGCCGGTATCGACGGCGAGCTGCTGCTCGATGTGCTGTTGGAGAACGCAATTCAGCGTGTTCAGCTCGAATACGTCGACGGAATCCGCACCGAAGACCTGGCGGAGGTCTTGTCCTCACTCGCCAGCGGAACGGTTTTCCTCAGCCCGCGGGATTGGCCGGACCGGGACGCAGCCGCGGAGGCCGTCGCCGAAGTGATCATCCTCAATCTGAAGGACAACGTCAAAGAGGATCTGCAGGCAACCGAGGCCGATCGGGCGGCGGCGCGGGCCCTGGTCGAAAACCAGACGGTGGCGTTTGTCGCCGACCAGGACATTGTCAAGCAGGGCGACATCGTCGACGAAATCCAGGAGAAGGCGATCGCGGAACTCCTGGCGAGCGCCCCTCAAACTCCGAAGCGCCTGGCGGCCGGTCTCGTGGTTGCCGCCGTGGTCGGCCTGCTGGTGCTGTTCTTGCGTCGCAACCGCCCCCAGCTGTGGGGGCAACCGAAGCTGGTGTTTCTGTTCGGGCTGCTCATCGTGCTGGCAGCCGTCTCCGCGCGGCTGGTCGGGTCCCTGATCCCCGAGGGCGAATCCGCCCTCGGGTACATCATGCCGGCCGCCGCCTTCGGCTACCTCGGTGGCATCCTGTTCGATACCAGGGCGGCGGTTCTCATGTCCATCCCGGTGGCGGTCTTTGCCGGGATCACCACCGGCGATATCGGAATCGTCGTGTTCGCGGCCGCGTCGGTACTGGCGCCGCTTCCTTTCGTCTCCAAGGCTGCGTCGATGCGCGACCTCCGGGTGGCCATCCTCTACACCGCCCTCATCACCGGTCCATTCGCGGCCGCCGTCGCCTGGTTCTTCGCCGAGAACAACGTCGCAGGGGAGGCCGGACTGTTCGGGTTCGGCGGCGGCCTGCTCGGCGGCCTGGTCGGCCTGGGCATCTTGCCCTACGTCGACAATGCCTTCGGTCTTACCACCACCCTGTCCCTGCTCGACTTGACCGACCGCAACCATCCGGCGCTGCGGTTGCTGGAGGAGCGAGCCCCGGGCACCTTCAATCACTCGATGCTGGTCGGGACGCTGGCCGGTCGGGCCGCCCGGGCCATCGATGCCAACCCGCTGCTGGCCGAGGCCGCCGCCTATTACCACGACCTCGGCAAGACCGAGAACCCGCATCTGTTCATCGAGAATCAGTTCGGGGCCGCCAACCCGCACAACTGGATGGCACCCGAGGAATCGGCTGCGGTCATCCGCAATCACGTCATCGACGGCATTCGCCTGGCGCGCGAGTACCGCATCCCGCCTGACGTGGCCATCGGAATTCGCCAGCACCACGGGACCAGCCTGATGCGGTTCTTCTATCACAAGGCGCTCGAAGATCGACCGTCGGACGAGGTTGCCTCCGATGACTTTCGTCACGTGGGACAGAAGCCACAATCCCGGGAAATGGCGATCGTCATGTTGTGCGATGCCATCGAGGCCGCCGCTCGCTCGCTGGCGTATCTGGACAACCCAACTGCCGACGGTTTGCGTAAGGTTGTGGAACAGGTCGTCGACGAGAAATTGGAGGATGGGCAGCTGGACGAGAGCGCCCTCACCTTCGGGGACCTCACGAAGGTCAAGGAGGCGCTGGTCGACGCCCTCATCTCTCACTATCACCACCGCATCGTGTATCCGAATTTCCCGGGCAAGGCGGCCGATACGCCAGACGATCCAGTGTTATGAACATCTTCTTGGCAGATGAACAAGCCGAGCCGGTCGATGCCCGGCCGATCTTGGCCATTGCCGAGCGGGTTCTCGTTGCCGAGGGGATTCCCGATCACGCCGAGCTCGCCATCGTGCTGGTAGGCGAGCAAGACATGGCCGGCTACAACCAGCGTTTCATGGAGCGGAGCGGTCCAACCGACGTGCTGGCATTTCCCATCGACCAGCTCGTGCCCGGCCAGATCCCGACCACCATTGCCAACGGTCAACCCCTCACCCTGGGAGATATCTTCATCTGCCCCGGGGTGGTGAAGGACCAGGCAGCTGAGCTCGGCATGAGTCTCGATGACGAGATGGCGCTCATCGTTACCCATGGCATCCTGCACCTGCTCGGGTACGATCACAACGACCCCGCCGACGCCGCGACTATGTCGGCCCGGGAGCGGGACCTGCTGAAGAAGGAGGGTATCGAGCTTCCGTGAGGCTTTCTGCCCTGCTCTTCTCGCTGTTACTCCTTGGATTGGGTGCCATCATCCGGGCTGCGGGCGCGTCGGTGGTGCGCACCTCCCGAGCCGACGCCCTTCACGACGCCGCCGAGGGCGATGCTCGGGCATCTCGCGTCGCCGACGTGCTGGAGGATCGAACGATGATCCAGCCCGCCCTCGGCACGGTCACGACGGTGCTGCTGGTGGCGGCCGCGGTTCCCGCCGCCTGGGCGCTCACCCAGCAGCTGAGCGGGCTGGCTCTTCTCGCCGGTCTCGCCGCGCTCGGGCTCGCCCTCGTTTTGATCGGCGACCTGCTGCCCCGCAGCTGGGGCCGGAGCCACCCGCGGCTGCTCGCCTACCGGTTCTCCACCCTGCTGGCCGGCTCGGTGCGGCTGGGAAGCCGAGCCGTCGACCTGGTCACCGAGGATGAGGAGGAAGAGGACGCCGCATCTGACGATGATGAGGCCGCGCAGGAGGAAGCCGAGCGTGAGCTCATCTCGTCCGTGCTCGAGTTTTCCGACGCGGTGGTTCGGGAGATCATGGTGCCCCGTACCGACATGACCTCGATCCGCGAGGCGGCCTCGAGCGATGAGGCAGTCGATGTGAGCCTGGCGGAGGGGGTATCGCGCATCCCGGTCACCCGCTCCGGCCCGGACGATATCGTCGGCATTCTCTACGCCCGCGACCTGCTCGCTCTCATGGACTCGGGTGTGGCGGCCAAGGCGGTGGGCGAGTTGATGCGGCCCGGCTACTACGTACCCGAGACCAAGCGGATCTCCGAGTTGCTGCGCGAGATGCAAGCCAACCAGGTGCACATGGCCATCGTGGTCGACGAGTTCGGGGGAACTGCGGGCCTGGTAACCATCGAAGACATCATCGAGGAACTGGTCGGCGAGATTGCCGATGAGTTCGATGAGGCCGAGGAACTGATAACCGCGGTCGAGGGCGGCTTCCTGGTGGATGCCCGGCTTCCGGTTGACGACCTCGGTGACCTGTTCGACGTTGAATTCCCCGATGAGGAATGGGACACCGTCGGCGGTCTGGTACTGGCGCTGGCCGGCCGGGTGCCGAAGGAGGGCGAGCAATTCGAGCACGACGGGGTGCTGTTCACGGCCGACCGGGTGCAGGGTCGCCGGGTTGCACGCGTCCTCTGCCGGCGGACGTGAAGTCCGGTTTCGTTGCCGTCGTCGGGCGTCCAAACGTGGGCAAATCCACCCTGGTCAACGCCGCGGTCGGCACCAAGGTAGCCATCACCTCCTCCCGCCCCCAGACCACCCGCAACACCATTCGAGGGGTGGTGCACGGAGCAGACGTCCAGCTCGTCCTCGTGGACTCGCCCGGCCTCCACAAGCCCAAGAACGCACTCGGCGAGCGACTCAACCGGCTGGTCTACGGCACCCTGGCCGAATCCGACGCCGCTCTGTTCGTCATCGATGCCACGTCTCCGATCGGCCCGGGCGATCGTCTCATTGCCGAGCGGCTGGCCGAGTCGGGGGTGGCAACGGTGGTTGCCATCAACAAGACCGATCTCGGCGACAAAGAGCAGGTCTTGGCCCAACTCGGCGAGGCGGGGGAGTGGGATTTCGCCGCCTACGTGCCGGTGAGCGCGCTCACCGGTGACAACATCGACCTGATCGTCGAGGAACTGACGGCGCTAATGCCGGAGGGCCCCCCCTACTTCCCGGCCGATATGGTGACCGATCAGCCCGAGCGGATTGTCATCGCCGAGCTGGTACGGGAGAAGTACCTCGCTCGACTGCGCCAGGAGCTGCCCCATTCACTCACGGTTGCGGTCGAGGATATCGAAGAACGAGATACCGGGGTCACATACATCGGCGCCCGGGTCATTGTCGAGCGAGACTCTCAAAAGGGCATAGTCATCGGCAAGGGTGGCGAGTTGCTGAAGACGGTCGGCCAGGAGGCACGGACCGAAATTGAGGCACTGTTGGGAACCCAGGTCTTTCTCGAGTTGCGGGTCAAAGTCGAAAAGGACTGGCAAGACCAGCCCCAGCTGTTGGACCGGCTGGGTTTCTAGGAGGGCGGCTTTCCCCTGGCGAGACGGGGGCGAGGGTGCTCGCACTGGGCGCGGTGCGGAGCGTGAAGTCCAACCCGTCAACCGTCGACTTCCCGGACGCGGTGCGACCGGTATCGGCTCTCTCCAATGCCTGCGACCGTTACCTGTTCTTCATACTCGCCGACCTGTTTGGTCCCCTGGAAGACAAGGCAGGCGCGGTCAGGCGACGAGCCGCTCACTGAGTTGGCCGCGATGTCCGCCCCCGTTGCCGAGCGAGACTCGGACCCGGCAGGCGTCGCTGAGGCGATGGCCGCTTTGACTAGCTCGACCTGAGCGCGGCGCGGGCGGAGCTTCCTCGACGGATCGACGGATCGACGGATGGCGGCTTCCTCTACTATCAGTCCATGCTCGAGACTCTGCGTTCAGTCCTGCGGTTCCGGCCTTTGGAACTCGACCCGGTCGAGCGTCGGCTGAGCCGGGCCGCCAGCGTCGCCGACCTTCGGCGGATCGCTAAGCGGCGGCTCCCCGGCGGGGTGTTCGACTACATCGATGGTGGGGCCGAAGACGAGATCTCAATGGCCCGCAACGCCAGCGCATTTGGCCGGTATGAGTTCCGGCCCCGGGTATTGCGCGACGTCGGTGAGGTAGACACCACCTCGACTCTGCTGGGCCGGAAGCTCGGCTTCCCACTCGTGCTGGCCCCGACCGGGTTCAGCCGCATCGCCGATCCGCAGGGCGAGTTGGCCGTAGCCCGGGCCGCGGCCCGGGCCGGCTTGCCTTACGCGCTGTCCACCCTCGGGACCCGCTCGATCGAGGAGGTGGCCGCGGTCGGGGGGGAGCGGCTGTGGTTCCAGGTGTATGTGTGGCGAGATCGAGGCCTCGTGAAGGAGATGATCGACCGGGCCGCCGCGGCCGGTTACGAGGCGCTCTGCATCACAGTGGACGCCCCGGTGCTCGGCCGTCGGGAGCGGGACGTCCGCCGCGGGTTCACCCTGCCGCCCAAGATCGGTCTCGACACGATTGTGGATGGCATTCTCCATCCGTCCTGGACCTGGGCGTTCGTCCGCTCTGAGCCGATCGCGTTTGCCAACGTGCGGGGACGCAGTGTGGGAGACGGCACCAGCGCGGTGGCCCTGGCCGAGTACGTCAATCGGCAGTTCGATCCCAACCTTTCGTGGCGGGATGTGGAGTTTCTGCGCTCCAATTGGGACGGGCCTGTCGTCGTGAAGGGGATCCAATCGGTCGCCGACGCCAAGTTGTCGGCACAAGAGGGCATCGACGCGATTGTCCTCTCCAACCACGGGGGACGCCAGCTCGACGGTGCGCCGGCGATTGTCGAGTTGGTTCCCGACGTTGCCGACGCGGTTGGCGGTGAAATCGAAATCATCTGTGACGGCGGCGTTCGCCGGGGGAGTGACATCGTCAAAGCTCTGGCGCTGGGAGCCCAGGCCTGCATGGCGGGGCGCGCCTACCTCTACGGGCTCGGCGCCGGTGGCGAGCGAGGAGTCGAGCATGCACTCGGGTTGCTGGGAGATGAAGTCCGACGGGTTCTGGCGCTGGCTGGCTGCGGCTCGGTGGCCGACATCACTCCAGACCTGGTCCGACTACGGAAGGACGATCGCCCGGCCGATTAGCCCGGCCGCTGCACCGATAACGAGCCCGCATCATCGGTGATCAATACGCCCTCGCCCTTCTGCATTGGCTCGATCATCACCCTCGTGAGGCCGTAGACGGCCGCTTCGTTGGTGGGGCTGTGGCCGACGGCGATGGCACGGCCTCCTTCGGGCAGCAAGGAGAAGGCGGCGCGCAGGCCCTGGGCGAGGGCCTCGGAGTCGGCGGCGACTAGGTCGGGGTCGACGCCCTGCAATGACTCGAGATCCCCGGCGCCGGCTGCCCGATACGCCTCCCGCCACCGGTCTTCCACCTTCGAACGGAGCGCTTCGACGACCACGACGCCGCCGGGGACCTCCTCGCCGAGCCCGGCGAGGAGGCAGCCGATGGTCTGCGTGGCACGCTGGGCACCGGACGAAACCGCGATGGAGTAGCCGCCGGTCAAAGCGCCCCCGATCTCGACCGCGGCTGCGATCCCGTCTGGAGTGAGCGCGTCCCCCTCGTTGGCCGTGTGGCGCAGCAACTCGATGGTCTTCATCAGGTCTCCACCCGCGATCGTACCGGTGGTAGAACCCGGATGCCCGTCGAACGGGATCTGCCTTTGCGAAGGCATGTGACCTGAGAGAAACTCGGCGGGTCGGGATCGGGAAGGTGGTGATGGATCGCGAACTAAGTCGCGCCCATGAGCGTTAAGAACCCGTGCGATATCTCTTCCTTCTCTCCGTTCTTGTGCTCGCGGCCACCGCCTGCGGAGGCGGCGATGCGGCGGTCACCACCATCCCTCAAACGCCGGGGCTCTCGGTGTCCGCCGAGTTTGAGGGACGGGCAATATCGCCTGTGACCGGCGCGGTGGCCAGGAACCAGCTGGGCTTCGAGTTCCCGACGGCTCCGGCAGTGCCGGAAGGCGCACCGGCCCCTTCCTTGGTGGCCGCCCTCGACACCCTCTTTTCGAACCTCGATACCAGGATCGACATCGACGCCTTGAAGGTGGTCGGCGAGTCCGGCGACGCCCGGGCGGCGTGGCTGCTGTCCGACCTCCTCAGGTTCATTGGTGGGATCGAAGCGGCCGACGTCTCTCTTGCCGGGTTTGAGACGCTGACCGGGGCGCGGGTGATCGACGACCCGGTGGCGGCGCGGAGCACGTGGCAGTCGGTCACCGACCACCTCATCGCCTGGGATCTGCCGGCGGTTCCTGGATATCAGCGCTGGAAGGGTCAGCTCCTCACCCTCGTCGATCCTCGGTGGGCACCGTTCTTCGAGGATGAGAGCGCCGCCATCGATTGGCGATTCCTGAGCTGGGGCGGTGTACTGCTCGACGATCGGCCGCTCGGCGACACCAATCCCTGCGAGCGCGGCTGCATCCCGGCTCTCGACGACCCCGCCGTTACCGGTGCCGCCGGTGGTGATTGGTACCCCGACGATCGGCTGGTGTTTGGCGTGACCATCAACGACGAGTCGCGGGCGTATCCGAAGAACCTCATGGAGGTCCATGAGATGGTGAACGACAGCCTGGGAGGCCGCCGAATCGGGATCCCCTATTGCACACTGTGCGGATCGGCCCAGGCATATTTCACCGACAAGGTGCCCGCCGGAGTCGAAGTTCCGGTGCTGCGGACCTCCGGGCTGCTCACCCGGTCCAACAAGGTGATGTTCGATCTCAACACTTTTTCGGTGTTCGACACCTTTACCGGAGAGGCTCTGTCGGGGCCTCTCCACGACCAGGGGATCGTCCTCGAGCAAGCCTCGGTCGTCACCTCCACCTGGGGTGAGTGGAAGGCCGCCCATCCTGATACGACCATCGTGGCCGAGGACGGCGGCATCGGTCGGACCTACGCGGAGGATCCACTCCAGGGCCGGGACGACGATGGACCGATCTTCCCGATCGGCGACGTCGACGAGCGTCTTCCCGTCCAGGAGCCGGTGTTGGGCATCATCACCGATGACGGGACCGCGATTGCATTTCCGGTGGCCGAGGCGCGCGCGGAGCTGGACGCCGGCAGACCAGTGCAGCTGTTCGGCATCTCGCTCACTGCCGATGGATCCGGCGTCCGGGCGAGATTCGAAGACGGGATGGAGGTGGCGGGACACCAGGCGTTCTGGTTCGCCTGGAGCCAGTTCTACGCCGACACGGTGGTGTGGACGGCTCCGCCGGGGTGATTTGGAATGCTCCAGGCCCTGGGCTCCTCGAGCTTCCTATTGGACGTGCTGGTGGCCGCCCAAGCCGACATCGGCAGGCTCCACGTCGCCCGGGTTCAAATCAACCTGCGGGCTCAGATCGCTCAAGTGCTGGAGGCGTTTGAGCAGGGCAAAGTAGCCCACATCGATCTGGCCGGCGACTCAGCCGCCGCGCTTGGCGATCCCGACCGGGTGCGTCAGATTCTTCGCAATTTCGTTTCAAATGCCCTTCGTTACGGCGGCGACGCCGTTCACATCAGAGTGTCGGGCGATGACTCCGTCTCGAAGGTGCGCGCGCCCTTCCTCGTTTGACGCGCTTCGGGAATCAGCCCGGCTATGCCATAGTTTCCACGTTGCATGAAACCGACCCACCCCCCATGCTGGCACTCAGAACAACTGCGTCCGAGATCGCCCGTATCCCCGACCAGGCAGATTCGCCATGATCCTGGGTGCGGTGCTGGCCGGAGGATCGTCGCGGCGGATGGGTGCCGATAAGGCCCTGGTGGAGGTCGCAGGTCGTCCCATGGTGGCATGGGTTTCGGCTGCGCTCGGGGAGGTAGCCGACCGGGTGGTGGTTGCCGGCCGTACTCACCCCGTGCTCGGCGTCGACCCATTACCCGACCCGGTCGAGGGGCCGGTTGGGCCGTTGGCGGGATTGGCCGGTGCCCTCGGCGAAGCCGCGGCAATCGGAGCCGACGCCGTGGTCGTGGTCGCCGTCGACCAGCCATTTGCGCGGCGCGAGACGCTGGCTCGTCTCGTCGCCAGCTCGGAAGGGCGGGCCGTCGTGCCCCAGGCGGAAGGCGTCCGGCAGGTCACGTGTGCGGTCTACCCGGCCGATTGGCACGCCGAGACCCTCATTGAACTCGAGGCCGGCGGATCCATCCAGACTCTGCTCGACCGGCTGGAGCACGTTTTGGTGCTGCCCGACGAGTGGCAGGCGTGGGGCGAGGACGGCGCCTCCTGGTTCAGCGTCGATAACGCTGATGATTTGGAGGACGGCCTTGCCCGGTTCGGGTCAGCCCTCGAGTAGCCCGTCACCGAGGTGGGCAGCCTCTTCCCAGGCCGCAGCCGGGTCGACTCCCGCCGCCACTCGCGCCCCCACGTACCAACCGGCCAGGAAGGAGGCAAGCGGTGCGTGCTTGCGCTCGCTGCTGTGAGCCACCCGGCGAGTGAAGTCCAGGATCGAGTCTTCCGCCGGGATGGCGACGGCCTGCCCGGCCGCGTCACTCAGTTTGCGGGCGTAATCGTCTGTGAACATGGGAGCATCCTCCCACGGCTTGGCTGAGCTTCCCGGTAGCGTGCTGACTATGGGACTCCGGCAGGACCAAGGAATCGTGCTACGGGGCTATCCGTTTGGCGAGGCGGACAAGGTCGTGGTTCTGCTCAGCCCTAATCATGGCAAGCTCCGGGCGGTCGCCAAGGGGGTGCGCAAGACCAAGAGCCGCTTTGGGGGCCGGTTGGAGCCGTTCACCCACGTCGACGTTCTGCTGTATGAGGGGCGCAATCTCGACACCATCACTCAGGTGTCGGTGGTAGAGGCCCACGCCCATATCCGCCTGGACCTCGACCGGGTGCTGGCGGCCGGCACCATGGTTGAAGCCATCGACGCCGTCGCCCAGGAGGGTGCCGGATCCCACCGCCAGTTTCTGCTGCTGCAACTTCCTGCTGAAGCTGGCGGCGGTCGTCGGGGTGGCTCCTTCGCTTGATTCCTGTGCCGAATGCGGGTCGACCGAGAACCTCGTGCGCTTCAGCCTCTCATCCGGCGGAGTGGTTTGCGAACTGTGCAGTCCGGATCGCGGCGTGAAGCTGCGGGCGGGTCTCACCGCCCATCTAGCCGCTCTGACCGAAGCCGACCTGGGAACGCTGCCGCCTGCCTCCGAGCTTTCCCGGGATGCGATCGGGGTGACCCGGCGGTTCGTCGAATATCACCTCGAGCGACGCCTCGAGAGCCTGAGCCTGCTCGATGTCTGAGCGGCTGGATCGCACCCGCATTCCCCGCCACATCGGGATCATCATGGACGGGAACGGTCGCTGGGCCGAGGCACGCGGCTTCGAGCGGACGGTGGGGCACGCAGCCGGGGAGCAATCGATATTCGACACCATCGACGACTGCCTCGAATTGGGGGTGGAGTGGCTGACGGTGTACGCCTTTTCGACCGAGAACTGGAACCGGTCGGCCGAGGAGGTGGATTTCCTCATGGCCTTCAACGAGAACTTGCTGGTCCGACACCGCGACGCAGTCGCCGAAAAGGGCGTGCAGCTGCACTTCATCGGCCTTTCGGAAGATCCCAGGGTGCCGGAGCGAGTGGTTGAGCGGATGGCGGAGAGTGAGCGGCTCTCGGCGCAAAACACGGGCATGCATGTGGTGTTCGCGTTCAACTACGGAGGCCGGGCCGAAATTGCCGAAGCCGCGCGCGCCATTGCCGAGGAGGTCGCGGCCGGGAGCCTCGAGGCCTCCTCCGTGGGTGCTGCGGAGATCGCCGAACGTCTTTATCTGCCGGGAATGCCCGACCCCGAACTCATCATCCGCACCAGCGGCGAGCAGCGGCTCAGCAACTTCCTTCTCTGGCAGTCGGCATACTCCGAGCTCGTCTTCACTCCCGTCCTCTGGCCCGACTTCGACCGGGAAGCGCTCATCGACTGCCTCGTCGAATACCAGGGCCGCCATCGACGGTTTGGCGGCGTGATGTCGGCTGAAGACGCCCCGGGGAAGCAAGGGAAGGACAGCTAGGCGCGTTCCTGTGCTCTCTGGGATGGAGGGCGATCCTCTTGCCTCCCCGGAGGTGTCGTATTTCGCGATAGGGGCGACCCGACGGGAGGCCGTCGCCAGTTCGTAACTCCATCGCGCGAGAGCAGTTGCGAAGCAACTGCGGAGGGGAACGCGAAGCGTTCCCCTCCCCCGATCCGTCCTCGGAGCTGCGCTCCGAGGACACCTTCCCCTCAGGGGAAGGAGCAAGAACGCGAGCAGGAATCCTCGAACGTGTCGCACACCAACCGCGACAGATCACCGGAGGGGGAGGTGGTCCGGGGGGCGGAGAGGGAGTCCCCGTCGCCAGTCCAGGTCCGCCCCCTGCCCGACTTCGTCGGGACCTCCCTCCGGGGGAGTGAGTCACCGGGCCCTGCCACACGATATGGTGCCTGACCTGGTCAAATGGGGCCGTGTTTCACTCTGGTCGGCTGATTCTTGGTCTGACGCTGGCGGTGGCGGCTACCGCCTGCCGCTCGAGTTCCGAGGCCGTGACCACGACCGTCCCGCCGGCGCCAGCCACCACATCGACGCAACCCGCAACCTCCTCACCCACGCTTCCACCGGTGGCGATGCCGGTGTTTGCCGGCGATGGCGAGGTGATCGGTGTTGACGAAGCGGTTGAGATTGGGACCCTCGACAACGGCCTCACCTACTACATCCGGCGCAACACCCGCCCGGGGAACCGTGCCCAGCTCCGGCTGGTGGTGGCGGCAGGCTCCGCGCTGGAGGATGACGATCAGCGCGGCGTCGCCCACTACCTGGAACACATGATGTTCAACGGCACCGAGGCGTTTCCCGCCAACGAGCTGATCCGCGTGCTGGAACGCTTCGGGTCCGAGTTTGGCCCGGACATCAACGCCTACACGAGCTTCGATGAAACCGTTTACGAGCTGGAGGTCCCTACCGATGCTCCCGGCACCGTGGAGACCGCCTTGGACGTGCTCTTCGAATGGTCCTCGCGCGCCACCATCGATCCGGCTGAAGTGGACGCAGAACGCGGGGTCTTGCTCGAAGAGTGGCGCCTGCGGAGCCAAAGCTTCGCCGGCCGCTACTTCGACGCCGTTGGCGATGTTCTGCTGGCCGGCTCCCTCTATGAGGGCCACGATCCGCTCGCCGACGGGGACGAGCTCGACGCCACCACGGCTGAGACACTGCGGCGCTTCTACGAAGATTGGTACCGGCCGGACCTCATGGCGGTGGTGGCCGTCGGCGACTTCGATGTCGCCGAGGTCGAGCAGCTCATCCGGGAGCGTTTCGAGAGGCTCCAACCGCGTCCCAACCCGCGGCCCCGTCCGGAGCTGGCCACTGATCCGGCATCGGCACCAGCGTTCGTCGTGCTGGTGGACCCGGAATCGCCCAACGCGTTCGTCGAGCTCAACTACCCCCTGCCGGCACTGCCGCTCGGAACCGTCGGGGCCAGTCGCCAGGAGCTGGCATTGGCGCTCGCCTTCGACATGATCATTACCCGCCTCGACGAGGATTCGCGCCGAAGCGATGCTCCGTTTTTCAGCCCTTCCTTTGCCGCCAACCCTTTTGTTGACGGCCAGCGGACCCCTGGGCTGGCGGCGTTCGCCGACCCGACCGACCTCGAGGCGACGGCCACCGCCTTGCTGGAAGAGGTGCGGCGGGCACTGCTCCATGGGTTCAACGACGACGAGCTGACCCGGGCGGTGGCCGATTTCCGTGGCCAGGTGGACCTCACCTTTGAGGGGCGCAGCTCCAAGCAGGATGAGCAGTTCGCTGCCGACTACGTAGAGAATTACCTCACGGGGAGCCCGATCCCATCTGCCGAAGTCGATCGCAACATCAGCATTCGGCTGTTGGGAGAGATGACCTCGAGTCAGGTGGCAGACACGTTTCGGGCCACGATTCAGACCACCGAACCGCTCGTGATTGCGGGCGGACCCGCCTCCGCCGAAGCCGACATCCCGGGCGAGCCGGCGTTGGCGCAAGTGGTTACGGCCGCGGCGACCGCCGATCTCGCGGCCCGGGAGGATTCCGAAATCACTGCCGACCGTCTGATGGATCGCCCCGATCCGATCGAGATCGTGTCGCGTTCACAGCTGGGCCCGCTACGGCCGACGGTTCTCGAACTCGCCAACGGCGTGCGGTTGGCGTACGTCGAATCGGACATCGCCGCCGACACGGTCTCGATGCAAGCTTCGAGCCCGGGTGGCTGGCTGCTGCTGCCGGCTGGGGATGCGGTCGAGGCCCAGCTCATCGGGGCAGTGGCGTTCGAGAGCGGCGTAGGTGAGTTCGATCAGGTGGCGCTGTCGCGATTCCTCAGCGGAGAGGTAGTGCAAGTGTTCACTTTCATCGACGAGACGAGGGAGGTGATCGTGGGGAACGCCGAGGCGGACGACCTCGAGCTGCTGTTCCAGCTCATCTATCTGTCGTTCACTGCTCCGAGGGCGGATGAACGTGCGCTCGACTCACTCCTCGGTGAGCTCCGGCCGCTGGCGGTCGACCGGACATCAATTCCTTTTCTGGCACTCGCCGACCAGCTGCAAATGAGTCGCTACGGCGGTGATCCTCGCTACCTGCCGGTTCCCACCGTGGCCGACCTGGACGCCTTCGACCTCGAACGAGGTCTGGCACTCCAGCGGGAGCGTTTCTCTGATGCTGCGGATTTCGTGTTCACCTTTGCCGGTGACTTCGCGGCTGAGGAGCTGGAGGATCTGGCGAGTCGATACCTGGGAGCCCTGCCGAGTGCCGGGCTCTCCGAGCCCGCCGGCACCGGTCAACCGGTGGCACCCGATGGAGTGGTGTTCGAGGTGGTCGATGCCGGAGAGGGCGAGCTGGGAGCCATCTCCTATCAATTCACCCAGGAATTCGACTTGACCCAGGACCTGCGACTGACGGTTCCGCTGCTCGAATCGATCCTCAACCAGCGCCTAACTGCCTTGCTGCGCGAGGAACTGGGAGCCACCTACTCGCCATTCGTCATCGTGTCCGTCCAGGACGACCCGGTTGAGCTGATCGAGGCGGTGGTGCAGGTGAGCGGTGATCCCACGGGTCTGCAGCGGATCGCCGACGCCCTGGAGGCCGACCTGGCCGATCTCACCGCGGGCGGGCCGACCGAAGACGAGTTCGCCATCGCCCAGGAGCAAACCATCCGCAACTACGAACTCATCGGCAACCAGTTCTGGCTCGACATCATGACGACCTACGTGTCCAATCCAGGTCTCGACCCGCAAGACGTGGCCGACCAGATTCCCGACACTCTGGCGCTCACCGGCGTAGACGTCCAAGCGCTGGCCGGGACCTTGCTCAGGCTCGACGACTACATCCGGGTCGACCTGGTCCCGGCTGGATAGCTGCCCGGGGCGGGATCTCTACGCCAGCAGCTGGATGTCGGCTTCTTCCATAACCGGGAGGAAGGTCAGGTATTCGGCGTGAGTGACGTTCTCAAAAGCGAGATCTCCCGGCCGGATGGCGCGCGCTCCGAGAGCACGCTCACAGACGTACAGATGCCCGCCTAGGTCCTGAATTCGTCGGACTCGTTTCTGAGCCTCGGTGGCAGCGGTCTTACGCGAACGGCCAAACCATCCTCGGGACTCTCTCCGGTCGAACCCCCTGGTGAGGATGCGCACTGCCGGGCCCTCAAAGAAGATCGAAACCTTCACGTCCTCGAGGGCGGCGGCGATTGCCAGGCTGAGCGGCGCCTCCAGCCGGTCATGATCAGGGCTCGACATGACGAGGGCCAGGCGGTGCACGACGTTGATAGGGATGCCCTTTTCGATGACATAGATCCGGTCATCGCCGCGGTCGGTCACATCGAGCAGGTGGTTCCCGGTGGCCTCACACCACGATCGGAGGTCGTTGTCGATGGCTTCGGTGGCGTCGACCTGCAATGACAGGGACTCTCCCGGCGACATGACGTCGAGCCGATTTACGGCCCGGGTCACGATCTCCGTGGCCATTCCGGTTCCGCGCAAGTCCAGGTGGTGCCGAGCATCGCGAGTTCCCATTGCACCCTCCGCGTCTCTCACCTCACTGTGCCGGCACGGAAGCCGGATAACCAGGGGCAAATGGCGGGAATCCGCTAGCAGGGCCGTAGACCGGAAACACGACCTTGGCGGGCCGGGCCCTAACATCCCCCGGATGCCTGCAGTCAGCCTCGACACCATCGCCAACCTCGCCAAGAAGCGGGGCTTTGTCTTTCAGTCCTCCGAGATCTACGGGGGGCTGCGGTCCGCCTATGACTACGGGCCGCTGGGAACCGAGCTGCTGCGCAACGTCAAGGACCAGTGGTGGCAGTCGATGGTTCGCACCCGCAACAACATCGTCGGCCTCGACTCTGCGATCCTGCAGGCTCGCCAGGTGTGGGTGGCGTCGGGTCACGAGGCCGAGTTCACCGATCCGCTCGTCGAGTGCACCAACTGCAACAACCGGTTCCGGGTCGACAAACTGGACGACCTGGACCAATGCCCCAACTGTGGCAAGCGGGAAACGTTCACCGAGCCCCGGCAGTTCAATCTCCTCTTCACCACCCACATGGGCCCGGTCGAGGATGAAGGCGCCAAGGTCTATCTGCGGCCGGAAACCGCCCAGGGGATCTTCACCAACTACGAGAACGTCCGCCGTACTTCCCGCCTCAAGCTGCCGTTTGGCATCGCCCAGATCGGCAAGGCGTTCCGCAATGAGATCACTCCCGGGCAGTTCGTGTTTCGGACCCGGGAGTTCGAGCAGATGGAGATGGAGTTCTTCTGCCACCCTTCCGAATCGGCCGATTGGTACGAGTACTGGCAGCAGGAGCGGATGGCCTGGTACACCGATCTGGGAATCGCCGCCGCCGACCTCCGGCTGCGGGAGCACGATCCAGACGAGCTGTCACATTACTCGACCGACACCTCGGACGTTGAGTTCCAGTTCCCGTGGGGTTGGGACGAGCTCGAGGGTATTGCCAACCGCACCGACTTCGACCTCCGTCAGCACACCGACCACAGCGGCATCGACCTGCGCTACTACGACCAGGAAGCCGACGAGAGGTTCTTCCCGCACGTCATCGAGCCGGCCGCCGGAGCCACCCGTACCACCTTCGCCTTCCTCATCTCCGCTTACGACGAGGAGGAAGTGCGGGGGGAGACCCGGACCGTGCTGCGCCTCGATGCGCGGCTGGCGCCGATCAAGGTGGCGGTCCTGCCGCTTTCGAAGAAGGACGAGCTGATTCCCGACACCGAGGTGGTCGCCGCTGCCCTCCGGCCCCACTGGGCGGTCGAGGTGGACGTGACCCAGGCGATCGGCCGCCGCTACCGGCGCCAGGATGAGATCGGCACTCCTTACTGCGTCACCATCGACTTCGATACTATCGAGGATCGGGCCGTCACCATCCGGGATCGCGACACCATGGCCCAGGACCGCGTTTCGATTGATCAAGTACCGGGGTATCTGGCCGAGCGCCTGCCCGGCTGAGCCGCATGAGAATCCTCGTCCTAGGCGGCTCCGGAACGCAGGGGAGAGCTACGGTGTTCGACCTGGCTCGCAGCGAGCAGGTCGACGTGGTCGTCAGCGCCGATGGTGACCCGGGCGGTCTCGACTCTCTGCGGGAGGTTGCCGACCTCTCCAAGGTCGAAAGCGTGACAATCGACGCCGGAGACCATGGCGGGCTGGCCCGGCTGATGGAGTCGGCCGACGCGGTTGTCGACCTGTTGCCCCGCCAGCTCATGCCCGCCGTCTGTTCAGCAGCAGTGGAAGCGGGAGCCAGCGTCGTCAATACCAACTACGCCGCTGAGATCGCTGATTTCGACAGCCCCGCCCGTGAGGCAGGAGTGGCGATTCTGCCCGAATGCGGGCTCGATCCGGGGATCGACCTGGTGCTCTACGGCGAGGCTCAAAGAAGGTTCGACCGTCTCGACGTGATCCGCTCCTATTGCGGTGGCATCCCGGAATCCGCCGCCGCCGACAATCCGCTCAAATACAAGGCGTCATGGACCTGGGAGGGCGTCCTCAGCTCGACAATGCGAGATTCGAGGATCGTCCGGGATGGCCAAGTGGTCGAAATCCCAGCCGCTCGCCAGCACGACCCCGAGTTCGTTCACCAGATCGAGTTCCCCGGACTTGGGAGCCTCGAGGCCATCCCCAACGGCTTGGCCGACAAGTTCACAGATCAGCTCGGGCTCGGCGACCCAATCCGGGAGACGGGGCGGTATGCGCTGCGATGGCCGGGGTGGAGCGCCTTTTGGCGGCCGTTGAAACAGATGGGCTTCCTGAGCCGCGATCCGGTGCCGGGGCTCCCGGGGGAGGCAAGCCCCTATGCCATGCTCGACAGGCTGCTCGGTCCGCAAATGGAGTACCGCGACGACGAGAAGGACCTGGTCGCGATGGTCAACATCTTCGAAGGATTGTTGAACGGCAATCCCACCCGGATCACCAGCTGGTTGCTGATGGAACGCGATCTGACCACCGGGCTGCTGGCGATGAGCCAGGCAGTCGGGTTCACCGCCAGCATCGCCGCCCAGATGATTGCCGGAGGGGAGATCCCCGAAACCGGACTGCTCTCGCCGGTCCGTCACGTTCCCGGCGAGCGTTTCTTCCAGGAGCTGGCCAGACGGGGGATCGAGGTCTCGGAGCAGCTGGAAGCCCTCAAGTGAAAGCACCCGGGCCATGACGATCGGATTCGGTCAAGAGCTCAACATTGTGACTCCCTTCACAATGTCACAAAGTGTCGTAAGCCTCTGGTATCGACCTCGGGCGCGACCTAGCTTGACATGGAAGAGAATGGCATAGCGATCAGGCATGGCGCGCCCGGGGCCCGGACCTTGGGCTGCCACCCGACTTGCAGCCATCGCGGCTGACCAGAGGGGGACCGGATGGCAGGGCTCAATCCGAGCATTTCGGAGACCCTCGACACCACCGATCAACCGGCCTTCGCAACTTCTGACCTCCGCATCGTGGCGTGGAACTCTGCAGCCGAGCGAGCTCTCGGGCACAGTGCTCGACACGTCATCGGTCGACCCTGCTACCAGGTTCTCGAGGCCACCGACGAGGCGGGGAACTCCTTCTGCGGGGCTCCTTGCCCGTTCTTGGCCACACTCGCTGACGGTCAGCCGGTGCGTGCAACAAAACTCTGGATTCGGGGAGCCGATCGCCAGCGCATCGCGGTGACGGTAACCGCGCTGGTCGTTCCCGGCGCCAACCCGAAGGAGACCACTCTGGTCCACCTGCTGAGCCCGACCGGGGAACAGGCGGAAGATCCTCGGTCGGCCGATGCCGAGCCTGTCACGAGCAGCAAGCCGGGCGCCGAGTACTCGCTGACGGACCGAGAAAGGCAGGTCCTCCTGTTGCTTGCGCAAGGGAAGAGCACCCGCAGCATGGCCGACGACCTCTTCATCAGCCCCGCCACGGTGCGCTGTCACATCCAGAGCATCACCGGCAAACTCGATGTCCATACCAGGCTGCAAGCCGTGATCATGGCGCATCGCGAGCAGCTGATCTGAAGCCGCCTCACTCGTACGCGAGCCAGGAAATCATGCATATGACGGATTGCCACTCCGCCCCGATCGTGAGACGTTGCAGTCTTCGCGTCTGCGAACCCGGAGGAGGTGATGTGCACCGCTTGCCAACCCGAAACCGCCGGCCTGCGGATTTCTGATTCGGTTCCACTTGGCGCGAAAGCCGACATAGGAGGACGAGTATGAAACGACGAATGCTGTTGTTGGTCGCGTTGATGGCGATCCTCACCATGATCGGAGCGACCCTGGCGGCACCTGCGCTCGCCAAGAAAGCTGCCGACAACCCCCCCCAGGACCTGGTGTGCAAGGACTCGACCGGCGACTGGTCCGAGATATTCCCATGTGATCTCGGATTTGGCACCGGCAACGCCCACGGCAAGATCCATTACAACGGCAAGACAATGCGTGCCAACCTGCACGGCTTGGCACCGAACACGTGGTACTTCGTGTCCATGCAGACCCAAGAATGGGTTACGTCCCTCGGGCAGTTCAGCGGCGCCGAGGGTCTGTTTGGCATGAAAACGTACGGCGCTACCCCATGGATAACCGAATGGGTCGATGT
The DNA here is from genome assembly GCA_947259275.1 of uncultured Acidimicrobiaceae bacterium. Taxonomy (GTDB): domain Bacteria; phylum Actinomycetota; class Acidimicrobiia; order Spongiisociales; family SHLN01; genus SHLN01. The sequence goes on along the minus strand of CAMYMH010000024.1, from coordinate 1,502 downwards.
CGGTCTGGTCAAGACCAACAATGGCGGCAACTGGAGCGGTGTGATTCCGACCGATTCCGGTTTGACTGGTTCTGCGACCCCAGTGTGTGAGACTGGAAACGTGCCGGCTCTGGTACCCGGGCCAGCTTTCGACAGCGGCACGACGTACAGCGGTATCACAACGGTCGTGAAGAGGCTGCTGCCAGGCGCCGATGGGACAACTCCCGACTGCGGTGACCTGATTTCCGGAGGCTTTGCCGAGTTGTTCGAGACTGCTCCGATGACTTTCACGATCCCGTAGATCAGCGAGCGCGGAACGCCAGCGAGGCGATCCGCGAAATGACTCTGGGAGGCTCCCTTTTGGGGGCCTCCCTCCTCGTCAAGCGACGCCAAGCAGAGAACGGGATGCCTAGATGAGGATGGGGGCCGCGCCTCGTCCGAGGAAGTAGGGGTCGATGGGGAGAAGGTCCCGGTCAGACGGCTTGAGTGCTCGTTGGGCGGCCGCCAGGTGGCCGGCGGCGGTTCGATCCCAGGTGTAGCGATCATGAACCCGTTGGCGGCCTGCCGCGGACAGGATGCCCCATTCCTCTCCGAGGGCGCGTTCGAGACCGGCGGCAATGTCAGCCGGGTCGGTCGGGTCGACGAGGACACCGTATTCGCCGGACTCGTCAACCATGCTCTCCGAAGGCCCGCCGTTGCGAGTGACGACCACTGCCAGGCCGGCGGCGGCCGCCTCCAGCGGCGCCAGCCCGAACGGTTCATACAGGGCGGTGAGGCAGAACACGCCGCCCCGCCGCGCAAGGTACCGGTAGGTGGCGGCCAGCTTGTCCTGTCCCTGCAACCCAAATGCGGCCACCATTCCGTCGAGCTCCCCCTCGGCCATGATGTGACGGACCTTGCGGATCTCCTCTCGTTCGGTGCGTGTAGCACCCTCGGTGTCCATGAGCGGGTCCTTGAGGGGGCCGGTGATCAGGAGCAGATTTGCGGTGTGCTGCAGTGCGGGGCTGGAGGCGAAGGCTTCAACCAGGCCGGTGATGTTCTTCTTGGGGTCCAGCCGGCTCGAGGCAACGATCACCGGCAGGCCGGCCCGACGGCCGGTGAACGCCTCGATGCGAGCCGCGACGTACTCGGCGACCTCGCCGTCGATCTCCGACTCGGAGTCATGATCGAAGGTCTCGAGGTTCACCCCGGGCGGCACGACTGCAAACCGGTCGTCGTCGGCCGCGTCCACTGCTCCGATGTAGTACGGATGGGCATATTGCTCGAAACGCTCCAGGTTGGTCGACACCACGTTCACGCCCGAGTGGTTGATGGCGAGGCGCTCGGCAGCGAGGCGGGTGCCGAAGTGGTATCGCCGGTCGAGGGCGCCCAGGTCACCGGACTCGTCGAGCAGTTTGTCGAGCTTCTGAGCTCCCAGCGAGTGGGCGGTGAAGGTGAACGGCACCCCGGATTCCCGGCGCAATAGAACTGCCGCGATGCCTCCATCGCCGTAATGCCCGGTGAACACGTCGGGCAGTTGTTCG
>CAMYMH010000023.1 GCA_947259275.1 uncultured Acidimicrobiaceae bacterium | reverse complement strand
ATTCTTCCGCTGACCCAGGAAGGTGGGGATGGCAATGGCGACCAAAATGGCAATAATCAGCACCACGACCATCAGCTCGATGAGTGTGAAGCCCTCGTCTTTGTTGAGACGGGACCGCATCGCTTTGAGCATCTGATGTTCTCCTTGCGAGCATCGGTGGTCGAGCCTTTACCCGACCTTCTTACCTAGGAGATATCGACCATCCCGGGGGGAAGTTGAGGCATTCGCCGACACACTGAGTGACTATTGGGACACTGCGCGGAGGGGCTAGACACGGTTGACCGCCGACGCCGACCGCCCACCGTTTCGAGCCACAACCTTCGACAGACCCGATCAGTAGGATCCTCACCCATTCGCCAGGCATTCGGTCGGCGGTCGCCGGTGGGCGATGGGCTGGTCGGTTGAGCGAAGCTCAGCCGACAACGTTTACGAGGTTGAACATTGGGAGGTAGAGGGCGACGAGGATGGCACCGACGGTGGCGCCCATGAAGGCGATGAGCAGCGGCTCGAGGAGGCTGGTCAGCGCGTCAACGGTGTCGTTGACTTCCTGGTCGTAGAACGATGCCACCTTTTCCAACATGGCATCGACCGCACCCGTCTCCTCACCGACGGCGATCATCTGCACGACCATCGAAGGGAAAACCTTGTGTGAGGCAAGCGGCAGCGCCAGCGAGTCTCCGTCTTTGACCGACTTGGCTACGTCGGCAACCGCGTCGCCGACGATGGCGTTTCCGGATACGTCCTCGACGATCTGCATTGCCTGCAGAATGGGGACTCCGGTCCGCAACAGTACGCCAAGGGTCGAGGAGAAGCGGCTGATGGCCGTCTTGTGCACGACACCGCCGAACACCGGCATCTTCAGCTTAAAGGCATCCCAGACATGACGCCCGGGCGGCGTGTTGATCCAGCGCCGGAAGGCCCAGACTCCGGCGCCCATCAGCGGGAAGACAATGAACCAGAATGATTTGAGGAGGTCCGAGCCGCCGATCAGGATCTTGGTCGGCAGCGGGAGCTCTCCACCTGCTCCGGCATAGAGGTCCTGGAAGATCGGGACGACGAACACGAGCATGGCCAGCACTACCAGTGCGACCATGGAAAGCACCACCACCGGATAGGCCATCGCCGATTTGATCTTGCTGCGAAGGGCCACTTGATTCTCGAGCGCATTTGCCAGCCGCACCAGCGTGTCATCGAGCACACCGCCCGCCTCACCGGCTCGAACCATCGACGTATAGAGGGTGCTGAATGCCTTTGGATGCTTCTCGAGCGCGGCCGAGAGGCCGACACCACGCTCGACGTCCCGGCGCACCTCGCCGATGATCTTGGCGAGGGACTTGGACTGCGTCTGCTCCTCGAGAACCGAGAGCGACCTCAGCAGCGACAAGCCGGCGTTGATCATGGTGGCGAACTGGCGGCTAAAAACCGCGACGTCTTTTGCTTTGACCCTGTCACTGAGCCCGGGGATGTTGATTTCGGTTTGGAAACCGCTGGTCTTGATCTCGTCGACTGCCAGCGGAACGGCTCCTCGCGCGCGCAGTGCCTTTACGACCGCGTCCTTCGACGAACCTTCGATCTGCCCCTCGAGAACCTTGCCCGACTTATCTCTGGCCCGGTACTCAAACTTGGTGGGCATCTAGCCACCTCCCAGCAGGTGTTTGAGGCCTTCGGAATCGGCACAGCGCTCGAACGCGAGCTCTCGAGTGATCTTTCCGCGCTGGACGAGTTCGGCGAGTGCCTGGTCCATGGTCTGCATGCCATGTTTGGATCCAGCCTGCATGGCGGAAGGGATCTGATGGACTTTGCCGTCGCGGATCTGGTTGCGGATGGCCGCGGTCGCGATCATGACCTCGACTGCCACCGTCCGACCCTTGCCATCCTGGGTGGGAAGCAACTGCTGGCTCACCACTGCCTGGATGGAGGATCCGAGCTGGACCCGCACCTGCGCTTGCTGGTGTGACGGGAACACGTCGATGACGCGATCAATGGACTGCGGGGCGCTTTGGGTGTGGAGGGTCCCGAACACGAGGTGGCCGGTCTCGGCTGCGGTCAAGGCGGCGCTGATCGTCTCGAGGTCTCTCATCTCGCCCACGAGGATGACATCGGGGTCCTGGCGTAGCACATGCTTGAGCGCATCATTGAAACTGAATGTGTCGGTCCCGACCTCTCGCTGGTTCACGACCGCCTTCTTGTGCTTGTGGAGGAATTCGATGGGATCCTCGATCGTCATTATGTGAACCGAGCGGCTCTCATTGATCAGGTTCACGATGGAGGCGAGCGTGGTCGATTTACCCGAGCCGGTTGGGCCGGTGACCAGCACCAGCCCGCGGTGCAGCTTGGCGAGCGAGTTGACGACGGCAGGCATGCCCAGGCCCTCAGGACTCACGATCTCGTTGGGAATGGCCCTCAGCACCGCACCTACCGAGTCGCGCTGGAAGAACACGTTGACCCGAAATCGCCCATGACCGGGTACCGGATGGGAGGCATCAAGTTCCCGACGCTCCTCGAGGCGATGTCGCTGGTCGGCGGTCAGAATGCCGTAGATCATCCGCCGCAGTTCGGCCGGCATCATGATCCCGAACTCTTCGAGCGGGCTGAGATGACCGTTGACTCGAATCTGGGGCGGGGTCCCCGCAGTCAGGTGAAGGTCCGAGCCCGCGTTCTCCATGAGGATCATGAGCAGATCGTTGAGATGGACCTCATCGCCCATCTCGATCGGCGCGGCGTCGCCTTCGTTCAGGATGAAGTAATCGTTGAGCAGCCGGTCGATCGCCCGCTTGGGCGCCAGGGCAAGCGACACGGGGCTACCGCAGGCGGTCTCCAGCGTCTCCCGAAGATTGGTGGTGAAGGGATCGGCTACCGCCACGACCACGCCGTCTTCCTCAACGGAAATTGGCACCGCCACCAGCTGACGAGCGGTCTGGGCATCGAGCCGGTCGAGGGCGTCCGGCTGGATGATCGTTTGCTCCAGGTTTATGTACTCGATTCCGAGCTGCTCGGCCACAACGGACAGCAGGTCGGCATCGGTCACGTGACCGGCAGTAACCAGCAGCTTGGCAAGCGGAACCCCGTCGGCCCTCTCATCCACCAGCAACTGCTCCAGCACATCACGGCTCAGCAGCCGCTTGTTGACGAGCGCCTCGCCGAGAGGCCGTCCTGCCACAGCGTGGTCATACCCTGCTCGATGGCGATCGCCTGAATCTCGTCCGACGGACGGCGTTCAACGGCCATTCTTTGAATGTCCTCGCTGACGAGCATCACTTCATGGAGGGCCATCCGGCCTCGATAGCCGGTACTGGCGCACGCGGTGCAGCCCTCCGGAAGGAACACCTCTTTCGGAACCGCAACCGATGCGGCCTCGAATTGTTCGGTGTCGGGCTTGGCCGAAACCCGGCACTTCTCACACAGGCGGCGGGCCAGACGCTGGGCCAGCACCGCATCAATCGACGACGCCACCAGGTACGGCTCGACGTCCATTTCAATGAGTCGCCCGATAGAGGAGGACGAGTCGTTGGTATGGAGCGTTGACAGCACCAGGTGGCCGGTGAGGGCCGCTTCGATGGCAATCTGCGCCGTCTCGCGGTCGCGGATCTCACCGATGAGGGCAATGTCCGGGTCGGCACGCAGGATCGAGCGCAAGGCCGATGCGAATGTCAGGCCGGCCTTGCGGTTCACCTGGACCTGAGTGATACCGGCCAACCGGTACTCGACCGGATCCTCAGTGGTGATGATGTTCACCTCGGGGCGATTCAGCACGTTGAGGGTGGCGTAGAGGGTGGTCGACTTCCCGGAGCCGGTTGGCCCGGTAACGAGGATCGCACCGTAGGGCTTGGTGTATGACGATTCGAAGCGGGCCAGGTTGTGATCGCTGAAGCCGAGGTCGGTGAGCTCGAGGAGAATCGAGCTGCGGTCGAGAATACGAAGGACGACCTTCTCCCCGTACACCGAGGGCAGGGTTGCAACACGCAGATCGACCTGCCGGTTCTGTACCTTCAGGCTGATCCGGCCGTCCTGAGGAATCCGCCGTTCGGCGATATTGATGTCGGCCATGATCTTGAGGCGGCTCACCATGGCGTTGGTGATGGCGCGCGGCGTGGTCATGGCTTCGTGCAGCACGCCGTCGATCCGGAACCGGACCCGCAAGTCCTTCTCCCCCGGCTCGATGTGAATGTCCGAAGCGCGCTCGTTGATGGCACGGGTGATGATGGTGTTGACCAGCTTGACAACTGGTGCCTCGTCCACCGAGGCCTCGAGGGCACCAAGATCCTCGACTTCGGCGGCGTCGTCGAGCAGTTCGCCAAGATCGGAGACGGCGTCGTCGAACTGTGCCATCCGGGAGATGGCGTCCTCTACCTCGGTGCGGGTGGCGACTTTCGGGCGGACATCCATTCCGGTGATGGCGCGAATGTCGTCGATTGCCAACACGTTGGCGGGGTCGGCCATGGCGACGAGCAGACTGCCGTCCTCGTCGAAGCCGATCGGAATCGCCGCATAGCGCCGGGCCAGGGCCTCCGGTACCAGGGCGGTCGCCGATGGGTCGATAGACACCTCATCGAGCGAAACGAACTCGAGCCCGATATGGCGCGCCAGGGTCTTGACGAGGTCGGTCTCCTTGACAAATCCTTCTTCGACCAGGATCCGCCCCAACGGCATGCCGGTCTCGGTCTGGACCTCGGTGGCGCGATCGAGATCCGCCCGGCTCAGCAGGCCCTCCTGGAGCAGCATCGTGCCGAGATGCCGCGCTTCGGTAGTCACGTTTTCTCCTTGCCTCTATCCCCGTGCCCTTCGGCAGCGAGGACGGGCCCCTTTAGAGATTCGACCCCGGCGAGTGGTCGGATTCGAGCGCCGCTCGCATAGCCGCCACAGAGGGGGTGAGCCCGGTCCAACGCCCGAAGGAGAGGGCGGCCTGCCACACCAGCAGGTCGATCCCTTCGACCACCGGTAGACCGAGGGATCTGGCGCGCTCGACGGCGGGTGTCTGAGAAGGCCCGTATGGCATTTCGAACAGTCCGCTGGCTGCTTGCAAGAGGCCATCCGGAAGAGTTTCACCATGCATTCCGAGTGCGGTTGCGTTGACCACGACCGCCCCGTCGACCGCCTCACCCCAAGCTGCTACCGAGGCATCCACCCCGGTCCTGGAGATGAGCTGGCGGACGGCCGCCGCTCGTCGGGCCGCCACCGTGAGTGGTCGACCTTCCAACGCGAGCAGGGCAGCCGCAGCAGCTCCGCCCGCACCGAGGAGCAGCACCGGCCCGCCCGGCAGCTCGCCCCACGCGCTTCGAATCCCTTCGACGTCCGTACTCGCACCTCGCAGCGCGCCGTCGTGTAGCCACAGCGTGTTCACGCTGCCGGCTTGCGCCGCGTCCGGCTCGAGCACATCGGCCAGCCGGGCTGCCGGCTCCTTGTGGGGCATGGTCACATTGGCTCCGTGGAGCCGCCCGCTCCGGATCTCACCGATGGCGGCCTCCAACCCGGCGACATCAACTTGCCTGGCCACATATGAGCCCTCGATGCCCGTCTCCGCCAGCGCGGCCGCCTGCAGGCGCGGCGACAGGCTGTGAGCGACTGGATCACCAAGAAGAGCCAGGTTCAGCATGGTGGGGACGGTAGTACCCGGGCCGCTCGTTTCCCGTTACCCGTTGCCCGTTACCCGAAGGAAACGCTGCCCGCTTCCCGCTCACACCGGTTCTCTGCGATCTCGGGACTTGGGTCTTGGGACTTGGGTCTATATGACCCCGTCTGCGCGCGCCTTCGCGACCTTGGCGTTGTGCTCGTCGAGGGTCGATGAGAAGCCGTGGCGGCCGTCGAAATCGACCACGACGTAGTAGTAGAAGTCGGTGTCCGCCGGGTCGGCAGCCGCCTCGAGTGATGCCCTCCGGATGGTGCTGATGGGGGTCGGCACCAGACCGGCGTACTTGTAGGTGTTGTACAACGAGTCAATCTCGCGATCCTGTGCCAGGGGCACTCCTCGTTCACCCTTGGCGAATACCAGAGCGGCGTCGATGTTCAATCCTTGCCCGATCTCGAGCCGGTTGTAGATGACGCTGCTGATGAGAGGACGGTCTTCGTCGAGCTTCGCCTCGGCCTCAACCAGCGACGCCACGATGAGGGCTTCGTAAATGGCCTCGTTTGAGGCTGTCTCGGGGTCGTCGACCAGGCCGAGCGACTCGAGTCGCGACCAGTCGACTGCAGCGACACGATCTTCCATGGTCGAAACCAGCGTCCCGACGATGGTCGCGGCGGAGGCATCGACGAAGAACTCATACGTGTCGGGGAAGAGCAGGCCCTCCCACTGACTGAGGCGGTCCCCGGCAAAGCCATCCGGCATGAGAAGGGATGTGACCGTCCCCGTTAGCAGCGGTTCGGTGAGTTCCTCGGCGGTGTAGTCGGTCTGGCGGGAGAGTGAGGCGATGACCTCATCAATCCACAAGCCCTCGATAACCGTGATTCGGAACGTCTCGCCACCGCTCGGTCCCCGCACCAGCTCTTCGAGGACCGCCTCGATGCCCATTCCCGTCGTGAGGCTGTACGACCCGGCCTTGAGCGCCGAGTCGAGGTCACGAACCGCTACCTCGTCGACAAACTCGACCGATGACGCGATAACGCTGGCGTCTTCCAAGAGCGACCCGATGTTTCGCACCGTCGATCCGCTCGGGATTTCGAGGGTGACCGGGATACCGGCCGGCAGTGTGGTGGCGGCGTCGGGGCGAACCGACTCCCCTGCCCAGGTCCCGATCTGCACCGTGGCGAAGGCGCCGGCCGATAACAAGACGACGGCGATCAGCGGCGCCACCCAGAAGGGACGGCGCGGCGGAATCGGATCATATTGAGGGACAACAGTCATCTGTGAGGTCATCGCAAGGAATCTAGGTGTCCCTGCAACATAACGGTCGCGGCCATTTTGTCGCGGATATCGCGCCGCTTCGCCCGGCGCACGCCTCCGGCTATCAGGGTGTCCTCGGCCACCTTGGTAGTGAACCGCTCGTCAACAAACACCACCTCGAGGCCGGTGGCCTCGGCAACCTCCCGGCCGAAGGAGCGGGCGGCTGCGGCTGAAGCCCCTTCCTCTCCCGATAGCGAGAGCGGCAGGCCGACCACGAAGGCATCGACCTCCTCGGCCGCCAGGATCTCTTCGAGCGCCGGAAGGGCCGCCCCCGCCTCGAGCACCGCGTACGGGGAGGCGATGAGCCGCGACGAATCCGAGATGGCAACCCCGACCCGCTTGGTTCCGTAGTCGAGTCCGAGCAATCGTCCCACCGGGCGCCGCCTCAGAGCGAGGACAGGAGCGTACGCAGGTCTTCGCCCGCCTTCTCGAGCGCCTCAGCCAGTTGCCCGCCCCGGGGACCGCCTGCCTGGGCCACCTCGTCGTCGCCTCCGCCTCCCCCGCCGACCACCTGCGCCGGACTGGTGATGACCGCCCGGGCCGATACGCCTTTGGCCACCAAATCCGGAGATACCACCGCCACCAATTGGGCCTTGCCTTCCCGCTCACTTCCCAGGACGACTACTGCCGGGGCCACCTGGTCACGCGCTTGAAAGGCCAGCAGACGCAGGTCCTCGGTCGAGGCACCCGGGACGGCGGAGACCACGATGGCACTTCCGTTCACTCGCTCGGGATCCTCGGTCAGGCCGCCGGCTGCCTCTGCCCGGTAGCGGTCTTCGAAGGCGCCGAGCCGTTGCTCCTGGTCCTGGGAGCGGGCCACCAGGGCAGTCAGGGCAGAGCCAACGTTCCCGACGCCGGTCTGGAGCACCGAGGCGGCATCGGCCAACTGGGCGCGGAGCTCCACGATGTGTTGATAAGCCGCCGAGCCGGTGAGGGCTTCCACCCGCCGCATGTTGGAGCCAATCGAGCCCTCGGAGGTGATGATGAGCGGACCGACCTGGCCGGTGGTGGTGGTGTGGGTGCCGCCACACAGCTCACGCGAAAAGCTCCCGGCCTCCACCACCCGGACGGTTTCGCCGTACTTGTCACCGAAGAAGGCGATCGCCCCCATCGCCTCGGCTTCCTGTTTCGTGGTCTCGAAGGCGGTTACCCGGGCGTTCTCGATCACGTGATCATTCGCCAGTGCCTCAACCGCAGACAGCTCCTCGGGGTCGAGGGCAGCGTGGTGGGAGAAGTCGAAGCGGAGGCGGCCGGCTTCGACCAGCGAACCCGCCTGGCGGGCATGATCGCCGAGGATGGAACGGAGGGCTGAGTGGAGTATGTGAGTCCCCGTGTGGCTCTTGCGGATCCGTTCGCGACGGGTGCGGTCGAGCTCGGCCCTCGCCTCCTGATCCAGCCGGATGACTCCCTTGGCGACGGTGACCCGGTGGCTGTTGATGCCCTGGATGGCGAATTGCGTGTCGTTCACCACCACCGAGCCGGTCTCCGTCCAGATGGTGCCGGTGTCACCCACCTGGCCGCCGGCTTCGGCATAGAAGGGGGTGCGGTCGAGAAACACCTCGCCGGCCTCGCCGACTTCGAGACTCTCGACCGATTCACCGTCACGCAGCAGGGCCACGATGCGGCTCTCGGAGTCTTCGAAGTCGTATCCGAGAAAGTCGGTGAGGTCGACGTCCGACAGCACTCTCCGATATTCCTCGGCTTCGGCCGCCGCCCCCGTTCCTTTCCAGGCCTGACGGGCCTGGTGCCGTTGCTCGTCCATTGCGTCGTCGAAGGCGGCCCGGTCGACCGAGAGTCCCCGCTCTTCGGCAATTTCGGTGGTTACTTCGATCGGAAACCCGTAGGTGTCGTGGAGCTTGAACGCCACCGGCCCGGGAAGCACGTCGCTTACCTTCGCCAGCTCTTCGTCCAGCAGGGCGCTGCCGGTCTCGAGCGTCCGGCGGAAGCTGTCCTCCTCGCGCTCGGCGGTGCTGAGGATGTGGTCCCGTCGCTCATGCAGCTCCGGGTAGGCGTCCTTCATCATGGCGATGGTCGCCTCCGCCAACACATCGGTCACCGAGTCGGTCCCTCCCAGCGTCCAGGCCCGGCGAACCGCCCGCCGGATGAGGCGACGCAATACGTATCCACGGCCTTCGTTCGACGGCACTACCCCGTCGCCGATGAGAAAGGTCAGGGCGCGACCATGGTCGGCCAGGATCCGAAGGCTGACATCCACCTGCTCGTCGTCCCCGTAACGTCGATCTACGTATTGCTCACCCGCCTGGCGGACGGGTAGCAGCGTGTCGACTTCAAAGACACTGTCTTTCTGCTGCAGAACCATGGCGACCCGTTCCAGGCCGGCGCCGGTGTCGATGTTCTTGGCGGGGAGGTCGCCAATGACGTGGTACGGCTCGTCCTGGATGTTCTGCATGAAAACCAGGTTCCAGATCTCCGTGAAACGCTCTTCGTCCACGATCGGTCCCCCGTCCGGACCGTACTCAGGACCCTTGTCGTAGAACACCTCCGAAGACGGACCGCACGGCCCGGGTACTCCCATCTGCCAGAAGTTGTCTTCCACCCCCCGGCGTTGGAGGCGGTCGGCAGGCACCCCGACGCCGTCGAGCCAGATTTCGGCCGCCTCGTCGTCGTCCTCGAACACCGTATACCAGAGGCGGTCGGGGTCGAGACCGAATACCTCAGTCAGCAAGTCGTAGGCGTAGGGAATCGCCTTCTCCTTGAAATAGTCACCAAAACTGAAGTTGCCGAGCATCTCGAAGAAGGTGAGATGTCGGGCGGTGGTGCCAATGATGTCGATATCGATGGTGCGGGCGACCTTTTGGACCGTCACCGCCCGCGGATAGGGAGGCCTCTCCTCGCCAAGCATGTACGGCTTGAACTGGACCATCCCGGCGTTGGTGAGCAACAGTGTTGGATCCGGCGGTATCAGGGCGGCGCTGGGCACCCGGGTATGACCTCGTTCGACGAAGAAGTCAATGAATCCCTGGCGAATCGCATTGTGGTCCATGGAGGAAGAAGGTTAGCGGCCGCCTCCTGGGCGGCCTCTAACCAGTCCCAAGTCCCAAGTCGCAGCTCCCAAGCCAGAATGCGCGATCTTCGTCTTGGGTCTTGGGTCTTGGCTCTTGGGACTTGGGACTCAGATCCGCTTCTTCCCCAGGATCTCGTCCTTCGATGCCTGCTCTTCCGCCAGCTCAGCCTCCTCCCCGAGGCCGCCCGGCCGATACAAGATCGCCTCCTTCAACTCATCCGGCAGGTACTGCTGGGCGATGACGCCGGCGGGGTCGTCATGGGGGTATCGGTAGCCGGCGCCGTGGCCGAGCTGCTCGGCGCCCGGATAGCCGGTGCTGCGCAGGTGCCCGGGCACCTCGGTGGTGGCTCTGGCCCGGACCGCCTCCCGGGCGGCACCCATCGCCCGGGTGACGGAGTTCGACTTGGGCGCAAGTGCCAGGTAGAGGGCGGCATGGGTGAGCGCATAGCCCGCCTCGGGGAGCCCAACGTAGCTGAGCGCATAGGCCGCGTCGGTCGCCACCGCCAGCGCCCGGCTATCGGCCAGCCCCACGTCCTCGGAGGCGAGGATGATCATCCTGCGCACGATGAACTCGGGATCTTCCCCCGCCTCGAGCATGGTGTGGAGCCAATAAACGGCGGCATCAGGATCGGAACCCCGCAGGCTCTTGATGAAGGCCGAAATCACGTCGTAGTGACGGTCGCCCCCCTTGTCGTAGCGAATGATCCGGCGCTGCAGTGCCTCCTCGACGTCGGCCACCGCGATCGAGGTCGCGCCCCGCCCGGCCACCAGGATGGCGGCGGTCTCCAGCGCGTTGAGCGCCAGCCGGGCATCACCACCGACCCGCTCGGACAACTCGTGTCCCGCTTCCTCATCCAGGCCGACCCCGAGAGCGCCAAGGCCCCGCTCGCCATCCTCCATTGCCCGATCGATGAGCAGCTTGAGATCCTGTGGCGCGAGGGCCGACAGACGGAACAGGCTGGCGCGGCTGATGAGCGGCGAGTTGACCTCGAAGAAAGGGTTCTCGGTCGTGGCTCCCACCAGGACGATGGTGCCGTCTTCAACGCCGGGCAGCAGGCCGTCCTGCTGGGCCTTGGTGAAGCGGTGGATCTCGTCGAGGAAGAGCACGGTCCGTCCCAGTCCCTCTCCCAGGCGCTCCAGAGCCTTAGCGAGTATCTCGCGAACATCCTTGATACCGGCGGAGACGGCCGAGAGCTGCTCGAAGAAGCCATCCGTGGTGGTGGCTATCAGCCGGGCCAGCGTGGTCTTGCCGGTGCCGGGAGGGCCCCACAGGATCACCGAGGGAGGCCGGCCGCTCTCGACCACCGTCCGGAAGGCGGCGCCGGGCCCGACCAGCGCTTCCTGACCGACGACCTCGTCGAGGGTGCGGGGCCGCATGCGCGCCGCCAGCGGCTGGGCGGCCGCCCGCCGTTGCTCTCGCTCGGCCTCGAACAGGTCAGCCATCAGGCGCCCGGCGGCGGCTCTCCTTCCGCCGCCTCGGCCCGGGCTGCCCGTACCTCCGGGCGCAAGTCGATCCCCAGCTCGGCGAGCTGGTAATCGTCGACCGGAGACGGCGAGCCGGTGAGCGGGTCCACCCCGGTCTGCGTCTTCGGAAACGGGATCACCTCCCGGATGTTGGGCTCGTGCTGCAGAATGCTGACCAGACGGGCAATGCCGACCGCGAAGCCTGCATGGGGTGGGGTGCCGTAGCCGAGCGCTTCGACGAACCAGCCGAAGCGCCGCTCGGCCTCCTCGGCGCTGATACCGAGGATCTCGAATACCTTCTGCTGGGTCTCCGGATCATGGATTCGCACGCTCCCGGATCCCAGCTCGGAGCCGTTCAGCACGAGATCGTAGGCCTGGGCAATGGCGGTCGCCGGGCTGGTGGCCATCTCATCGACATCGACCGGAGCACTGAACGGATGGTGGGCGGCCACCAGATCGCCACCGGCCGTCTCCTCGAACACTGGGAAATCCGTGATCCAGACGAAGTTGAGCTCATCGTGGCCCTCCGGGGCGCCGAAGCGCACTCGGAATCGTCCCAGAACGTCGGCCGCTACCCGGGTCCGATCGGCCACGATCAGCAGATGGTCTCCGGCTGCTCCCTCGAGCGCGGACCGGACCCCGGCCAGCTCGGCCTCGGAGAGGAACTTGGCGACCGGCGACCGGAGGCCGCCCTCATCCTCCACCACCATCCACACCAGCCCCCCGGCACCGGCGTCTTTGGCGTCGTCGACCAGCCCATCCAGCGCCGAGCGGCTCATCTCCTGGCCTCCGATATTCAGCCCACGGATAACACCGCCCGCCTCAACTGCTCCTGCGAAGGCCTTGAACTCTGTTGAGGCGAACAGCCCGGTGAGGTCCGCGATCGGCATCTCGAAGCGCAGGTCCGGCTTGTCGGTGCCGTAGCGGTCCATCGACTCCTGATAGGTAAGGCGCCGGAAGGGAGTTTCCAGCTCGATCTTGCGCACATCCCGCACCACCTCGACCATGACCGACTCGAGGGTGGCCAGCACGTCGTCGCGGCCCCAGAACGATCCTTCGATGTCGAGCTGGCTGAACTCGATCTGCCGATCGGACCGAAAATCCTCGTCGCGGTAGCAGCGGGCGATCTGGTAATAGCGCTCAATGCCGCCCACCATCAGCAGCTGCTTGAACAACTGCGGGCTCTGGGGCAGGGCATAGAAGTCGCCCTTTTGCAGGCGGCTCGGTACCAGGACGTCGCGGGCTCCCTCTGGGGTCGACTTGATGAGGGTCGGGGTTTCGACATCCAGGAAGCCTGCTTGGTTGAGCACCCTGCGCATGGCGGCAATCGCGGTCGATCGGGCCCGGAGGTTGGCGGCCACGCGGGGACGCCGCAGGTCGAGGTACCGGTACTGGAGACGAACCAGCTCGTCAACCTCGGTCCGCTCGTCGAGTTGAAATGGCAGGGCTCTGGCCGACGAGAGGACGGTGAGATCGGCAACGGTCACCTCGATATCGCCCGTTGGCAGATCCGGGTTCTCGCTGCCTTCGGGCCGCACCGCCACCTCTCCGGTGATCGAGAGGCAGAACTCTCGTCTGATGTCCACCGCCTCGGAGTGAACACCCGGGTCGATCACGATCTGAACCACGCCGGACGCATCCCGCAGGTCGATGAACATGACTCCACCCTGGTTGCGGATCCGGCTCGCCCATCCGGCCAGCTGCACAGTGCTCCCGGCGTCGGCCGTGGTCAGAGTGCCTGCGGCAGTGTCGCGGAAAGTCATTCGGCCTCGCCCCCAATTCGAAGATAGGTACTGATCCGCTCGCGCGCCACCCGAACCTCTTCACCTTTGTCGAGGTCTCGAATCGTCACCTCTCCATCGTCCCACTCGTCTCCCACGACAATGGCGTAGAGCGCCTGACGACGGTCGGCCGACTTGAACTGCGCCTTGACCGAGCGCGGGCCCGGCTCCATGTCGGCACGCAGATGACGCGCGCGGAGTTCTCGCACCAATCCGACCGCAGCCTGGCGGCGCTGCTCGTCTGCGACGATGATGAAGGCATCGAGGGCAGGGCGAAGTCCGGCCTCCTCACCCAGCGCCAGGACGATGCGGTCGATCCCGAGACTGAAACCCACCGCCGGAACATGCCGGCCTCCGAGCACCTCAGCCAGCTGGTCGTACCGACCGCCGCCGCCGACGGCGTTCTGAGCGACGTCGAGCCGAGTGGCCACGTACTCGAATACGGTGCGGGTGTAGTAGTCGAGGCCCCTGACCAGGCGGGGGTTCTCGACAAAGGGAATACTCGCCTGCTGGAGGCCTTGTTTGACCGCGGCGTAATGCTCGACCGACTCGTCACTGAGGAACTCTGCCGGCAGGGGAGCTCCCTGCAGCTTGCTGTGGTCTTCCTTCGAGTCGAGCACCCGCAGCGGATTGGTTTCGATCCGGGTGCGACTGTCTTCACTCAGATGGGACCGGATTCCTTCGAGGAACTCGGTCAATGCTCCCCGGTGGGCCGCTCGGCTGGTCGGATCACCGAGCGAGTTGACCTGGACCTCGAGGCCCTCCAACCCGATCGTCTGGTAGAACCGATACCCGAGCTCGATGACCTCGACGTCGGCCTGGGGTGAATCCTCGCCCAGGTACTCCACACCCACCTGCCAGAACTGCCGGCGACGGCCGGCCTGGGGCCGCTCGTACCGGAACATGGGACCGGCGTAGGCGAGCTTCATCGGTATCTGGCTGCCGGAAGCGAGATAGGCCCGGACCACGGACGCGGTTGCCTCCGGCCGCAAAGTGATCGATCGGCCACCGCGATCCTTGAACGTGTACATCTCTTTCTGCACGACATCGGTGCCCTCTCCTACCCCGCGCGCGAATATCTCCGTTGAGTCGAACACCGGGTACACGATGAGGTCGTACCCGAAGCGTTCGGCGAGATCGTCGAAAGCCCGCAGCACCCGCCGCCACCGACGCGAGTCGGGCGGAAGGATATCGTCGGTGCCCTTGGGCGGGCGGAAGCTCATGCGAGGCCTTGCAGAAAGGGGTTGGTCCGGCGTTCGCGGCCAATCGTAGTGGCGGGCCCGTGGCCGGGAAGCACCTCGATGTCATCGTCGAGCGACAGCACCTGCTTCTCCATCGAGGAGATGAGAGTGTCCCAGTCGCCCCCGGGAAGGTCGGTGCGCCCCACCGACCCGGCGAATAGCTGGTCCCCGGAGAACAGGATTCCCTCCGATGCCAGCAGGAAGCAGCAATGACCCGGAGTGTGGCCCGGCGTATGGATGACCTTCAGCGTGCTCGCCGCCAGCTCGAGTTCCTCACCGTCTGCCAGATCGATGAACCGCTCGGGTGGTGCATAGTCGCCCGGCGGCACCATGCCGAACAAGCTCTGCAACTGCTCCTCGGGTGACTCGGCCAGCCAGGTATCGTCGGGGTGGAGGTAGGCGCTCACCGCGTGGCTTTTGGCGACTGCCCCGGCACCCCCGAGATGGTCAATGTGGGCGTGGGTGATGAGAAGTGCGATGGGAGTCAGGCCGTGCACCCGCAGCAGCTCGCCGACACCCGCCGGGTCGGGTGGGGCGTCCACCACCACCGCGGGTCCGCCCGCTTCAGGGGCGACCACATAGCAATTGGTGCCGGCCAGCCACAGCTGGCGGGAGTCGATGAGCATCCCGGCAGAGTACCCCGAACGCTCAGGAGCCCGGCATCACGCCGGGCTCCTGAGTTGGCGGGTTGTGGGTGGCCTAGAGCTCGGACCAGCGGTCGATGCGGACGTTCCACACCGGATTCACCACCCCGAAGTTCGGGATAGCGAGACCTCCGTTGTAGGTGATGTTGGCATCTCCCGAGAACTCGTTACGGTCCACCGGCGAACCGGGCGTGTGACACGGCGAGCTTCCGATGAGAGCGTTGTTGGCACCCGGCGTTCCACCCAGGCTGATCTGCTCACGGGCGAGCAATGCGCCCCAGACACCGGCGTTACCCCGCACCCGAATGTCACGGCCGGCGACGAGGGCGAGATCGCCCGCGGAGGGATGCGGAGTCAGCTGCGTCCCGCCCGCGACGCCGATATCACCGCCGGTCACCGAGCCGACTCCGGTCGCCTCGTTGCAAGTCAGCGTGTCTTCGTTGGTCGCCGCAGCAATAATGGTGGCGCCGCTGGCTCCGGTGCCCGAGTCGCGCGCCACGTTGACGTCGCCGCCGTTTACATAGAAGACTCCGGCGCCGCCCTGATAGTCCCAGCCGGCCGGCTTGAGTTGCCAGCCGAAGTCGGTGGGGGCGCCGACCTTGTCACCGGTGCAGGGCAGGCCGTTGGTGGCAGGTGCGGCTGGGCCGGGGTGGGCAGGTCCGGCGCGTACGACGCCTACGCCAGCCTCGACACACAAGTCGTAGATAGACAATGAGTGGAACAAGATCGGCTCGACGTCGGGGATGGGCTCGTAGTAGCCAGTGGCCGGTCCACAGCCGGGAGGGTTCCCGGCCGCGAAGTCATTGGCCCCGTAGGCAGTAGCACAACCCTCGACGGTGGCCGAGCCGCCCTGGGCGATGATGCCGTTGGCGTGAACGCCGCCGGTGGTGCCGTAGACACCGGCTGATCCCGAATTACCGATCGTCAGGTTCCCAGCTGAGGAGAAGCCACGGTTGGGCAGGAACGGCGATCCCGGCTCCGGCGGCTCGAGAAAGAGATCGGCTTTGAGGACCTGCACCTGCGCGCTCGGGACGTCCCGGGCGGGAGTGTACGCAACCGAGTAAACCGCATCGGTGCCCTCCGGCTTGACAATGACGTACTCACCGTTCTCGCCGGTGATTGTCGCCATGGCGGCGGCCTCGGCCACCACCCACGCTTCTTCACTTGCGGCATCGAGGCCTGCCGGCATCGCTCCAACGGTGGCGAAGGCGTTGTCCTGATTCAGCTCGAAGATGGCTTCGTCGAGGCCCGCTTCTGCCAGCAGCAATACTTCGCCGGCCTGGCGCTCCTCACGGCTTTCGCGATAGTTGCGCAGCGTGTTGACCGCCATCACCGCAACGAGACCGGCAACGACTACCCCCACCAACGTGACGGTGATGATGGCCACGCCACCATCTTCAACCATCAATCGACGGGCGAGGCCCCCTCTGGCTCTCGTGTGTATCTTCTTCATCTGGGTGCCTTTCGGATCAGCTGACGTTTCTGGGGGTAACTGTGCTCTTGAGGGTGACGGCCGAGCCGCCGTTTCCATCGTTCTCGGGCTCGACAATCAGAGTCAATGTGACTTGTTGTGCAGCGGGCGGAGGCGCCGAGTAGGTGAACGGGCTGTATCCGCCACCATCGGGCGATCGATAATGCTCGCCATCTATCCGATCACCGATTGCCGTGTCGGCCACAGTTCGGATCAAACGCGCCTTCCCTCCGGCAACCCCGTCCAGATCCTCGAACGACCAGGTGATGAGCTCGTCGGCGTCCTGAACGTCGTCATTGTTTTCATCGAGCCAGAGGGCGATCGAATTGGCGTTTGATGCGGCCAGCACCTCATCCGCCTGTCGGATCTCCTGCTCGAGGCGGTGGCGTGCGATTCGGGCTGTGGTGAGAGATTCGGTGTCCTGAGCCACTGCCTGGTTCGTCCGGCTGACCATCATGAGGGCGGTGAGCATGATTGCCCCGATGATCAGCAGGATGAACGAGGAGATCGCCAGCTCAACGATCGTGATACCGGTTTCGTCGTGGATTCTCAGGCGCTTCATGGCCGCACCGCGTTGAACGCCAGGTTGGACTGGAAGTCGACACCGTCGAACGCCACCGTCAGGCCTCGCTTGGACGGTGACCCGCTGCTGACCTTGGTTATGTCGATCTGCACAAACAGCGTGTCTCCGGCGGCGAACGTGTTTCCATCAATTGGCAGCACGACGGTGCTGAGAACTGGATCGCAGGTTGAGACGGGGATGTCGCCTGAGGAGACAGTTGCCCAGGTTCCGGTGGCAGTACTCCCGACTGAGGCGTCGAACGCAACCACCCCTGCCGCGCACGTACCGCGGCGGGACACATGGACCTCGAGGGTGCCATCCGATGCCACGTTGAGCGCCTCCGGGGCGATACCGGACCAGGTAACCGATGCGCCACTGGGGCCCGCCACCGTGCTGGGAGTCCCGGATGGGACGATGGAGTTGAGTGCCATACCCGCCTTCATATAGAGCTTGACGCCGACCGGAGTGAAGGCACCGGTGGAGTAGCTGGTGTCGTTGGCGGACGAGGAGGCATCGAGATCGTGTACCGAGGTAGCTTCGATCGTAGTGAGGGAGCCTTCCCCAAATGGAGTGCCGGCCGGGACCGTGACAATCACCTCGAGGTCGATGGTGGATCCAGGATCGGGGGCCGGCAACAACAGCCCGGTGTCCGGTGTCCCATTGCCGCTCCAGTCGACAAGCGCGGTGCCGGTGGCAAGGTCGTTGACGACCACCGGCCATCCGGCGTCGTTGACCACGGTGACGTCGAAGAAGTCGTCCCGGTTGCCGATGTTGGCGACAGTGTGAGTGAAGACCATATCGGTTCCCGCTTGGCCGTAGCCGGTGTCAAAAGCTGGAGAGAACGCAGCACCGTAGGTCGGGTTAGCAGCCCCCGCCTCGGCCTTCTCGAGGGCAACGAGTGTTTCCAGCTCCTCCGTCCGGGTCTGACCCCGGGAAGTCCATTCGGCCTGCACCGTGAGACGCTTGTAGTCCTCGGCCGACGAGTCGAGCGGATCATCGTCCACCCAGGTGACGTAACGAGTGAGGGTGTAAGTGATGGTGTTGAACGATTCGGTGGTGACCTGACTGGGGATACCCGCGATGGCGTCCTCGATGACAACCTCGGCACCGGTCCCGGGGTCAAAAGTCGACCCCGGAAGCCGGGTCGGATCGGACGCTGATGGGAGCAGTGCCACCTCGTCATAGGTCAGGTCGCGAATGGACTCCGCCACCTCCGCCGTCAGGGCTGCGGCCTGTTGCTCGAGGCGCCGTTCCTCGGCTGCCCGCAACGCCATCGAGATGGTCTGGCCGAGCGCAACGAAGATGAAGGTGGCGATGAGCAGTGCTACTGCTGCCTCGATGAGCGTGAAACCGCCGTCGCGGCGGTCGAACCTATGCATGCCCATTGCATCGGCGATGCGCGCAAAGAAGTGAAGGGAATGAAGGCGTTATCTACAACACTGACCGAATAACTAGTACGTGGGGCTAGTCGGTGGTCATCAACCGGAAGGCGTCGTAGATACCTTCGAGGTCCCGGAGTTCGGTTATCGCCCGCTCCAACTGACTCGGATCGGAGAATTCGGACTCGTAGCGAAGCGTGGCCGTGCGATCACCCGCAACCACCGAGGACGAGGCGAGAATGTTGGCTCCCAGGTCGGACAGGACCGAGGTCACGTCCCGCAATAGCCCGGGGCGATCGAGAGCCTCCACCTGTATCCACACCGAGAAGCTGGCTCCGCGGGCCTGTGACCAGGCAACATCGATCATCCGTTCAGACCGCTCCGACAGGTCGCCGACGTTCGTACAGTCGGCCCGGTGGACCGACACGCCGCCGCCGACGGTCACAAAACCGACGATGTCGTCGCCGGGGACCGGCCCACAGCAGCGGGCGATGCGAACTGCCAGGTCCTCTTCCCCTTCAACGACGACGTCGGGGGCGAGTCGCTGCGCGGAGCGGGACCGTACCGGAAGCAGCTCGGCAACATCGTCGGCCGGCTCATCCGGCCGCACCAGCCGGACCAGCCGGGTGACCACCGAATTGGCCGACACGTTGCCCTCTCCCACCGCCACAAACAAGGACTCGAGGTCCTGGTAGCTGAGGCCATGCCCAACTTCCTCCAACAGGCGATCCCGCCGGGCGCCGGTGAGGCCGAGGCCCTCGGCGGCGACGGCACCGAGCACCCCGTTCTTGCCGTTGGCGAGGGCCTCCTGGCGCCGTTCCCGGTTGAACCACTGGCGGATCTTGGCCGCCGCCCGTGAGGTCTGGGCGAACTTCAGCCAATCCCGGCTCGGATGGGCAGACTGTGACCGCGAGGTGCTGATCTCCACTATGTCACCCGACTTGAGCTGAGTGTTCAGCGCGACCAGACGGCCGTTGACTTTGGCCCCGACGCAGCGGTGACCAACTTCGGTGTGAATCGCATAGGCAAAGTCGACCGGAGTCGCTCCTTTCGGGAGGGTGACGACCTTGCCCTTGGGGGTAACCGCGAACACCTCGTCGCGATAGAGGTCGATCTTGAGTCCGGCCAGGAACTCCTCGGGATCGGCGAAGGTGTCGCGCAGGAAGTGAATGTCCGCCATCCAAGCCAGGTCACCGGGGGCGGCGCCCTCCTTGTAGCCCCAGTGGGCGGCGACGCCTCGTTCGGCTCGAGCATGCATGTCCCGGGTACGAATTTGGACTTCCAACGGCTTTCCTGCCGGGCCGAGGACGGTGGTATGAAGGCTCTGATACAAGTTGAACTTGGGAGTGGCGATGTAGTCCTTGAACCGGCCGTGGACCGGCGGCCACAGGGTGTGTACCACACCCAATGCCCCGTAGCAGTCGGTGATGTCCTCGGTGATGATCCGGATCCCGATCAGGTCGTGGAGCTCCTCGAAGGGATAGCCGGTCTCGATCATCTTGCGATAGATGGAGTAGGGATGCTTGGGGCGGCCCGTCACTTCGGCCTTCACCTTGGCGTTGCCGAGCGCGGCCGATACCTCGCGGGTGGCGGCCTCGATGACACCCTCCCGCGCCGGGGCCCGCTTGGCGAGCAGCTCGCGGATCTCCTGGTTGCGCCGGGGATGGAGAATCGCAAAACAGCTGTCCTCCATCTCGTGCTTGATCTCCTGCATTCCGAGGCGATGGGCGAGCGGCGCATACACCTCAACCGTCTCCTGGGCGATCCGCTGTTGCTTGTCGGGATCGAACGGACCGAGCGTCCGGATGTTGTGTAAGCGATCGGCCAGCTTGATGACCAGGACTCGCACGTCCTCGGCCATCGCAATGACCATCTTGCGAATGGTGGCCGCTTGTGCCTCGTCCCGGTCCTCGAACTCCACCCGATCCAGCTTGGTTACTCCATCGATGAGGTCGGCAACCTCATTCCCGAAGTCTTTGCGGAGCCGGTCGAGACTGATCTCCGTGTCTTCGACGGTGTCGTGCAGGAGGCCGGCGGCCAGCGTTGCCTCATCGAGACCGTAGTCGGCCAGCAACTGCGTGACCGCCAGCGGGTGGAAGATGAACGGCTCACCGGTTTTGCGGATCTGCCCGCCGTGGAGCCGGTCGGCGAGCTCAAAGGCCCGTTCCAGCATGTCGGTGGTTGCCTCCGGGTGCAGGTCGAGATAGGCCTCGACGACACCATCGAATGCCTGACGGGGTGTGGCGGCCGGCTCAGGGGTTCTCATATTGAACGAGCGAGATGAGCTCATACCCGTCCAGCCGCTGGCGACCCCCGAGGTACTCCAGCTCCACCATCACGCCGATACCCACCACGGTGGCACCGAGGTGCTCGACGAGTTTGGCCGCGGTTATGGCGGTGCCGCCCGTCGCCAGCACATCGTCGATGATGACGATCCGATCGCCTTTCTTGACGGCATCGCGATGGATCTCGAGCGAATCCGTGCCGTATTCGAGCTCGTACTCTTCCCGCACCACGTCGTAGGGCAGTTTGCCGGGTTTGCGGATCGGTACGAAGCCCGCTCCCAGGGTGAGGGCAATCGGGGTGGCGAATATGAAACCCCGAGATTCGATCCCGGCCACCAGGGTGACGTCAGCTTCCCGATAGTGCTCGGTGAGAGCACCGACCGCAATTTGGAGACCGTTGTGGTCGGCGAGCAGCGGGGTGATGTCCTTGAACATGATCCCCGGCTCGGGAAAATCCGGGATGTCGCGAATCAGGTCGGTTAATGCTTTCACGCGAAGAGTCTACCTCCGGGCGTCCGAACGGTCCGCGCCTATCACCGCCGCCCCCGGCCTTTCTTGGGTGGGCGGGGTTTCGGTCCGCCGCCGGCGGCCGGCGGACGGGCAGTTGGTTTTTTCTTCTTCGGCTCCTTGGGAGGCGGTGCCCGATCCAGCTTGGGGGCGGGGGCAGCCTCCACTTCCTGCCACTCCGGCTCGCCCGTCTTCCAGGTCGCCAAGAGCGGGGCGGCCACGAAGATCGATGAATAGGTGCCTGCCGCCACGCCGACAAACAGCGCCAGAGCAAATTCACGGAGGGTGGTGGCGCCAAGGAGATACGATCCCACAAAGAGCAGGCTGCCAACCGGAAGCAGGCTGGTGAGGGATGTGTTCAGGGAACGCATGAGCACGGTGTTCATGGAATCGTTGATGATCTGTGTCAGAGAGCGACGGCCCTCGCTGATCTGCACGGTCTCCACGATCTTGTCGAACACCACCACCGTGTCGTACAGCGAGTACCCCAGGATGGTGAGAATGGCGATCACCGTCGACGGAGTCACTTCGAAGGCGGTGAGCGAATAGACCCCGCCGGTGAGCAGCAGGTCGTGAAAGAGCGCCGTTAGACCGGCCAGGGCCATCTTCCACTCGAACCGCCAGGCGATGAACAGCGCCACCACAATCAGGAAGATGACCAGGGCCCGGACGGCCGACTCGGTGATTTCCCGGCCAAACGCCGGGCCGACTGCCGTGACCGAGGCGTCGTTGGCATCGGCCCCGGCGACGGCGGCCACCGCCGCCACCACCGCCTCCTCTTCGACCGGGTCCTCGATGATCTCGGCTTCCACGCGAATGCCGTCGCCGCCTCCGCTCGTCAACTGCACGGTGGCGGTCTCGAGGTCGAACGGGCGAAGTGCATCGCGCACGTCGGCGACGCTCGCCCCCGACTCATTGGTCACCTCGATCACGGTTCCGCCCTCGAAGTCGACGCCGAGGTTGAGGCCCCGGACCAGCAGCGAGCCGACGGACAGAACCAGCAGGATGGTCGAGATGGTGAAGCCGATGCGTTTGCGTCCCACGAAGTCGAAGGAGGTCTCGTTGCGATACAGCCGGGCCAAAACACTCATGTGGCTGCCTCCGTCAGCTGGCGACCGGTGGTTCCCCGAATGCTGAAACGGCCGCCATCTCCGAGCTTGGTACCTGCCAGCATGGCGACGGCGTTGCGAGTGAAGTAGTAGGCGACCAGCACATCGATGAGCGTGGCGAGACCGAGCGCCAGCGCGAAGCCCTTGACCGGGCCGATGGCAAGGAACCACAGCAGAATGGCGCCGGTGAACGAGACGGTGTCGGCGGTCAGAATGGTGCGGAACGCACGGCTGAATCCCTCCTCGACCGCGTCGTCGACGGTCCGGCCATGCCGGATCTCCTCCTTGATTCGTTCGAAATAGACGATGTAGGAGTCGGAGGTGATGCCCACCGAAACAATGATGCCGGCCACGCCGGCCAGTGTGAGGGTAAGGCCCTGGCTGGCTCCGAGCACCGAGTAGGCACCGACCAGCAGTGATCCAAAGATGGATAGTCCGACGACGGTGATCAGCCCGAGGATCCGGTAGTAGAACATCATGGCGACGGCCACCAGCGCCAGGCCTCCGAACCCGGCCACCAGCCCGGCGTTGAGCGAGTCGCGTCCTAAGGAGGCGGACACGAACTGGACCTGATCTCGCTCGAGCACCACCGGCAGCGCACCAAACTTGAGCACGATCTCGAGGTCACGCGCCTCCTGTTCGGGGTCCTCGGTTTGGCCGATCGTGATCTGGGCACCCCCCGAGATGCCGACATTCGGGTCGACATCGGCCGCCACCTGTGGGGCCGAGATCACCGTGCCATCCAGCACGATGGCGAACTGGCGGCGAGGATCGCCGAGCGGGAAGGAGGCGGCAGTTCGGGTGGCGGCCGCGAACTTGTCGTCGCCTTCGCGAGTGAACTCGAGCGAAACCGCCCACTCGAAACCTGTGAACACGGCGTTGGCATCGGTGAGGTCACCGCCGAGGGCGAAGGCGGCGTCGACCGCGAGCGCACCCTCGAGCGGATCGACGTTGCCGAGGATGGCGGGTTGGGACGGATCGTCGTCCGAGGCGTCGATCGGTTCGCCGACCGGGCCGAGCAGGCCGTTGTTGATGACGGGTCGGAAGGAGAGCTGGCCGGTCGAACCGATCGCCTCGAGCGCCCGCTCTCGGTCGGTGACGCCGGGCAGCTGGACGACGATGTTGTTGCTCCCGGTTTTCTGAATGACGGGCTCTTGAACATTGCCGAGGGCCTCGATGCGCTTGCGCATGACGTTGACTGCCTGGTCGAGCTGGTCCCCCGTGGTTCCCGATGGTGCCCGCAAGATGACCGAAGTACCGCCGGCCAGGTCGAGGCCGAGCTTGGGAGTTGTGTCGGTGGCGTACACCGCCGCCAGGCCGCCCCATCCGAGGGCGAACATAATGAGGATTGAGAGAATCCGGCGCAGCCGCACGTTCTTGACCGGCTCGAGCTCGTCGGGTCTCCCGTCTTGCCAGGCCGTCATGCCGCCGAGATCCTGGCTGCGATCGCCGCCCTCACCAGCCGCAGCCGGGTACCCTCACTCACCACCACCACCTGCTCCTCATCGAGCCACTCGATGGTGCCGATGACACCGCCGTATGAGCGCACCTCATCCCCAACCGCCAGCGTGCTGAGAAACTCGGTGCGCTCCCGCAGACGCCTCCGCTGGCGGAGGCTCATGAACAGGAACAGCCCACCGAACACCACGATTATGAGGATCAGGTTGATGGCGCCGCTCGAGGCGTCACCGGAGCTTTGTGCAATCAGCATGAGGAATTGAGGGTACTAAGGACTATTCCCCATCTGGCACCTATGCGCCGCGCCGGGCGGTGCATTCGGCAACAAACTCCTCGAATCGGTCCGCTTCGATTGCGGCCCGGACTCCGGACATCAGTCGCATGGTGTAGCGAAGATTGTGGATGCTGAGCAGCCGCTGGGCCGATGGCTCACCGGTGCCCTTCAGGTGCCGGAGGTAGGCGCGGCTGTAACGCCAGCAAGTGTGGCAGTCACATCCCTCCTCCAGCGGGCGGTCGTCCTGCGCAAACTCAGCCCGTTTGATTGAGTAGTCGCCGGTGGCGGTGAACACCTTGCCATGGCGGGCCAGGCGGGTCGGCCATACGCAGTCGAACAGGTCACAGCCACGGGCGATGGCGGCCAGGACCCCCTCCGTGTCTCCCAGGCCCATGACATAGCGGAGTTTGGTGGCGGGCAACTCGGCAACCGTGACTTCGATGGCCTGGTTGCGCTCGGTCGGCGACTCCCCGACCGACAAGCCACCGATGCCGAATCCGGCGAAGTCGCGGGCGCCGGTGGCGGCTGCGCTCCGGCCCCGCAGCTCGGAGTCGACTCCGCCCTGCACGATCCCAAACAGCGCCTGATCGGTTCGCGTGTGGGCGGCCAGCGACCGTTCGCCCCACCGCAGCGTCCGCTCCATGGCGGCCTCCACCTCAGGGTGCGGTGCCGGCAGTCCGACCAGCACATCGAGCTGCATGGCAATGTCGGCGCCGAGTTTCTCCTGGACTGCGACCGCGTCTTCCGGGCTCAGGAAAACCCGGTCGCCGTCGTAGGTCGATTTGAAGGCCACTCCCTCCTCGGAAACCGCCGGGGCCAGCGAGAACACCTGGAACCCGCCTGAATCGGTCAGCATGGGGCGCTCCCAGCCTGCAAACCGGTGTAGTCCTCCCCGGCCGGCGACCAGCTCGGCTCCCGGCCGGAGCATGAGGTGATAGGTGTTGGCCAGCATCATCTGGGCACCGAGGTCCTCCAGGTCACCACTGTCGAGCGCCCGCACGCTGGCACGGGTACCGACTGGCATGAAGGCCGGCGTCCCGACCGCTCCGTGGGCGCTGGTGAAACGGCCGCGACGCGCTCGTCCGCTCTCGGCGAGATTCTCCCAGTGGAGAGTCATCACGCCTCCCGCAGAACTTGCGGGATGAACATGGCATCACCGAACGACAGGAAGCGGTACCCGTGACCGAGCGCGTGCTCATAGAAACGGCGCCAGGCGGGTAGCAGCGCCGCGATCATGACGATGAGGCTCGACCGCGGCATGTGGAAATTGGTCACAACCGCGTCGACCACCCTGGGGGCGTAGCCGGGCGTGATGTACAACTCGGTCCATCCCTCTCCGGCCTCCAGCTGCCCGGCCGCCGCCGCCGACTCGAGGGCCCGGACCGTCGTGGTCCCGGCGGCCACCACCCGTCCGCCCCGGGATCTGGTTTCCTCGACGGCCGCCACGGTATCCGCCGGCACCACATAACGCTCCCGGTGCATGACATGATCCTCAATCACGGATTGAGTAATCGGACGGAAGGTGTCGAGTCCGATGTCGAGCAAGACGTCGGCGGCTGCGATCCCCCGTTCGGCCAGCTCGCCGAGCAGCTCCCCGGTGAAATGCAATCCGGCGGTGGGAGCGGCCGCCGAGCCCGTCTCGGCCGCGTAGACCGTCTGGTAACGGCTCGGATCAGCCGGACCGGTGATGACGTACGGTGGATAGGGAACCGAACCGACCCGGGCGATGACCTCTTCAACCGGCTGGCTCCCGGCCG
This sequence comes from uncultured Acidimicrobiaceae bacterium, assembly GCA_947259275.1. Taxonomy (GTDB): domain Bacteria; phylum Actinomycetota; class Acidimicrobiia; order Spongiisociales; family SHLN01; genus SHLN01. Next base: position 41,270 of record CAMYMH010000023.1, on the reverse strand, counting down.
CGGCCAGCCGAACCAGCACGCGTCCCTCCCCCTCAACGCCAACCACCTCGGCCGCCAGCTCGCCGAGGTCAACCGTCATACCGACCCGCAGCTTGCGGGCCGGCCGGGCCAGGGCCTCCCAGGCACCGTCCCGTTCACTCAACAGCAGCAGCTCGACCGCCCCGCCGGTGGGCCGGGTGCCGTGCAGGCGGGCGGCCCTCACCCGGGTGGCGTTCACAACCAGCAGGTCGCCGGCGACCAGATGATCGGCCAGCTTCCCAAACGTGGTGTCGATCGGCGGCTCCCCCACCACCAACAGTCGAGAGGCGTCGCGCGGCTCGACCGGTACCTGGGCGATGGCCGCGGGCGGCAAGTCGTAATCGAAGTCCTCAATCCGCATCCGCGCCAGGGTAGGGAGACCCAAGACCCAAGACCCAAGACCCAGGTCCCAAGTCCCAAGCTCCCTTCCCCCGAGCTCCCGAGACTGCTTGCGGTTCTTATCCTCCCCCGGGGGAATCTGTCGCCGGTTGGTTCCGACACGTTCGAGGGCTCCACGTGATGGCTCCTTCCCCTTGAGGGGAAGGTGGACTCGGAGCGGAGCTCCGAGGACGGATGGGGGAGACACCGATCCTTGAAGACCCAGTGAGTGGTGGGTTCGAGGCCTCCCCCACCCCGACTCCGCCCAAGGCGGAGCCACCCCGCCCTCAGGGCGGGGAAGTGGAACCTCCGGGGGAAGCAGAATCAACCACAACCCCTCGCACACCCGCACCGGCAGACCACTCAGGGCGGGGAGCAGAACCTTGCCGTCACCGGCAGCTTGCTACAGCAGGCTGGGCTGGCCCGGCTCAGGTGGAGTGAGGCCGAGGTGGCGGTAGGCGGACTCAGTGGCCACCCGGCCGCGGGGTGTGCGTTTGAGGAACCCCTGCTGGAGGAGATACGGCTCGTAGGCATCCTCGACCGACTCGGGCTCCTCTCCGACCGCGATCGCCAGCGTGGTGAGCCCGACCGGCCCGCCGCTGAACTTCTCGATGACCGCCGAGAGAATGGCCCGGTCGACTCGGTCGAGCCCGGCGTCATCCACCTCGAAGGTCTTGAGGCCGAGGTCGGCAGTCGGCTCGTCGATCCGGCCGTCTCCGCGCACCACCGCGTAATCGCGGACCCGGCGCAGGAGACGGTTGGCAATCCGCGGGGTCCCCCGGCTGCGGGAGGCAATCAGGGCGGCACCCGGCTCGGTGATCTCGACCTCGAGAATGCCGGCGGTGCGATCGACGATCTGCTGCAGGTCCTCGGACGGGTAGTAGTCGAGCCGGTCGATGACCCCGAACCGGTCCCGCAGCGGCGATGAGACGCGACCCACCCGGGTGGTGGCCCCAACCAGCGTGAAGCGGGGAAGGTCGAGCCGGATGCTGCGGGCGGCCGGGCCCTTTCCAACCACGATGTCGAGGGCGAAGTCCTCGATGGCGGGATACAAGACCTCTTCGACGGTGCGGGGAAGCCGGTGGATTTCATCGATGAACAGCACGTCCCCCCGGTCGAGGTTGGTGATGACGGCGGCGAGGTCGCCCGGACGTTCCAGCGCCGGACCGGACGTAATCCGGAATTGGGCACCCATGGTGTTGGCCAAGATCCCGGCCAGGGTGGTCTTGCCGAGGCCGGGCGGACCCGAGAAGAGCACGTGATCGAGCGGCTCACCCCGGCCCTGGGCGGCCTCAATCAGGATCGACAGCCGGTCCTTCAGGCTCTCCTGGCCGATGAACTCGCTCAGTTCCCGGGGCCGCAGCCCGGCTTCGAAGGCCTCTTCCTCCGGGATGGTCGGCCCGGCCAGCAATCCTTCTTCTCTCACGAATCGAGCCTCACGATCTGCCCAATGCTTGCAGTGCCTGCTGGAGCACTGCCTCGGTTGGGGCATCCGGGGATACGTCGCGCAATGCCTCGCGGATTTCCGGGACACCGAATCCGAGCGATTCGAGTGCCGCCCGCACCTCGGCCAGGCCGCTGCCCTCACCCGGCAGTTCGCCCTCGCCGAGGTCGAACCGGGGTCGGAGCTCCAGGATGAGTTTCTGAGCGGTGCGCTTGCCAACACCCGGCACCGCCTCGAGGGCAGAAACGTCGTCGGCGCCCACCGCCCGGCGCAATTCGTCGGGTGGAAGGGTGGCGATGATGGCCATTGCCAGCTTCGGGCCCACGCCGCTGGCGCCGAGCAGCAACCGGAAGATATCCCGCTCGGCTTCGGAAGGAAACCCGTACAGCGCCTGGTGATCCTCGCGGACATGGAGATGGGTGTGGATCACCGCCTCTTCCCCGAGCGGAGGCAAATCGGCCAGCCCGCGCGGGGTAATGGCAATCTCATACCCGAGCCCGGCCGCCTCCAGGACCACCGTCCCGGGGGCCCGCTGCACCACGACACCCCGTACCCGGCCGATCACTGGGCGGTTCCTGCTTGTTCGAGATGTGCCATGCCGACCCCACCTTGCAGGTGACAGAGCGCGATCGCAAGTGCATCGGCTGCGTCGGCCGGCTCGGGATGGACCGCCAGCTTGAGGCGGGAGGCGACGATGTAGCGGATCTGGTCCTTGGTGGCTTTCCCGTAGCCGGCGACGGCTGCCTTGACGGCCGATGGGGTGTACTCGTGAACCGGGATGTCTGCCTGGGCGGCGACCAGCAGCGCCACGCCCGAGGCCCGGCCGACCGAGACGGCGGTAACGAGGTTGCGATTGGTGAACACCTGCTCGATGGCCATCACGTCGGGGGCCTGCTCCCGGACGATGGCACTGAGGTCTTGGTAGAGCTCGGCAAGGCGGGAAGCCACCGGTTGACCCGCCTGAGTGCGAATGACTCCGGCGGTGACCGCCCGCTCGCCGCCGGTGGTTTTCTCGACCACCGCATACCCGCAGACGGCGAGACCAGGGTCGACTCCAATAACGAACATATGTTTGGGAGCTTAGGCGGGAGGTGGGACGCGGCCAAGGAATCGGCAGCCGGGCGCCCACCGCTTTGAGTCCACCGCCCACAGCCGACAGCCCACCGCCCACCGCTCACTGAGAAACCGATTGACGGTTGGCGGTGACGGTTGACGGTTCGCGAGTGGCCGTTCGCAGTGAATGAAATAGGCCTCAAAGCGACCACTCTCGGTGACGATGACCATGGGAAGATGTGCACGCAGGAATGTGGCCGATTGCAGCCTCCCGATGAGCAGGAGCTGGTGGGAGCTTTCGAGATTGTGGCGCGGGATGTCTTCGCCTTTCTCGGGCCCGAGCACCAGCTCGCCTCGTCTGGCCTCACCACCTTTGACCTCGACGAGGCTCGTCGTCGCCAGCCCGTGGCAGCGACCGATGTGCAGTATCCATTCCTCGCTGTTCTCGAGTTCACCGGGCCCAACCGGCCGGTGAGGCTCAGCTACGGCGAACGCGCCTATCACCTCGATCTGGAGATCGGGGCCAACGGCAGCGGATATCACCCGCTCTCCAGCTGGCTCGACGCCCTCGGAATCGAGTACCAGGCCGCCGAGGATTCCGGGGTGGCCACCCCGACCGCCCTCGCCCGTCACGCCCGTCGCCTTGCCCGGGATTTGCGCGACCACTTCCCGGAGATCAGTGCCGCCGGTGCAGAGGTCGTCGACAGGCTCGGCGCCCAGGGCGCTCGCACCCCGGCCCGCCTCAACCGAACCCGGGACCGGGCCCATACCGCCTTCGCGGCCGGCGACTACCCGGCGTACGTTGAGTTGCTCGAGCCCTTCGAAAACGCCCTCACGAAGACTGAGCGCCAGAAACTGGACTTCGCCAGAGACAGAACGGCGGCATAAGCCGCCCGTCAACCGCCAACCGAATCAGAACGGTGGGCAGTGGGCGGTCAGCCCGAAGCTACGAACACTCCGTCCACCACGGACCCCTCAACCAGGATCGGTTGTTCGGACCAGGTGACGCCTTGCTCAACCGAGAGGACTCCCAGGTCGGCGCCGGCGGTGTTGTCGAAGGGAATCGATGCGCCACCGCACTGGGGTGGATACGACTCGGCCAGTGCCTCACACAGGCGCACGCCATTGCCATCGGACACGTAGAAGCCGGTGATGACGAACCCACCATCAATTGGCGTACCGGCGGCGGTGGCGATTGGGACTCCCGGCGGCGGCGGCTCAGTTGGCTCACCTGAATCGGGGAACGTGTCTTCGCAATCCGGCTCGTCGGGCAGGCAGGTGGCGGCCACCACACCATCGCCGTTTGACCCGGCATCGTTGGTGGGGAGCGCCCCCTCGTCGTCGGTGCTCCCACAAGCCGCCATCACAAGGGCGATCACCCCAAGCACGGCGAGGAATCTCGCGTATCTCATCTTCGTCTCCTCGTAAGTTCAGCAACCCAGTTGTGACGCACCCGCCGAGCGAACAGTTCCCACAGTTCTGGCGTCTCGGTGGGAGATGGGCGATGGGCGATGGGCGATTTGCGGTGAGCGGTGGGCGATGGGCGTGGACCGAAGGATCAAACAACCTCTGCCATCACCTCATCGGAGATGTCGAAGTTGGCGAACACGGCCTGGACGTCGTCCAGATCATCGAGCAGGTCGACGAGCCGGAGCACCTTGGGTGCCGTGCTGGCGTCCACCGGCACCGTCACCGTTGGCAGTTGAGTCACGTCGGCGCTCTCGATGGCGATGCCGGCCGCTTCGAGTGCCGCCCGGACCGCCGGCAAGTCGCCGGGTGCGGTGACGATCTCCCACTGGTCGCCGGAGGCGGCCACGTCTTCGGCGCCGCCCTCGAGCGCCGCCAGCATGACATCATCTTCCGAGCCGATGACCAACAGGTAGCCCTTCTGGTTGAACAGGTAGGCAACCGAACCGGGCTCCCCCAGGCTGCCGCCGTTGCGAGAGAAGGTGGATCGCACATCGGAGGCAGCCCGATTGCGATTGTCGGTCAGACATTGCACGTAGAGGGCGACCCCACCCGGGGCGTACCCCTCGTACCACAACTCCTCGTAGGTAACTCCCTCGAGATCACCGGTGCCGCGCTTGATGGCCCGGTCGATGTTGTCGGCCGGAACGCTGGCATCCTTGGCCTTCTGAATGGCGGTCGCCAGGGCGGCATTGCCGTTGGGATCGCCTCCGCCCTCCCGAGCGGTGATCTCAATTGCCTTGACGAGCTTGCCAAACAGCTTGCCCCGCTTGGAGTCCTTGGCCGCCTTCTTGTGCTTGATCGAGTGCCACTTCGAATGACCCGACATCAGCCCTCCTGAGTCAGCATGAGTCTGTGGACCCTGGTCTCGCCCGTCAACTCCGGATGGAACGACGTGGCGACGATATTGCCTTGACGAACCATCACCGGGTTGTCGCCGACCGATGCCAGCACCTCGACATCGCCCCCGACCTTGTCCACAATCGGCGCCCGGATGAAGACGGCGTGCAGCGGCTGGTCCAGACCGGTAACCGCCAGGTCGGCCTCGAACGAGTCCACCTGTCGGCCGAAGGCGTTGCGCTCGACCACCACATCCAGCACCCCAAGGTGGATCTGGCTTGGGCCGGTGGTCCCAGCGGCCAAAAAGATGAGCCCGGCACAGGTTCCGAGCGTGGGGATGCCGTCGGCAATGATGTCTCGAAGGGGTTGGAGCAATCCGTAGCGGTCGGCCAGCTTGCCGATGGTGGTGGACTCGCCACCCGGAATGATGAGCGCTTCTATCCCATCGAGCTCTTCGGCTCTCCGCACGAAAACGGGATCGGCTCCCATCTGGGAGAGCAGCTGGGCGTGCTCGCGGAAATCACCCTGCAGGGCAAGGATCCCAACTTGCATCGCCGCTACCAGCCCCGGCCGGCCAGTTTCTCGCCTTCTTCCAGCTCGCCGACGCCAATGCCAACCATGGGCTCACCGAGATCGCGCGAGACCTTGGCGATGATGGAGGGGTCCTGGTAGTACGTGGTGGCCTCGACGATGGCCTTGGCGCGGGCGGCGGGATCGCCGCTCTTGAAGATGCCCGAGCCGACGAACACGCCATCGACCCCAAGTTGCATCATGAGGGCGGCGTCGGCCGGAGTAGCGATGCCACCGGCCGCGAAGTTGACGACCGGGAGCTTGCCGGTTTCGGCGATTTCTTCCACCAGGTCAAAAGGAGCGCCCAGGTCCCGGGCGACCGACATCAGCTCCTCGTGCTTCATGGTGGTGAGCCGCTGCATCTCACCGTTGATGGTGCGGAAGTGGCGGACCGCCTCGACGACGTCACCGGTACCGGCCTCACCCTTGGTACGGATCATGGCGGCACCCTCACCGATGCGCCGGAGCGCCTCGCCGAGATTGCGGGCACCACACACAAACGGCACCGTGAACGCCCACTTGTCGATGTGGTGCTCCTCGTCGGCCGGAGTGAGCACTTCGCTCTCGTCGACGTAGTCAACGCCGAGCGACTGCAGTACCTGGGCCTCGACGAAATGGCCGATGCGCGCCTTGGCCATGACGGGGATGGTTACGGCTGCCTGGATGCTCTCGATCATGCCCGGGTCGGACATGCGGGCCACACCGCCGTCTACCCGGATATCGGCCGGCACTCGCTCGAGGGCCATGACGGCGACGGCACCGGCTTCTTCCGCGATCTTGGCGTGTTCGGCGTTGACGACGTCCATGATGACGCCGCCCTTGAGCATTTCGGCCAGCCCGCGCTTGACTCGATCAGTTCCTTTGTCCATAAGCGGAGTTTAGCGGGGGTTGGGGGCTGGACCGGGAGGAACAGGGGCCTTTGGCCCAGGCCCCCGGCCTCCAGCCTCCGGCCAGAAACGGGTCCTGGACGAGCAATGAGCCGTGAGCAGTAGGCAAAGGCCGTGTCCAGCAGGGTCGGGGTTCTCCGCGGAAATGTGGTTTCGCTGGGCCTGGCGGCGGCGGCGCCGGCCGTCGATCAGCTCAGGTCCGGCGGCAGCACTCGTATTTCTTCGCCATTGACGCAAAGGTGCTGGGAACGAGGCGGAGAAATCGAAGGGAGGAGTTCACCCTTCAGCTCCAAGTAACCGTGCCGCTCAACGGGGTGAGGTGGATCCAGGTGCGTCCCGGCGGGAGGGTGATGTCGTTGCGATTGATATCACTGAAGGTGAAGAAGTCGTCTTCGGTCTCACGGGTCCATTCGCCTTCGAAGGCCAGCCCATCCCGGAAGATGATGGCGGCACCGGTGCCCGTCACCTCGTAGTCGGGAACCGGCGACCCGGCCGCGTCGACCCGGCCGGTGTTGATGGTGCGGACCGAGACCACGACCACGGAATCCGCCGAAACCTGCAGGCCGTCGGCGTCGACCGACTCCTCGCCGTCCTGGGTGCGGAAGTAGCGGCCATGATCGAAGGCCCACGACAGATCGTTGCGAGACGACATGCGCACATCGATCTCGGTGGCGGCTTCTCCCCCGGCCGGCGGGCTGATGTCGAATTCGAGCACGGGCTCGACGGAGCCGTCCCAATCGAGTTCGGGGAGATTCTCGGTGTCGTACATCAGCGAGTAGACGTATTCCCGGCCTAGCTCCCGGCGATACCCGGGGATGCGTCCGTCGCCCTCATCGACGGCTACCTTGCCTAGCTCCCGGCGAATCGACCACTGGCCTCCGCTACTGAGGAACCGGGCGTCGAAGGGAGCGGCCAGCTTGGGATCGACTTCCCGCAGACTGCGGACGGGTCCCAGCGTCTCGGGATATGAGGTCTGGAACACCGCCAACCAGCGCCCGATACCCCCCTCAACCAGGACTTCCATCACCACATCGGCCTCGTTGATGCCCGCCTGGGGACGACCCTTGGGGGCGTTGGACAGCTTGGCGATCAACACGCGCTGGTCGGAGACGGATCCCCTGACACCCGTGAGAGGAGCAGGCGGACCCGGATCAACGGTGGTGGTGGTTGCCCGCACCGATGTGGTGGTGGTTGCCGGGAGAGTGGTCGTCGTCGACGAGTCAGGCACGGAGGCTGGCTCGGGCCTCGTGATCGGGTCTGGCCCCGCGGCCGCACCGCTGCAGGCGGCAGCTATCAGGCAGAGGATGAGGAACAGGGTACGTATTTTCACAGTGGGTCGGGTTTTCACAGTAGGTCGAGCGAGATTACTCGCCCCTATTCTCGACTGCCTGGGCATATACCTTGAGGTAGTCGGCCACCATCTGGTCACGATCAAAGGCCGCGGCCCGGGCGCGAGCTCGACGCTGGTACTCGAGGCGGACATCATCGTCGCCCAGCATGGTCTCGAGCGCCCGGACGATGGCGGCGACATCGCCGGGAGGTGTGTAGATCGCGGCGTCTCCCGCCACCGACTGAAAGGCCGGAAGCGACGAGGCAATCACGGCGCAGCCCGACGCCAGCGCCTCGAGCACAACCAGCCCAAAGCTCTCCCCCCCGGTGTTGGGAGCAACCAACACCCCGGCAGTGGCCAGCTGGCCCTGTTTGGCCTCATCGTCTACCGGGCCGAGAAAGCGCACCCCCGGCCGGTCCGGCCGGGTGGCACCCATCACCACCAGCTCGGCGCCGGGCTGAGAGCTCCGCACCTGACCGAAGGCTTCCAGCAGCGGGGCGAGGCCCTTGCGAGGCTCGTCCCGGCCGATGAAGGCCACCCGGGCAGGGTCTTTGTGGGTAGCAGGCTGATAGTCGGTCGTGTCGATGCTGTTGGGGATGACACGCGCCTTCCCCACGATCGGCTCAATCGCCGCCGCCGCCACCGCACTCACCGCCACCGCCACCGCCAGATTCCCGGCCAGCTTCTGCCACGGCCGCCGGGCCGAACGGTAGAGCAAACGCACCCCTCGGCCGGGATCGGCATGAAAGGTGCCCACCTTGGGGATGCCGGGGACCCGCAACGCACCCAGCGACACCGCGGGAACGAAAGGCTCGTGGATGTGCACCACATCGGCGCCGGCCACGGCATCGGCAACCGCCCTAGCCGTGCCGGGCGACAATCGGATCGGTGCCACCGAACGGTTGGTGCGGACCATCATCGCGCGGCCGAGGTATACGGTCCCCTCGGGCCCGCCGGTTGAGCCGGGCGCCACCAGCCAGGCGTCGTGGTTCTCCGCTCGCAGCCACTCAACCAGAGAGCAGGCCTGACCCTGGACCCCACCGGGACGGTCGAGGGCGTAGGGAGCAACCATCGCGATCCTCATCCCCTCTCCTCCCGGTCGGACGGCCATAACGGTTGGAGAAGGTGCCATTGGGTGGGGTTGGCCCGGATGAAGTCCTCGAAATGCTCCGCCAGCTCCTGTGCCATGTCCTCGACCGATCCGGCCGCGTCCAAAGGCGGCCGCACCACGAAATGATGCCCCCGCCTCTCTTTGAAATAGGTCGCCACCGGCATCACCGGGGCGCCGGTCCGCTTGGCCAGCACGAACGGGCCGGCCGGGAGCGAGGTCTCTTCACCGAAGAACTTGACGGTCACGCCTCGCCCCTTGAGATCGCGGTCCGACGGCAGGGCCAGCGTCTTGCCGGCTTGCAGGCGGTTGAGCAACTCGCTGGAAGCCCCAGCCTTGACGAGCACCACTTCGATGCCGAAGACGGCTCGCTGGGCGATGAACCATTCGCTGATGAGCGGGTTGGGGAGCAGTTCGGCGGCGGCCACCAGCTCGAGGCCGAGGCTGGCAGCCTCGATTCCCGCCGCCTCCCAATTCCCGAGATGGGGCAGTGCCAGGATCAGGCCTCCGTCGTCACGATGGGCGCGCACAACATCATCCCCCTCGATGGAAGTGTGCTCGGCCATCGCCGCCAGACGCCTGGGCCGGACCCAGAAGGTCTCGGCCCAATACCGGCCGTATGACGCAAAGGCCCGGCGGACCAGACGATCTATGTCGGCACCCTCCCCGACCACCCGGCGCAGATGGCGAGCCGACATGCGTCGCCGGTCACCGGCCACAAACGACAGCAGCCAGCCGAGGCCCTCGCCGGTACGGCGCATCACCGGTTCCGGCAGCAACCCAAACAGGCCGGACAGGATCCGGTATAGCACGTACCCGAGCAGGTACCTGCGGCGGCTCACCGCAGCGCCACCCAGGCCTTCCAATAGCGCTGCAGCACGGTTACGCCGGTGAGGACCACCATCGGCCACAGCATCACCTCGGGCCCCCACCAATCCCAGCCGACCGGGCCGATCAGGGCGCAGAACAGGATGATTCGCTCGGCGCGTCCCATGATGCCCCCCTTGCCGTCGAGGCCCTCGGCCTCGGCCTTGGAGCGCACATACGGAATCAACATCGAGTTTCCGAGCGAAACGATTGTGAGCAGCACCAGCAATGAGTCGTCGGACACGTACCATGCCAGCCCGGCGAACATCGCCAGTTCTCCCACCCGGTCCGACATCGTGTCGAGGAATGCCCCCCGCCGGGAAACGGTCCCGGTCAGCCGGGCCACGGTTCCGTCGACCCCGTCGATACCGCCGCCGAGTCCGATGAAGAAGGCGGCCGCCACCGGGTGTCCGTTGGCCAGGATCAAGGCCCCGATGACGGTCACGATCAGCCCGAGCGCGGTGATCATCGAAGCGGTGATGCGCAGGCGCACCAGCACCCTCCCGATCGGGCTGACGATGTGTTTGGTGAGCCAATTACGGCCTCGCTGATCGATCACGTGCACCTCGGGGGAGCGGTTTTGCCGTCGTTAGTATTGCGGACAGAAGACCAAACGTCTTGTCGGTTCCGCAACGCGAGGAGAAGGCATGTTCAAAACGTCCGACGGTGAACTGACCGTCACTCATGACGACCAGGATTACACCTTTCCGACCGTCACGGGCACCGAAGGCGACGTCGGCGTCGATATCAGCCGATTGCGCGGGGACCACAAGAAGATCACGCTCGATTACGGCTTCGCCAACACGGCAGCCTGTCGCAGCTCCATCACCTACGTGAATGGCGAGACCGGAGAACTGCGCTATCGCGGGTACCGGATCGAAGACCTGGCCGCCAAGGCGACGTTCCCGGAGGTCGCCTATCTCCTGATCAATGGTGAGCTGCCGACCAAGGTCGAGCTGGAGGAGTACGAAGCCGAACTGCGCGGTCACACCCTGCTCAATGAAGAGATGAAGGCGATGTTCGACGCCTTCCCACGGGGGGCACATCCGATGGGAATCCTGTCGGCCGCCACCGCCGCCATGTCCACCTTCTACGAGCGATACCACGACCCGCGGGATGAAGAGTCGGTCAAGGAATCCACCGTCCGGCTGATGGCCAAACTGCCGACCGTGGCGTCGTTTGCCTACAAGAAGTCGATCGGTCAGCCCTACATGTACCCGCGCAACGACCTCGACTACTCCTCCAACTTCCTGTACATGATGTTTGGCCTACCGGTTGAGCCATATGAGATTGATCCGGTGGTCGCCCGGGCGCTCGATGTCCTGCTCATCCTCCATGCCGACCACGAGCAGAACTGCTCAACCTCGACGGTGCGGCTGGTGGGATCGTCTGAGGCGAACTTGTTTGCTTCGGTGGCCGGAGGGATGAACGCCCTGTGGGGTCCCCTCCACGGCGGAGCCAACTCGGCCGTCATCGCCATGCTCACCCAGATCGATCAGGACGGCGGCGACGTCGACAAGTATGTGGCGAAGGCCAAGGACAAGGACGACCCGTTCCGGCTGATGGGATTCGGGCACCGGGTGTACAAGAACTTCGATCCCCGGGCCACGATCCTCAAGGACTTCGCGGCCGACGTCCTCGAGCGCCTCGGAGTCAACGACCCGCTGCTCAATATCGCCCTCAAGCTGGAAGAGCACGCCCTGACCGACGATTACTTCGTGGAGCGCAAGTTGTACCCGAACGTCGACTTCTACTCGGGCATGATCTTCCGGTCGCTCGGCTTCCCGGTCCGGATGTTCACCGTGCTGTTTGCCATCGGCCGCTTGCCGGGCTGGATGGCACAGTGGAAAGAGATGATCGAGGACCCCAACACCCGCATCGGCCGGCCTCGCCAGGTCTACGCCGGCTACCAGGAGCGAGAGTACACGGCCGTCGACGAGAGGTAGCAAGCCCGCCGGTGACCGCCCACCGCCTACCGCGGATGGCGTGAGGCTCGCGGGCGGGAGTGGAAGGTGTTGGCGGTCGGCGGTATGCGGTGTGCGGTGGGCTTCTGAGGCGCCGCCTCAGAACTCTTCTGGATTGTCCTCTACCAGGACGTCCATCACCTCGCCGGAAACCGCGTCGAGCCGGACCAGGCCGCGTCGGCTGGGAGGCTCATCGGCAGAGAAAACGAGGACGTTCCAGATCGGACGTGCCCGCCACCCTTCGAAGCCGACCGCGGCCGATGCATGCCCAACCGGGAAGTCGGTCTGCTGGTTGGCGATGGATAGCGCCTCGGTGTCGGCCACCCTCAGGTCGAAGGCCGCCGCCAAGTGATAGAGGCCGATGGCGGACAGCACCGCCACCATCAGCCACATGCCGGTCGGAAGGCCGGCGACCACCCCGAGCGCAAGCAGGATCGCACCCCCTAAGTAGTAGAGGCCGGCTCGCCGGCGGCGGGTGAGGTTGGGGACGGTGTAGGGGCCGAGGACGGAGGAATCGAGATCCTCGGGGAGCCCTTCGGCGGCCGCCACCTGGTCGGGGACCTCGATGCCCTGCGTTCCTGGGAGCTTCCTCGATCTCGGCTGGTCGTCTTCCACGGTGCCGCTAAGCCTGGGCGTCTTGAAGGGCCGCATGGATGACGTCCTCATCCACGGCGGCGTGGCCTCGACTGCGATGCCAGCGGTCCCACAGCACCAGCATCGACGGCAGGACGAACACGGCCCCCACCATGGCCATCACAATCGACCAGAACGTCACCTCGCCGAACTGTTGGAACGGCTTGAGGGTCGAAGTGATCAGAACTCCAAACCCGGCCGCGGTGGTGAAGGCCGAGCCGGCCAGGGCGCCACCGGTATGGGTGGTGGTAGACCTGATGGCCTCTTCGGGGGTTGCGAAGCGCAGGCGATCCTCCTGATACCGGTGGGTGATATGGATGGTGTAGGGCACGCCGATCCCGATGGCGAGGTTGGCGATCATCGCCGTCACCGGGTTGAAGGGGATGCCGCGGGCCGCCATGATCCCGAACACGAGCACCACGATCAACGCCACCGGCAGGATGGTGATGAGCCCGAGGCCGGGTCGGCGCGACTCGAACCAGAAGTTGACCATGAGGATGAGCCCAGCCACCGCCACCGTCAGCAGGAGCGAGGACAGTTGTGAATCGCGCAGCGCCTCGGCGACGCCCTGGCTGACGATGTTCTGGTTGGTCGCCACGGTGCTGACGCCGGCTTCCCGCAGTGGCGCGAAGGCGGCCTGCAGGTCATCCTTGAGCGTGAGGGCGCCGCTTTCACCGGCCTGGGTCGACACCCCGACGTCGAGGAACCGGAACGATCCGTCGACCTCGGCCACTACCCGCCGCATCGGGTCACCGGCCGCGGCCAAGGCGGACCGGTACAGCCCGTCGACGTCGGCGCCCGGAGCAACGGTCAGATCTGGCTGGAGGCCGGCGGCAAAGGCAGATTGCGCAAACGCCGCGTCATAGACCTCAGGGTCGCCACCCGCTTCGGGTGGCGTTACCAGCTGGCCGATCACCGACGCCGGAGATTCGGCCGCCGCCCGATCTCCGAATTGAACGACGCTGGGGGTGGTGGCCAGATTGGCCCAGGCGGCAACCAGCGCATTGTGGACCGCCGGACTGGCGACCTCGCCTTCGATGATGACCTCGGTCTCTTCGCCGAAGCCGCCGCCGAACTTGTCGGTGATGGTGTTGAAGGTCTCGAGGGCAGGCGCATCCTCGGGCAGGAAATCGGTGAAGCTGAATTCGGTATTGAGCTGCGTGTACCCGAAGACCCCGCCGACGCCGAACAGCAGCGCGATGCTGAGGGTGACCACGGGAATCCTCTCAGCCAGGACCGAGGTACGGCCCATGAGTTTGGGAAGCAGGCGCTCACCCTGGTGACCAAACGCCTCGACGGCCAGGGCCCCGCCGGCTTCCGCCCGCCGGTCGAGGATCACTCGCAGCGAAGGCACCACCGTGAGCATCAAGATGAAGGCGGAGGTGATACCGACCGCGGCCAGGATGCCGAAGTCGGCGATGGCAGTAATCGGGTTGACGACGTTGGTGAGGAAACCGACCGAGGTAGTGACTGTCGCCAACACGAGCGCGATCCCGACGGTGCGGGCGGCGCGGCCGGCGGCGACGGCAACCGCCTGGCCCTCGCCGAGCTCCTCGCGGTACCGGCTGGTCATGTGAATCGCATAGTCCACCCCCAGCCCAATCAGGAGAATCGGGATGATCTGGAGGATCTCGCTGAAATTGCCTATCAAGCCGAGGTACTTGGGTCCCAGCAGCACGCCGATGCCATTCATCCACGTGATCGACAGGATGATGACGAGCATGGTGATTGCCATGTCGGCGAGCGATCGCCGCATCGACATCCAGCGCGACATCCGGGCCCGGGGAGTCACCCAATACACAAACAACAAGATGAGCACGATGATGAGAAACGCGGTTGCGAACAGGCGTCCGATCTCGGCCGCGAACTCGTCGGCGTTGGCAAACAAGAGGGCGAAGCTGAAGGCGGCGCCGTCGGTCGCAGTGGTTGGCACCGCCGCCACCGCGTCGGCCATGTCGACTTCCTTGTCCTGCAGAATCGTCTGGTCGGGATCGTCGAGGTCGGCCACGTTGAGGAAGGCCACCATCAGGCCGGTGTCGGCGATCGGCGCCGTCAGATCGGAGCCTTCCGCCAGCAGCCCCGAGAAGAGGTCGGCCAGTTCGGGGGGGACCTCGGCGAGCGCGTCCCGGAACGCCTGCTTGACTTCGCCGTCGGTAATGCCGGCCAGGAGTGCGTCGAACGGCACACCGTCGGCTTGCGCTCGCTGCTGCAGGCCCTCCACGACGGGGTCGAAGTACCCGACGATGTCGCCGCCCGGCCGGTCCTTGAGGAGGTCGGAGGCCTCACTCGCCTTGATGGCGTCCTGGACTGCCACGTAGTCACGCAGCCCGTCGGCAGTGAGCACATCTCCGTCACGAGCGGTAATGACAATTTGGACCGGTTCTTCAGAGTTGTCGGCAAAGTGCTGGTCGATGATGTCGAGCGCCTTGAACTCAGCTGAATCCGGCGAGAACCCCTCGTTGCCGCTTGCCATTTCCTGCTGCGGCAGGAAGAAGCCGAACCCGAGGGTGACGGCAATCGCGCCGGCCAGGACGCCCCACGGCGACCGACGCACCAGCGTGGCGAGCAGATTGACGAAACCCTTCACAGCAACAGACCCTTCGAGACGATCGGAGCGAAGGAGGAAGTTTAGGGGCTTGCGCGATCAGCCCTGGCTCATCCGTCGACTAGAGCACGGGAACGCGCCGGGCACCCCTGCGGGTTGCCCACCCCAACCCGAAGGATTGAAGGCTCTCACTCGCGTGGCAAGCCCGGCATGACGTGGACTCGAAGCTCAATGCTGCGAACAGCAGGAAGCGGACTACAGGTCCCCCAGCGCTTCCCGTAGCCGCTGCCAGGTGTCTTCCAGCGCCTCAGGGAGGATGCGGGCATTGGCGGTGGCGGTCATGAAGTTGGCGTCACCCGACCAGCGCGGCACTACATGCAGGTGGAGGTGCCCGAGCACTCCCGCTCCCCCGGCCCGGCCCTGGTTGACCCCCAGGTTGTAGCCGTGTGGATCGAGCGCCCTGTCGATGGCCGACTGGCTTCGGGCCAGCAGTTCCCATACCTCGAGCCGCTCGTCGCCGGCGAGCTCGCCGGGGGTGCCGACATGCCGATACGGAGCGACGAGTAGATGCCCACTGGTGTAGGGGTAGAGGTTGAGCACCGAATATGCCTGTTCGCCCCGCTCGACGATGTAGTTCGCTTGGTCGCTCCCGGCCGGCAGTTCGCAAAACAGGCACCCGCCGGTGTCAACCCCCTGCTGGACCTCGGTCATGTAGGCGGCCCGCCAACCTGCCCACAACACATCCATCAGCGGGGTGGCGCGCACAACTCGACCAGCCGGTCGGCGGCGGAGCCCACCGGCACACCTCGCTCCTCACCCTCATCGTCGCGTAGCCGCAACCCCACGGTGGAGTGTTCGACATCGTCGTCGCCCACCACCAGCACCGCCGGCGTCTTGGCGGTGATGGCGCGGCGCACCTTTTCACCAAGAGTGTCGTCGTGGTCGTCGACCTCGACCCGCAATCCAAGCGCTTGGAGCTCGGCGGCAACACCGGCTGCGTAGTCGTTGTGACGGTCGGCGACCGGGAGGATGGCGGCTTGGACCGGTGCCAGCCATCCGGGGAAAGCGCCGGCGTAATGCTCGACGAGAATACCGGCAAAGCGCTCGATCGAGCCCATGAGAGCGCGGTGAATCATGACCGGCCGCTCCCGGGTGTTCTCGGGACTGTTGAACTCCAGCTGGAAGTTCTCCGGCTGAGCGAAATCCACCTGGATGGTGGAGAGCTGCCAGCGCCGGCCGATGGCGTCGCGCACGTGGACGTCGATCTTGGGACCGTAGAAGGCGCCCTCGCCTTCCGCGACGTCGTACGGCACTCCGGCGGTCTCCATCGAGGCCCGGAGGGCGTCGGTGGCGCGATCCCACAGAACCGGGTCGCCGATCGCCTTGTCCGGCATGGTGGAGACGTCGGCCTCGAACTCGGCAAAGCCGAAGTCCCGCAGCACCATGAGCGTGAAGTCGAGCAGGCTCTGGAGCTCATCTGGCAGCTGCGCCTCGGTGCAGAAGATGTGGCTGTCGTCCTGAGTGAACCCGCGGATGCGCAGCAGGCCGTGGAGCACCCCCGAGCGCTCGTACCGATAGACGGTGCCCAGCTCATAGAGGCGCATCGGCAGCTGCCGGTAGCTGCGCGAGCTCGACTGATACACGAGGATGTGGAACGGGCAGTTCATCGGCTTGACGTAGTAGTCCTGTCCGTGGTCGAGCTCCATCGGCGGATACATGCCGTCGGCGTAGAAGTCGAGGTGCCCGGAGGTTTCCCACAGGTTGGCCCTGGCGACGTGCGGTGTCGAGACGATCTCGTAGCCGTGAGCGAGGTGGGTGTCGCGGCTGTAGTCCTCGATGATCTTGCGGACGAGGGCTCCCTTGGGATGCCAGATGGCGAGGCCGGAACCGAGCTCGGCGGGGAAAGAGAACATATCGAGCGCCACGCCCAGCTTGCGGTGGTCGCGCCGCTCAGCTTCTTCCAGCCGCTCGAGGTGGGCGTCGAGCTCCTTCTGGTTCTCCCAGGCCGTGCCGTAAATGCGCTGCAGTTGCGGGTTGTGCTCGTCGCCCCGCCAGTAGGCCCCGGCGCTCCGCAGCAGCTTCATCGCCGGAATGAACCCGGTCGAACGCACATGCGGACCCCGACAGAGGTCTATGAAGTCGCGGTTGCGATACAAGGTGATCACACCGTCTCCAACCCCCTGGCTGGCCTCGCCGTCGGTGATGATCTCGGTCTTGAATTGCTGGTCTGCGAACAGTTCGAGCCCCTTCTCACGATCGATCACTTCGCGTTCGAACGGCTGGTCCTCGGCAATGATCTCGACCATCCGCCCCTCGAGCACTTCGATGTCATCGGGGGTGAAGGGCCGCCCGATGTCGAAGTCGTAATAGAACCCATCGGTGATGGGCGGCCCGATGGCGAATTGGGCGCCGGGGAACGTATCGAGAACCGCCTGGGCGAGCACGTGCGCCGACGAGTGCCGGATCACGAACCGGCCTTCCTCAGAATCGCCGGTGACGACCTCGAAGCTACCACCCGCATCCAGCGGTCGATTCAGGTCGAATTGGGCGCCATCCAGTTTGACCACCACGGCAGCCTTGGCGAGGCGCGGGCCAATACTCTCGGCAACCTCGAGACCGGTGGTCCCGCTTGGGAAGCTGTGAACCGACCCATCTGGGAAGGTGAAATCAATCGAATCTGCCACTGAAGAAGCGTCCCTGTCGTTAGGCTTGAGCGGCCAGGATAGGGCCCAAACCGAGGAACCCCGACGTCATGGAACCAGCGGCGATCGCACGAAAACTCTCCGGAGATGGACGCACCGTGGAGGTCGGCAGCGGTGTCGGACGCCTCTATCGAGTGTGGGACGGCACCGAAACCAGCCTGGTCAAGGTCTACAGCAGCGTGTCGGCCGAGCGACGCGAGCGTCAGGCCTTCGAAAACCTGGCCAGCCTGCCCGGGCTGCCGAGGGTGGTGCGGCGGGGCGAGGAAGACGGCCAGCCGTGGGTGATCTTCGAGGAGCCCGGCAAGTGGAACCTCGCGTCCCTGCCCCAGAGCATTTCGCTCGGGCGCAAAGCCGGCGAAGTCCTAGCAGCGCTCCATCGGCACGATACCGGCCACCTCAGCAACGTGGCGCACGGGATGGATGATGACTGGATCCAGGCCGATTATCCATCCACTTTCAAGCGGCTCGAGCGGTATCGCGGACGCCTGCACCTTCCCGCCGAGGTGGTTGCCGGGGCGATGGAGATCGCGCCACCCCTCACCAGCCAGCCGGTCATCATTCATACCGATCCGAATCCAGATCAGTTCCTGGTGGACGACGAAGGCAGGGTCACCCTGTTCCACTGGGAGTGGTCGACGCTGGGACCTCCCGAATGGGATTTCTCGAGGCTGCTTTGGTTGACAGGGCTCAAGGCGGGCCCCGACTCGGCGACCGGCGTCATCGAAGGCTACGGCGATGAGCTCTCCGAACGTGAGCTGGAGCGCTGGGCCGTCTATCACTCAGGGATGATGCTGAAGCAAGCCGTCGAGGCGTCCGATCAGCAGTTACGGGGAGCCGAGTGGCTGGTCGAAGAACTGACGCGGGCTGTTGGGGCGCTGTCGTAGGGATCACCGCCCACCGCCCACACCGGGACCTCGCGTGTCTGCTTCCTCCCCCGGAGGTGATCTATCGCGCCTTGGGCCCGACGGTTCTCGACGAAGGAGCTCGGTCCTTCTTCCTTCCCCTCGAGGGGAAGGTGTCCTCGGAGCAAGACCGAAAGCCAGCAACGAGGACGGAATTGGAGGTCCACCCTCACCCCCACCCCGTCTCCGCCTCCGGCGGAGCCACCCCGCCCTCAGGGCGGGGAAGGACGCCGCACCGGTCCAGGTGTCGACCTTATCGCGCAACCCGACACCGGAGGGGGAGGTGGCCCGCAGGGTCGAGAGACCTGTCCTCGACGTCGCACACAAACCGCGACAGATCACCATGAGGGGAAGGAGTAGGTCCGCGAAAAGCGATCTAAATCCGCGAAAATCGTTCTTAGCCCTTCTAGCCTGCGCGCCATGCTCGAAGCCATCGTTGTCATCGGCCTCTTTGTCGCTCTCGTCCTGGCCGGAGGACGATCGGACCGGCCGATCAAAGCCCCCACCATCCGGCTGTCAGATCCCGCCGACCTTCCATGCCCGTGGTGTCGATCGGCCACCGGTGAGAACGACGCCTACTGCGGGTCGTGCGGCCAGCCCTTCGGTATCTCAAAGCAGCGGTCTACCCGGTCCAGCCCAAACCCGAGCGACTGGTAGAGCTCGAGTGCCGAGTGGTTGGCGGTGTCGACATAGAGCATGCCGGTGTCGCAGCCAACGCCCGCCAGGTACCACAGCGACTCGATGACGATGGCTCGCCCGAGGCCCCGGCCCTGAAACTCCGGATGCACGCCGATGACGTGGATCTCACCCAGCGTCGGCGTGTGGCGCTTGGTCCAGCAGAAGCCGGCAATCCGGTCACCAATCCACGCCAGCCGAAATCCCTCGGCTTCAAACCAGTCACGGGACTGGCGCTCGATTATGTCGTGGCGATCCCACTCCCCGTTCTCAGGATGGCCGGCAAAGGCTGCATTGTTGGCTTCCAGCCACGAGTCCTCATCCACCCCCGTCCGGAAGGGACGAATCCGCACCTCGGCCGGGAGGACGGCGCGCTCGGTCGGAGGAAGCGGGCCGATGAGTTTGTGGAGCACCCGCGCCGGTGAAAATCGGGTGGCAGCGAATGCGGCACCGCCGGTTTCATCAAACGTCCACCACAACATCGGCCCGGCGGCCTCGGCGGCGGCAGCTTGCAGTGTCGCTTCCAGCGTCGCGTCGTCCGTCAGTCCGGCGTCGGCGGCTAGCTCCATCTCCCACAACCCGCTCGATTCGTGCCACAGCAGATGGGCGTAGGCCACCAATTGGTCGCGTTCGACCATGAGCCCGCGGCCCCTCCGCGGCCCGCCGAGATCGACGAACTTCGACTCCCCCAGCGGCGGAACACCTGTGATCGCTTCGAGGTGGGCAA
Source organism: uncultured Acidimicrobiaceae bacterium (assembly GCA_947259275.1). Taxonomy (GTDB): domain Bacteria; phylum Actinomycetota; class Acidimicrobiia; order Spongiisociales; family SHLN01; genus SHLN01. The sequence goes on along the minus strand of CAMYMH010000023.1, from coordinate 21,160 downwards.
GGAACGACATCACCGCTTCGACATCGGAACCTGACTGCAGACGACGAATCCGCATGCAGCCACCCTAGGAGAGCCGTCTTCTTCTCGTCAGTCCGCCGATGCAAGCCGGGGAGACCCACAATCTTGGCTCAACCCATCTCAGTCCTTCTCCCCGGACATGGGGAACGCCTGCCGCACCATGGTTCAATCCCCGTTGGCGGCGGCCACCGCAACTAACCTGCGCGTCCGATGAGCTCTGTCGGCTTGGTACTGGGCGGTGGAGGAATCACCGGAGCCGCCTACGAATTCGCCGCCCTCATGGCGATACGCACGGCCACGGGATGGAATCCCGACGACGCCGAAATCATCATCGGCACCTCGGCAGGAGCGACCGTAGCGGCGGTGGTTCGAGCGAACCGCCTGAACATCGAGAACCTAACCGGCGGTGACCACACTCGCCACGAATACACCGAGCACCTCGGCCAATTCCTGCTCCGCCGCACCCGGCCGACCGGGTTCGGCCGGTGGGTGCGGCACGGCCTCATACCGGGCCTGCGCCATCCCGGTCTCGAGATGACACTCGGTGGACCTGCCCCCTTCGACTCGGCGGGCATCGCCGACTACGTCGAGCATTTGGCCGGGCCGATTGCCAACTCCTGGCCAGAAAAGCCAACCCTCATCACCGCCTTCGACCTGATTGACCGGCACCTGGTTGTCTTCGGATCCGAGGATGCGCCTGAGGCGCGGCTGCGAGATGCGGTGGCGGCTTCGTCTGCGGTTCCGATGGTCTATCAGCCTGTCGAGATCGACGATCGCCCATACGTCGACGGGGGCGTCGCCTCCGGAACCAGCGCCCACCTGGTGTTTCAACACGCCAAGCAGCCACTCGACTTCATACTCATCATCGCCCCGATGGCTTCCGAGGAGGAAAGGGAGGACTCACGGTTTTACGAGGGCATCTTCGATCGGCTGGGCTCGGAAGCTTTGAGCCGGGAGCTCGAGATCATCGAGGCGAGTTGGCCGGAGACCGACGTTGTGGTGCTGCGCCCCAACGACGCGGTCCTGGCCGCCGCCCGACCGAATCCGTTGTCGGTGGAGCAGACGGTCCCGACCTTCATTCGTACCCTTGCCTTTCTCCGGCGCCAGCTGGCCGAGTCGCACGTGTGGGATCTGTTGAAGGAGCACCTCAGCTAGGGCCTACCGCCTACCGCCCACCGCCCACCGCCCACCGTCCACCGCTTGCCGCCGGCGGCCGGTCGCCGGTCTCCAGTCGCCAGTCGCCAGTCGTCCCTGTCGGGTCATCCTTCCCGAAGGCGCATCGATGGGTCGCGTTCTGCCACCCCTCCCGCTTGCGGGAGGGGCCAGGGGTGGGGTGGGCAACCCGAAGGGTTGCTAAGCGCGTTCCGGTGTTCTCGGAACAGGTTCACGGGCTCGGCAGCGCCACCGTCAGGGTCTCGCCGCAGAAGCCTTCCACCAGGTCACGGGCGGCAACCACCACCTCGTCGACATCGCCCGGGATTGCCACCCCCGTCAGGCTGCGGGTGAAGGGCTGTTCGTCAACGTGGGGATGGGCAAGGATGCGGGTTCCCAGCACGGAACCGTCGGGAGCGCGAATCTCCCAGGCGTCTGCGTACTTCTCCCAGCCGGTGTCGGCCGACCGTACCGTCACGTCGAAGCGGTAGGTGCCCGCCGCCTCGGCCGCAATATCCACCTTCGTCACATCTGCGCACATCGTGGCCGAGGGTACCGGTTCGGCTACCTCTGGATCCTCGGCGCCGCCGCAGGCAGCCAGCACAAACGCAAGCACCACAACTCGTCTCACCAGACAAGTATGGCGGAAGGCAGCAGTTGCGAAGCAACTGCCGAGCTCCCCGAAGGGAGCCGCTAACCTCCCGCCGGATGAACGTAACCATTGAGTTCTGCCGGTCTTGAAACTACACGGGCCGTGCGGTCGGCATGGCAGAGGAACTGTTCGAGGAATTCGGGCAGGCATTTGAGATCTTGCTGATTCCCTCCAAGGGAGGTGTCTACGAGGTCACGGTCGACGGCGATCTCGTTTACAGCAAGCTCGAGACCGGACGTCACGCCGAGTACGCCGAGGTGGCCCAGCCAATCCGGCGGTTGCTCGGCAAGTAGACGCGGGAGCCGTGGACGTCGAGTCCCTCATCGCAGGCCTGGTGGATGAGCTGACGGCGGCGGCAACACCGGAACGAGCTGCCGGTGAGAAACGCTACCTCAAGAGCGACCTCGAGTTCATCGGCGCCACCGTCCCCACCATCTCAAAGGCGACCAAGCGAATCCAGCGGGCACACCCCCAACTTGAGAGACAAGAGGTGGTCGCACTTGCCACGGCACTGTGGGATCGCCCGGTTCATGAACTGCGGATGGCCGCGGTCGATATCCTCGACCTCTACTCACCCGTGCTCGAACCGGCCGACCTCGACCTCATTGAGCGGATGCTGCGTGAATCCAAGACGTGGGCGCTGGTCGACAACCTGGCAGCCTCGGTGGTCGGCCCCCTCTTCGACCGGTTCCCAGAGCTCGGACCGGTGCTCGACCGGTGGGCCGGCGACGAGGACTTCTGGATCCGCCGATCAGCACTGCTGGCGATGCTCAAGGCACTGCGCGCCGGCGCTGGTGACTTCGATCGCTTCGGGCGGTACGCCGATGGAATGCTCGAAGAGAAGGAGTTCTTCATCCGCAAGGCGGTCGGGTGGGTCCTGCGGGACACCTCCCGCAAGCGACCCGAACTGGTCGCAGCCTGGGTGGGCCCACGGACGCATCGGATGTCGGGTGTGACCATCCGCGAGGCGGTCAAGAAACTTCCACCCTCCCAAGCGGCCGAATTCATGGCCGCTTACAAGCAAAAGCGGCCTGCTGCCGGGCGCTAAAACCTCAGGTCGGATCATGCAGCTCCCGATTAAGGGTGCGTGAGCCGCCAACCCGCCCACGACGACGCCGTCCCCGGCCGGTCGTCGACCGAGCCTCCGGAGAGACCCGTCGGGCGGTACGTCATCGGGCTGGGCCTCGTCGCGGTCATGATGGTGGTTTCGACGGTGCTGGTGGCTCGGGAGTTAGCGGCCCAGGCCGCCGAAGTCCCGGTCATCAATGTGGCATCCGACCTTCCCGGACTGACCTACGAGATCGGCGCTGCCGTGACTGCGATGGCCGAATCCGAGACCACCGACATGATCCGGGCCTCGCTTGATCACGCAATCGATACGTTCTCCCGCTCCTACATCGGCCTTCAGTTCGGTGATGCCGGACTCGAGCTCCCGGGGGCTCCCAGCCCCGAAGTTGACCGGCTGCTCGGTTTGGCAGATCCACTCTTCAACCAGATCATCACCATCGCCCGGTCGGCGCTCGACGAGCGGCCGACCCGCGCCAGCGCTTCGCTGCTCGAACTGAGCTCGAGTGCGTTCCGTTCCCGAATGGCGGCGGTGGCCTACGAGTACCAGCGAGAAGCCCAATCCCGCGTCCGATCTCTGGCTCGTCTCGAGTTCGGCCTCCTCAGCGCCGGACTCCTGTTGCTGGTCGCCGAAGCCATGCTTCTGTACCGGCCTGCCGTGCGCAGCACTACGCGCCGGTGGCAAGAGGTCCGGAGTCGCCACGCAGCCGAACGAGAGCGGGACCGGACCGAGCTGGAATACCGGGCCCAGTTCGATCGGCTCACCGGGCTTCCCAATCGGGTGCTGTTTCGGGATCGCCTGGATCAGGCGATCAAGCGGGCTAAGCGATCGAGCGGCTGGGCCAGCGTGCTATTCATCAACCTCGACAACTTTGGCGTCGTCAACGACGAGCTGGGCCATGAGGTTGGTGACGAGCTCCTCCAACGCGCCGCGGGACGGATCGGAGAGACGATACGGGCGCCTGATACCGTCGCCCACCTCGGTGGTGACGAGTTCGCCATCGTGGTCGAAGGGTCTGACGACACAGAAGCCGCCGAGCTGGTCGCGGAGAAAACGGTGACCGCGCTCGCCGAGCCGTATCGGATCGCCGGACGCCGCCTGCACGTGTCGGCCAGCATCGGGGTGGCCATCTACCCGGTGGACGGTGACGAGCCCGACGGGCTGGTGCGGGACGCGGCTCTCGCCATGAATGCTGCCAAGGAAACCGGACGTAACGCTTTTCAGTTCTACACCCCCGAACTACGCCAGCGGAAGTCGACGCGCCGGGCGCTCATCGCCAATCTGCGTACGGCCATCGACTCCCCCGACCAGCTTTCGCTCTGGTATCAGCCCAAGCTGGAGCTTGCCACCGGGCGACTCACCGGGATGGAGGCGCTGGTGCGCTGGCAGCACCCCGAGCAGGGCCTCATCATGCCGGATCGCTTCATCCCCGTCGCCGAAGAGACCGGACTCATCATTCCTCTCGATCGGTGGGTACTGGGCGAGGCGTGCCGGCAGATGCGCCAATGGCTCGACGATGGGTTCGACGATCTCGTCCTCTCGGTGAACGTTTCCTCGCGTCAGTTTCACCACAGCAACCTGGTCGATTCGGTACACCAGGCGCTCGACGAATCGAGCGTCGCTCCCTCCCAGCTGGAGGTCGAGGTCACCGAAGGTACCCTCATCGAGAATGTCGAGGTAGCCCGGCTTACCCTCGATCGGCTCCGCCGGCTCGGTGTGCGGGTGTCGATCGATGACTTCGGGACCGGGTACTCGTCACTCAGCTACCTGAAACGGCTTCCGATCGACGTTCTGAAGATCGACCGCTCCTTCATTCACGCCCTCCCCGACGACCCCGACGATGCGGCCATTTCTGAAGCAATCGTGCGGCTCGGCCACACGCTAAACCTGGAGATCGTGGCTGAGGGAGTGGAGACTCAGGCCCAACTCGACTTCCTGGCAGCCCTCGGCTGCGACACCGCGCAGGGATATCACATCGCGGCCCCGCTTCCCGCACCCCAATTCGTCAAGTTTGTGCTGGAAGCGGACCAACTCCGCGCCGGCTAGACGCGGTTTCCGCAACCAACGCGGCAATGCCCACTTGCGCCTACTCTGATTGAGATGGGCGCGCGGGACACAGTGCAGAAACCGGATCTCGTCAGTCGAGGAGAGCTGGCCGAACGACTGGGCGTGAGCGCGTCCACGGTCTCGCGTTGGCGCCGGCGGTCCATCCTGCCCGATGCCGATCTGCTACTCGACGGCGAGGAACTGTGGTTGTGGGAGACGGTACGCGCCTGGTCTCGCCACCGCTTCGGGAAACGGCGGGTGATCGCGGTCGCCGTTCCCGACATCGTCGGCCGTACCGATCTGCCCGACCGGCTCGGGATCGATGGTCGCACCATCGATCTCTGGCATCGCCAAGGATTCCTCCCCGAACCGGACTACCAGTGGGATGGCACCGAAGGCTGGTTGTGGGAAACCATCGACCGCTGGTCCCACTCAGGCTCAGCCGGCAGACACCCCCGGCTCAACCAAGCCGCCGCCGTTCCCAACAAACGTCCTGGCCAGCCAGACGGTCCCAAGCTGCATATACCAACGTCGTCCGCCCCACCCCAAGAGCCAGCGGTCGTTCGACCGGCCGCGCCGGCCCCCACGGAGGCAGTTCCGGTCACGCCGATCCCGGAACGTGGACCCGATCGGCGACATCGACCGGATTCGCCGCTATTTTGCAGAGATGGCCCGCGCCTATCGGTCTTCGACGGCGAGTAACCAGGGTTCCTAGGTGTCGATGCGTGGTGTCGGCGGCGGACTAGTCGGGATGGCGGGCGGATCGATCCACATCTGGAACCACTGCTCGAGGATGAACAGCATGAAGACCTCGGCGTTGTGGCGGTTTCCGCCGTTGTAATGCTCGTCGAGCAGCCTCCCGACCTTGACCGGGTCGAGAAGACCCCGGCCGGTGGCTTCGGGTGCCATCACCACGTCGCGAATCATGGCCTCGCGTTCGGTGAGGAATGCGAAGTCCATGAAGAAGCCCTGCTTGGGCCGATACATGACTTCCTTGGGGACCCGTGGCAGCAGCGCCTTCTTCAACAGCGATTTCAGTTCCATACCTTGCATGCGTTGCTGGGGCGGAATGGCTGCAGCCCATTCGAGGAACTTGTGATCGAGGAATGGTGAGCGCCCTTCCAGGCCGTTTGCCATGGTGGCAATGTCGACTCGCACCTCCAGATTCTCGTTCAGCAGAGCTTGCATGTCGGCCCGGGAGGCAGCGTCCTCGGGGCGAATGTCCCCCGCGAAGTACGGCGTGAAGCGGGCGACTGCGCGATCGTGGAGGTGTTCTCGCAGATCGGGGGTGGCGAGGACACTGAGGATGCCGTCGGTTCCATAGGTCACCCAGTCGGTGTACCGCTCGACCGGAGAGCGGGCGGCTCCGGCGAGCGCCTTGCCGACGTTGCGCACCGTGCGATTGCGGCTTCCCAGCAGGCGACGGTTGCGCCCGAACGCCGAGACCATCCGGCGAAGTGGCAGCGGGATACGGTCGACGCGGGCACCCATGCGGGATGCGGCGTGCCGGCGGTATCCGAGGAAGGCCTCGTCACCGCCATCGCCGTTGAGGGCGACGGTGACATCGCGCCGGGCAATCGCCGAAATGCAATAGGTCGGGATGGTTACCTCGTCGGCATACGGCTCGCCGTAGAACCAGGCCAGGCTGTGGGTAATCGCGTCGACATCTGGGCTGATGACGTACTCGGTGTGATCGGTGCCGTAGAGATCGGCCACGAGCTTGGCATACTCACGCTCGTCGATGCCGCTGGTGGCTTCGAACCCCACCGTAAACGTGCGCACCGGCTCTGAACTGGCCAGCGCCATCGATGCCACCACCGCCGATGAGTCGACTCCTCCAGAGAGAAAGGCGCCGAGTGGCACGTCGGAGATCATGCGCATCTCGACGGCCTCGTCGAGCTGCTCGAGCAGCTCGGCCTCGAGGGTCACCTGGTCACGCTTGGGCCCCGAACCCGGAGCCGGGAGCTCCCAGTAGCGGTGCTTCTCCATGCGCCCGGCATGGTCGATCGTCAGGTAATGGGCGGGCTCGAGTCGCTGGATACCGGCGAAAGCGGTGTCGGTGCCCGGCACGTACCGGAACATGAAGTACTGCTGGAGGGCCTCGAGGTTGGCGGCCCGCTCGAAGCCAGGCCAGCGGAGCAGCGCCTTGATCTCTGAGCCGAACACAAAGGTGGAGCCGGCCCAGCCGTAGTTGAGGGGCTTTTGGCCGATCCGGTCGCGGGCCAATAGCAGTCGATCATCCCTGGCGTCCCAGATGGCAAAGGCGAACATGCCCCGCAGGCGGGAGACCACGCCGTCCCGCCATTCGATGTAGCCGCGCAGGATTACTTCGGTATCCGAGGTGCTCTTGAAGTGATGCCCCAATGCGATCAGCTGTTCGCGAAGTTCCGGGAAGTTGTAGATCTCGCCGTTGAAAACCAGGCGAATGGAGTCGGCTTCGTCCACCATCGGCTGGTGGGCGGCGAAGGAGAGGTCGATGATGGATAGGCGAGTGTGGCCGAGGCCAACCCTGCCGTCCGACCAGCTGCCAACATCATCGGGCCCGCGGTGGAGCAGCATGTCCGCCATCTGGCGTACATGGATATCAATCGCCTCCGGCGAACCGATTGGGGCCGGCGACCAGACTCCTGCTATTCCGCACATAGGTTGTCCCCATCCACAGCTTGCTCTCGACTCCTATTCGTCGGCCCCCAGGAGCCACAGCTTGATCATCATGGCATAGATCGACCGTTCGGCGGAACACGGGTAGGCGACGGTATCGTGGCGGGTCTTCACACCAGGTCGCCGATCATGAATCAGCAGGACGAGACTCACCTCCGCCGGGCCATCCGCGTGTCTCAGGATGCCCGCCATCATGGCAACCACCCCTTCGGCGCCATCCTGGTCGACTCGGCCGGCGGGGTGGTCGCCGAGGCAGAAAACACCGTCGTGACCGACCAGGATGTCACCGCCCACGCCGAGACCAACCTGGTGCGAATCGCCGCCAAGATCCACCCGCCGGCCGAGCTGGCCTCCCACACGCTGTATTCGAGCTGTGAGCCGTGCGCCATGTGCTCGGGAGCCATTTTCTGGGCTGGGATCGGCCGGGTGGTGTTCGCACTCTCGGTTGAAGGGCTCCTGTCCTTCTTCGATAATCGCCCCGACGCTCCAATCCATCAGATCGGCAGCCGCCGGCTGCTCACCGCCCAAGACGGAATCGAGGTCCTGGGCCCCGCCCTCGAGAAGGAGGCCGCCGCCGCTCATACGGGGTTCTGGGACAGAAACTGAGGAGGCGGCGCCGGCCGGGGCCAGAAACACCCCGGCTCACGATCCCGGCAGCCAGGGAAGTCAGCCGGCACACCTAGGCTGCCCGGATGGTCACCCGCCCCCCCCGCCCGCTCGTCACCTTTCTCGGAGCCGCTCGCACGGTCACCGGATCCAAGTTCCTCGTCGACACGCCCCGGGCGCGGGTCCTGGTGGACTGCGGCCTCTTCCAGGGCAGGAAGAAACTGCGGCAACGCAACTGGGCCGAGTTTCCGATCGACCCCGCCGGTATCGATGCGGTGGTGGTTTCTCACGCCCACCTCGACCACGTCGGATATCTCCCGGCCCTAGTGAGAGACGGATTCGCCGGCAGCATCTGGGCGTCGGAGTCGACAGGTCGCCTGGCCGGCGTTGTCATGGCGGATTCAGGCCGGATTCAGGTGGAGGACGCCCGCCGGGCGAACAAGCGGGGTTACTCCAAGCACTCCCCGGCTTTGCCGCTCTATACCGAAAGTGATGCGATGGCGGCGGCCGCTCAATTCCGGGTAGGGGCCTGGGGCGATGCCACCGAGATCGCCGCCGGGGTCCGGCTGCGCCTCACCCGGGCCGGCCACATCCTCGGGTCGGCCTCGATCCTCCTGGAATTCGACGACGGCACCAAGCCGGTGCATTTCTCCGGAGACCTGGGGCGACCGTTTCACCCGGTGCTCGACCCACCCGATCCACCACCCGCCGCCGGCACGGTGGTGATGGAAACTACCTACGGGGACACCGAGCAGCTGGAAGCGGACGGAACCGCCACCCTCGGCGAGGTGATCGCCCGCACCGTTGAGCGGGGTGGGGCAGTAGTGATCCCGGCCTTCTCCATCGACCGCACCGAGGTCATCCTCTACGCCCTCCGCAGCCTGGTCGAGGACGGCACCATCCCACCGATACCGGTGTACCTCGACTCACCCATGGCCCGCTCGGCGCTCGGTTTCTACTTGCGGGCCATCGCCGAGTCTCATCACGAGATCCGAGACGACATCGCCGGCCGCCCCGAGATTCTCGATCCGGGCGATCTGACCGTCACCGAGTCGGTCGACGACTCCAAGGCCATCAACCGGGCGAAACCCCCGTACATTGTCATCTCGGCGTCCGGAATGGCCACCGGCGGCCGCGTCCTCCATCATCTCAAACGGGAGCTCCCCAACCCGGCGTCGGCGGTGACCCTGGTCGGATACCAGGCGGGCGGCACCCGCGGCCAGCGCCTGCTAGCGGGCGAGGACGAGATCAAGATCCACGGCAAGATGTGGCCGGTTCGGGCCGAAATCGCGTCGGTGCCGGCGTTTTCCGTGCACGCCGACCGTTCCGAGCTCCTCGACTGGCTGGCTTCGGCGCCCTCACCCCCCGACCAGGTGATTGCAGTTCACGGCGACCCCGAGGCGATGGACTCGTTCGAGGAGGCCGTATCTGAAAGGCTGGCCCGCAGCATCCTCACCCCCGGCCACGGCGAGTCGATTCTGCTGTAGGCCAAGCGACAACCTCAGCACGTCACGTGCAGAACTGCTGACACCTGATCACCCTCGAGCGAACGAAGCAGCTCGCAAGCCTCAGAGGTGGGGAGGGCTATGAGCTCTATGCCGCGGGCTTTCGCCTCGTCTTCGACTTCGGGGAGGATCGGCAAACGCCCGCTGGCTCCGGTGCCGATGACCAACCGGGAACCCGACCACGGGAGGTCCTCGGCGGCAGTGAGCGGAGTGTGTCCATACTCCCCCCGCCGGACCTTCGATGGGCCCTTCTTCCGGGGTCGAATCTTCCCCGGTTCCACCACCATATCCCGATCGAATCGTTGCCCGTTGATCACGATCAAACCAAAGCCCGGATACTCGACGTCCATGGTTCAACCCTACGCCTGGGTCGACATTGGATGGCCACCGGTTCCCAGATAGAGACTTTCTCCCGTTCCTACCCAGCGCCCGCCATGATGCAATGCTCAAGAGAGAGGAGCTTCCATGCGCTATATAGCAGTCCTAACCGTGCTCGCCCTGACCCTGCTGGGATGCGGAGGCTCGGATAGCGACACCGACTCGGCCACCACGCCCACCACCAGCTCAGCATCCGGCAACAACAACACAACTACCAGCCAGTCTCCTGCCACCACCGATGGACCGAGCAGCGACTTTTCACCCACCAACTGCCCGGAGCTGATGGCGTGGGCCAACGACTCGGTGATGGCCAGTCAGGCGGCGTTCGCCGGCGGCGGCACCAATTCAGCCGGCCTCGAGTTCACCGCCGACTACTTCCAGGAGTTCGCCGACCGGGCCCCCGACGAGATCCGCGACGATATGCAACTGTTTGCGGATGCCTTCAGCAGCTTCTTCGAGACGCTCGAGGACATGGACATCGATTTCGCCGACCCCTCAACCTTCGCGGCCCTGTCCGAGGAAGACATCCAGGAACTCGAGGCGGCGGCTGCCCTGATGGACACCGATGAGATAGAGCAGGCGACCGACAACATCGCGGCCTTCTTCGAACGGGAGTGTTCCTGACGGCACCGCGATTTCTTACCCTCCCCTGGAGGGGTCGGGTTGCGCGACAGGTGCGACGCCGCCCTCTGGCTCGGTATCGGGTTGGTCTCTTCCCCGCCCTCGAGGGCGGGGTGGCTCCGCCGGAGGCGGAGACGGGGTGGGGGAAACCGGGAACCGCCAGTTGACTGGGTCTTCAAGCATCAACGTATCCCCCCATCCGTCCTCGGAGCTCGCTCCGAGTCCACCTTCCCCTCAGGGGAAGGAGCAAGTACACGACCATCCCACCAGACAACACGGAGTCGAGTGGATAGGGTTGGTTTCTAGGAGTTGCGATGACGAGATACCTGTTTCATGGTGGCACGATTGTCGACCCGGTGCTCGGGCGGCTGGCCAACGACCTCGTGGTCGAAGGCGAACGGATCGTCGAGATCGGTTCGGGTCTTGATGGCGACGAGGCCATCGACTGCACCGGGAAATACGTCTTCCCCGGCCTGTTCGACTGCCACGTCCATCTGGCTTTCACTCACATCAACCTGTGGCGTCACATCCACACTCCGCTCTCCTACAACTTCTACCTGGCGATCGGGAACATGGCCCGCACTCTCGGCGTGGGTATCACGACCGTGCGGGATGCCGGCGGCGCCGACCTCGGGATGAAGGAAGCCGTCGACGATGACCTCATCCCGGGGCCGCGCATGCAGATCTCACTGGCGATGATGAGCCAGACCGGCGGCCATGGCGACGGCTGGAACCCATCTGGGATACCGGTGGTGCTCGGTCCTCCCTATCCGGGCAGACCAGACGGCCTCGCCGACGGGCCAGACGAGGTCCGCAAGAAGGTGCGAGAGCTGGTGCGCTCAGGAGCCGACGTCATCAAGGTGGCAACCTCCGGCGGAGTCTTGTCGCCGCGGGACGAGCCGACCCATGCTCACTACTCACCCGCCGAGCTGGAGGTGCTGGTGACCGAAGCGGCGGCGGCCGGGATCTGGGTGATGGCCCACGCTCAGGCGGCCGACGGCATCAAGAACGCGGTCCGGGCCGGGATCCGGTCGATCGACCATGGGATCTACCTCGACGACGAGGCAATCGAGTTGATGATGGACCGTGGGACCTTTCTGGTGCCGACCTTGCTGGCACCGACCGGCGTCGAACAGGCGGTGGAGGACGGCGCCCAGATACCCGAGGCGTCGATCCGCAAGGCTCGCGAGGTCATCGAGATTCACAAGCAGTCGTTCCGGAAGGCGGTGGAGGCGGGGGTCGAAATTGCGATGGGCACCGACAGCGCCGTTACCCCGCATGGCTCCAACCTGGGCGAGCTTTCGCTCATGGTCGACAACGGCCAAACCGCCGAACAGGCCTTCGAGTCGGCCACTCTCACCGCCGCCCGGCTGATGGGGCTGCAGGAACATCTCGGGTCACTCGAGCCGGGCAAGCTGGCCGACGTGGTTATCAGTGAGACCGACCCGCTCGAGTTCGACAAGCTGGCAGCCGGCATCCAACAGGTCTGGAAGGCCGGCGACCGGCTGGTCGGCTAGTCGATCACCGGCGGTGACGGATTAGTGCGGAAACTGTCTCCACGGCTGGGTGGTTTCGTAGTCTCCGTGGAGAACAGCGGGGTCGAGGGATGCCCCGTTCGGCCACCGGATCGTTCCCAGCTCGGGGTCGACGGCAATTTGAGCGAACACGTCGTCGTCCTTGGCGATGGGGTCGAACACGGGCCCCCACAAGAACGGTGTCAGATCCACGACGCGGGTCGAGCCGTCACTGAACGTCAACTCGACCGTGCGATCCTCGATGATCGCCACCTCGGTGATTTCGGCCATGTTCCCTCCTCATGGCTACTAGCCAATCGTACCGGGCGCGTCAGACTGCGAATCCCAGCTCGGCGCCGGATAGGATTCGACCATGATCAGGCTGGGGGCGCTATTCGTGGCCGTTGGACTGCTCGCTGCCGGATGCGGCGGGGATGGTGACGGCGACGCTGCCACTACCCGCCCCGATTCCCAGGCCACCACCGTGGCACCGGGCGCGGGGGCCACAACCACCCAGGCCGAAGACGACGGCGGAGCCGTCGCTTCCGGCTCGGCCGCCGAACGGTGCCAGGCCCTGTTTACAGTCTCGGAGATGGCCGACCTGTTCGGCGAGGAAGCCATCCTCGACGAAGCGGAGATAGAAGAGTCGCTCGGGTCGCTCACCTGTGTATGGAGCACGGTCGAAGATCCCAACGACGCAACCGATCTCTCCTACGACCTCTTGATTCTTCAGCTGTATGGCGGGGATCCGATCCCGGGTGAGAATTTCTTCGACGCCTCCTTCTACCCGGATGCCGAACCGGTTGACGGCATCGGCGACCAGGCGTTCCTCGAGGCAGTCACCCCCAACAACCTCTCAGTGCATTTCCTCGACGACGGCGTTTACGGCACCATCAGCTACACAGAAGCAGGCTCCGACAGCCCGGCCGGCCTGACCGACGCCCAGGCAATCGATCTACTCGAGGCCTTTCACGACCGGGCTGGCTAACCGGCCGACCCGGCTCCTCCCGCCGGCTGGTCGTAGACGACGCCCATGTAGTGGTCGTAGGCCAGCCCCTCGGTCTGCATCGCCCGGCGGTAGGCAACCGCCACCGCGTCGAACTTGAGGTGCAGCTCGTCGGCCAAGTCGAATGGGACCTGCTCGGGGCGCTGTGACTCGACAATCCGCTGATCCTGGTTGAAGATCGTGTCCTCGAACGACTGCAGGACCGAGTCGGGCTGGTCGAGGTCGTAGTTCCGCCCGATCACGCAGTACCCGACGCAGCGATCGGCGCTCACCGGCTGGGAAGCGAAGAAATACACCATGCCGGCGGCTCCTGCCCAGCCGAGCCGCAACACGATGGTGTAGGGAAGGTGCAGCTCATAGTGGCTGATTCGCTCGGGTGTCACCACCTCCTCGTTGGCGAACACGGGGAAATCTTCGGTATTGGGTGCCTCCGGCCGCACCACCGAGTAGTGGAGCACGTGGCCGCGCGTTTCCACCGAGTGCTCCGGCACCAGGGGTCGGTCGACGTCGCCCAGCAATCCCGGGTGGACCCAGGGGAAGTGCCCGAAGTCGGTGAAGTTCTCGACCTGGCGGGAGGCGTCGGCTTTCCAGGGGAAAGGGCCGGTGTCGACCGTGCGCCAATCGCCGGCCTCCAGCTCGGGAATCTCGGGCAGCGAATAGGGAGGGTCGCCCAGCGCCACCCACACCAGCCCGTATCGCTCCCGGCATTGAAACGTTTCAACCCGGGCCTTGGGAGGGATCCGGGGGTTCTCGGTCTGGGGAATGTCGATGCAGGCACCCTCCGGTTCGTAGCGCCAGCCGTGATAGGGACAGACAATGCAACCGTCGGCCAGCCATCCAAGCGACAAGGCGGTCCCCCGATGGATGCACACGTCCCGCATGGCCACCAGCGTTCCGGCGTCATCCCGCCAAAGCACCACCGGCACGTCGAGCAGCATCGTCGAGTGGGGTTGGCCGTTCTGAAGCTCGGAGATGTAAGCGACCGGGTGCCAACAGCGCTCGAGCTTGTCGGGAAAGGCGCTCATGGCCCGCTGGCGGCAATAGACGAAAGCCGAAGTTCGAGGTCCACGGAGCCGACGTTACCCCGGTGGAGAGGTGCGCGCGCCGGGTACGACCCAAGCTGAGGCCAGGCCGGCGGAGTCGCCGCCGAGGCGGTACATTCGTTGACCGGATAGTCTTGGCTGGGTGGAACAGGTTGCCAAGGACACGTACTCACTCGGTACCAAAGGCCACAATTTCTTCATTCTCCGAGACGGCGGTGACGTCACCGTCATCGACGCCGGCTGTTCACGCGAATGGTCGAAGCTCATCAACGGCCTTGAGTCGATCGGGCTGTCGCTCGAAGCGGTGGCTGGCATCGTCGTCACCCACTCCCATGCCGACCATTTTGGACTCGCCAAGAAGGCGACCAGGAACGGGCTGGCGGTCTCAGTGCACGAATCGGAAGAAGACCGAGCCCTCGGAACCTACACCGGGCGTTACGCAGTTACGCCCAAGGAGCTTCCGATCTTCAATCTGCATGCGCTGCGAGCGTTCCTGCCGATGATCCTGGCCGGAGTGCTGAAGCTCGACCACCTCGACACCGTTGGCACCTTCCAGGACGGAGATCGCCTTGACCTTCCCGGCCGCCCCATCGCAGTCCACACCCCCGGTCACACGGAGGGACACACGATGTTCCACTGTCCCGAGCGCGGCCTCCTATTCACGGGGGACGGGCTCATCACCATGGACCTGATCGGCCCGAGCACCGGTCCCCAGATGATCGAACCGCGCTTCAACCTCGACCACCAGCAGGCGCTGGCTTCCCTCGATCGCATCATCGGCCTGGAAGCCAATTTGCTCCTCCCCGGCCATGGGAATGCTTGGGCGGGAAGCCCGACCGACGCGGTTGCCCTCGCGCGGGGTTGATGCCTGCGAACGGCGCCGACTGAGATCGGCCGAGGCCATCGACACCTTCCCCGACCGCATCGAACGCGACGACTGGATCGGCGGAGCCAAACAACTCCTCCGAGCCGGCCACAAGACACCGGCATCAAGCCCTAAGGCATCGGTGACCACATGATCTCGGGCGGTCTGATCCGGGCCGGTTAGAGGCGGCTCAGGCGCTCGACTGCTTCCTGCAAGGTGGCGGCGTCCCGTGAGAACGAGAAGCGCACCAGCGAGGCACCGTCGACCGGATCGGAATAGAAAACCGAGGGCGGGATGGCGGCCACGCCGCACTTCTCGATCAGGTGCCGACAGAAGCTGCGGTCATCCTCGAAGCCGAAGGCAGTGTGGTCGGCCATGACAAAGTAGGTACCGTCCGGCCGGAAGGGCCGCAAGCCGACCCGCTCGAGCCCATCGACCAGCAGATCCCGCCGCTCCTGATAGGAACTTCGCAACTCGGTGTAGTAGTGGGCCGGCGCCTCGAGCGCCGCCACCGCCCCATACTGAACCGGCGTTGGAGTGGTGAAGGTGAGGAATTGGTGGGCGGCGCGGATGCCGCCGGTCAGCCCGGGTGGGGCGATCGCCCACCCCACCTTCCAGCCGGTGAGCGAGTAGGTCTTGCCGAGTGAGGAGAGCGTGATGGTGCGCTCCCCCATGCCCGGCAGGCGGGCTAGTCGCGGAAGCTCGGTGTCGTATGTCATCCACTCATACACCTCATCGCAGATGGCGATGACGTCGTGCTGCCGGCACAGCCGGGCGATGGTCGCCAGCTCATCCGCGTCGAACACTCGCCCGGTCGGGTTGTGGGGAGTGTTGACGAGGATTGCTTTGGTTTGGTCGGTCACGGCAGCCGCCAGCATCTCGGGATCGAGCCGGAAGTCGGGCGGACGCAGCGTGACGGCGCGCGTGACCGCACCTGCCAGCGCGGCATCGACCGGGTAGGCGTCGTAGAACGGCTCAATCAGCACGACTTCGTCGCCCGGGTCGATCAGGCCGAGGAAGGTGGCCGCCAGGGCTTCGGTGCACCCGGTGGTGACGGTTATCTCGGTGTCGGGATCGAGGTCTCGGCCCAGCAATGGTCCATATCGGCGGGCGATGGCCTCTCGCAGCTCCCGGATACCCGGACTGGCCGGGTATTGATCGCGGCCCCCCTCCAGTGAGCGGGCGGCCGCCTGCTTGATGAAGTCCGGCCCGTCCCAATTGGGGAAGCCCTGGCCGAGGTTGATGGCGTCGTGCTGCTGAGCCAGGTTGGTGATTTCGGTGAAGATCGTCACCCCGAAGGGTTGGAAGCGTTTGGCAACCGGCATGGACGAAGCCTACGAGGGCGGCGGCAGACTGCGTTGAAAGGGTTCGGGTCGGCACCCTCGGTCGCCCCTGATCGGGACTGCACGGCCCTTTCCGAAGTCGAGTCCTCAACCCCAGCCGATCCGCTCACTCGAGCCGTTGGAAGAGGATTTCGCCTCTGGGATACCCCCGCCAGAACTCGTAGGGTGAGCGATAGGACCGAACCAAGAGGGGGCATCATGGGTATCCATTGGCGAGGGCGTCTGACCGTTTTGATGGCATTGGTCTTGTTGGCGGCCTTCATGCAGCCGGCGATGGCGACGGGAGGGGGCACGTGGATGTTGCAGACGGACTGCGACCACCCGCCCGCGGTCATGGCCGTGGACGACATAAGGGCCGGCATGACGGGCAAGGCCTATACGACACTCCAGGGACGGGCCATCTCGGAGTTCGACATCGAGATTCTCGGAATCTTGCCGGGAGCGATCTACCCCCTCATCGATATGATCCTCATCGAAGCCTCCGGACGGGCGGTAGAAGACGTCGGAGGAATCGCCGGCGGCTTCTCCGGGTCCCCGGTGTACATCGACGGCAAGCTGATCGGAGCGGTTGCGTACGGCTTCTTTGGGAACTCATACATTGCCGGCCTGACCCCGGCTGCGGACATGTTGGCTACGGCGAGTTACCCCTCAACCGCGGTTCCGCAATTGGACTCCGCGGCCTCGAGTGCCCTCGAGATGATCGAGGCCTCGGTGGGTCCGCTTGGCTCACCCCGGCCGCTGCCGGTGCCGGTGGGGGTCGGAGGAGTCAGTCCGCGGTGGATGGATGACCTGCAAACTGAGGTTGAGGCGCGCGGCCTGCCCTTCACTCTCTACCCGGCCACCGGCCGGGGCCACGGTGGACCGGGCATGAGCTCGCCCGGAGTCATTCTGCCGGGCGAGTCGATGAGTGCGGTGCTGAGTGAAGGCGACAACTTCGCCTTCGGCACCGGGACGGCCACCTATTGCGACGGCTCGACCCTCATCGGGTGGGGACATCCGTTCTTCTGGACCGGTGCGGTAACCATGAGCATGAACGAGGCCGACGTCGTGACGGTGATCGAGGACTCGACCGGGTTTGGCAACTTCAAGCTTGTCACCCTGGGAGAGCCGGCCGGGCGGATCGACTTCGACGGCAGCGCTGCCATCCGAGGCATCGCCGGCGAGCAGGCCCCCTCGGTCCCGATTACGAGCTCGGTCGAATTTGCCGAATTCGGCAACTCGCGAGAGGGAAGGACCGACGCCTACCTGACCGACGACCTTTTCTTCAGTCTTGGTTGGACGACCGCATCCCATCTCATAACCAACCTCGACTTCGTGCGAGGAACCGGCTTGAGCCCGGGGAGCAGCACTGTCGAGTGGACCGTAGACGGGACGCGGGCGGACGGTTCGCCGTTCAGCGCTTCCTTCGACAACAAGTACTGGGATCCGTTCGTCATCACCGACGGAAGCGCCTTCGAGATGGCGTCGTTCATCGACCAACTGCTCTTCAACCCGTTCGAGGACATCGCGTTGACGTCGGTCGAGATATCCAATGCCGAGTTGTTCAGCGACCGGCGCACCATCGACATCGTTGAAGTGCGGACATGGACCTCCACCGATCCCGAGCCCGTCGAGGACTTCGGCTTTCTCCGGGCCGCCCCCGGCGACATTGTCACGGTGGAGGTAGCGCTTCGTCCCTACGGCGGCTCCGAATTCGTCGAGACGCTTGAGCTGGAGATCCCCGCCGAGTTCCCCGGCGGTTTCGGTTCGCTCTTTGTGCACGGCGGCAGCAGCGAGTTCTTCTTCTTCGAGCCGTTCTTCGATCCCTTCTTCCAGGAGTTCTTCATGGAGGACGTGGCGGACTTCGACGAGCTGCTCGCATTCATGGAAGGGCGTGACCACAACTACGACCTGGTCGCCGAGCTCGACCTGTTCGAGGAGTTCTTTGAAGAGCCGCCCCCCGACGGCGAATTCCCAGAGCCACCCCCCGGTTTCATCGAAACCAACGGCGGTCCCGTCGACCAGAACATCATCACGGTGAAGGAGGTCCTCGAGTTCGACTCGGTCGTAACCGGGGATGCCTTCTTCGATTTGGAGGTGTTCCCACCATCCCCACCCATCGAGGGCATCCTGGTCGCCGAGCTGGCCGGCACCTCCGTCCCCGGCGGCGGCGACCCGGACGGAACCGGCTTCGCCGAGCTCTACTTCGAGGGTGACTCGGTCACGTTCGACATCCTGCTCGACGGCGTCGACGAGCCAATCACTTCGGCTCACATTCACGCCGGAGAGGAAGGCGAGGAGGGCCCGGTCCTCATCGATCTCGAGTACGAGTTCAACGGGCTGAGTGGGGTGGTTTTCGCCGATCCCTTCCTGCTGGAAGAGATGCTCAACGTGCCCGAGTTCTTCTACCTGCAGGTGCACTCGGAGGCCTATCCGGCCGGAGCGGTGCGCGGCCAGTTGGCGTTCGAGATCATCGACGACTCGGAACCTCCGTCGCTCGCCTACGTGACTCCGGGTGGGTTATGGCAGGTCGAAGGACACGAGCCCTTCTTCTTCGGGACGCCGGGAGATATCCCCTTCCTGGGTGACTGGGACGGCGACGGGCTCAAGACCCCCGGCTTGTACCGGCCGGCCGACGGATTTGCCTATATCCGCGATTCGCTCGACACCGGCGTTGCCGATCACGAGTTCTTCATGGGACAAGATGGCGATGTGCCGCTGGTCGGTGACTGGGACGGGGACGGCATCGACACCCTCGGCGTCTTCCGGACGGACGAGGCCAAGGTGTATTTGCGTAACAGCAATGACACCGGCAGTGCCGACGTCGAGTACTACTTCGGCGCGGTCGGCGATGTGCCCTTCACCGGCGACTTCGATGGCGACGGAATCACCGAGGTCGGCCTGCACCGTCACTCGACGGGCATGGTCTACCTGCGGACGAGCCACACCACCGGCATCGCCGATCTCGAGTTCTACTGGGGGGTCGGCGGCGATCTGGTGCTGGCCGGTGATTGGGACGGAGATGGCGTGGACACGGTCGGCCTCATTCGGCCATCGACCGGGATGTTCCATCTGCGCAACCAGAACTCGACCGGCGTCGCCGACCACGAGTGGAAGCTCGAATCCGGCAACCCGGCGACGTGTGTGATCGTGAACTGAGGAGGGGGTAGCGGAGGGCGGCAGGCGGCCCGTCATGCGCATGGCGGCAGCGGTGTAGATTTCGCGTTTCACGCCTTGGCTGCGAGAGCTTCATCCGACCACGTACGTGGACGGGTTCGACCTCACTGAGATTCGACAGGTCGTGCGAGCGCCAGACAGCCATGTGCTGCCGGGCACTCACCGGGACGCCCTGGCCTACATCAAATCCATCGGCCTCGATATCAACCCGGTGGATGTCGAACACTCCTGGCCGAAGCACAGCGTTGCAGCCGTTCCGCTCTGCTCGGCAAACCCATCGGCTTCATCGGCTCGCAGCTCTTTCTTATCGGACCGCTCAGCACCCTGCTCAGCCGGCGATAGCAGCTCCGCCTCATCCGCCGTTAGGCCTACACCACGGTCCATTGGTCGATAGACCCGATGTGATTGGCGCGGCCCAGCCACAAACGCGTATCACGAGGCCCTCTTCTCGCTCTGATTCATGAAGCCCCGAACCGGGGACAACCAGGAGGAGAAGACATGAACATGCGACCCCAGGACTTGGCCGCAATCCAGGCCCATCGGTTCCGCAGCTTCAGAGCCCCCCACCGTCGGACAGCCGAATGGCGGCTCGTGGTGGAGCGGCTGGCGGAGTTGTCGCAACCACGGCCCCGGCGGCGGCCCAGGACCAGCTAGTTCCCCTTCCAGTACCCGAGCAAGCCGAACGGAGAAACTGATGACAACGACTTTCACCTACTCAACCGAATCAAACCAGCCAGCCGGCATGCGAGTTCTGCTGGCAGCGATGCTGACAGCCGCCGTCTTGTGGCTGGGACTCCAGGTCGACCAGAACCAGCACTCGAGTCAGCCGAGCGATTCCGCTCCCACCCAACCAGCTCAGATATTCCCCGACGACATCGATCGGTACATCGAAGCACCCGCCTCGGTGGGTGAGGCTGACGTCATCATGGGCGGGGGTTCCGGTAACTACTTCTACCAGTAGCCGAAACAACCAGCCGGGGGCCAAAAAGGGCTCCCGGCTCCGGCGCTTGGTTGCGGTCCTCGCGGCTCGTCACAGGCCCCCACGGCAGAGCGTCGATGTTTGTTCGCGTATCAAAACGGGCTCCCAATCGTCTCTTCGATAGGACGCCAGACAGAAAGGAGGTTTCGTGGGTTCAACAACGGACGGGAAACGCGAATACCAGGTTCGCATCGATAACCCCCACCGTGTTTTGCGGGGGACAACCGTTCGCGCCCTCGAAAGCTCAATGCCCTCGACCGAACCGACCCTCGGGCTGATTGGCGGGCAGCCACCGTCTGCGAACGGTAGCTTCGTACTCATGGCGGCAAACCTCACCGAGCTGTACCAGGCGACCGCCGCCGGAGACAAGGACGCCTTCAACATCCTCTACGAGGAACTGAAGGGTCTGGTTGCCTGGGCGATTCGCAACGTCGGCGTATACGGTCCCGACGCCGAGGACATCTTTCAGAACACCTGGACCAAATTCTTCGAACACCTCGGGCGACACCGCGACCCGCGAGCTCTCCCCGGCTGGCTGGTCACGGTTGC
>CAMYMH010000022.1 GCA_947259275.1 uncultured Acidimicrobiaceae bacterium | reverse complement strand
GCACCTCGATGTCGGCTCGTCTCATCCTGGGGCTGAAGCAGGTCCCAAGGGTCGGGCTGTTCGCCCGTTAAAGAGGCACGCGAGCTGGGTTTAGAACGTAGATAACACTGCGTCCCCTGGGAGTAATCCCAGGGTGCTAATTGGCTCATATCGGGGAAACCCTGTCACAGGTTCGAACTACTTTGACAGGGCAATCCCGAGGGAAGTCCAAAGACATGGAGTCGTTCTCGTCATATCTCGCAGGATTCTTCGACGGCGATGGAAGTCTTCACTTCCAGATCGTTCGTCAGAAGGAGTATCGGTTCGGGTTCTACATCCGGTCGAGTTTGGTCTTCTATCAATCCACCTCATGCGAGGCTGGTTTGCTGGAGATTCAAGATCGGCTCGGTGGAATCGGAAGGATGCGTCGGAGATCGGACATGTCCGATCTGACGATCACGAATCGGAAGGCCATTCGCTCCACGCTGGAGAGATGGGCACCTTACGTGATCTTCAAACGACCACAGGTCGAGCTGGGCATGAGCCTGCTCGACCGCCTGCCGCCACCAAGAGACCCTGTCGGATTCCTGCAGATATGCGAAACCATCGACGACTTCGCATCCCTAAATTCCTCAAAGTCACGAACCATCACTTCAGAGGTGGTTCGGTCGGCCTTGCGGAACAAGGGTGCTTTGTGACCCCGTAACGACTGATCCGAAAAGGAGAGACGGAGATCGAATGCCGCAAGGCAAATCTAAGGTCTCCGTAATACGCCAACCCCTCGAAAGAGGGTGGAGGGATAGTCTGTGCCCCTGGTAACAGGGGAAGAACATGCGTGAGACAGTTCGGTCCCTACCCTAGTACGAGAGGACCGGGATGGACGTACCTCTGGTGTGCCAGTTGTTCTGCCAAGAGCACGGCTGGTTGGCTACGTACGGAACGGATAAGCGCTGAAGGCATCTAAGCGCGAAGCCGACCTCGAGATGAGAACTCCCACCGGATTAACCGGTTAAGGCCCCTGGCAGAACACCAGGTTGATAGGCCGGACGTGGAAGTGGAGCAATCCATGAAGCTGACCGGTACTAATAGGCCGAGGACTTGGTCTGAATCCACAAACCAATCTGTGCTCGCTATGGAGTGCTCGAGGAGCGCTCAAAGATTTGCGGTAGCGATAGCGCCGGGGAACCACCCGTTCCCATTCCGAACACGGAAGTTAAGCCCGGCTGCGCCGATGGTACTTGGGGGGCAACCCCCTGGGAGAGTAGGACACTGCCGCATTAATCAAAGCGAATGAAGACCCCCGAATGGGGGTCTTCATTCGTTGAGCCTGCGGCTCTGCCCTGACTCCCAGGACGCCTTCGGCGCCTGGGAGAGTAAACCTACTCATTGGTGCCCTCGCCTTCGGCTCGGGCACGTGCCGCAGGCCTCGTGGTGGGAACACCCCTCCCGTGGAGCGGAGCGGAGCGGGAGGGGACGGGGGTGGGGTGGGCAACCCGCAGGGTTGCCAAGCGCGTTCCCGTGGTCGCCGACATCGGTGTCAGCTGAGAGTGTCGCCACCGGCCGAATCCTGAATTGCGGGGTGGCTCCGGTGTGACTTTTGGCCGCCCGATGTGTAAGTTTGGCGACAGGCGGAGCTGGACGCCGATGATGCTCGTCGGGGGCTTCGCCGGAGATTGGAGGTATGGGGATGTCAGAGACGTTGGCGCCGTTTGCGGTAATGATCAGTTATCGGGTTGATGATTTTGATGCATGGAAAGAGGTGTTCGAGAGGGGCGAGGCCAAGCGGGCCGAATCAGGGTTCCTCGGACATCATGTCAACCGGGCCCAGGATGATCCAAACGCCTTGTCGATCTATCTCGCCGTCGGGGACCTTGCCAGGGCCAAGGAGTACGCTACCTCAGACGACGTCAAGGCCCTCATGCGGGACGCCACCGTTAGTAGCGAGCCGGAGATCTCCTGGGTCATCCCAAAGGCGGAGAACATCGTGTGGGACCGTGAGCTACCGGCAGTTGTCGTTAGCCACACGGTTGCCGACTTCGACAGCTGGCTCGAGGGATACAACAGCCCGGAGGCCGATGCGATGCGAGCAGCCGGAGGGGTCATCGGACACGCTGCCAACCAGGCTGTAGACAATCCAAGTCTGGCAATCGTCTACCACCAGGCAGAGTCGTTCGATACGCTGCGCGCGCTTGCCAGTTCCGACGAGTTGCGCCACGTGATGAAAGAGGCTGGAGTGACGTCCGAGCCCGAGTTTGCCTATGTCACAGGCAGCATGGGGAAGATGTACGGAGCCTGATCTGTCCCACCATCCAGAACGAACGTCGGTTAGGGCGAGTCCCTAGCCGACGTTCACTTTCACGTCGCCTTCGAAGAGGAAGGACGGCTCGAGCTCAGCCGGCAGTGAGAGTTTTGTCATGATGTCCTGCAGCGCGGTCTTGTAGGCGGCGGAGGTCATCTCGGCCTGGCATGCATCCTCGCTCACCCACTCGCTCACCACGAGCGTTGTGCCAGCCGATTTTGCGGCCTTGGCCCGGATGCAGTCGGGACTGTTGCGCAGGTGGGCGCCGATGATGGCGTCCCACGCCTCGAATTGGTCATCGGTCATTTCGTCGCCGTCATACGTCACGACTCGCAAGAAGCTCATCCACACCTCCCATTCGAGCTTCCCGCCACCCTAAGCGGCGCTTACGAAGGAGCCAGAAGGGCGGCAATCCGCTGATCGTGGTCAGCCGTTCAAGAGCTCACCGTCGAGGATCCGAACCGTTCGATCGGTGAACTCGACCATGCGCAGGTCGTGGGTGACCATGATCCCGGCCTTTCCCCGGCTCTTGATCTCCGACGCCAGCAACTGCACGACCTGGGTGCCGAGCTCGGTGTCGAGGGATGCGGTCGGCTCGTCCACGAGGATGAGGTCGGGATCGCTGACCAGTGCCCGCCCAATTGCCACCCGCTGACGCTCGCCCCCGGAGAGTTGTTCCGGCAGGTTGTCACGCCGGGCGGTCAGGCCTAGCTCCTCCAACAGCTGGTCGGTGCGGGCCTCAATCTCGTCGCGGGTTGCATCGGATATCGGTGCCATCACCGTCATGTTCTCGCGAGCAGTCAGGAACGGCACCAGGTTGAATCCCTGGAAGACGAAACCCACCCGGTTGGCGCGAAACCGGGTCTGCTCTTTCCTGGAGAGTGCTGTCAGCTGGATTTCGCCGACGGTGACGGTCCCCGAGGTGGGGGCGAGCAGCCCGCCGATCACCGAAAGCAGCGTCGTCTTGCCCGAGCCCGACGGGCCGAGCAGGGCGAGGAACTCGTTGTCGCCCAGCTCGAGGCTGGCATTGCACAAAGCTCGCACCTCGGTGTGGCCTTCGCCGTACACCTTGGTGACGTCGTCAACGATCAAAGCGGTCATGCTTCTCCTCCCAGGGCGGATGCGGGGTCGATACCGATGATGCGGCGAAACGAGAACACTGCTCCCAGCGCGCCCATGGCGATGGTGGCAAGCAGCAGCGTGAGGGCGGTGCCGGGGAGAAAGGTCGCAGGCACTGCCGGTGGGAGAGCGGCCGCCAGCAAGCGTGAGAACGCGAACCCAAGCAAATAGCCGACCACCGTGGCGATGAGCGCCTGCGTGATCACTCCTCCGAGCAGGAAGCGGTTGGAGGACCCAATGGCTTTGAGGATGGCGAGCTGGCCCCGTTTCTCCAGCGTGATGAGGGCAAAGAAGAGGGCGGTGACGAGGCCAACCACCACGAAGCTCACCCCGATGATGGCCGTGAAGGTCGATGCCTGTTGCTGGACTCCGGGAATCGAGAGGATTGCCTCGTCGGTCGTCACGGTCTCGCTGTTGCCGAGCGCGGCGTCGACCGCCGACAGCACCGTTGATGCCTCCGCCGTGGGGTCGAGACGAAGGGGGAATGCCTGTGCCACCGACCCGCGGCCCCTCGTCTCGGGTCGGACCTCGGCCCGGAGCGCATGCCAGGTCTCGATTGGCACCCACAAGGTGTCGGCCAGTAGGTACTGCGCATCTTTGACGAACCCGATCACCGTCACCGGCTGGGCCGACCCGGTCAATAGCACGGCATCGCCCAGCGCAATGCCTTCGTCACGCAATGCCCGGTCGGCAATGCCCACCAAGGGCTCGCCGGGTTCGGGCCGGCGTCCGGCGACGAGCATTGTCGGCTCGCCCGGGCGCCCGGGCAGATGGCCGATGACCGCCACGTCGAACAACTCGGCGTCGGCGGCGGCGGTGGAGAGCAGCACTCCCAGCGCACCGGCGTCTGCCACGCCCGGCACCGCCACCACCGCCGGCAGCTCGGCCAGAGGCAGCTCGCTCCGCACCAGCGAGCGCCGACCGTCCGACGAGTACACGAGGGCATCGGAGTCGCCGTTCTGGAGGGCGCCGGTCGAACCGATGAACAGCCCGTCTGCCAGCGCCGCCAGCACGAGAACCAGGAAGACGATAAAGGCGATGGCTCCGACTATCGAGGCCCATCGTCCCCGCCGCCGGCGCATTTCGAGGAGGGCGATGCGCATCAGTGGAGTCCCTGGGCGGCATCCGCCGGATTGGCCCGGGCGATTCGCCTGATAGACAGGACCCCGGCCAGAACCGACGAAACGAGGACGGCTGCCGTGACCGTGACAACGAGGCCGCGGTCGACCGCAAGTGGGAACGCCGGATTCGCCCCCAGGGTCGCCGCCCACAGCACGCCGGTGGCGAGCAGCGAACCGACCAGCACCACCAGCACCACCTGGATTACGAGCGAGCGTGCCAGATAGCCGGTGTCGGTGCCGATGGCCCGGAGCGTGACGAAGCTCCTCAGCTTCTGGACGGTGAGGATGAGAAAGAAGAAGCCAACCACCAGCACGACGATCCCGAACGTGATACCGACAATGAGGGCGAAGCTCTGGCTGATCGAGTCAACCCCGGGCGTACCGGCGGCCCCGGTCTTGCGGTCTAGCCCTTCGACTCCGGCTACCGCCGCGGAGATGCGTTCCCCGATCGCAGCCGGATCTTCGCCCTCGGCCGTTTCCACCCCGATGAGAGAGAGTGGGACCACCGGCGTACCGGGGAACTCGGCCTCGAACACGGCCACCCATTCGTCGAATGACAGATAGCCGGTGGCCACAACCGCGTAACGCCGGTCCCGTACATACCCGACGACCTCGAGCTCCTGTCCGCTCGCCACCAGCGTGATTGTGCTGCCGATTTCGAACCCCTCGGATACCCCCGACTCGTCCACCACCACCTCGCCCGGGCCTGGAAGCCGCCCTTCCACTATCGGTTGGGGGCGGCCCGGGCCGGCCAGGTCGACGCCCCACAACGACAGGTCGGTCAATGAGTCCCCGATGGCGGCGGTGAGGGTGAGCTCGCCGATCGGCGCCGCCGCCACCACCCCCGGCACGGCTGCCACCTCGTCGAGCAAAGAGAGGTCGAGGCGGCTGGCTTGCAGATTGCGGCGCGAGGTCGCCTCGTACACGAGGACGTCGGCCGAGTTGTTCTCGATGGCACCGATGAAGAAGCCCAGCAGCGTCGCCGACAGAGTGTTGAGGAATAGGAGCAGGAAGATGAGCAGCCCAACCGCGCCACCGAGCAAACCAAACCGCAGTTTGGACCGCCAGATGTCTCTCACTGCTATGAACATTGCGGTAGGCAGCCTACGAAGCCGATGGTCCAACCCATGATTGGTCGGTGTGCGGGCATTGGCACCACCTGCCGGGAACGGGAGCGCCTAAGGATCGCCTGTGGACCGTTGCAGGATGGCGAAGTAGGTCTGGTGAAGGAGCTCGAAGTCGGAGGAACCGTTCACGAACTCACCGGTTGCCCGCACCACCCCGGGGTAGGTGTCGGTGTGATCGTCGAGGAAGATGAAGCCGCTCGGGAGCACCTTGGGGGCGAAGAGGGCGAGGTCCCGGGTGACGCTCTCGTACTCGTGGTTTCCGTCCACGATCAGCAGGCCGATTCGGTCGGGAACCACCGGCGCCGCGTGCTCTGAATAGGCGATGAGGGGGAGACACCGGTCCTCCATGCCCCGCTCCTGCATGGTGCGCAGATACCGCTTGTACTTGCCTTGCGGGTTCTTGCGGGTATGGGGGACCCGTTCAAAGGGGTCGATGCTCAGAACCGGGTTGGCGTGACCTGCCCCGGCCAATGTCTCGGCCACAAAGGCGGCCGTCAAACCCGAGTAGCTCCCGATCTCTACCACCAGCGCCTCCGGCGACCACGGAAACGCCAGGGCGATACTCGCCAAATAGCGGAGCTCTCCGTCGTCCATCATTGCCGAGGCGTACTGGTCGGCGCGAGCTGCCGCGTCGGCCGGGACCGAGGCTTGGAATCCGCTCGGGTTGAACTTCAGCGTACGGGGCGCATGGTTCTCCACCCGGTCACGATACCGATCGATAACCCACGATCGAGTGGCCGCCGCTTCCTAGAATCTCGCCGTGTTCGTTGCAGCCTCCTCCATCCGCGACAACTTCGTCGACCTCGAGGTCTCCGTTACGGCCTGGGTCATCCTGGGTGGCATCATCCTTGCATTGCTGGCCGCCGACCTCTATCGCCACCGGGATGCCCACGAGCCAACCACCCGCCAGGCCCTCATCGAGTCCGGCCTGTGGGTGCTGGCCGGCGTGCTCTTTGGGCTCGGGGTGGCCCTGACGTGGGGCGGGGAGGCCTTCGGCGAGTACATCTCCGGTTACCTGATCGAGAAATCCCTCAGCATCGACAACGTCTTCGTGTGGGCGCTGATATTCAGCACCTTGGCCATTCCCCTCCGATACCAGCACCGGGTCCTGTTCTGGGGCATCTTCGGCGCCCTCGCCCTGCGGGCCTTGTTCATCGCGATCGGTTCTGCCCTCATCAGCCAGTTCATCTGGGTGCTCATCGTCTTCGGCGTTTTCCTCATCTACACCGGCATTCGGGTGATCCGTCATCGGGAAGACGAGGGCGAGGGAACTACTACCACGGGGATCGGGCTGGTCCAGCGGTTCATACCCGTCAGCGAGGAGCTGGATGGGCAGAAGTTCTTCACCAAGGTGAAGGGCCATCGAGTGGCAACCCCGCTGCTGGGTGCCCTGGTGGTCGTCGAACTGACCGACGTCGTCTTCGCGGTCGACTCGGTCCCCGCCATCCTCGCCGTCTCAAACGAGCCATACCTCGTGTTCGCCTCGAACGCCTTTGCCATCCTGGGGCTTCGAGCCATGTACTTCCTGCTCGCCAGCGCCCGGCAGCGCTTCCACTACCTGTCGCACGCCCTCGGTGCCATCCTCATCTTCGTCGGCATCAAGATGGCCGTCGCCAACTGGTTCCATGTCGATACCTATCTCTCGCTGGGCGTCATCGCCGTCATCCTGGTGGCCGCCATCGTCTTGAGCGAGCGCAAAACCAAGCGTCTTGCCGCCCTGCTCGACTCCGCCTGATCAGCTCCGGCCGTGACCGGCCGCCAGGCGGTGTAGCTTTGCCTCATGGGTGAGAAGTCACAGCACGGGCATGCCAAGGGGCGCAAACCGCCGCCCAGCAAGAGCCACAAGGGTTACGGCCGCAAGAGCGGCTCCGGCGGCAACCGCGGCCGTCGGCGTGGCTCGCAGGGTGGCCGGAGCTCGCAGCGTCGCTCGAGCGAGTCCAGTCGTCCCCAGCTCGACCTCACCGCCGGCAGCCAGCTCCCCAAATGGATCCAGGAGGAGGTAACCAGGACCACCCGCAAGGAACGGAGGGCCGCCGTCATGCAGAGCCTGGAAGGGGCGGCCCAGGCTTTCGCCGACGCTCGCTACGGCAAGGCGGCCGAACATGCAGAGAAAGCCAAGAAGGCTTCGTCGTCGAATGCCACCATCCGCGAGATCCTCGCCCTTTCGCTTTACCGGCTCGGACGCTGGGAGCCCGCCTTGCAGGAACTGCGGGCATTTCGCCGCATCGCCGGAGAAACCACTCACATGCCGGTCGAGATGGACTGCTTGCGTGCCCTCGACCGGCCCGAGGACATCGACAAGGTGTGGGACGACCTGAAGCACCTCGGAGGCCGGCCCGACACATTCCGTGAGGCCCGGGTGGTCTACGGCTCCCACCTGCTCGACGCCGGCCGAGCCAAGGAAGCCTGGCAGGTGGTGAACCCCAAGCGTCTCGAGGACCACCCCCAAGAGGCCGAACTGCGGCAGTGGTATGTGGCGGCCCGGGTCGCCGCCCACCTGGGCGACACGGCCTCGGCTTCCAAGATCCTCACGGCCATCACTGCCGCCGACCCAGCCTTCCCCGGCCTCGATGAGCTGGAAGCGGCGATTGCGACCTGATTCCCCGGACTACCTCGCTCGCAACCGAGCGCACTGGGACGACTATGCGCCGCGGTGGGTGGAGATGGGTCGCCGCGCTTGGGCCGGCAAACCGACGTGGGGAATGTGGGGAGCCCCGGATGTCACCGGTCTATTCGAGCGCGCCGCCGACACCGACACTCTCGAGGTCGGGTGCGGGACAGCCTATCTGTCTGCCTGGCTGGCTCGAGCCGGAGCGAGGGCCGTTGGGCTCGACAATTCGTGGCGCCAGCTGAAGACCGCGGCGACGCTTCAGCACGAGTTTGGCCTGCGCTTTCCGCTCATTCACGGTATCGGAGAGCGGCTGCCGTTTGCCGCCCAGGCGTTCGACTTCGTGATCTCCGAATACGGATCGGCTATTTGGTCCGATCCCTACGAGTGGATCCCTGAAGCTGGGCGGGTGCTGCGTCCCGGCGGCGAGCTGATCTTCCTCGCCAATGCGGTTCTGTTCATGCTTGTCGCTCCCGAGCTCGACGGTCATCCGGCCGAAGCGACGCTGCTCCGTCCCCAGTTCGGAATGCACCGCTTCGAATGGCCTGACGAGGATGCAGTTGAGTTTCACTTAGGCCACGGTGACATGATTCGGCTGTTGCGACAAGAAGGCTTCGAAATGCTCGATCTCATCGAGGTCCAGGCCCCAGACGGACCCGCCGAGGTGAAGTTCAATGTCTCCCGGGACTGGGCCCGTCGCTGGCCGTCCGAGGAGGTGTGGCGGGCCCGAAAACGGGGTTGAGTCACCGGCGTTTCGTGAGCCAGCGTTCGATGCCGGTCACTTGCATCGGCCAGTAAGTGTTTCGATCGTACTGCTCGATGTCCTCGTCGGTCATCCCGTCGCTCCGATATCCGGCCAGCACCCAATCGCGCAGGCGCTCGGCGGCGTCGGGAGCTCCCTCAAGGGTCTCGACAAACGCTACCCATTCGCCGAGTCGAGCCTCTGCTTCCTCGAAGACCCGGGGGGAGTCTTCGGCCACTCCGTAGTGCGCGAACCCAACGAAGCCGGGCTGGCGCGCCGCCATCCGACGCAACTGTTCGATCACCAGCGGCTCGTCGAAGTCGGGGGGCGGGGTCACCGGTTGGACGGGATGTCCATGGGGAAAAGCGATCCCCACCGAATCGCCGACAAACATGCCTCCGGAGACCTCCTCGGAGAACACCACGTGGTGCCTGGCGTGACCCGGGGTGTACATCACCTCGAGCCGGCGGCTGCCACCCAGCGGGATGGTCGACCCCTCATCCAGCCTGAGCAGGCGATCCTCGGCAACCGGCTGCATCGGTCCCCAAAGCTTCACCATTCCTTCCGGGGTGTAGATTCGCTCGGCTGAATTCCACAACCGGGTGGGATCGACCAGGTGCCGGGCGCCCACCTCATGCACACCGATCGCGGCCTTCGGGTAGCGCTCGGCGAAGTGCCCGGCGCCGCCGGCGTGGTCCAGGTGGATGTGGGTGACCACCATGGCTGCGACGTCGTCAACGCCGATCGACTCAAGCGCCGCCACCAGGTTCGGGAGAACATTGGATGGGCCGCACTCGATGAGCACTCGTTGGGGCGTGTCGAACAGATAGCAGGCAAGGCGTTCAGGCTGGTTGTGCATGCCGGCGTCGATCATGTACAGCGAGTTGCCGAGGTCGGTCACCGAGACATCAAACATCACCGCAACCTAGTCCAACCATCCTTCCCCTCTGTGTGTCACACCCGGCCGATACGGTCACGTTGGAGGACAGGAAGGAACGACATGTATGGACCTCAACCTCATTGTGCTAGCCGGAACGCTGGCCGCAGCTCCCGAGCTGCGGGAGTTCGACTCCGGAGCACGCCTGCTGCGACTGCTCGTGACCGTCCGGCGAGACGAGCCCCGCAAACGCCTGGACGTCCTGCCGGTCACCTTGTGGGACCCGCCATCGGAGCTCGTCGCCCAGCAGCTCGAGCGGGGCCGGAGGGTGTGGGTGGCCGGCGCCGCGCAGCGGCGGTTTTGGGAGGCGAAGGAAGGTCGGAGGAACCGGGTCGAGATCGTGGCCGAACACGTGACCGTCCGCCCGATCGCTGCCCAATCAGATGACTGAGACGGTAGGCGCTGGTTGCCACCCTCGGCCGGACGGTTGAGGCGGCGCCCCCGGAAATGTCGGAAGCCATCTGGCGGCGCGCCAGGAGCTGTCCACGGTCCGTGGCGTGCTGCCCGGGGCGCTCTCATGGCACCGTCCGACGCCGCCACCCCCTCCACATCGGGAGGACCACCATCGTTGTCGAGGCCCTCATCACCGTCGGCAAGACCGGCCCACGGGTGGCGAAGGTGACCCGGACTCAGCTCCCTACCCGCCCCTGAGGCGGTGTCGTTCGACCGCCCCCTTTAGGCTCTGGCTATGCCACACGTGATGACAGCAGCCGGTTCCACCATCGGCGCCGAGGCCGCCGCCACCGTTGCCGACGCAGGCGGCAACGCGGTCGATTCGGCACTGGCGGCAGTGATCGTATCGATGTGCACCGAGCCGGGCATCATCGCCCCGGCGGCAGG
Source organism: uncultured Acidimicrobiaceae bacterium (assembly GCA_947259275.1). Taxonomy (GTDB): domain Bacteria; phylum Actinomycetota; class Acidimicrobiia; order Spongiisociales; family SHLN01; genus SHLN01. Next base: position 32,848 of record CAMYMH010000022.1, on the reverse strand, counting down.
AGCGTTCATCACCGTCTGGGAACCGGGCGAGGATCCCGTCACGATCGACGCCTACTGCGAGATGCCGGGACGGGCGGACCCCGACCGGATCGGCACCGGACGCAACGAGATCTTCATGACCTATGGCGGCGGAATGCGCACCAACATCGGGTACAGCTCGGTGGCAACTCCGGGAGCATTGGCCGGCTTCGATCTGGCATCATCGCGTTACGGGGCGGTCCCGTGGGCGGAGATATTTGGCCCCGCCATCCACTACACCCGCACCGGCTTTCCACTTCCCGGTGTTAGCGCGCGGTACTTGGAGCATTCCCACGAGGTGATATTTGGGTGGCACCCCGCCAGCTACCCCCTGGTTCATCACCCCGACGGGACGGTGCGAGCCCAGGGCGAGATTCTGGCCATCCCTGAGCTTGCCGACTCCCTCGAATCCATAGCCGAGGGTGGCGCCGACGTTTTCTATCGCGGTGAGATCGGGATCGCCATTGCCGATGAACTGCATGACCATGGCGGCATCCTCTCTCGGGTTGACATGGCCGCCTATCAAGCCATCGTTCGAGACCCGATCCGCCTTCGTCTCCAGGACTGGGACATAGCCGCCAACCCGGTGCCGGCCATTGGGGGGGCGGCGCTCGCCGGCCTCCTGATGTTGCTGGGAGAGGAGGGAATGAAGGGGTGGACCGCGGCCGAGACACGTCGACTGGTGGAGGCTCAGCGAGCCATCTTCACTTATCGCGGTGCCCATCTCGAGTCGGCGGACGAGGACCTGCCCTCAGCAGTTGCCACCTTGCTCGAGGCGGCCCGGATGGGAGACTTTGGCCGGCTGCTCGGGTCCGGCTCCACTACCCACGTCTCAGCGGTTGATTCGGAAGGGCGAGCCTGCGCGATCACCGCATCGGCCGGGTACGGATCGGGGGTCATGGTTCCCGGCACCGGTATCTGGCTGAACAACTCCCTCGGAGAGCTGGAGCTTCATCCCAAGGGTTTCCACGGCCTGGAGCCGGGGACCCGCCTCATGTCGAACATGGCTCCCACCATCGCCCGCAACCAAGATGGGGAGGTTCTGGCCATCGGATCGGCCGGGGCCGACCGGATCACGACTGCCGTGGCCGAGTCGCTCATCAACCATCTGTGGCTGGGAATGGACCTCGTCGAGGCGGTAGCCCACCCGCGGGTTCACGCCGAGGTTTTCGATGGTGAGCCGACTGTGGCCTATGAACTCGATCTCCCGGTCGAGGTGGATGGGCCGGTCAGGCACTTCCCGGAGCGGTCGATGTATTTCGGAGGGGTTCAAGCAGCCGCCTGGAGCCCCGCCGACGGGCTCATCGGGACTGCCGATCCCCGCCGGTCCGGCGACACCGCGGCCGGGGGAAGGCCGTAGCGGCCTAGGTCACCGGCCAGGGGAGCGCGGGCCGGTCATCAGGCGGGGGAGGATGAACGCCATTGGCCTGCAATCCCTTCACCCGATCGCGACACGCCTCGAGCTCACGGGTGTTGAGGTGAACGGCGATGGCGGCGCCCAGGTCCCCGGCCAGCGCCTCCTCCAGCTTGGTCAGGCCGGGCACCAGTTCGACGGGGATTGCCAAGCCTGCCAGGCCCCACAGCACAGTGCGGTGTTTTTCGTCACCGTGGAAGGTGAGGCCGTGGTCGATGGCCCACACCTTCCCGTTGTGGTCGGGCAGCAGGTGTCCGAGCTTGCGGTCGGCGTTATTGGTCACGATGTCGAGCACCGCGATCGGCCACAGCATGTCGACGGCGTCGTTGACCATCGCCACCAGGTCGACCTCGAGATCAGGTTCGACATAGCGCTGAATCGAACCGGGACCCATCGGGCCGCCGCCGAGCACGGTTGGTGGCACTACCCCGACGCCGAGGGCTTCGGAGACCTCGTAGGTGAGCCATTCGCGGGCTGCCAGGGTTTCGGAATCGAAGTCCCAAAGCTGACGCTGACCCGACGTCGGTTTGTAGATCACCTTCTCGCCACCAGCAGTGTCGGCAAGCAGGGTGGCGTTCGATGCCCGGCGGAAGATGCCGAGAATCTCGACGATCTCAGGATTCCAGGCGTTCGCCACGATTTCCATTGGTGGCCGGGCACACATGACCCTCAGGGTCCATCGGCAGCCGGCAGAAGGGACAGGGTGATCGCCCGGCGGCAACGGCTGCCAGGGCGGCGCGGGCCATGCCGGCCGCCACATCTGCGGGTACCTCGAAACGGACCGCCTCGCTCTCGTCCGGCTCGAGCGGGTAGAGAGCCAGGCTGAAAACGCCGTCTCCCAGCCCGATCGCGATCTCGCCGACCCGAGGCGCCGGCTCGGTCGGCTCAACCACCGCCGGAGGTTCGACCCACTCGTCCAACTCGGTTCCCCGCAGCGCCTCCAGCACCGCTTCGGCAATGGCGGCCAGCTGCTGCTTCTCCAGCAGGAACCAGAGACGCTGCTCTTCGAGATCGACCTGCAAGTAGAAGGTGCGCCCACCGGGCTCCCCGATGGCCCCGCCGGCCAGCGCATTGACCATTCCGAGGTCTCTCACAGCCACTCTCCCGGGCCGGGTGCGTTCACGGTCAGCACCCGCGGGAAGCTGTCGCCGGGTAGGTCGATGACCGAGACGCTGGCCGGTGAGATCACGATGCGCTGGTAGAGATCGAACGGCTGTCCGAGGTAGTGAGAGATCACCCCTTTGATGATGTCGCCGTGACTGACCACTACGAACCGGCCGCGAGGCAAATCGGTCGCCAGTGCCTCGCAGCCGGCAACGGCCCTCCGGCCGGCGGCAGCCAGATTCTCTCCCTCGGGAAATGTGACCCTGGCGGGAGACAGGAAGAGCTGTTTCCACAGCCTGGTCCTCCTGAGGGGCCCGAAGGTCCGGCCCGTCCAGGTGCCGTAGTCGATCTCAATGAAGGCCTGGTCACGCCGAACCCGCTGGTCGAGGGTCTTGGCAACGGTTTGGGCAGTCTCCCGGCATCGTTGTATCGGGGAACTCACGACCGCATCGATCCGTCCGCCACGGAAGAGCTCGGCCACCTCTCGCGCCTGGCGGCGCCCGTCCGAATCGAGCGGAATTCCCGGCGCTCGCCCGCTCAAACGGATGCCGGTCTCGGCGGTGCGGGCGTGTCGGAGGAGGAACAACCGGGCCATCCGTGGAGACTACCGAGGCCCGGTACACTGACCCCACTCCCTCCTAATGTCATCTCGTCTCCTCACGCCCCGGTGGTTATCGGGCCACGTCCTCGCCGTTGGACTGACGGTGGCCTTTGCCGTGCTCGGCTTTTGGCAGCTCGACCGGCACTACCAGCAGCGTGACGCCAACCGGGTGCTCGAGGAGCGGCTGGCAGAATCGCCGATCAGCCTCGCCGAGGCGACGGCTGTTGATGATCCGGAGCTGCGTCGCGTCCAGGTGAGCGGCCGTTACGACTACCCGGCTCAGCTTGAGTTGCGCCCCAGGGCGCGCCGCGGTCGGGTCGGGTACGAGCAGATCGTGCCGTTGGACACCGGCAACCAGATCGTTCTCGTGAATCGCGGGTTCATCGCCGATGCCGCCGGGGTGGCCCGACTGGATCCGGGGACGGATGCCGAGCTGACGGTGACCGGCACGGTGCGCCTCAGCCAGGGAACTTCCCGCTTCGGCCCGCAGAATCCTGAGACCGGGGTGCTCGAAACCATCGCCCGCATCGACCTCGACCGCCTGGCTCCGCAATTCCCGGGAGGGCTCGCCGATGTCTATGTCGACTTGATCGCCGAGGAACCGGACCCGGGTGGTCTGGAGACGATGCTTCCGGCGCCGCCGGAGCCGACCAATCGACCCAACTTCCTCTACGCCCTCCAGTGGTGGGCGTTCGCCGGCATCGCCTCGATTGGCTGGGTCGTGCTGGTCCGCAAGCAGCTCTACGGCGGATGACCACCAGGTGGTGGGCCGGGATGGCGGCATCGGCAGTCGGCCTGGGCACCCTGCCGGGAACAGTCCTCGGTTTTCTGGGCCGAAGCGCTTGGATGCTCGACCCTCTCGGCAGTTTCCGCTTCCAATCGCCATACCTCCTCGCCGAGCCGGGAGCCCCGAGCCTCAGCTCGTGACGATCAACTGGCCGGGACGGCTTCCCGGTTATTGGAGCGAGAGACGCCGATAATCCTCGTAGGAGACTTCAACGCCACGCCCTGGACGGGAGCGTTCCGTGACCTGCTCGACGCCGGCCTCATCGATGCCCAACGCGGGCGCGGGGTGGCGGGGAGCTGGCCTGCCGGTTGGGGCCCATTCGAGGTCCCGATCGATCATCTTCTGCATACGCGGAGTTGACGACCACCGGCTTCTCCTTCGGACCCGCGGCCGGAAGCGACCCGGTCACTTCGGGTTACGGTCGCTTGGGCCAGGGGCTAGGCCTACAGGGTGGCGGCCAGGTCGAGCACCTCGGTCTGGTTGAACGGCCCGTACCAGATGGTCTGACCGCGGCCGTTGGTGTCGAAGAGGATTGCAACCGGCTGGCCGCGGACACCGAGCTGCGACCAGGATTCGAACGACTCGTCGTACAGCATGCGGAACGAAGTCGTGCCGTATTTCTCGACGAAGTCGAGCGCCTCGCCATAGCTGTCCTGGGCTCCCAGGCCCACCACCGTGACGGCGTCTGCGTTCTCTCGAGCAAACTGCTCGACGTCGGGAGCCTCCCGACGACAGGTGGGTCAATGCGGTGCCCAGAACCAGAGCAGGACGGGCTTGGGTTCGAGGACGAGTTGGCGGAGGTTCACTTCGCCGCCGGCCAGGTCGGCAACCACGACATCGGGGTAGTCCGAGTCCGGGAGATCGGTGGAAGCCGGTGGCGGAGGCTCAGTGGCAACGCCGTCGGACGGGGGAGTTGTGGTGGATGCGCCGGCTTCGGCTGTCGTGGGTGAAGTGTCGGACGACGGGGGCATGGTGGCCGACGCCGTCGAATCGAGGCTCTCAAAGGTCACCGCAGTCTCGCCGCCTCCACAGGCGGCGGCCACGATGCTCAGGGCGATGAGGATGATGAGTCTTCGCATGTTTCTCCCGCTGGCCAAGATAACGCCGCCGACGGCAAAAGGGTTCCATCCGGCGCCACTAGCGCGGATAACCGACCACCTCGGAGGCCTTGACGGCCACCCACACCTCGCCGCCTTCGGAAAAGGCCGCCGCCCCGGCGCGGGTGACTTCGGCGACGATATCGATCGGGCCGGTCACGTGAACCCGCACCTGGTCGAGGCTGGGCTCGATTCCGGCGATCGTGCCGAGCCACACGTTCCGGGGGGAGCCACTCGGGCGTTCGATGTGCAGCGACACGGCCCGGGGGTGAATCGTCGCCAGCGCCGGCCCATCAGGAACGGAGGCGCTGACCAGGGTTGCGCCACCGGCCAGACTGATTGTGTTGTCGGAGGCCTGTCCGCGGTAGAAGTTCATGCCGACCAGCTCGGCTACGTATTCTGAGACTGGATGGGTGCGGAGATCGTCGATCGATCCGACCTGAGCTATGCGGCCGCCATCGAGGACGACGACCCGATCGGCGAGGGAAGCGGCCTCGAGCGGATCGTGGGTAACGAGGATTCGGTAGCCGGGGTTGTCTTGGAGCTCCCGTCGGATGATCCGCCGTATCGAGGCCCGGTTGCCGACGTCGACCGAGGCCAGCGGCTCGTCGAGCAGCAGCAGAACCGGCCTGAGCACCAGCGCGCGGGCGAATGCCACCAGCTGTGCCTGACCGCCCGACAGTTCGCTCGGGAAGGAGCCGGCCAGGCTTTCCAGGCCCAACCGCTCGAGCCACTCGGTTGCTCGAGCCCGGTCGGGGGCAGGAAGGCCAAACGACACATTGTCGACCGCGCTCAGATGTGGGAACAGCAGACCGGCCTGCGGCACATAGCCGACCCGGCGCCGCTCGGGTCCCACGTGGACGCCCCGGGTCGCGTCCTCCCACACCTCGTCGTCGACGCGGATGATCCCGGTTTCAACCGCATCGAGTCCTGCGAGGATGCGCAGCAATGAGGTTTTGCCGGCGCCATTGGGGCCGACGACGGCCACCACCTCGTCCGGGCGGGCTTGAAAGTCGATCTCAAGTTGGAATCCGTTGCGGTTGGCGGATACCGAACAAGTCAACATCAGCGCGCCCAGCTGTGCCGGGCGGCCGCCAGAACGGCCAGCGACACCAGCACCAGGATCAGGCTCAGGCTGAAAGCCGCCTCCGGGTCCTGCTGGAGCTCGAAGAAGATGGCAAGCGGCAGGGTCTGGGTTCGGCCCTCCAGGTTGCCGGCAAACGTGATGGTGGCGCCAAACTCGCCGAGGGCGCGGGCCCATCCAAGCGCGGCACCGGCGATGAGGGCGGGGGCCGCCTGGGGGAGTGCAACCCGTCGAAACCGGCGCCAGGATCCGGCGCCCAAGGTCGCTGCTACCTCCTCCAGCCTCTCGTCTGAGGCCCGGAAGCCGGCCTCGGAAACCAGGGCCACGAACGGCAACGCCACGAAGGCGGCAGCGATCACCGCTCCCGCCGTCGTGAACGGAAGCGTGATCCCGACGGCGTCATCGATGACCGAGCCCAGGAAGCCACGCCGTCCGAGCGAGGCAAGCAACGCGGAACCGGCGACCACCGGTGGGAGCACGATGGGGAGGAGTACTGCGGAGCGCATCAGTGCCTTTCCACGAAAAGTGCCCCGCGCCAGCGTCCAGCCGAGTGGCACACCAACGCCCAGCGCCACGATGGTTGCCAACACTGAAACCACGATCGAGAGGCGCAGCGCCGTTCCCGAATCGGCGACATCGTTGCCGATTCGAGTCCACGGAATGCGGAACAACAGCCCGACGAAAGGGACGACGAGCAACAGCACACCGGCACTCGCCAGCGCGCCGACCCGGCCCGGTATGAGCCGCTTCATGCCGAAAAGCCAAGCTCGCGAAGGAGACTGCGCCCCTCATCGGAAAGCAGGAAGTCGACAAACTGCCTCGCCCCGCCCGGGTTTGGCGCCTCGGTGAGGGGGGCGGCGTAGTACTCGGTCTGGATGCCGACCTCGAGAGGAAGACTGATACCAGTGAGCTCCCATACGGTCAGATCAGTCTGGTAAACGAGGCCAACGTCGGCCTCACCGGAGGAGACAATGGCAGCCACTGCCGTCGCGTTGTCGGTGAGGCTCACCGGCCGAACGTCAACGCCGGCCGACCCCAGAACCTCGGCTGAGTAGGCACCGAGCGGCACCTCTGGATCGGCCAGCACGACCTTGACGTCAGACCGCGCCAGGTCGGCGAGTGACCGTATCTCGAGAGGGTTTTCGTCGGCGACCGCGATCACCACCTGGTTGCGCGCGATCAGCACCGGGTCGGCGGCCGTCTTGCCCGCCGCGATCAACGGCTCGATTGTCCTGTGATCGGCGGTGACGATCACATCGATGGGAGCATCGTCGAGCACATGGGTGGCGAGGGTGTGGCTGCCGGCGACAAGAACCTTGAGCTTGTGCTGGAGGTACAAATCACGCGCAGAGTGGACGGCGCGAGCAAACGACGAGGCCGAGCCGACGAAGACTTCTGACGATCGGGGCCGACCGCAGGCGCTCACCAGGAGAAGGAGGGCCACGACGACAGTGGCTCGCTTCATTCCACCTCGATGATGACGTTGGTGGCCTTGACCACTCCGGTCGCACGGACTCCTCGCTCGAGCCCGAGATCGTCGACCGCCTCGCGAGTCAGGAGGGACACCAGCCGATGGCCACCGGCGAACAGTTCGACCTTGGCCGCGACGTTGTCGCTCTCCACCCTGGTAACGATCCCCGGAAAGCGATTGCGAGCCGACTGGCGATGGCTGGCCTCTGGCAAGCCCGATTCGGCGAAAGCGGCCAGATCGTCACCAGCCACGATCCGATGGCCGCGGTCTGATTTGGTGGCCGCCAACCGCCCGCCATCGATCCACCGTCGAATGGTGTCGGCGCTGGTACCGATGATTTCGGCGACCTCTGAAATACGATATTGATTGGCCTCCATACCTTGCAAATACTAGCTGAGGCGGCCGATAGTGGCGTATATACGGGGAGGAGTCTGGAAAGCGAACAGCCGACTAGCGTTTCGATCATGTGGTTTCAGACTGCCACTTTCTACGAAATCTCCATCCATGCCTTCTACGACTCCACCGGTGATGGCATCGGAGATATTCCCGGCGTCACCGCCAAACTCGACTACCTCGAATGGCTCGGAGTCGACTGCCTGTGGTTGCTGCCGTTCTACCCGTCACCGATGGTTGACGGCGGCTACGACGTCTCCGACCTGACCGGGGTTCGGGAGGAGTTCGGCACCCTCGATGACGTCAAGGAGCTGCTGACCGAGATCCATGCGCGAGGAATGCGAGCCATCGCCGACGTCATTGTCAACCACACGAGCGACCAGCACCCCTGGTTTCAGGCGGCCCGCCGTCCCGGGTCGGCGACCCGGGACTGGTACGTGTGGAGCGATGCCAGCGATCGTTATGCAGATTCCCGGGTCATCTTCATCGACACCCAGGACTCCAACTGGGAGTGGGATGAAACGGCCGGCGCCTACTACTGGCACCGGTTCTACGCAGAACAGCCCGACCTCAACTTCGACAATCCTGACGTCAGAGAGGCGGTCAAGGACGTGGTGCGGTTTTGGCTCGATATCGGATTCGACGGGTTGCGGCTGGATGCCATCCCCTACCTGTACGAGCGAGAGGGAACCATCAGCGAGAACCTGCCCGAGACCCACGCCTTCATCAAGGAGCTGCGGGCTATGGTCGATGCCGAGTACCGGGACCGCATCATGCTGGCCGAGGCCAACCAGCCGCCGCCCGATGTCGTCGCCTATTTCGGTGACGGCGATGAGTGCCATATGGCCTACCACTTCCCGGTCATGCCCACGCTCTACATGGCCCTGAAGCGAGAGGATGCTTCCGATATCGTCAAAGCCCTCGAGGCGACTCCCGCCATCCCACCCAACTGCCAGTGGGGGGTGTTCTTGCGCAACCACGACGAGCTGACTCTGGAGATGGTCACCGACGAAGACCGGGCCTATATGTACCAGGAGTACGCTCCCGACCCGGCAATGAAGAAGAACGTCGGCATCCGACGGCGGCTCATGCCCCTGCTCGGCAACGATCGATCCTGGTTCGAGCTGCTCCACGGGGTTCTGCTTTCGCTCCCCGGCTCGCCCTTCCTTTACTACGGAGACGAGATCGGCATGGGCGACAACTACCTGCTCAACGATCGGGACGGCGTGCGAACGCCGATGCAATGGTCCGGCAACCCGGGGGCGGGGTTCAGCACCGCCGACCCCTCACGCTTTTCCGTGCCGCTAATAGCCGATCCGGCCTACGAGCCCGGCAAGGTCAACGTGGCCGACCAGCAAGCCAGCCGGTCAAGCTTGCTGAACTGGGTTCGCAGCCTGCTCGCCGTACGCCGCAGTCTTCCGGTCTTCGGAACCGGCAGCTTCGAGTTGGTCGACCTGGGCGACCCGGCGGTGCTGGGCTATCGGCGATTCGACCGCCAAACCGACACCTTGGTTGTTGCCAACTTCTCCAGCTCACCCCGGTCGGTCGAGCTCGAGCACCCGATGGTGGATCTCTGGAGCGGACGGTTGTGGAACGACGCGGTCGAGCTGCCGGGATGCGAATTCGCCTGGCTAGGCATGGTCCCATGAACGAGCTTCCGTGGTGACAAACCGCGGTCATCTATCAGATCTACCCTCGAAGTTTCCAGGATTCGAACGGTGACGGAATCGGCGACCTTCCCGGGATAAACGCTCTACCGGCGACTGCTGGCACTGCGCCGGGGAAATGCCGGCTCTCCACCGGGGTGCCTACACACCGGTGGAGGCGGTGCCTGAGGAGCTGTTCGCCTACGAGCGATCCTTCGGCGAGGCGAGGGTGGGTGTCGTCCTCAACTTCAGCGACCGGAAAGTGAGATTCCTGCACAGCGGCGAGTCGAGCTGGACGGCGCGGCGCGGTGGCTGGCGCCCAACGAGGGAGTGCTGGTACGCCTCTAGACCTCTTGGAACAGGTACTTGCGGATCACGTCGATGCGGTCCTCGAAGCCATCAGGATAGAGGTGCCATAGGGTGGCGGTGAGTGAGGAAAGCAGGGCGTTACCGTCCTGTGGCGTGAAGCAGAAGCCGATGAGCTCGTTGCCGTTGCGCACCGAAAGCGTCTCAACCGGAATCACTGTTTGGCTGAGAATGCGGCCGTAGAAGCCGTGGTCGCGGCCGAAGGAGAAGATCTGATTGGCCGACCGCTTGTAGGTGAGGGCGACCCGGGTGTTGCCCTGCAGGCGTTCGATCGCCTGATCGACGGTCATGTCCTCGTCGAGTTCCAGGCTGAACCAGATCGAATGCATGTATTGGGTCGGGAGCTTGATGGCCGATGACCAAACCGGCAGGTCGTACCCCAGGGTGGTGAAGAGTGCATGCGCATCGCGGGCATGGTGAGTTCCGAACCTGTCGTCGTTATGCGTTCCCACGGTGGGGGCGGCCACGAACGAGCCATCCTGGCTGATGTCGTTGGCCCGCCGCATGCAGAGAAAGCGGCCCGCAATCAGGTGGCTGGTGCCATCGGGGTCCAGGGCAAGGGTCTTGACCAGTGACGAGATATTGTGCGTGTTGCACGAAACCACCTGAATGAACCGGTCCTCGTCGCGCGCCAGGGCCGAGTCGTTGATTCCCCGCGCATAGGGTTTCCCGAACCCGAACTCCGAACCCTGGGCCAGGAAGCCAACCGGGCCGGCGGCAGCCTGGTAGTACTTCTGTTTGTTGGCGTTGCCCGCCGGGGTGCAGTCGATGACAACCGAGGCGCGCTCGATGGCTTCCAGGGCCTTGAACTTGGGGGTCAGGCCCATGGCCTCGAAATCGGCCCAGCGGTCCTCATCCACCGCCAGGGAGGCGCCGCGTCGGATGAGGTCGCTGACCTTGCCTCGCTCGTCGATGAGGGGAGTGCGCTTGTGGAAGGTGATCTCGTCGATCCCGAACGCTTCGCGGTGATCGTCGAAGAGCCCGATGAGGGGCTCACCAATAGTCCCGGTGCCTTTGACGTGAACGATGTTTGCCATGGCGCTCCTGTCCGTCTCGGAAGGTTACTCGTAGATGAGCGCGCTCAATCGGCGCAGCTTCGTGAAATCGTGGGTTGCTCGCATCGAGCGGATTGACCCGGTCTTTGACCGCATGACCACCGAGTGAGTGGTCGCGTTGTGGTGCTTGTACTTGACGCCGTCCAACAACTCACCATCGGTGATTCCGGTGGCGGCGAAGAACACGTTGTCAGAATTGACCAGATCCTTCATGGTGAGCACCCGTTCGAGGTCGTGGCCGGCCTCAGCGGCGTAGGCGCGCTCGGTGTCGTCTCGCGGCCACAGCCTGCATTGCTGCTCACCCCCCATGCACTTGAGGGCGGCGGCGGCGATGACGGCCTCCGGGGAGCCTCCGATGCCGAACAGGATGTCGATACCGCTGTCCTCCTGGGCAGTGGCGATGGCGCCGGCCACGTCGCCGTCCCGTATCAGCCGGATGCGAGCTCCCGCCTGACGCACGGCGTCGATATAGGGAGCGTTGCGGGGGCGGTTGAGGATGATGGCGGTGAGCTCGGAGATGTCCTTGTCGAGTGCCTTGGACACTTGGGACAGGTTGTGGGCGACCGGCGCTTCCAGGTCGATCATCCCGGCGGCGGGCGGCCCGACCGCGATCTTGTCCATGTAGACGAGGCTCCCGGGGGCGTACATGCTTCCCTCCTCGGCGATGGCAATCACGGACACGGCTCCCGGCATCCCCTCGGAGGTGAGGGTGGTGCCGTCCACCGGGTCGACCGCCACATCGACCGCCATGCCTCGCCCGGTACCCACCCGCTCCCCATTGTGGAGCATGGGGGCTTCGTCCTTCTCTCCTTCGCCGATGATGATGGTCCCGTCGATCTCGATATGGGACAGGATGAGGCGCATTCCGTCAACCGCAGCCTGATCGGCAGCTTCCTTGTCGCCCCGACCCTGCCAGCGAGCCGCGGCCAGGGCGGCGGTCTCGGTCACCCTGACTAATTCGAGGCCGAGATTTCGCTCCGGTACCTCAACCATAAACAACCCCTCTGGTGACCAGGTAAACGTACTCCAGAATTCCTCTTCGGGTGGCCTTTGAGATCTAGAACTGCTCCTCTTCGGTTGAGCCGTGCATGGCCAGAGTAGAGGCTGCGCCTCCGGTAACCACCTGGGCGACCTGGTCGAAGTAGCCAGCGCCCACCTCACGCTGGTGGCGGGTGGCGGTATAGCCGTCGTCTTCCATCTCGAACTCGTGCTCCTGCAGCCGGACATAGGCGGTCATGCCCTCATCGACGTAGCCGCGGGCAAGCTCGAACATGGAGGCGTTGAGGGCATGGAACCCGGCCAACGTGATGAATTGGAAGGTGTAGCCCATGGCGCCCAGCTCCTGCTGGAACTTGGCGATGGTGCCGTCGTCCAGATGCTTCTTCCAGTTGAACGAGGGCGAGCAGTTGTACGCCAGCTTCTTGTCCGGGAACTCAGCGTGGATGGCCTCGGCAAAGCTGGCCGCTTCATCCAGGTCGGGATGGGCGGTCTCGCACCAGATGAGGTCGGCGTACGGGGCATATGCAAGCCCGCGCATGATGGCCTGGTCGAGGCCGGCTCTGACCCGATAGAAGCCGTCAATCGTGCGCGCTCCAGTGGTGAACTCCTGATCGCGCGAGTCGATGTCACTGGTCAGGAGATCGGCGCTGTTGGCATCGGTGCGGGCCACCACCAGGGTGGGCACGCCGAGCACGTCGGCCGCCAGCCGAGCGGAGATGAGGGTCCGCACGTGCTGGCCGGTTGGCACCAGCACTTTGCCGCCCATGTGACCGCATTTCTTCTCGGCCGCCAGCTGATCCTCGAAATGGACGCCGGCCGCTCCCGCCTTGATGAAGGACTTCATGAGCTCGAACACGTTGAGCGGGCCGCCGAATCCCGCTTCAGCGTCGGCGACGATCGGGACCATCCAATCGGTGTTATCCCTGCCTTCGGACCACTCGATTTGGTCGGCGCGGCGGAGGGCGTTGTTGATGCGGCGCACCAGCGTCGGTCCACTGTTGACCGGGTAGAGGCTCTGGTCGGGGTAGACCTCCTCGGCGAGGTTGGCATCGCCGGCCACCTGCCATCCACTCAGGTAGATGGCGCGCAGACCGGCCTTGACCATCTGTACGGCCTGATTGCCGGACAGGGCGCCGAGGGCGTTGACGTAGGAGAGGTCGTGAGTGATGGACCACAGCTTCTCGGCAGAGCGGGTGGCGAGGGTGTGCTCCTCGCGAACCGATCCCCGCAGCCGGATGACCTCGTCGGCGAAGTAGGGTCGTTCCACGCCTTCCCACCGCGGATCGCTCGCCCACTCCCGGTTGAGGCGATGGGCTTCTTGTTCAATCCGCTTGTCGACTGTCATGGATTACTCCTTGTGGGTGTTGTCATTTTCGAGCCGCCCGGCATCGCGTTCTCACTCCCCACCTGTCAGCGCGGCATAGGCCGGGATGGTGAGGAACTCCTCGAAGTCGTCGGCGAGTGCGACCTGTTCGAAGATGCGTCGAGCCTCGTGCCAATGCCCGGCCTGATACGCATCGTCGCCAACCTCATCGCGGATCGAGGCCAGCTCCTCATCGGTGATGGCGTGGACGAGATCATGGGTCACAATACGATCGTCGTCGAGGGCGGCGCCGTGGCGGATCCACTGCCAGATCTGCGAACGCGAGATTTCGGCGGTGGCGGCGTCCTCCATGAGGTTGAAGATGGCGGCGGCGCCGTTCCCACCCAGCCACGCCTCCAGATAGCGAATTCCGACATTGACGTTGAGGCGCAGGCCTCCCTCGGTGACGGCTCCGCCCTCCACGTGGGTGGTCAGGAGATCCTCAGCCACCACCGGCACGTCGTCGTGCTGGGTGCCTATCTGGTTGGGATGGTCTCCCAGCCTGGCGTCGAAGACTTCCATGGCCACGGGCACGAGGTCGGGATGGGCCACCCAGGTTCCGTCGTGACCGTTGAACGCCTCGAGCTCCTTGTCCTCACGCACCTTGGCCATCGCCCTTTCGTTGACCTGCGGATCCCGCCGGCTGGGAATGAAGGCTGCCATGCCTCCCATGGCGTGGGCGCCTCGCCGGTGGCAGGTTCGGATCAGCAGGCGGGTATAGGAGCGCATGAAGTGGACGTTCATGGTTACGAGAGCCCGGTCGGGGAGCAGGAACTCGGGGTGCTTCCGAAGCTTCTTGATCACCGAGAAGATGTAGTCCCATCGGCCGGCGTTCAATCCGGCGGAGTGTTCCTTGAGCTCGTTGAGGATCTCGTCCATCTCGAACGCGGCCAGGATGGTCTCGATCAGGACGGTCGCCTTGATGCTGCCGGTCGGAAGGTCGAGCGCCTCTTGGGCGGCCAGAAACACCTCGTTCCACAGTCGGGCTTCGAGATGGCTCTCGAGCTTGGGGAGGTAGAAGTAGGGCCCGGAGCCGTTATCCAACAGGTAGCGGGCGTTGTGAAAGAAGTAGAGGCCGAAGTCGAAGATGCTGGCTGAGATCGGCTCCCCGTCGACCAAAACGTGGCGCTCCGGGAGGTGCCAGCCGCGCGGCCTCACCATCAAGGTGGCAGGGTCCTCCACCAGTTCGTAGACCTTGCCTCCCTGTTCGAGGCGAATGGTGCCTCGCACCGCGTCGAGCAGATTCACCTGTCCCTCGAGGACATTTTCCCAGGTGGGGGAGTTGGCGTCCTCGAAGTCGGCCATGAACACCTTGGCCCCGGAATTGAGGGCATTGATGATCATCTTGCGGTCGACCGGGCCGGTGATCTCCACCCGCCGGTCCTGGAGGTCGGCGGGTGCCGGGGCAACATGCCAGTTGCCGGCCCGAACCCCCTCGGTCTCGGCGAGGAAGTCGGGAAGCTCGCCGGCGTCAATCCGGGCCTGGCGGGCGCCCCGTTCGGCAAGGCGTGCTTGGCGGGTGGGATTGAAGGCCCGGTGGAGTGATTCCACGAAGGCGAGTGCCTCGGGTGTCAAGATCTCTTCGGAGCGGGGCCCTACCGGGCCATCGATTTCGATCATTGCTCTCCTCGTGAACATCACTTTCTTATATCCATGCCCCGGTCAACAAGCCTAATAGCCAATAAGATCGGGTATTCTTATCGTTCAAGCGCGAAGGGGTCGAAGTTATGATCGATTTGCTGACCTTCGGGCGCCGGCTGCGTCACTACCGGCGCCAGCGGGGCCTGACTCTCGACGCCCTCGGTGCCCGGGTAGGAAAACCGGCCCCCTATCTCTCGAACCTCGAGAACGGCAGGCGCGAGCCCAAGCTGGGTCTTCTCAATGCTCTGGCAACCGCGCTCGATGTCAGCCCTGCCGACCTGCTCGACGCCGCCCCACCGTCGCGGCGGGCCGAGTTGGAGATTCACCTGGAACAGGCCCAGGCAGATCCGCTGTACCAGGAGCTCGGTCTGCCCCATCTGAAGCCGAGCGCCCGGCTCCCGGACACCGCCATCGAACACATCCTGCGCCTCTATGCCGAGCTCAAGGAACGTTCGTTCGTCCACGCCGCCTCTCCGCAAGAGGCACTGGCCGCCAATGCTGCCCTCCGGGAGTACCTGGTTGCCCACGACCTCTACCTGGACGACATCGAGGGGGTGGCTTCCGAGGCGTTGGATGCAGTCGAATTCGATCGCCCGGGGGCGATGCCGCAGACAACGCTCAATGATCTGGTGGCCCATTTCGGCTTCGAAGTACATCAGGTGGCGGACCTACCGAGCTCAGTTCGATCCCTCGCCGACCTCCGCCAACACCGGATTCTCATTCGGGGTCGTGACGAGATGCGGACCCGACGGGCCCGCACCGTGGTGTTGCAAACGTTGGGGCACTTCGTGCTCGGACACGGCGCGCCGGCCGGCTACATCGAGTTCCTCCAGCAAAGAATGGAGGCGAATTACTTTGCGGCCGCCGTTCTCGCCCCGGAACGAACCCTCGTCCCCTACCTGATCGAAGCCAAGGCAGCGCGCCGCTTGTCGGTTGAGGACGTCAAGGAGCTGTACTACATCAATTACCGGTTGGCGGCCCAGCGCTTCACCAACCTGGCCACCCGTCACCTCGGCCTTCGAACCCACTTCGTTCGCTCGGACGAGTTGGGAGTCATCTGGAAGGCGTACGGGAACTCGGGCGTGCCGTTTCCAACTGCTCCGGACGGGTCGATCGAAGGTCAGCGGCTGTGCCGGCAGTGGGGAACCCGGACCGCGTTCCACTCCGAGGACAAATTCGGCATTCACTACCAGTACACGGACACTCCGTCAGGGACCTTCTGGTGTGCGACCCATCTCGAGGTCGATGGTGAGCCGCCCCACGCCATCACGGTGGGGACCCGATTCGAGGATGCCCGGTTCTTCCGGGGATCCGACACCGACCGCCACACCACGAGTAACTGTCCGGATGGAGAGTGCTGCCGGCGTCCACCGGGCGCCCTGGCCGAACAATGGGCCGGGCTGTCCTGGCCCTCTGCCCGGGCCGCAGCCCTCAACCCGCTGGGGGTACCCTCGGGGAGTTTGCCGGGTGTTGATCTCACCGAGATTTACGAATTTCTCGAGTCCATGGACCAATAGCAGGGCTGGGGGCGGGGTACGATCAACGCTTCGATCGAATTCCGAGGACACCATTTCTTTGCCAACCCGAGCCCGATTTGCCCAGCTCACGCGCGGCTCTTTTGACCGGGCGGGCGCGGCCGCATTCCTGACTCTGGCCGTCCTGGTCGGAGTCCTGGTCGGTTTCAGCAGCGCCTTACTGATCTGGTCGATCGACCTGGTTGAGGATGGAGTGAATGAGCTGAGCGACGCCCTCTCCGTCGGGACCGCCGTCGCCCTGATCAGCGTGCCCGCCGGGCTGCTGCTGGCCTTCCTGCTTGCCAGGCGATTCGCTCCTGAGGCGGAGGGCGATGGCGTCCCGGCTGCGATGGCAGCTCTCGTCGTGCGGGGAGGACGCCTGCGCTTGCGCTCATGGATTACCAAGATCGCGGCGACTGCGGCCACCCTGGGTGGTGGTGGATCGGCGGGGCGAGAGGGCCCGATTGTCCAGATTGGTGCCACCGTCGGCTCGGTGGCCGGGCGGTATACCAACCAGGGCGAGGACAAGATGCGGAGCCTGGTGGCAGCCGGCGCCGGCGCCGGTATCGGGGCCAGCTTCAATGCCCCCATCGCCGGAATGCTGTTCGCGATGGAGGTGATCCTCGGCAACTTCGGGTTGCGCCATCTCAATGTCGTGGTTATCACCTCGGTATCGGCGGCGGTGACCAGCCGCCTGCTGGTGGGGGAGGAGCGGCTGTTGCGGGCCGCCTCCTTCAATCTGGAGGACCCTCGTGAGCTGCTCCTGTATGCCGCGCTCGGGCTGGCGGCGGCACTGGCGGCCTATGTGCTGCTCCGATTGCTGGCGGTCACCGAGGGAGCGAACCTGCCGGGACCCGTGTGGATGCGCCCTCTGATCATCGGGCTGGCGGTGGGTGCCCTCGGCCTCCTCTACCCGGAGGTGCTCGGGACCGGCCAGGAGTTCATCGGGGAGCTTCTGAGTGGTGTCGGTGAGCCGGCCAGCTACATGTGGTACACGCTGCTGGCCATCGCCGGGGTGAAGATTCTGGCCACCGGTCTCACCCTGGGCGCCCGGGCATCCGGCGGGGCATTCATGCCAAGTCTTTTCATCGGCGCGGCCCTCGGGGCCGGCTTCGCCCACATCGTTGACAACTCGTGGACGGTCAGCACTCTCGAGCCCGGCGCGTTTGCGATTGTGGGAATGGCCGCCACGTTCGCGGCCGTGGCCCGGGCGCCGCTGACTTCCATTCTCATCGTGTTCGAAATCACCGGCGACTACGGTCTGGTCCTTCCCCTCATGCTGGCCGGAACCCTGGCCACCTTCCTGGCCGAGCGCATGCACTCGCTGAGCGCGTACACCATGCCGCTGGCCCGCGCCGGGATCAAGCTCACCCGCCGGGGCGAGGTCGATCTGCTCGACACCGTGCCGGTGCGCGACGTGATGACCCGCAACCTGACGAGCGTTGCTCCCGGCCGATCCTTGGCGGACATCCATGCCCTTCTCGATCGGGAACGTCATCACGGCCTGCCGGTTGTCGAAGGGGGAAGGCTGATCGGCATCATCACGCTGGCCGACATCCAGCGAGCCGGCGGCGCCTCCGACGAGATCACAGTGGCCGAGGCGATGACGGCCCGTCCTGCCACAGTGACACCCTCGTCGCCGGTCTCGCTGGCCATCGAGCGGATGGCCGCCCTCGGGGTTGGACGCCTCCCGGTCGTGGATGACGAGGACCCAACCCGGCTGGTGGGGGTGTTTCGGCGAGTAAGTGCGGTAAACGCCTATCACCAGGCTCTCAGCACCACCACCGAGCACGAGTTGAACCTCGAACGACTCCGCCTGCGGACCGACCCGGGAGCGCGCTTCTTCGATTTCCGCATCCCGCGCGAGTCCATGGCCGACGGCCGCCTGGTCAAAGAGACCGTCTGGCCGGAGGGGCTGACCCTGGTATCGGTGCAGCGGGGCAGAGCGGTGATGGTTCCGACCGGCAATCTCGAGTTGGCTGCAGGCGACGTCGTCACCGCCTTCGGGACCGAGACCGCGCGCGAGCGAACCATCGAACGCTTGAACGCGACCGGGAAGGATGACACCGCCGAGATCCCGGAGCTTAAGTTCGGCGAGTCAGAACACGGCTGAATCAGGCCGGCGGTTTCGTCGCGGAGGTGGCGATGTACGAATTCGATGATGCGGTCGCAGTCGAGGAAACCGGGGCGGGACGCTGGAGGGCGGCGATCCCCGAGGGCTGGGACTTCGCCGGGATCACCAACGGAGGGCTGGTGATGGCGATGCTGGCAAACGCCCTCGGCCCGGCCACCGGCCACCCCGACCCGGTCACGGTAACGGCCCACTACACCGCCCGGGGTGCCGCCGGGTCGGCCGAGCTGGCCGGCGAGGTCCTCCGATCGGGTCGGCGGCTCGGTACCGCCCGCGGGCAATTGGTCCAGAATGGCCGGGTAGTAGCCCACCTGCTCGGCACCTTCGGTGACCTGTCGGCTCACCGGGAGGGGGTGGTCTATGAGACCGGTATTCCCGAGCTCCCAACGGTGGCGGACTGCATCGACCCCCGGGCCGGGGGAGATCGGTTGGCACCCCAGATCTTCGACAAGGTGGAAATGCGGCTCCATCCCGACCACCTCGGGTTCGCCGGCGGCGAAAAACATGGTCGGGCCGAGATTGCCGGCTGGATGCGCTTCCGGGACGGTCGACCGCCCGATCCGCTCGCCATGCTCCTATTCGCCGATGCCCATCCTCCATCGGTGTTCAATGCGCCCGAAGTTTCCCTCGGTTGGGTGCCGACGATCGAGCTCACGGTGCACGTTCACAAGCGTCCCCGCCCAGGCTGGATCGGCGGCTGGTTCTCGACCGAACACATAAACGGCGGGCTGCTGGAAGAAGACGGCATGTTGTGGGATGAGGCGGGCGACCTGGTTGCCGTGGCGCGGCAGATCGCGCTGGTTCCGCGGCCGTAGCTTGGCCCGCCTCGCCCGGGGACGGCTAGCGTGACGGTCTTCCCCGCAAGGAGGCCGAACATATCACCCCGCGCCGGCCTGTTGGACGGGATGCGGGCGATTGCACCCCTGCTCGTCGGCGTCGCCCCGTTTGGCCTCATCTTCGGTGTGACGGCAGCCGGCAGCGCGGTCGGCGGAGGCCTGGGCTACGCCAGCTCGCTGATCATCTTTGCCGGCGCCGCTCAGCTAGCGACGGTGCAACTGATCACGGCCGGCTCGGCGGCGGCAGTCGTGATCGCCACCGCCCTGGTCATCAATGCGCGCCACCTCATGTACAGCGCAGCATTGGCCCCTCACTTCCGTGAGTTACCGGCCCGGTGGCGGGCAGCCCTGCCCTACCTCCTCACCGATCAGGCGTTCGCGGTCTCGATCACCCGCTACCTTCGCTGTGGATCACCTGGCAGGTGACCACCGCGGTCGGGGTCGTCCTGGGCGCATCCATCCCCGAGTCGTGGTCGCTCGACTTCGCCATTCCCCTCGTGTTTCTCGCTTTGCTGGTCCCGACACTGCGAGACCGCCCGAGCGTGGTGGCCGCCGCGGTCGGTGGGTGGTGGCGCTCGTCGCCAACGATGTTTCCTACAACCTTGGGCTGCTCATCGGCGCTCTGAGTGGGATTGCCGCCGGCGTAATCGCCGAGCGGATGAGGCCATGAGCGACTGGCTCACCGCCCTGTTGATCGGGGTGGGGACCTACGTGCTTCGGCTTTCGTTCATCGGGATTCTCGGCACCAAGCCGATGCCGATTTGGGCCCAGCGTCCCCTGCGCTTGGTTGGCCCGGCGGTGCTGGCGGCCCTGGTGGTGCCGGCGGTCGTGTTGGTCGACGGGTCGGCGGATGTGACGCCGCTCGGTAATCCGCGTTTCCTGGCGGCCGGGGCCGCGGCGCTCGTCGCCTGGCGGCTCAAGAGCGTGGCCGGGGTGATTGCGGTCGGAATGAGCCTGTTGTGGATACTGCAAGCAGCCGGGTGATCGTCGCCCGCAGACCCCTTACATCCAGCCTGCCGAGTCAGTTGCCCGGGGGTACGTACTCCCAGCCGGTGCCATGTGGCCGGAACACGTTGCCGTGGTCGTCGGTCCAGCGGCCCGAAGCGGGGTCCAGCTGGGCCGGAGTACGGAAGTCGAGGTTGGCCAGCACGGGACCGTTTACCCCGTCTCTTATCTCGACGTAGTACAGCTTGCCCGCGAACGGGTTGTCACTGCCGGGACGGTCGGCGGCGATATACACCGGGCCGGTGCTGTCATGCAGTTGGTCGATCGAGTCGAAATCTCGATCGTCGCCCAGGTGGGTCCAAACCGTGCCACCGTTCGAGGTCCAGAATCTCTGGACGCCCTGGGTGGGCTCGATTGTCATGCGAACCCATTTGCGGCGGCCGTCGCCGAAGGAAGGCGATAGCTCACGGTTGGCGCCGAGGTCGCGGAACCCATCGTCAGAGAAATTGCCGACCAGTGCGTCGAAGACGTCAATCCCGAATCGCCATGACCGATCGTTTGACTGCGAGTCATACTGACCGGCGAACATCTGCCAGAAGTCGGGCTTCCATCGGTCGGGGGCTACCAACACCCGAATGTCGAGGTCACCCGAGCCAACGAAGTCCGAGGTCGAGAAGTAGTCGTCGGAGTCTCCCGGGAAACGCATGTAGCCCAGTGCAGTCGGAACGGTGAGGCACTCGATGGCGCCGAAGCGGTCGGGAGAAGAGTGCAGTGCAATGCGGTAGCAGTACTCGACCAGCCGAGTTCGGTCGGTGAGCCGTAGTGGCCGGTCGGTGATCTCGGATTCCACCAGGGTCCACTCGCCGTCGCCCGGGCGTTCCCAAACGTCAATTGGTGGGTCGAGCAGCTGCCAGTCGACAAACACGGTGGTCTCGACGTCGCCGTCGATTCGGATCAAAGGTATGGGTGCCACCGGGTTGTCCAGCGGGTCTGGCTCGAAGACGACCGGCTGGATCTCCCGGTCGAGGACCTCCCCGGTCACGGTGCCGGCGCTCAGGTCCACAATGGCAGCGGCCGCGTCGATCCAGGTGGCTCCTCCCGCGCTCCAGACGATGCCTGGGACCCGGGCAGACGGCTCGATGCGAAGGGTCGTGTGGCCCTCCGGTAGCTCGAATTCGAGCTCATGGGTGACGGTCTTCCCCGGAGGGACCTCCACCCATACCGCAATCACCTGGCTAACTCCGTCGCTCCCGGTTGCCGCCAGGCTGTCGACTTCGACGAAGGATGGTGCCCGGGCGCTGGCCGGCAGGTTGACCGACAGTATTCCGGCGTAAGTTCCCGGCTCGTTGCCGAGTGCCAATGCCGGGCCGAGCACGTAGTCGGGAAATGCCGACTGAGCCCGGTTGTCCAATTCCAAGCGGAGCACGACTGCACGATCTGATCCCATCGCTTCCGAGGACAGCATGGCGTCGACGCTGAGGAAGCTGTCGAGTTTGTTGGCGCCGCGATTGAGCACCGAGACGGCCACCGAGTTCGGCTCGAGCGTCCCGTCAATGCCAACCGTCTGCCAGGCCGCCTGCTGGCCGGGGTGGCGGGACCAGGCCAGCAGATGACGACCCGAGGCCGCGTCCTGCATGCGCTTGGCCATCGTGACCAGATCGATCTGGCTGCTGTCTACCGCTCGCAGGGCGGCGACGGCCACCTCCTGGAGGCGATCGCGTCGGACGGCGACATCGTCTTCCCAGTACTGATCGAACAGCAACTCGCGTACCACGCCGGCTTCATCGATGCGGCGCCCATCCACCTCGACGGGTCCGGTGGCGCCCATGATGGCAGCCAGTGCGACCGGGTCGAGAGCGATCACGCCGTCGACGGTTTCGCCTTTCAGCTCGTCCCACATCGCCGCGGCCAGCTCTGCGTTGGCCGGAAACCGAGGACTGGCGCTGAGGTTGCGCCAATCCATGGCGATGTCCATCCAGCCCCACCGATCAGCCAGGTCGGCGTCTTGTATCTCGACGGCATCTCCGTCCAGCAAGATCTCACCGGTAGAGCGCAAATCGGCGATCTCGAGCTTTCCGTTGGTAATCGTCACGGTTCCGGCCTGGAGGTAGGAGCCGGAGCCGGCTCGCATCTCGCTGTTGTTGGCGGCCAGGACCAGGTAGGTGGTTGGTCCGTCGAGAAACTCGGCCAAACCGGCGGCGGCCACTTCGACTTCCTCGAGCAGGATCTGTGCCTGCCCTAGTTCCGACGTGAACCGCTGCCGGGCATCGGCCAGCGAGCGGGTGAGTCCCCCAACCGGTCCCAGGTCGACCGCGTCGAGAACACTCTGGGTTGTGTGCACAATGCTGACTGCCTCCCGGGCGACGGCTACCCGATCCTGGTCGGCCGCCTCGCCGGATAGATCGGCAACCGCGGCCGCAGCCTCGGCCAGCGCCCGAGTCACTTCGGTGGCCGACCCACTCAAGGCATCGGCCGACCGGACTTGCGTTCCCACCCAAGGCACCAGGCGCAGCGGAGCTACCAACCATGAACGGACCTGGGTCTGAGCCGCTGCGAAATCAGCGGTGGCCGCTTCCAGCTCGGGGATCAACCTGCCCTCGGCGACCGCGTCGATGCTGACTCGTTGTCGTACCGCCTCCAGTTTCTCGACGCCGGCCAGCGCCAGGTTCCGTGCCTCGAAGATGCGCGATGAAGCGGCCTCGGCCCACACGACCAAGAGGATGATGACGAAGCCTGTTATCCAAGGCCAGCGGCGCTGAAGGCGCCGCGGACGTGGATCCAGGACTTCTTCCGGAATCTCGGGGATCACGCTCATGAGCGTATCGCCGGTCGGCTCTTCTGTCTGCCGGTCGCATGGCCGGCTCGCCCGTCGGAATGTGTTCGAATAGGGGGCACTCCCGGGTACCGTCCTGGTATGCGGGGACGAGGTTGTTTCGGAGCGGTTTCACTGTTGGTTCTGCTATCGGCCTGCGGCGGTGGGGGAGCGGAGGCGGCGGCCCCAACCACGGCGACGCTCCCCCCGGCCGCCGCAGGGCCGCCTGCCCTCCCCACTTCGACCACGCCGCCTGCCACGATTGCACCCACTACCTCGACGACGGTTTCGCAGTTCGCTCGCCCCGAGTGGCTCGGCACCCGGCCGCTGCCGCTTCGACCCGATGAGCACGGCCAGGTCTTGCCGACTCCGCCGGAGTTGGTCGACCGCCGGCTGGCAACTCCCGACGATCTCCCACCCCCGGCCGGCGATGGGTTCGCGTGGACCGTCCAGCCGGTGCCCGATGCAGTCCTGGCCCGGTCGAGCTGGACCCCGGATTGCCCGGTGACCGTCGAAGAGCTGTCCTATGTGACCGTCTCGCATGTCGGTTTCGACGCGGGCATACATACCGGTGAGATTCTGGTAAACGCGGCGTGGGCCGAGGGCGTGGTCGAAGTCTTCCGGGCGCTGTTTGACGCCGGATTTCCGATCGAGCAGATGCGGGTGATAAGAGCCGAAGAGATCGATGCACCTCCGACCGGGGATTGGAATGACACCACCTCGTTCGTCTGTCGGCCCGCCGTCGGCAACTCGAGCTGGTCGCAGCACGCCTACGGCCTCGCCATCGATATCAACCCGTTCCACAATCCATATCAGAAGGGCGATCTCGTCCTGCCCGAGCTGGCCTCGGTGTACACCGATCGGAGCGACCTGCGTCCCGGCATGATCGCACCCGGCGATGTGGTGGTTGCGGCCTTCGCCGAAATGGGGTGGGCGTGGGGCGGTGACTGGAATTCCCTCAAGGACTGGATGCACTTCTCCGCCAGCGGCGGGTAACGCCTTCGGCGTTACTTGGGAGTTGCTTCGCAACTCCATCGAGGAATGTCAGTTCGCACGTG
Source organism: uncultured Acidimicrobiaceae bacterium (assembly GCA_947259275.1). Classification (GTDB taxonomy): domain Bacteria; phylum Actinomycetota; class Acidimicrobiia; order Spongiisociales; family SHLN01; genus SHLN01. The sequence continues at coordinate 8,513 of CAMYMH010000022.1, read as the reverse complement.
TAGTTGTCCCTTAGGTGGTACCGTGTTGTCGGCGAGTGCACGGCCCAGAAGATCCGTGCTCGCCGGGCCTCTACCGCTCTACCGCTTCGTTGAGTCGTGCCGGAGGCCGATCGAGACAACGAAACGGAACCCCATACATGCAGAGTCCCATCACGGATGAGGTCGACACGACCTCGTTCTCCGACCTGGGCGTGTCGCTCGATCTGGTCGACGCCCTCACCAAGAAGGGGATCACCGATCCCTTCCCCATCCAGCTGATGACCATTCCCGATGGCCTGGCAGGCCGCGACGTGTGCGGAAAAGCCCAGACCGGATCCGGGAAGACCCTCGCCTTCGGTATCCCGCTGATCGAGCGCACCAAGCCGGCCGAGCGGCGTAATCCAACTGGCCTAGTGCTAGTGCCCTCGCGGGAGTTGTGCGTTCAGGTGGCGCGTGATCTGTCGCCGCTCGCCCACGGACGCGGCCACGGGTTGGCAACCGTCTACGGGGGGGTGTCCATGGGTCGGCAGATTCAGGACCTCGAATCCGGTGTCGAGATCCTGGTGGCAACACCGGGACGACTCATCGATCTCATGGAGCGCGGGCACGTCTCGTTGCGCGACGTGACGACGGTGGTGATAGATGAGGCCGACCAGATGGCCGATATGGGCTTCTTGCCACAAGTGCATCGGGTGATGCGCGACATCGAACGCGGCCATCAGACCATGTTGTTCTCCGCCACGCTCGATGGAGCGATTGCGTCGCTCATCAATTCCTACCTGACCGATCCGGTCCGCCACGAGGTCGAGGCATCCGACGAGGTCATCGATACCCAGGAGCACCGGTTCATTGCCGTCCACCAGCTGGACAAGCCGAAGGTGGCTGCCACTATCGCCGCCTCGGTCGGCCGCACGCTCGTGTTCGTCCGGACCAAGCGCGGGGCAGACCGGGTTGCCGAGCAGTTGAACCGTGAAGGGGCCAACGCGGCCGCCATTCATGGCGATCTTCGCCAGCAGGTGCGAGAGCGGGCCCTCGCCGATTTCTCCAAGGGGAAGGTCCCCGTGCTGGTGGCGACGAATGTTGCCGCCCGGGGTCTGCATATCGATGATGTGGACATCGTCATCCATTACGACCCACCAGACGACTACAAGAGCTTCATCCACCGCTCAGGCCGGACGGCCCGGGCAGGCGAGAGCGGCTTGGTAGTAACGCTGGTCCTATGGGACCAGGTTGAGGACGTTCAGCGCCTCCAGCGGGCGTCAGGGCTTCATTACGAGATCACCAAGATGTTCTCGAACGACTCCAGGCTCGGGGACCTGGCCGGGTTTGTGCCCGAAGAAGTCGAGTTCAAGAAGCCATCGATGGCCGATCTCTCCCGTCGGGCCGGTAGGCGCCGGGGCCGGCGGCGCTGACCCTCTTGGTCACAAAACGCGCCGCCCGCTGTGTTATGGGCGCGAAACCCGCTACCGTTAGCCGGTATTCGTCGGGCCGCCAGACTGGGCCCGACCGAGAAGGGAAACGACTGGTGAGTGTAAATATCTACGTAGGAAACCTCGCGTTCAGCGTGAACAACGCCGAGCTGGAGGATCTCTTTAAGGAGCACGGGGCAGTGTCTTCGGCTCAGGTGATCATGGATCGGGAGACCGGTCGTTCCCGGGGCTTCGGGTTTGTCGAAATGGACGTCTCTGAAGAGGCACGGGCCGCGATCGAGGCTCTCGACGGCGCCGAGGTCGATGGCCGCCGCCTCAAGGTCAATGAGGCGAGGGAACGGCAAGGCCGCCGCTAACCACGGAACAGACACAAACGAATGGCCGGGTGCTTTGCGCCCGGCCTTTTCGCGTCGCGGTTGCGGTTTGGTACAACTCGGCTCAGCGCTGTGGGACTACCCGGGCAACCGAACCGTCCCAGGTGGCGATCAGGAGCTCACCGTTGCCGTCGATGCCAAAACTGTTGATCTGACCCGGTTGGAGCTGGCTCGTCCAATCCCGAGCATCGGTAGCGGCACCAGATTGGTAGCGAAAGCTCCGTACCCATTCGTTCACCCAATCGGCGTAGAAGTAATGTCCGGAGAGCTCGGGGATCGCGGTCCCTCGATAGACGTAGCCGCCGGTGACCGACAACCCCTCGTCGTGCGAGTAGTCCACCACCGGCACCACATAATCCGCCGGGTCACAGTCGCGTTCGAAGAAGCAACGAGTACCCTCAACCGACGGCCACCCGAAGTTGTAGCCGACGGGCGCCAGCGCCACCACACTGACTTCCTCACGGGCTTCTTGCCCGACATCTCCCACATACAGGAGGCTCTCGGCGGGGTCGATCGAAAACCGCCACGGGTTGCGCAATCCGTACCCCCAGACCTCGGGAGCCCCGTCAACGCCGTCGACAAACGGATTATCGGGTGGGATGGTGTACGGATCCTCGCCGTCGACGTCGATCCGCAAAATGGCCGCCAGTAGTGTGCCCGGATCCTGGCCGTTGACCGATGCTCCTCCGGCACCTCCGTCCCCGGTGGCGATGTAGAGGTAGCCGTCCGGTCCGAATTGCATCATGCCGGCGTTGTGGCGGTCGTCTGGCTGGTCGATCTGGAGCACGACTCGTTCCTCGGTGGCCACCGCCTGATTCGGGTCATCGCTCACTTCGTATTCGGCTACCACGGAGTCGCCGGCCCGGTCGGTGTAGTAGACGAAGAAGCGCCCATTGGTCTGGAACCCGGGATGGAACGCAAGGCCGAGAATGCCCTGCTCGATGCTGTTCGAGCCCACCCGGTTGCGGATATTCAAGAAGGGCTCGGCGAGGACTCCCGCCACGGGATCAATCACCCGGATGCGGCCTACCCGCTCCAGCACGAGCAATCGATCGTCGCCCGGTACCGCCGCCACGAAGGTGGGTTGGCTCAGGCCGGTGGCAAGAACATCGAGGGTGAGGCCCTGCAGTGGATCCGGCGGGAGGGTGGTCGTGGTCGGCGGGAGGGTGGTGGTGGATGTGGTGGTGGAGGGGAAGGTTGTCGAGGTGGTCGTGCTGGTCGATGTAGCCGACAACGTCGAGGTAACAGCAACCGTTGAGCCGATAGCGCCTGCGCCGTCATCCGAGCCGCGACAGGCTGCTGCCACCACCAGGAGTACGAACAGGAGGAGGGTTGGCGAGCGGTGCATTGTCAACAGCTTGGTGCGGACGACGGCGCCATCCAACTCCCGGTCGTCAGGCTGACGGGCTCAGAGTCGCGATGCTGAACAACACGTGGAAGCGCTTGCAGTAGATGACGACGCTCCCATCGAGCGGTATCTCATAGCCGGCCGGCACCTCGTAATTCTGGTTGCCGAGGTTGCCTTTGAGCCGTCCGACCGTCTCCGAGCCCGGCGCTCCGACTTCGTCTCTCGAACCGGGCGCCGCCACCGGCGATATGTAGACATGCAAGTCGGGCCCGTTGGTGACATCCAGGTTCTCGAGGCGAAGAACCCGTGAGCCATCGGCTAGCTCATAAAAAGTCGCGGTCCCGCTTCCGCGGTGCACGGAGTCGATGTCTTCGAAGCTTCCGGTGGCCAGAATGACCGCCTCGGCCATCTCGTCGGTCATGGCCTCTTCGGCGGTGTCGTCGGCGGCAGCAGCCTCCTCCATTTCGGCTTCGGCATCGGCCATTCCCACCCCCTCCGGGAGCTCGGCGGTGGCGGCGAAGGGGAAGTCCTCGTTTACTTCCTTGTCGATGAAGAGCGGGGAGAACAAATACCAGCCAACCAGCAAGACGGGGATGAGCAGCACTCCGGCCGCGACCCAGAGGCTCCGGCGCTGGTAGAACGGGATGGTCACGTGCGAGGTCTCCCTTCGATCTCGCAGCAGTTAACTCCAAACCAAGGCCGGGAGTTCCCGTTCGGTGGCCGGCAGCGCGGTCAATCCTGCGACCCGCTTGCGGGGATGTTCCGGCTGGGGCCTCAGAGCTCGTCGTCGTAGAAGCCCCAGGGGACGACCGTTTCGTCATCGCCTGACCGAGCCGGGCGTGGCGAGCTAGCCAGTGCCCCGAGAGCCACTTTTAGGTTTTCGCGCTGGTCGATCAGGTTGGTGAGCTGCGCTCTCACCGCCTCCACCGCGCGCCGCACTTCGGCGAGCTGGCAGCGGAGGCGGTCCTCGTCGCTGAGGGACGGGTGCCGGGCCGCGTGGACGTCACGCAGGTCGACGGTGATCTTGGGCTCGGGCGAGGCCGGTGACGGAACCGGCATGGGTAGAACGGCGGGGGAGCTGGTTCGGGGGCGGATTTGTCTCATGGGACCTCCACGTCGGCATCTATGACGTGTTAGCCCGGGTCCCTTCCCTGTCCATCAGCATGGCACAGGTCGGCGAACCCGTCCACTACCGAGGCCGTGACCGTCGGTCAGATCGGTTCGTGGGGGACCACGTACCAGAGAATCATCAGGAAATGGAACAGGCTTCCGAGCACCACCAGGATGTGAAAGACCTCGTGGTGGGAGAAGATGCGGGGGAAGAGCTGGGGACGTTCGGTGGCCAGCAGAATCAGGCCGATGGTGTAGGAAAAGCCGCCGGCGATCATGAGGGCGATGGCTCCCCCCGAGAGGGCTTCGACCAATTCGAGGAAGGGGACGATGGCAAACCAGCCCATTGTGGTCTGCAGTGCGATCGAAACCCAGTCCGGCACCTTCGGAAACGCGATCTTCTGGGCGATTCCGATGGCGGCGGCTCCCCACACCACCGAAAGGGTGACGGCCCGCCAGGCGCCGTCGAGCACGTTGACGGCAACCGGCGTGTAGGTGCCGGCCACCAGGACGAAGATCATCGAATGATCGAGTCGCTGCATTCGCTGCTTCCACTTGGCCCGCCACGGCACAGAGTGATAGAGAGCGCTGGCGGTGTAGAGACCCATCAGGCTGACGCCGAACACCACCATGCTGACAATGCGCGTGGGGTCGGGAGTTGACCGTACGATCAAGAGGGTCATGCCGGCGGCCGAAACGACCGCGGCCGACCCATGCAGGAAGCCCCGCACCGGATGGGTCATCTTGCCGAGCCGAACTCGTTCCGTCATCGGGCCAGAATATCGCAGAACTTGCCTGATCGGCGACGCTCCGGCTGGCAGCCACGCATCAGGGAGGGACTTGTAGCCAAACACGTTGTCTAGGGGACCGGGGCGCTGGGTGCTGCTTTCATCGACGAGCTGCTCGCGGGGTGCTGGCGGTGAATCGGAGCGGGGCCGCCACGTGCCCGACTCGGTCGGGATCCTGGCCGGGGACGCTCGCGACCATTCGTTCGCCCCCGAAGCTGCCGCCCGGGCGGGTATCCCCGCGAGCCTTCTATAGGCTGCAGCCATGTGTCGAAGTATCAAGACCCTGCGGAACCCGGAGATGCTGGTGACCGACGAGGACATCGAGGCGGCTGCGCGGCAGTTTGTTCGCAAGATCTCGGGCTATCGAAAGCCATCCAAGGCCAACCAGAAGACATTCGACCGGGCGGTGCGGGAGATCAGTCGATCGAGCCGGAAGCTGCTCGACGGACTGGTAGTGCGGCCCTCGGCCTAGCCGAGAACCTCGAGCAGTTCGGCGGCGTAGTCGAGGTCGAAGCTACCCAGGATTTGAAGGTAGTAGCGAGTAATACCTATGTCGGCGAGCGGACCAAACGTGTCGCGGGCTTCCTCGTGAGTCCCCATCGGAATGGCGATGGACCGACATTGCTCTTCGAGGCGGTCCACTTGGAGTCCGCGGGCAGCCGCAAACGCTTCCAGTCTCGCCCGGTACGTGGCCGTATCGGGACCGATCACCGGGGGTGAGGCGCACGAGAGAAGCAGGGAAGCCGGGTCGCGACCGGCTCGAAGGGCCGCGTCGCTGGCCCGCTCGATGCGTTCGGAGATGTCCGAGACCGGCCGCGAATAGATGTTGAACTCGTCGGCGAAGCGCCCGGCCAGCTCCGGGGTACGGCGCGGTCCCGACCCTCCGACCATGATTCGGAGCGCGGGTGCCTTCGGCTGATGGTCGACTTCCTCCAGCTGGTAGAAGGTGCCCGCGAATCCGACGGCACCATCGCTGAGGGCCGCCCGCACGAAACCGAGCGCCTCCTCCAGCCGGTCGAAGCGTTCTTTCCAATCGGGCAGGGTGAAGCCGAATATGGCGTGTTCGGACTTCATCCAGCCGGTGCCGATTCCGAGCGTGAACCTGCCCCCACTGATCTCGTCGACCGCCAGCCCGAGCTTGAGTAATGACGCCGGGTGACGGTAGGTGACCGGTGATACCAGCGCCGCCAGGCCGATGGTGCTGGTTTCGACCCCCAGCCCTCCAAAGTAGGGGTAGATGTCGGCTGCGGCGGTGTCATATCCCTTGCCGGTTGGTGATCGGCCCGCCAGGTAGTGGTCGGGAAGGGCAAAGCTCGTCAGGCCTCGATCTTCTGCCCAGCGGGCCGCGGTCAGAACGTCGTGGTAGGTACCTCGCTTTTGGAGGGCGAACTCCACTAGTACATCACTAGTCGCGGAAGTTCACGTACTGGAGCGGGATCCGGTAGTCGAGCTCTTTGAGAAGGGCGATCACTTGCTGCAGATCATCGCGCTTCTTGCCCTGCACCCGCAGCTGATTGCCCTGGATCTGGACCTGAACCTTCAGCTTGCTGTCCCGCACGCTCTTGGACAACTCCCTGGCGGCGTCCTGGGCAATCCCCTGGTTGAGGGCGAAGGCAGCCTGGTAGCGGCCTCCACCGATCTCCTTGGGGGTGCCGCCGCTGATGGCCTTGAGCGAGACCTTTCGTCGCACCAGTTTCTCCTTGAGCACATCGATGGCAGCCTCGAGGCGATGATCGGTTGAGGACTCCACCACGATCTCGTCGTCGGCGAACCGGACGGTCGAGTTTGTGCCGCGGAAGTCGTACCGGTTGGCCAGCTCGCGGGCGGTCTGGTCGACGGCGTTGGTCACTTCCTGGCGATCTACCTGTGAGACGATGTCAAATGTGGGCATGAGGGGCACCCTACCGTGTCGGAAGGGTCCTTTGGCCACGGCGAGGGCCAGAGGGTGCGCGCCAGGCTGAAGGGACTCAGGGGCGGTGTCACCTGCCTCGTGCCCCATTGTGAGGACGGAGTAGGGGCCGCACGGCTAGTTTCCGACACCGGTCGAACCGATGCCGTGGCTAGTCGATTTCGAATTCGACTGTGACCGAAGGGCCCTGTCGGTTGTTCTCCGGGGCGTAGGCGTAATCGGGGTGTACCAGGTCGATGATCGTGAACGTGACGCTGGCGCCGTCAACCGGTCCGGACTCGAAGGTCACTCTGCCCCGGGGGTTGGTTGAGCCGGACACGAGCTGGGTGACGCCACCGGTGAAGCGGCCCGAGACGACCACCCCGCGCTGATTGCGGCCCGCGTCGTTCCTGACTCGCACTTCGATCGTGGCATACCAGCCGTCCCCGTCCTCTGTGCCCTCACCCGCCAGGTCGTGGATATGGATCGTCCCAACCACCGGGGGGATTGTGGTGGTGGTGGTGGGAGGGACGGTGGTGGTGGTTGTTTGCGGAACGGTGGTTGTTGTCGTCGATGTTGATGTGGTGGTTGGGGGGACGGTGGTGGTGGTGGTGGTGGTAGTAGTAGTAGTAGTAGTAGTAGTAGTCGATGTTGATGTGGTGGTGGACGGGGAAGTAGGTGTCGTGGTGGCAGTCGCCGGCGGAGTGGAGCGGGTGGAGGTGGTCGTGGCGAGTGGGGGCTCGGTCGTGGTGCTCGACGGCACTGTCGCTGCCACCGGGTCGGCACTCCCAGTCCTCGTGGTGCTCACGCTTGGGGCGGTGGTTGTGGTCGCCTCCGTCAATTGGATCCGGTTGGGCGCGGCGGAGATAAGAGCCGTTGGCAGCACGTTGGGCGGTGGCTCATCGTCACCGGAGAATGCACCGCCGGCGTAGGCGGTGCCCCCGACGAGTAGAAGGATGACCAGCACGCCCCAGCGGGCGCGTCGATTGATCACGTCGTCATCGCCATAATGCCGGTCGAAGTCCCGCACTGCTCCCGTTCGCTTTCCGCTACTTACTGTGGGCGTGGGTGCCAAGGGTACCTCAGGCGGGCGCGATCCGCGGTGAGTCTGCTCGGGGGACTACTCAGCGCTAGGGCGGTTGACGACTATCTGAGTCACAACATTCAAGTCTGATCGATACTCGTATTCACTGTGGGTGACGGACACGACGGTGAACGTCAGGGTCGCCTCGGCGATCGCCGGTGCCGTGAGGGTCACTTTCCCGGTGGGGTTGGTCGTACCGCTGACCGTTCCGGTGAATGCGCCGGACCAGCGGCCGGTCACCTCGATGTCCCTGAAGCTGCCGGCTTCTGTGAGCGCCAAGCGCACCTGAACCGCAGGCTCCCAGAGCGCACCAGCGAGGTCTCCCCCTGGTCGGAGGGCATTCACGTACACGCCAATGGTGCCCGGGATGGTGGTGGTGGTGGTGGTCGGTGGCACCGTGGTGGTGGTGGTCGGTGGCACCGTGGTGGTGGTCGGTGGCACCGTGGTGGTGGTGGTGGTGGTGGTCGGTGGCACCGTGGTGGTGGTGGTGGTGGTGGTCGGTGGCACCGTGG
>CAMYMH010000021.1 GCA_947259275.1 uncultured Acidimicrobiaceae bacterium | reverse complement strand
GTCGGGCTGACTGGATTTGAACCAGCGACCTCTTGACCCCCAGTCAAGTGCGCTACCAAACTGCGCCACAGCCCGGAGCCAGCAGGTTACCGGCTCTTCGATCCCTGCGAAACCACGCACCGGTGACTAGTCCGAAAACCGAAGAAACGTTTTCGCGGCCTCGTTTAGGATGAAGGGAGCTGGCTATCAGGCGGAGAGGGCATGCGCAGAGGGGTATTTCTTGCCATCGGGGCTCTGGTGCTCGTGCTCGGCACCAGCGCGGCCGCACCCGGGGCCGACGCCTTATCGCACCTGCTGATGTTCGACGAGTCGAGTGGGCAGTGGTTCATGACCAACGCCGACGGCTCCGTCGACAGCTTCTACTTCGGCACTCCCGGCGACGTACCCATCCTCGGCGACTGGGATTGTGACGGGGAGACAACCGTCGGTGCCTACCGCCCCACCAACGGATTCGTCTTCGTCCGCAACAGCAACGACCAGGGAATCGCCGACACCGAGTTCTTCTTCGGCATCGCCGGCGACGTCCCACTGGCAGGCGACTGGAACGGCGACGGATGTGACACGGTCTCGATCTACCGCGACAGCCAGGTGTTCGTGAACAACGAGCTGGCCACCCGCGTCGCCGAGTACAGCTTCTACTTCGGCGTCCCCGGCGACACGCCCTTCGCCGGCGACTTCGACGGTGACGGGGTCGACTCGGTCGGCCTGTACCGCACCACCTCCGGCTTTGCGTATCTGCGCAACCAGCTCACCACCGGATTCGCCGAGCTCGAGTTCTTCTACGGAATCCCGGGCGACGCCATCATCGCCGGCGACTGGGACGACGACGGCTTCGACACCGTCGGCATCTACCGGCCTTCGGTCCACCGCCTCTTCTTGTCGAACTCCAACACCACCGCCGAGGCCGACCTCGTGGTCGACTTCGGGTCCGATGGCTGGATCGCCGCCGGGCGGGCCGAGACGCCCCCGCCGCCCCCGCCGCCCCCGCCGCCGCCTCCGCCGCCGCCGCCTCCTCCGCCGCCGGTCTTTGATGTCGCCATCCTCCCGGGCAATGACATCCAGGCGGCGGTCGACGCCAATCCTCCCGGAACGATATTCCTCATCCGTACCGGCACCCACCGCAACCAGAGCGTGCGGCCCAAAGAGAGCCAGACGTTCATCGGCGAGCCGGGTGCCATCATGACCGGCGCCGAGGAGATCACCGGCTGGGCTCCCGACGGCGCCTGGTGGAGCGTCGGAGGCCAGACGCGAGAAGCCCGCATAATCGGTCTCTGCGAGGCCGTGACCCCCCGCTGCAACCACACCAACGACCTGTTCGTTGAGGACCTCCTCTACGAGCACGCCGGGAGCCTCGCCGACCTCGGACCCGGCAAGTGGTTCTTCGACTACGACGCCGACCGCATCTACCTGGGTGAGAACCCGGGCGGGCGCCTGGTAGAAATGAGTGTCACCGACCGCGCCTTCTTTGGTGATGCCGACAACGTCCGGGTTGCCGACCTCATCATCGAGAAGTACGCGGTGGGCGCTCAACAGGCGGCGGTCGATTCACGGCTCGGAATCGGGAGCGGCCTCGCCAGCGGGTGGATCGTCGAAGGAGTCGAGGCCCGTCTCAACCACGGCGTCGGCATCAACGTCACCAACGGGGGTATCGCCCGCAACAACTACACCCATCACAACGGCCAGCTCGGCCTCTCGGCGCAGGGCGACGGCGCCCTCATCGAGAACAACGAGATCGCCTACAACAACACGGCCGGGTTCTGGCACGACTGGGAGGCGGGCGGCACCAAATTCGCGGCCATCAACAACGTCGTCGTCCGGGGCAACTACGCGCACCACAACGTCGGCATGGGCCTGTGGGTGGACGTGCACAGCGAGAACTCGTTGCTGGAGAACAACCGCAGCGAATACAACTACCGCAGCGGAATCTCGGTTGAGTTGAGCTACGGCACCATCATCCGTAACAACCACGTGGAGGGGAACGGTCTCGACGATCCCCGTGGTGTGAGTTGGATGTGGAGTCCCGGCATCCTCGTATACGTCACCTCCGACGCCGAGGTGTACGGCAACACCGTGGTGAACAACGCCAACGGCATCTCCGCCATCCAGCAAAGCCGGGGCAGCGGCCCCTACGGCGAGAACGTGGTGAAGAACCTGTGGGTGCACCACAACCACATCACGATGGAGCGAGGCCACACGGGCGCGGTCCAGGATGTCGGAGACGACGCGATCTTCCACAGCAGCCGCAACAACCGCTTCGAAGACAACACCTACCACGGCCGGGTCGACGACCAGCAATTCCGCTGGCTCAACGGGTATCACACCTTCCCCGGCTGGCAAGCCCAGGGCATGGACGTCAACGGGGAGATCTTCCCTTTATAGGGGCCACCTACCATCGGTGCAACGATTCACTGCCGACCGGGGTTCCTTCTACATGACCGCACGCAACCGCTGGCTCATCGGGCTCGCCCTGTTCGCGGTCTATGTCATCTGGGGGTCTACCTACCTCGCCCTCCGCTACCTGGTGGAGGAATTCCCGCCCTTCATCGGGAACGGGATCCGCTTCGTCGTCGCGGGTTCGGCCATGTTCTGGTACCTCCGCCGCCGCGGGGCGCCTGCCCCGACCCGGCGGGAGTGGTGGTCGGCGGCTCAGATCGGCGCCCTGTTGATGATGGGCGGTGTCGGCGTCGTCGCGTTGGCGGAAGCCCGCGGCGTCGGATCCGGCCTGGCCGCAACCGCGGTGGCGGCCATGCCTTTGTGGGCGGCCCTGTGGAGCGGCTTGTTCGGCCGCTGGCCCAACCGGCTCGAATGGCTCGGCCTCGCCATCGGGCTCACCGGGGTGGTCATTCTCAGTCAAGAAGGCGACTTCGCCGGCAACGCCCTCGGGATCACCCTCATGATCGTGGCGCCGATCAGCTGGGCCTTCGGCTCGGTGTGGAGCCAACGGATCAGCCTTCCCCCGGGCGCCATGGCGACTGCAATGGAGATGGCAACCGGGGGCGTAATCCTGCTGGTAGTGGGCTTGGTGCGGGGTGAGCGATTCGAGGCCTTCCCCGATTTCAGCGGCTGGCTCGCCCTCGTCTATCTGATCACCCTCGGCTCGATCGTCGCCTTCAGCGCCTACATGTACTTGCTGGGCGCCGTCCGGCCTGCCCTCGCCACCAGCTACGCCTACGTCAACCCGGTGGTGGCGGTGCTGCTGGGAGTGACGATCGGTTCGGAAGTTCTGTCCGGCCAGGCGGTGATCGCACTTCCGCTCATCCTCGGCGGGGTGGCGCTGGTGGCCGTAGCCAAGGATCGGGTGGAGGCGCAACCACTCAGTCCAGTGCCGCAGGAGACCTAGCCGGGCGCTCCCGACTGGGACCGGCGACCTGGCAGCTCGTTACTTTCGACCTCTAGGCAGCGGACGGCCGCCGGATACGTTGGTGAACGAGGCGGGAGTAATCGCCGAGGAGGTAGCAGATGACCAAGCTCGATCTGAAGAAAGAACTGCGCGACTACTACCAGCCGTCGGCCAAACACTGCTCGGTAGTTGAGGTTCCGGAATGGAACTTCCTCATGATCGACGGCCACGGCGACCCCAACACGTCGGCTGCCTACCGGGAGGCGATGGAAGCGCTCTACCCCGTGTCCTACACGCTCAAGTTCTTCAGCAAGCAGGAACTCGGCATCGACTACACGGTGATGGCCCTCGAAGGTCTGTGGTGGGCGGACGACATGGACGCGTTCCCGGGCGATGACAAGGACTCCTGGAATTGGATGTCGATGATCATGCAACCCGACCATCTCACCGAAGAGCATGTTGCGATTGCCATCGATGAAGTGCGAGCCAAGAAGAACCCGCCGGCGCTCGACCGCCTGCGATTTGAACCGTTCCGGGAAGGAACCGCCGTTCAAATCATGCACATCGGCCCCTACGACGCCGAGGCCCCCACCATTGCCCGACTCCACGAGTTTGCGCACGAGAACGGCTATCGCCTCACCGGCCGCCATCACGAGATCTACCTGGGTGACCCCCGCCGGACCGCTCCCGAACGGCTCCGGACCGTGATTCGCCAGCCGGTGGAACGGTGAAGGATAACCCGACCCTCGATCGGCTCGCCGCCGCGGTCCGTCCCCCCTTACTCACAGCGGCCAGAAGACCGGAATGATCGCCAGGCTCACTGCCAGGAAGAGCACGAGCAGTGGAAGGCCGACCCGGGTGTAGTCGCGGAACCGGTAGCCGGCCGGGGCCATAACCATGAGGTTGGGTGCGGTCCCGATCGGCGTGAGGAAGGCAGAGGAGGCCCCCACCGCCAGCCCCATCATCAGTGGATGTGGATCCACTCCCAGCCCGGCGGCGGCGCTCAGCGCGATCGGAGCCATCAAGACCGCGGCGGCAGTGTTGCTGATCACCTGGCTGAAACCGGTCGTGATCAAGATGACGCCGGCCAGCAGGGGCACGCCCCCCAGGCCGCCGAAAACATCGACCAGAGCATCGGCCACGTTCTGGGCCCCACCGGTCGACTCGAGGGCGACGGCCATTGGGATCATCGCCGCGATCAGAATCACCGTCGACCACGACACGGCCCGATAGGCCTGGGTCGAGGTGAGGCACCTGGTCACGAGCATGGCGGCCGCCGCCAGCAAAGCCGCAATGACCACCGGAACGGCTCCGCTGACCATCAAGGCGACCATCCCGGTGAGGATTGAGAGCGCCAACCACGACTTAATGTTCAAGGCCGACACCTGGGCCGCGATCTGCTCTGGCTGGCCGACGACCACGAAGTTCCGCTTCTCCTCGGCGATGACACCAATGACCTCCCACGTGCCCCGGACCAGGAGGGCATCTCCGAACTGCAACGGCTCGGTGCTCTCCAGCAGCCGATCTCCCCTCCGGATGCCCAGCACTTGCACCCCGAAGGTTGTGCCGACGGCCCCCTCGGAGACCACCGCGCCGATGTACGAGGAACGGGGGGTGATGAGCACTTCGGCGATCCCGATCTCCTGCGACAGCAAATCGCCGAGCTCCTGGGCAGCCTCGTCGACCGGGAGCACGCCGAGATGCATGCCGACCTCAAGCTGGTGTATTTGATCCGGCGTGCCGCTCGCGAGCAGCACATCGTTGTGCGCCAGCGGCTGGCTCGGGTCCGGGAGGGCGGGCGGCTCCGTCTGGATGGCCTCAACTCGATCCCGGACCGCCGACGGCAGCGACTGCTCGAAGCGGGTCGTCCCGCCCTGGAAGGGTTCGATCTGCAACACGGTGACCCCGAAGCGCCGCCCCAGGTTGGACTGGCGCAGCGACGACCCGATCAGGGGGGAGGAGGCGCGGACCCGCAGCCGGTAGATCTCGCCGTAGAGGGAGTAGGTCTCCGCCAGGGCCTCCATCTCCTGTCCGACCAGCGGCGGCCCACTCCCACCGCGGCGCTCGGGGAGTAGGCGGCGCCCGATCACCGCCATGTAGACGATGGCCACGATCAGCAAGGGGACACCGATGAGCGAGAACTCGAAGTACCCGAACTCGCGGAAGCCGGCCGCCTCCAGGGCGTCGGAAACGACGATGTTGGGAGGAGTACCGGTGAGCGTCAGCAATCCACCGGCGTTGGCAGCGAACGCAACCGGGATGAGAAAGGCGGCGGGGACACTCCGCACCCGCCACGCCGCCAGGACGATGGCCGGCATCAGCGTGGCGACGGTTCCCGTGTTCGAGATGAAACCGGAGAGAATGGCAGTGCCGACCATCGAGAGCACCAGCAGCCGCCACCCGCTGCCGCGGGCGCTGCCAATCAATCTCTCGCCGAAGTAGGCCGTGACTCCGGTTCGATTGAGGCCCTCACCTACGATGAAGAGGGTCCCGATGAGGATCACCGTCGCGTTCCCGAAACCGGATAGCGCGTCGTCGAGACTGATGACGTCCGTGAGGTAAAGCGCCAGCAACGATCCGACCGCGACCAGGTCGGACTCCAGCCGACCCCACACAAATAAGAGGACCGTCACCCCAAGAATGATGAAGGTGATCGCCATGTCGCTCATATCTCGCCATTTCTCTGTGGGCTAGCCCGCATTCTGGCTTGGCGAGGAGGCCAACCGGCATCCACCCACCCCTACGTGACCTGTTGCACCACCCACATCACACCCTGGATCAACCGGATGCCCAGGTACAGCACGGTAGCCACCACGACCACCCAAAACACCGCGGATGGCCGTTCCTCCTCCCGGGGCCTGTCACCCACGGCTGGAGGCCCGCTGGCGGGCACGGAACTGGATCGGAGCGCCGGTGAAGTCGTATTCGTTCCGCAATCGGTTTTCGAGGAATCGGAGATAATCCACGCCTAGTTCGCCGCCGGCCACAAACAGGACGATGACGGGCGGCCGGCGGCCGGCGTGGACCGCATACAGGATCTTGGGGCGGCGACCCTTGCGGACCGGCGGTGGGTGAGCCTCCTGCCAGCGACGCACCAGCCGGTTCAGTTCGCCGGTCGGAATCCGCCGGTCGAGGGACTCGAGGGAGACTCGCACCGCGCCGCCGATGCGCTTGATCTTGCTGCCGGTCTTGGCGGACAGGGTGAGCACCGGCGCCCATCCCACGAAGCCGAGCCGGTCGGCAACACTGTCGCGGCACCAGTCCCGCTGTTCCAGGGTGGCGGCGTCCCACTTGTTGAGCAGCACCACCAGGCCGGTTCCGGCTTCGGCGATCTCCTCGGCCAGGCGCTGATCTTGATGAGTAGCTCCCTCGCTCCCGTCGATCATGAGGAGGGCAACGTCGGACTCTGCCAGAACGCCCTTGGCGCGGAGCACGGCGTAGTAGTCGGCGCCGTCCCCCCACTTGGGAGCCCGCCGGATGCCGGCCGTGTCAACCACCCGGAACGGCTCACCGTCCATCTCGACAATCGCATCGATGGGATCGCGGGTCGTCCCGGGAGTCTCGGAAACCAGCACCCGGTCCTCCCCCAGCAGCCGGTTGAGCAGCGTCGATTTGCCGACGTTGGGCCGACCGATGATGGCCAGTGAGGCGATATCGGGGTGCTCCACCGGCTCGACCTCGGGAAGCAGGCCGAAGAGCCGGTCGAGCAGGTCGCCAGTGCCACGCCCATGGAGGGCACTGACGGGCATGGGATCGCCGATGCCGAGGCCGTAGAGGTGGCTGGTGTCCTGGTCGATCTGGGGATTGTCCGACTTGTTGGCCACCAGGACCACCGGGGTGTCGGACCGGCGCAGCATCTCGGCTACTCCGGCATCATCGTCGGTCACGGTGGCGGTGGCATCGGTCACGAACAGCACCGCGTCGGCCCCAGCCAGGGCGGCTTCTGTCTGCGCCCGGATGTTCTGGGTGAGCTCGCCGGAAGGCGTGAGCTCCCATCCACCGGTGTCCACCAGCATGAAGGGGCGGTTGAGCCACTCGGCCTGGAACTCCCGGCGATCGCGGGTAACCCCCGGTCTGGCCTCAACCACTGCCACCCGGCGCCCCACGATGCGGTTGACGAGGGTGGATTTGCCGACGTTCGGCCGGCCGACCACCGCCACGATCGGCATCTGGCTCATCGGCGGGTTCCGGCCACGATGCCGGCCACCGAAGTTGGCACCACCAACAGCGGCGCCGGGGCGGCCTCGGCCACGTCGCGAATCGTAGTGTCGTCGAGGAACCGATCACCCGAGAGTGTGACGTCGGGGATGAGGTAGCGGGCAGCCGGCCCGGTGTCGGCGGCCAGGGTCGCCCGGATGTCCTCGCCGACCATCAGGCCACTGACTGCCACGTTGCCGCCGAAGAACGCGTTTGGCACCGCCAGCACCCGGAGGGACCGGCCGCTTAACCGCTCGAGGCGCGGGCGGACCGGCTCGATGACCTCGGCACCGTAGATTCCGGTGATGATGACGGTCGGCGAATCGGGCTGGAGTTGCCGAGCAACTCCCAAGGAACCCGCCGCGTTCCCGCCCCCCCTGGCTCCTCCGGGGGGAGAATCCCCGTTCCCCTCCCCGGCTGCCAGCGTGCGGGGGGCCCGGTAGCCCTCGGCGGGGGCGGCCGGCAACGACGCGAAGCTCCCGGTCGATTCATGGACCTGATGGCCGGCGCCTCGCTCCAGTTCCTCGAGCTCGTCGTAGAAGGCGCGGGCCATCCCGATGCCGTTCTCGTGCTGGGGGAAGCCCTCGTAGGCGTCGCCGGCCGGCACCTCGACACCGGCCTGCAGGTAAAGCTCGTCTGAGGCGAAGAACATGCGCCGGCCCAGCTGGGCCTGAGCGATGCCCTGCCAGTGTTCGGTGGCCTCGATGACCGCCCGGGCTTCATCATCGGTGTGCACCCGGAGGTTCGACTCCTGGTTGAAGCGGGAGAGACCGAGCGGGACGATGCCAACCGAAGCCAGCTTCGAGTAACGGAGGATGACCTCGGCGAAGGTGCGCTCGAGTATCTCGCCGCCGTTGATGGTGGGGCACAGCACCACCTGGCCGTGCACCTCGATGTCGTGATCGAGCAGGGCGCGCAGCCACCGAAGGCTGGTGGCCCCTCTCTGGTTGCGGAGCATCGCCGAGCGCACCGCCGGGTCGGTGGCATGAATCGACACATAGAGCGGGCCAAGCTGCTCGTCGACCACCCGGGCGAGGTCGAGTTCGGTGAATCGGGTGAGGGTGGTGAAGTTGCCGTACAGGAACGAGAGGCGGTAGTCGTCGTCTTTCAGGTACAGGGACTTCCGCATGCCGGGGGGCAGCTGGTAGATGAAGCAGAACTCGCAGTGGTTGTCGCAGGTCTGGACCCGGTCGAAGATCGAAGAGTCGAGGCGCAACCCCAGCGGCGCTCCCGGCGCTTTCTCGATGCAGACATCCCATTCCAGCCGGCCCCGCCGGACGGTGAGATCGATCTCCGACTCGTCGACCAGCTGCTGGTATTCGATGACGTCGGACGGCAGCACGCCACAGATGGAGAGCAGCTCGTCGCCGACCGCCAGCCCCGCCGCATACGCCGGGCTGCCATCGACGATCTCAGAGACGGTGGGGAAGGACATGAGCGGAACCAGGGTACCGGGCGCGCCGGCTCTAACCTCGCGGCCATGACACAGAAGGTTCTCCTGGCCGAGCCGCGTGGCTTTTGCGCCGGAGTGGAGATGGCGATCAAGGCGCTCACCTGGATGGTGCAAGTATTTGAGCCGCCGGTGTACTGCTACCACGAGATCGTCCACAACCAGGCGGTGGTGGAGGCCTTCGAGGCCGCCGGGGTGATCTTCGTCGACCAGATCGATGAGGTTCCCCCTGGAGCCCCGGTCATGTTGTCGGCCCACGGGTCGGCTCCGGAAGTGGTAGCCGCCGCCGGTGACGGGGCGGCCGTGTTGGTCGACGCCGTGTGCCCGCTCGTTACCAAGGTGCATCACGAGGTCAAGCGCATGGCCGACCAGGGCTTCGACATCATCTACGTCGGTCACGAAGGCCACGACGAAGCCATCGGGACCATCGCCGAGGCCCCCGAGGCCATCACCCTGATCGATCCCGAGACCGGCCTCGGCGACTACCGCCCCACCGATCCCGAGCAGGTGGCCCTTGTTTCCCAGACCACCCTCGGGCTGTTCGAATTCGAGGACGTGCTCGATGCCGCTGCCGAGCGATTCCCCTCGCTGTGGACGGCTCGCAAGAGTGACCTCTGCTATGCGACCACCAACCGCCAGGAGGCCGTGAAAGTGCTGGCCGAGCACGCCGACCTGGTGCTGGTGGTCGGATCGAAGAACTCATCGAACACCCAGGCACTGGTACGGGTGGCGAGCGTCAACGGCGCGCGTGCCCACCGGATCGACGGGCCAGACGCTATCGACCCGGCCTGGCTGGCCGACGCCGAGGTGGTGGGCGTGACGGCCGGCGCCTCTGCCCCCGACCAGCTCGTGTTTGCCGTCATCGAGGCGATCGCGCCCACCGATGGGGTTGAGCGGGTGCAAGTGACCACCGAGGGCGAGTATTTCCCGCTTCCCCGCGACCTTCGCCGGCTGCTGGCGGCGCTTCAGGCTGCCGTGGAAGGCGGTTACAGCGCCCGCCACCCGGGCGAGACCGGAGAGCTGGACAACGATCGGGCGTGGACGGCCAACGAGGCGCTGGCGCTGCTGGCACTCAGTCCTCAGCCGCCACCCGGCTGAGCTCGCTGCGGTCCAGCACTCGTACCAGCCGGTAACCGGTCTCGACGTGACCGCGCCGCTTCAGCTGGTTGAGGGCTTCGTTCACCGATTGGCGGCTGGCGCCGAGCAGGGTGGCGATGGTGGCCTGACTGAGCGCGACTTCATTGCGATCATCGGCTTCGTTCACCAGCAGGCCCGCTACCTGGGCGAGCACCGTCTTGTGCATGAGGTTGAGCACCCGGCGCTGGGTACGCTCGAGCTGGGTGAGGCTGGCGACCAGCCAGCGGAGCGTGATGGCCGGCGAGCGCGCCAACTCGGGGAGCAAGCGATCCCGGTCGAACAGGAAGGCGGTAACGTGGCCGACCGCCCGCGCCGAGGAGATGTAGGGCTGGCCGCTGAACATGGCGATGTCACCGATGACGGCTCCCGGCCCCACCCGGCCGACGACTTCGCGCCGATCACTCGGACCGCGGTAGAGGTCGACCTCACCCTCCCGAACGAGGAACGCAGAGGTGGCGGCGGCGCCCTCCTTGAATAGGTGGGTGCCGGGGTACTTTTTGACGATCTCTCCCGCCCGGGACAACACCTCCAGGTCGGCAGGTGAGAGGGGAAGGTAATCGGGGCGGCCGAACGAGCGAGCCAGCCAGGCGAGATGTTGCTGGTCGGCGGGGGTGCCTTTCACGGTGGTCATGCCTCTTCAAAGTCATTGCCGCTTGCCCGACATTCGGAATGTCGGATCGCTGACATTGTAACCGAGGCGGCAATCCGCTACCGGCGCTCGAGCATGTAGGCCGCCACTCGGTCGACTACCTGTTCGATGGGCATGTCGGAGGTGTCGACCACCAGGGCGTCCTCGGCCGGGCGGAGCGGCGAGACCTCCCGGGTGGAGTCGCGCTGGTCGCGGGCGGCCAGTTCGGAGGCGATGCGGGGGATGTCGTCCTCGCGCAAGCCGAGGTCGCGCACCCGGCGGACCGCCCGGACCTCGGGTCGGGCGGTCAGGTATACCTTGACCGGGCTATCCGGAAAGACCACGGTCCCGATGTCGCGGCCCTCCACTACCGCCCCTTCCCCCTCCGGGTCCACCCAGCGGCGCTGGAGCGCCACCAATGCTTCCCGTACTCGCGGTATCGCCGACACCCGGCTCGAGGCGCCACTAACTGCTTCGGTGCGGAGGGCGGCGGTGACCTCCCGGCCGTTCAAGATGACCTGCCCGTCGACGATGTCGACCGTCAGCGAGTCGATCAGAGCGGCCACCGCCTCCTCGTCTTCCAGGTCGAGGCCGGCTTCCAGCACCGCCAGCGCGCCGGCCCGGTACATGCCGCCGGTTTCGAGGTGACCGAGGCCGAAACGCCCGGCAACCGCCTGGCTCACCGTGCTCTTGCCCACGCCACCCGGGCCATCGATCGCCACCACCAGCGGCGTCGTGATGCCCTCCAGCATGTCGAAGTAATCTGGCCAGGTCTTGGCAACACAGTCGGGGTTCTCGAGCCGGACCCCGGGAATCCGGAGGCCGGCGAGGGCGAAGGCCATGGCCAGCCGATGGTCGTCCCGGGGGTCGATGTCGGCCGGTGCCAGCTCGCCACCCTCAACCGAGAGATGATCATCGCCCGTCTCGACCGAACCGCCGAGCTTGCGCAGCTCGTCCGCCAGATCGTCGATCCGATTGGACTCCTTGATGCGAAGGTTGGCAATGTTGGTGAGGCTGGTTCGGCCCTCGGCGAACAGCGCAGCCACTGCCAGCGCGACTACCGCGTCCGGGGCCGCATTCATGTCTTCGGTGACCGCCGCCAGCGTGCGGGGGCTGCCGGTCAGCTCGATGTCGTCACCGTGGCGGGTCACTTGCGCCCCCATGCGTTCGAGCACCGGCAACACACCGAGATCGGCCTGAAGTGAGCCCGCCGGCAGCGGGCCAACCCGCACGGTTCCCCCGCACACGGCCGCCGCCACCAGTGGATAGACGGCGGCGGAGGCGTCTCCTTCGATAACGTAGTCGTGCGCCTGGTACCCGCCGGTCGATACCACCAGGGTGGTGGGGCCGTCCCAGCCCGCCTCGGCTCCGAATGCCCGCATCACGTCGAGGGTCTGATCGATGTATGGCCGTGAGACGATGGGCTCTTGAAGCTCGAGGACCACGTCGCCGGCCGCGTAGGGAGCCACCAGCAGCACCGCCGAGGCGAATTGACTCGACCGGGACGCATCGAGGAGGGCAGCGCCTCCGGCCAGCGATGAGCCGTGCACTCGCACCGGCGGGCGATCCTCGTCTCCCAGCACCTCAACGGCCGCGCCGAGCTGGCCGAGGGTGCGAACCAGATCGCCGATGGGACGCGAGCGCATTCGCCGGTTCCCATCGACCACCACCGTGCCGGTGTGGACGGTGGCGGCGGCGGTGAGGAAGCGGGCGGTGGTACCGGAGCCACGCACGTCGATCTCGACGTCGCCGGTCCCGAACGAGCCGCCCGAACCCTCAACTGTCAGGTCATCACCCGCCCACGACAACACGATCCCAAGACCCTCGAGGCTTTCGACCATGGCGTCGGTATCGTCGGCTCGCAGTGCACCCTGCAGCCGGCTGGTGCCGGAGGCGAGGGCGGCGACGACCAGCGCCCGGTTGGTGATGCTCTTGGAGCCCGGCAGGCGGACGGTTCCTGCCACCGGGCCACTCGGGATGATGCGCTTCATAGCTCCGCCGCGGCTGCGTAGAGGGAGCGTACCTCCGCCACGCTCAGCTCTCGCCACTCCCCCGGGGCCAGTTGTCGGTCCCGGATCGGCCCGATCGCCTCGCGTACCAGACGGCGCACCGGGTGCCCGACGGCGTCGAGCATCCGCCGCACCTCCCGCTTACGACCCTCTGTCATCGTGACTTCGACCAGGGAGCGCGCCCGGCCATCCTCCACCACCCGCGCCCGGGCGGCGCGGGCCGGCCCGTCGTCCAGCTCGACCCCGGCGGTCAGACTGGCGATCGCCTTGGTTCCCACCGAGCCGTCGACCTCGGCCAGATAGGTCTTGGTCACCCCATGACGGGGGTGGGTGACTCTTTCGGTGAGAGCGCCGTCGTTGGTCAGCAAGAGCAGTCCCTCGCTGTCGGCATCCAGGCGCCCGACCGGATACACCCGGGTGCCGTCGGGCACCAGCGAGGTCACCGTTTCCCGATGGTGGGGATCATCGGTGGTGCTGACCACACCAACCGGCTTGTAGAGCAGGTAATACACCAGGTCGGGTTTGATCGGAAGGGCCACCCCATCGACCTCCACCCAGGCGGTCTCCGGGTCGACTTTTTGGCCCAGGTGAGCGGGGTTACCGTCGACCGTGACCCGACCCGCTCGGATCAGATCCTCCGCTGCCCGCCGCGAGGCGATCCCCGAGTGGGCAATGAGCTTCTGGAGTCGCTCTACGAGCTGTCCGCTTCGTGCCGGTCGTCCTCGTCGCGCAGGTCGATCACTTCGCCGGGACGGAAGGGGCGCTCGAGCGCCTCGACCACTTGTGCCGGGGGGACGTGGTCGGCCAGTGGTGGCAGCTCCTCGAGGCTGTTGACGCCCAGCTTCTCGACAAACATCTCGGTGGTTCCATACAGGATGGGGCTGCCCGGCCCGGGGGCGGTGCCGATTTCGGCAACCAGCCCGAATCGTTCGAGGGTCTGGAGGGACCGCTCGGAGTCGACCCCCCGGATCTCGCTCACCTGGCCCCGGGTGACCGGCTGGCGGTAGGCCACCACCGACAGCGTCTCGAGGGCAGCTTGTGACAGCCGGGTGGCGGCGGGACTGGCCGCGAACTGCTCGAGATAGGGTCGGGCCTGTGGGTGGCTGAAGAGCCGCCAACCCCCACCAACTTCCTTGAGCACGAGGCCGGATTCCCTGGCTTCGTAGTCGGCGGCCAGCGCTTCGAGTTCCTTGCTGACCTCGTCGCGGGGGCGTTCGGTCACCTCGGCCAGCTCGGCCGCGGGGACCGGCCGCTCGGCGACAAACAGAATGGCTTCGAGGATCGACCGGGTGTTCATGTCACATCCATTCGCTTTGGAGTCCGTCGACGACAACGGCATCGGGTCGGGTCTTGAGGTTGATAGGAGCGTCACGGTGTTGCTGGCTCACTTCGATCAGGCCCCAGCGGGCCAGCTCGAGCATGGCGAGGAAGTAGGCGGCCACCTCGACCGTGCGGGTGAGATGATCGGTCAAGCCGTCGAAATCGCCCTCCAGCTGCTCCTGCAGGCGGGCCCGGAGGTCTCCGATGGCAGCCGAGACCGAGGGCAGGTCGAGATCGAAGTGGTCGAGGTCGGGCTCGCCCCCCCTGGAGAGAACCCGGGCGGCCAGCCGGGCGAGGGCGTCGGGGCCCATTCCGAGACGGATGTCGGGGTCGAGCGGGCGCACATCGATGTCGAGCCCGGCCACCCGCGGCACATAGCGGGCCTGGCCGGCCAAGCGGTGTGCCAGCACGGCGGCGACGTCCTTGAACGTGGCGCAGGCCAGCAGGCGGGCCAACAGCCGATCGCGCTCCTCAAACAGGGCAAGCTCCTCGTCGAGGTCAACGTCGGCATCGTCGGGAAGCAGGGAACGCGCCTTCAGCTGAATCAGTGTCGAGGCAATCAGCAGGAATTCACTCGTCACCTCCATGTCCAGCCGGCGCATGGCATCGAGATGGGTGAGGTATTCGGTAACCAGCTCCGTGAGGCTGAGGTGAGTGATGTCGACCTGATGGCGGGTGATGAGCTGCAGCAGCAAGTCGAGCGGGCCCTCAAAGACCGCCGTCTTCACTTCATAGCTCATGCCGACTCCGCATCAACCGACATCGTATTGGGCCTTCCCGGCCACCCGATGCTTTTCGCCGTCGGCCTCCTTCAGCAATGCCCATGCCTGAGCCGGTACTGCCGCCGGGCGGTCACCGTCCTGGTGCCGAGCGTATACCACGGTCAGCTCGTCGGCACCCGCCAGGTCCTCGGCTCCGAGCCGGGCGTGGTCGAGGTAGATCCCAAAGCGTCCGGGAGCAGGAATCCGCAGCAGCGCCAGCAGCGTGGCCGCCACCCGCCCCAACACCCCCAAGCCGGCGTGGCGCTTACCGACATCGTGCAAGAGCGCGGCGCGGGCAAGCTCCCGGTCGCCGGGACGGCGGGTGAGCACGAACCGAGCCGCCTCGATGGCGTGGCGCTGATCCATCACCGGCTGCTCCCAAAACAAGGCCGCCCGAGCATCGTCCAGCAGCCCGGCCACCTCGGCCTCCTCGCGAGGGGTGAGCGGGCGGGCCCTGACCGATCCGACGGCCCGTCGAACCAGGTGGAGGGCATGGCTCGGCGTTAGCGGATGGGCGCTCATGCGATCACTATCTCGAGCATCCAAACTGACCAGTCGACCAGGAAGTCGAGCGAACCCTCCAGGAAGAAGAGCAGTGCGAACAGGAGGATGAACCCAAATTGCTCGAATTGCCGGTACAGCTCGCGACCGCCCGGAGGCAACACCAGCGGGAGCAGGCGGCTCCCGTCGAGCGGTGGGATCGGCAGCATGTTGAACACTGCCAGCAGCAGATTGAGGAATATGAACCAGAAGACGATCTCCTCGGGGACGCCGCTCAGCTGGGGAAAGACCAGCCGGGCCAGCAGGGTGGCGAGGACGATGTTGCTGACGGGACCGGCCACCGCGGTGATCGCCATATGGCCGGTGGGGTTGGTGAATCGGCCCGGATTGACCGGCACCGGCCTGGCCCAGCCGAATATCGGCCCGTTGGCCAGCGCCAGCATGGCCGGCAGTAGCACCGAACCGAACGGATCGATGTGTGGCAGCGGGTTGAGGGTCAGGCGGCCGGCGTTGCGGGCAGTCGGATCGCCCAGGCGGTTGGCCACCAAGCCGTGTGAAACTTCATGCACGATGATCGACGGGATGAGGATGAGGATGACGAGGGCGGCCTCGATGAACGAGTTATCGGTGAACGTGAACAACGACGGGCTGCGCTAGGCGGAGCGGCGGGTCTTGCAATCCACACAGTAGAGAGAGAAGGGGCGGGCCTCCATTCGGGCCGCACCGATCTCCTTGCCGCACGAGTGACAAGTGCCGTAGGTGCCGTCATCCAGCTTGACGACGGCCTCGTTGACGTCGTCCAGCTGACTCTTCAGCGTCTCGACAATTCCGAGCACCTCGGTGCGCTCCGAGGTGACGGCAGCCGCGTCGGCAAAGCCCTCTCCGAAGTCGAGGTCGGAGCGCAAGTCCCCGTTCTCGTCTGAGCCGAGCTCACCGAGCTGGTGCACCAGTTTGTCCCGCTCTTCGAGCAGAATCTTGCGTGCGTTGTCGAGGTCGATTGTCATAGCGTTTCCGATCATCTACTCCGTGGATGAGACGTGACGTACACTTCGAGCAAGTGTTGCGGGGTCACTCGGGTGTACACCTGTGTCGTTGTAATTGTAGCGTGACCGAGCAGTTGTTGGACGGACCTCAGGTCGGCACCCCGTTCCACCATGTGGGTGGCCGCCGAGTGCCTGAGCACATGGGGCGACACCCGCTCGGCCGCGATCCCGGCTCGCCCGGCGGCCTTCCGCACGATGCCCCACAATCCTTGACGGGTGAGCCGGCCACCACGAGCGTTCAGGAACAGTGCCCCGGGATCGCGCCCGGGCGTCCGCATGGCAAGGCGGTCTGGCAGGTAAGCCTCGATGGACCGGACTGCGAAGCCGCCCAGCGGCACCAGCCGCTGCTTGTCGCCCTTACCGGTCACGATGGCCGAACCCGAGTCGAGGTCGATGTCTTCGAGATCGAGGCCGACAACCTCTGACACCCGGGCGCCGGTGGCGTAAAGGAATTCGAGGATCGCCCGGTCCCGCCGGCCAAGCGGCGTCGTCGCCTCCGGCGTCTCGAGCAGGGCCATCACCTCGTCGAGAGTCAGCGCCTTTGGGAGCGCCCGGGGACGCCGGGCGGGCTCCATTAGACGCGTCGGATCGTCGCGGGCCAGACCCTCGGCCACCCGAAAGCGGTGGAACTCCCGCACCGCCGCGGTCTTGCGGGCCACCGAGCTGGAAGCCAGTCCCCGGTCGTGCAACGACTTCACAAAGCCGCCGACCCGCGCGGTGGTGGCCGCTCTCCCATCGAGGTAGGTGAGGTATTGGGTGAGGTCGCGCCGGTAGGCCGCCACCGTGTTGCGGGAGAGGCCTCGCTCACCGGACAGTGACGCCAAGTACTCCTCGACGTGCTGTGACAACACGTCAGCGACTCATCACTAGAACCCGAGCACCTCGGCCACGGTGCGGTACTCGAGGTCGAGGCTTTCGGCCACCGCCGGGTGAACCACCGAACCCCCTGCCACGTTGATGCCGGATCGAAGGGCTCCGTTCAGGTTGACGGCACCCTCCACGCCCCGGTCGGCGAGCTGGAGAATGTACGGCAGGGTGGCGTTGGTCAGCCCATAGGTTGAGGTTTGAGGGACGGCTCCGGGGATGTTGGTGACGGCGTAGTGCACCACCCCGTACAGCTCGTAGACCGGATGATCGTGTGACGTCGGCCGGCTGGTTTCGAAGCAGCCGCCCTGGTCGATCGAGATATCGACTACCACCGAGCCCGGCCGCATGCTGCGGATCATGTCCTCAGTCACCAGTTTGGGTGCCGACGCACCCGGAATCAGCGCGGCGCCGATTACCAGGTCGGCATCGACCACCTGCTCCTCGAGGGTGAGCCGGTTGGACGAGAGGGTCATGATGTGCCCCAGGTACAGGGAGTTGAGCTGGCGCAGCTTGTCGGGGTTGCGGTCGAGCGCCACCACCCTGGCCTGCATTCCCATGGCGATGACCGCGGCATTGGCGCCGGCCATCCCCGCGCCCACCACCACCACCTTGGCGGGCATGACCCCCGGAATTCCCCCGAGGAGAATGCCCCGGCCGCCTTCGGCCTTTTCGAGGAAGTAGGCGCCCACCTGGGTGGCCATGCGACCGGCGATCTCAGACATGGGTGCCAGCAGTGGAAGTGAATGGTCGGCCAGCTCGACGGTTTCGTAGGCGATGCCGATGGCCCCCGAGTCGCGGAGGCTGACGGTGAGGTCTTTGTTGGCCGCCAGGTGAAGGTAGGTGAACAGCACTTGGCCGGGAGACAGCATCGCAACCTCGCCGGGCTGGGGCTCCTTGACTTTGAGGACCATCTGGGCGGCCTCGAATACGTCCTCGGCGGAGGGAGCGATGCGAACCCCCTGGGCAACGTAGTCGTCGTCGCGGTGACCGCTTCCCGTGCCGGCGCCGGACTGGAGCAGCACCTGGTGGCCGTGCTCGACGACCTCACGGGCGGCGGCGGGCGTGAGCGCCACCCGATATTCATGGGTCTTGATCTCAGTCGGGACGCCGACGATCATGCCAACAACCTCCGACTAACAGCGTACAAGCCAATGATGGTCTTGGCGTCCTTGATTTCGCCCGACGCGACCAACCCGAGCGCCTCATCCAGAGTCAGCTCAACCACTTCGGCGGCCAGCTCTTCCGGTCCCTGCGGATTCGCCTCAACCGGCGTGAGATCCTCGGCCAGATACAGCCACGATTCCTCGTCGCTGTATCCCGGTGTGTTGAAGAACGTCAGCAGCAGCGTGAGTCGGCCCGGGTCCAGCCCCGCCTCCTCGATGCATTCGCGACGGGCGGCCGCGGCCGGGTCCTCACCCTCCACATCCCGTTTGCCGGCCGGCAGCTCGTAGATGACCGCATCCACCGGCGCCCGAAACTGGCGCAGCAGCACAACCTGAGTCCCGGTGTAGGGCAGCACCACCACCGAGCCCTGGTGGGCGTGCACGACCTCTCGGGTCATGGTCCCTCCGTCTGGTGTGTCGTACCGGTAGCTGCCGACGGTGATGCCGGGGCCCTGATACACGATGTCTCCGCGGCGGCGGCGGAAACCGGCCATCAATGGGGCTCGGAGACCTTCTCGTCCTGCGCCGAGGCCACCGGGACGACGGCTCGCCGGTGGGCGAGGGCGGCTTCCATGAAGCCGACGAACAGCGGATGGGGGTCGGTTGGGCGGGACTTGAGCTCGGGATGGAATTGGGATGCGACGAAGAAGGGGTGACCGGGAAGCTCGATGATCTCGACCAACAGATCGTCGGGCGAGGTTCCCGACAGCGCAAAGCCGGCTGCCTCCAGATCGGCTCGATAACGGTTGTTCACCTCGTACCGGTGGCGATGGCGTTCGTAAATGAGCTCTTCGCCGTACAGCCTCCGCACCAGCGAGCCCTCGGCCAGCTTGGCCGCGTAGAGGCCGAGGCGCATGGTGCCCCCCTTCTCCTCGACGTCCTGCTGGCTGTCCATCAGGTCGATGACCGGGTGAGCCGTGGTGGGGGCGAACTCCGAGCTGTTGGCTTCGGACAGTCCGAGGGTGGAGCGGGCGTACTCGATGACCGCACACTGGAGGCCCAGGCAGAGGCCGAGAAACGGGATCCCCTGCTCGCGGGCGTGGCGGATGGCTTCGATCTTGCCTTCGATGCCCCGCACCCCGAATCCACCCGGCACCAGAATGCCGTCGACGCCGTCCAGGTAGGACTGCGCCAGCAAACCGTCCATGTCGTCGCTCGGGATCCAGCGCAGATCGAGCGCCACCCCGTTGGCGGCCGAGCCGTGCTTGAGGGCCTCAACCACCGACAGGTAGGCATCGGGCAGCTCAACGTACTTGCCGACCAGGCCGATGGTCACCGGCTCGGCGGCGTTCTCGATGCCCTCGAGCATGGCAATCCATTCGGTCAGGTCGGCCGGCGGCGTTTCCAATTGGAGGTGATCACAGATCACGTCGTCGAGTCCGGCCGCCTGCATCATGAGCGGGACTTGATAGATGTCCTCGGCGTCGGCGGCGCTCACCACCGCCCCCGGGTCGACGTCGCAAAACAGGCTGATCTTGCGGCGCACCGAATCGTCGATCGGCCGGTCGGAGCGGACCACGATGGTGTCCGGCTGGATGCCATGGCTGCGCAGCTCGGCGACCGAGTGCTGGGTCGGCTTGGTCTTCAGCTCGTCGCTGGGGGCGAGGTAGGGCACGAGGGTGACGTGAATGTATGCGACGTTCGACGGTCCGACGTCCTTGCGGAATTGCCGGATCGCCTCGAGGAAGGGAAGGATCTCGATGTCGCCTACCGTTCCACCAATCTCGGTGATGACCACGTCGACTCCCGGAGTGTCCCCCAGCCGGCGAATGCGAGCCTTGATCTCGTTGGTGATGTGGGGAATGACCTGAACGGTTGCTCCCAGATAATCGCCGCGCCGTTCCTTCTGGATGACGGACAGATACACCGAGCCGGTGGTGACATTGGAATCCCGGCGGAGGTTTTCGCCGGTGAATCGCTCGTAGTGGCCGAGGTCGAGGTCGGTTTCCCCCCCGTCGTCGGTTACGAACACTTCGCCGTGTTCGAAAGGGTTCATAGTGCCCGGATCGACGTTGAGGTAGGGGTCGAGCTTCTGGTTGACGACGTGCAGGCGGCGCGATTTGAGGAGTCGCCCAAGGGATGCAGCCGTGATGCCTTTACCGAGACTTGATGTGACCCCGCCGGTTACGAAGACGTATTTCGCCAAATCACTCCTTGGACTCCGAGACTGTAGCACCGGCCCGAGCCACGCCTGGTTTCACGCGCGCAGCGTGCCCACCCGATCACTGAGCGCCGAGATTGAGCAATTCGACGGCGTGCTCCTGCCCCCGCTCGCTCTCCGGCAGACCGGACAACATGCGGGCAACCTCACCGACTCGCTCCTCGCCAACCACCGGCCGGACCGTCGCGGTGGCGCCGTCTCGATCGACCACGTAGTGGGTGGTGGCGAAGGCTGCCACTTGCGGCAGGTGGGTTACGCATAGCACCTGCCTTCCCGCCGCCAATCCCTTTAATTTCTCGCCCATCGCCAGAGCGGTCGCTCCGCCGATGCCGGCATCGATCTCGTCGAAGGCGATGATGGCCGCGTCGCCCACGCCGGCCGCCAACCTAAGTGACAATACGAGGCGGCTCAGCTCTCCTCCCGAAGCTACTTTGCTCGCCGGCGCCGCGGCGATGGCCGCATCCGACGAGAAGAGCAGCTCGACCGCGTCGGCTCCGCGGGCACCGGGCTGCGAGGGAGCGACCGCGATTTCCACCACCGGGGTCTCGAAGCCGAGCTGGCGTAGATGATCGGTGGCGCTCTCCCCGATCTGTTTGGCGCCGCGCATGCGGGCGGCCCTGAGGCTCTCCCCGGCCGCGGCCACCCTCGCCCCGGCCTCGGTCAGCTCGGCCGCCAGCCGATCGGCGCGGCCGAGGAGCGCTCCGATTTCAGCGACTCGGGCGGCGGCTTCCGATCCGAACCCGAGCACCTCGTTGAGGTCGGCACCGTACTTGCGCTTGAGATCATTGAGGAGGGCGATGCGGTCCTCCAGTTGCTCCAGCTCCCCGGGATCGTGGTCGAGGGTTTCGACTGCCTCCCGCAGGCCGGCCCGCAGCTCGGCGGCCTGCGCCTGCATCCCGGCGGCCAGCTCCAGGAGCGGCCCCAGGGTGGGGTCGAGGGATTCGGCCCGGCCGATGCGGCCGACGGCACCGTCGATGCCCTCGGCGCCGGTCAGCGCCTCGTAGGCGGCGGTCAGCTCCGATTGCAGCTCCTCGCGGTGGCGCAGCCGGGTGGCGCGGGTGGCGAGGGAGGCATCTTCCCCGGGGGTGAACCCGGCGGTTTCGATTTCCTCTGCCTGATGCCGCAGGAGGTCGAGCTCCCGCTCCAGGACCCGCCGGTCGCCTCCGAGCTCGGACTGGGCCGCCTCGACCTCCCGCAGTGCCGTCCAGGCAGTGGCATAGCGCCGCTGCGCCTCTCGACCTTCGGCATCGAGCGAGCCATCGAGCAGGTCACGCACCGAACCGGGCCGGGTAATCAGCAAGTGGTCGTGCTGGCCGACCACCTCCACCCGCCCCCCCAATCGTTCGGAGAGCTCCTTTACCGGCACCATGGATCCGTCGAGGTAAGCGCGGTTGCGGCCGGCGGCAGTGATACGCCGAGCGACGACGGTCTCGACCTCATCGAGGAAGCGGCCCTCGACCCGGGCTTCGTCACCGTGGGGCCCGATGGCGTCGCTCCGGGCGGTGCCGCCCAGCAACAGCCGGAGGGCTCCCAGGAGCAGGGTCTTGCCGGCTCCGGTTTCGCCCGATACCACCACCAAGCCGGGTCCCGGCTCGATGGTGGCGTCCTCGATGACTCCGAGATTGACGACCCGGAGCTCGTCAATCACCGTCGAGCCCGAGCTTGTGCTGGAGCGTGTGGGGAAACCGCTTGCCGTCCATGGTGGCGAAGCGAGCGTCGATGTCGCCGGCGGTAACTTGAACTCCCTGGCCGTTCGCCAGTTCCCCGAGGTCTGAGGCGTCAACCTCTACGCCGATCGGCCGATCCGACCCGGCCACGAACCCCAGCACCCGGTCGGGTTCGAACACCAGCGTTCGGCTGAAGAGGGAGTGGGGAGCAACCGCGGTCAGAAACAGCGCCCGCAACCCCGGATCGACGGCGGGGCCCCCGGCCGAGAAGCTGTAGGCGGTTGAGCCGGTGGCGCTCGCTACCACCATGCCGTCTGCCCGATAGGTCCGAAATGGGACGCCATCGACGATGACCGAGAGCGGAGCCAGCCGGTTCACCATTCGTTTGGAGATCACGATGTCGTTCAGACCATGCGCAGTCGGGCCATCCTCGATCTCAGCCTTGAGAGTCATGCGCTCTTCGATCCCCCACTGGCGGGCCTCGATGCGATCGAGCGTCTCCTCGATCTGCGATTCCTCGATCTCGGCCAGGAAGCCCACCTGGCCCAGGTTGATGCCGAGGATTGGGACACCAAGCGGAAGGGCTCGCTTCACCGCCTCGAGGACAGTCCCGTCGCCACCGATCGACAACACCAGCTCGGTCGTCTCCAAGTCGCCAGTTTCGACTCCCGGCAGGTTTACCGCCTCATCATCGGCGGCGAAGAGCTTGATCCCGCGGGCGGTCGCGCCGGCAATGACCTCGTAAGCCACCTCGGTGGCGCGGGCTCGCTCGGGATGGAGCACCAGACCGATGTTCATTGCGCCGTTCCCTCTGTGGTCAAGGCTTGCTTGAGTGCGCCGGCCGGCAGATCGGCCCGGCCGGGCTGTAACCAGATTAGGAACTCACGGTTGCCCGCCGAAGCCCCGCGCAGCGGACTGGCCACAATTCCCCGGGCCCCGAGACCATGGGAGGCGGCCGCATCGACGATCCGGTGGACCGCCTGCGCCCACAGCTTGGGGTCGTCTACGAGGCCTCCGCGGCCTACCTGGCCCTTGCCGACCTCGAACTGGGGCTTGACGAGCAGAACGATGGCGGCATCGGCGGTCGCCAGCTGAGCGATCACCGGCATCACCAGCTCGAGTGAGATGAAGGAGAGGTCACCCACGACGACATCGAACGGCTCACCGAGCACGGCCGGGTCCATGGTGCGGACGTTGGTTCGCTCGTGGACGCTGACCCGGGGATCCTCCCGCAGCCGGTAGTCGAGCTGGTTGTAGCCGACATCCACCGCGGTCACCGAGGCCGCCCCGGCCTGAAGCAGACAATCGGTAAACCCTCCCGTGGAGGCGCCGAGGTCGACGGCCCGGGCCGCGCTGACGTCGATGGCGAACACCTCGAGGGCATGGGCAAGCTTGTCTCCGCCCCGGCCGACGAAGCGGGCACCCGGGCCGGTCAGTTCGACCGGGGTATCGGCACCCACCATGGTGGCCGGTTTCGGGGCAACCACTCCCCCAACCGTCACCCGGCCTTCCGAAATGAGTCGCCGGGCGCTCGACCGGGAGTCGGCGAGGCGGCGGCGCACCAGCTCGGCATCGAGACGATTACGGCTCAGGGAGTGCCGCCGTCGGCCTCGGTGGTGGCCGGCGGCTCCTCGGCTTCGGGCTCGCTGGGGCCAGCTTGGTCGAGAGCGTCGGCCAGCGTGGCGGTCAGCTCATCTGCCAGGTCGGGCGCCTCCGCCGGGTCGGCGGTCGCCAGCTGTGTGAGAAGTTCTTCGATGCGCGTAGTATCCATGTCGGCCATTATCGCCGCTCGCCGCCACAGGAACCACCCTTTGATCCCGATCCGAGACATCAACCCCACCGTCATCCGTCCGGTCATCACGCTGGCGATCATCGCCATCAACGTCGCGGTCTTCTTCGCCATCCAGCCCCAGAATTCCGAGGCGGAGGCCGACCGGTTTGCATACGAATACGCCGCCATCCCGTGTGAGATCCGCGCGGGCGATCCGCTCGACCGCATTGAGATCACCAGCGGGCGCTGTGAGGAATCCGACCTCGGGGCCGAGGTGTTCCCCGACAAGATCGTGTACCTCAGCATCATCTCGTCGATGTTCTTTCACGGAGGCATCGCCCACCTGGCGTTCAACATGTGGTCGTTGTGGATCTTCGGCAACAACGTCGAAGAGGCCTTTGGGAGAGCCGGGTACATCGGGATGTATCTGGCGGGAGGGATCGTGGCCACCCTCGGCTACGCCGCCTTCAACCTGGACTCCACCATTCCGCTGGTCGGCGCCTCGGGCGCCATCGCCGCGGTGATGGGGGCCTATCTCGTCCTGTTTCCCACCCACCGCATCCTCAGCCTGGTCTTCGTATTCTTCGTGGCGGTCCCCGCCGCCCTCTTCATCGGCTTCTGGTTCGTCGGCCAGTTTGGGATCGACCCTGCCTCCAACGTCGCCTGGGAAGCCCATGTGGCGGGGTTCCTGTTCGGCGTCGTCATCGCCCTGTTGCTCCGGGTCCCCCTCCTCCGCCGCCTCCAGGCCCACCGCACCCCGAGGTGGGCAACCTTTCCCTAGTCGATCTTCCTTCCCCTCGAGGGGAAGGTGTCAACAACGTCCCTGGGAAGGACACCTGGGGAGTTGCTCCGCAACTCCTGCTGAGCCACGCAAGCAGTTGCGAAGCAACTGCCAAGCAACCCGAAGGGTTGCCCCCCACCCCGACCTCGCTTCGCTCGCCCACCCCTCCCTCAGAGCGGGGAAGATCTCATCGGCCCCAGTCGAGGATGACCTTCCCGGCTTTGCCGCCCCGGACGGTCTCGAAGGCTTCCTGGTATTGCTCAACCGGGAAACGATGGGTGATGACGCGGGTGATATCCAGCCCGCTGTGGAGCATGGACGTCATCTTGTACCAGGTCTCGAACATGCGGCGCCCGTAGATTCCTTTGAGCGTCAGACCCTTGAAGATCACCTGGTTCCAGTCGATCTCGAATGGGCCGGATGGGATGCCGAGCAGCGCGATGTTGGCCCCATGGTTGATGGTGCGGAGGATGGCCGAAAGAGCTGCCGGCGCACCCGACATCTCCAGCCCGACATCGAAGGCCTCCACCATGCCGAGATCGTGCTCGATGGTTTCGAGGGGCGTGTCCCCGACCTTGACGGCCCGGTCGGCGCCCATCTTCTCGGCGAGTGCCAGGCGGTAGTCGATGATGTCGGTCACGACGATGTAGCGGGCACCGACATGGCGGGCGATCGCCGTGGCCATCAGGCCGATGGGTCCCGCCCCGGTAATGAGTACGTCCTCGCCGACCAGGTCGAAACTGAGCGCGGTGTGGGTGGCGTTGCCCAGCGGGTCGAGAATGGAACCGACATCGTCGGTTATGTCGTCCGGCAGCGGGAACACGTTTACCGCCGGAACCGCCACCTGGTCGGCAAAGGCGCCTGCCCGGTTGACGCCGATGCCCTCGGCGTTTCGGCAGTAGTGGCGCCGCCCGGCCCGGCAGTTACGACAGTGCCCGCAAGTGATGTGCCCCTCGGCCGACACCCGATCGCCGATCCCCAGCCCGATCACTTCGTCGCCGACGGCCGAGATGACACCGGCGAACTCATGACCGACGGCCATGCCAATCGAGATGGTCCGGCGGGCCCAATCGTCCCAGTCGAAGATGTGCAAATCGGTACCGCAGATAGATGCCCGTTTGACATCGATGACAACCTCGTTTATGCCGGGGACGGGGGCGGGGATTTCCTCGAGGGTCAGGCCGGGCCCATCACCGGACTTGATGAGCGCCCGCATCAGGCAAGGACCCCGAGCCTGCGGCCCACCCGGGCGAAGGCGTCGACCGCCCGGTCAATGTCATCGTCGGTGTGGGCGGCCGACATCTGGGTGCGGATGCGGGCCATGCCCTTGGGCACCACCGGAAACGAGAAGCCAACCACGTAAACGCCTTCGGCCAGCAGGGCGTCTGACATCTCTCCGGCCAGGCGGGCGTCACCCAGCATGACCGGGACGATCGGATGACCGGCACCGGCGAGGGTGAAGCCGAGACTCGTCATCGCGGCCCGAAACCGATCGTGGTTTCGATGGAGGGTCGCCCGCAGCTCATCACTTGCTTTGAGCAGATCGAGCGCGGTGCGGGAAGTGGCCGCGATGACCGGCGCCAGGCTGTTGGAGAACAGGTACGGACGGGACCGCTGGCGAAGCCACGCCACGATCTCGGCCGAGGTGGCGGTGTATCCGCCCGAAGCACCGCCGAGTGCTTTACCAAGGGTGCCGGTGCGGATCTCGATCCGGTCCTCCACCCCGAGCGCCTCCGGCGTGCCGCGCCCGCCGGCGCCGACGAAGCCGACCGCATGGGAGTCGTCGACCATCACCATGGCGTCGTATTGGTCGGCGAGATCACAGATGCCCGGCAAGTTGGCCAGGATCCCATCCATCGAGAACACGCCGTCGGTGGCGATGAGCCGGTAACGGGCTCCCTGCGCCTCCTTGAGCTGGACCTCGAGGTCGGCCATGTCGTTGTTGGCATACCTGAAGCGCTGGGCCTTGCACAGCCGGACGCCATCGATGATGGAGGCGTGATTGAGCGAATCGCTGATGATGGCGTCGTGCTCGTCGAGCAAGGTCTCGAACAGGCCGGCATTGGCGTCGAAACACGAGCTGTAGAGGATCGAATCTTCTGTCCGCAGGAAGTCGGCGATATCGGCTTCGAGAGCGGCGTGGACCGTCTGGGTGCCGCAGATGAACCGCACCGACGCCATCCCGTACCCGTAGACCGGAAGAGCTGCCTGGGCGGCTTCGACGAGGGCAGGGTGATTGGCCAGACCAAGGTAGTTGTTGGCGCAGAAGTTGAGAACCTGAGAACCGTCCTCCAGAGTGATGGTGGCGTCCTGGGGTGATGCGATCTGCCGCTCTTCTTTGAACAGGCCGTCCGCCTTCAACCCGGCGAGCCGGGCGGTGAGATCGGCACGGAATCGAGAAGACATTACGGCCAGGCTATCGGGTCGCTTGTCGCGTGCGCGTCCCATGCGTCTTGTTGTTCCTTCCCCTCGAGGGGAAGGTGGCCTCGGAGCAGAGCTCCGAGGCCGGATGGGGGGAGGCGGTGAGCATTCCTGAGGCTATTGGACGGGTTCTCGGTCTCCCCCACCCCGTCTCCGCCCTCCGGCGGAGCCACCCCGCCCTCAGGGCGGGGAACACAACCACCGGCCAAGCAGGTAGCGGGCAGGCGTAGACATGACACCTGAGGGAGGGGAACAACCGATCTACAGGCCGAACAGGGCCGGGACGTCCGCGATCGAATCAGCCACCGCGTCCGGGGCGGGTTCGACGCCCTCAGCAGAGGCGGTGACACCGCTGAGGACGAGGATCGTCTGCCAGCCTTCGGCGGTGCCGAGGGCCAGGTCGGTTTCGGGCCGATCGCCGACAACGGACACCCGCTGGCCGGACAGGCGTTGGCGCAAGAGGCTCCGCATGGCGGCATGGGGTTTGCCGGCCACCTCGGCCGTCACCCCGGTAGCTGCCTCTACCGCCGCCACCAACGATCCCGCGCCCGGCCACAGCCCTTGCGGAGTCGGGTAGGTGACGTCGGTGTTGGTGGCGATGAAGCGGGCCCCGCCGGCGACGGCCATCACCGTCCGGGTGAGCGACTCATATGTGAGGGAGGGGTCGAGGCCGGCCACTACCGCCTCGGCCTGGCGCCAGTCCTCCACCAGGGGCACTCCTTCTGCCTCGAGAGGCCGGCGCGCTCCGGCAGCTCCGAACAACCAGGTGGGCGGGGCATCGGCCGCCAGCAAGTGGGCAGCAGCCTGGGCTGAGGTCACCACATCCTGCTCCCGGGCCTCGAAGCCGGTCAGCTGGTGAATCTTGGCGGCAGCTTCGGCCGAAGTCTTGGTGGAGTTGTTGGTCACAAAGACCAGACCGATCCCGGCAGAGAGGAGCCGGTGGAGCGCCGCCCCCGCCCCCGGGACCTCGACGTTCCCCCGGTAGAGGACGCCGTCGAGATCGCAGACGATGGTTTCCGGGTGGACGATCACCCAGCCACCGAGCGAACGCCGAAACGCTCGACCGTGGTGGCGAGGAATTCGACCGTCTTCTCAAGCGACTGGACACTGACCCGCTCGTTGTGCCCGTGGAAGATGGCCGCGAACTCTCCGGTGGTCATCCGATCGTCATACACGGCCGCGCCGTAGGCCACCACGCCGCGCGGTCGGAAGAATCGGGCGTCGGTGCCACCGGAGATCCGGTAGGGGAAGCGCCGCCTGGTCCCGGCGCTCTCTTCGAATCCGTCTCCAACCGCCTCCCACAGCGGCCCTTCGGTGGGAGATGAGGTGTCTGGGTGATCCATGATCGGTTCGAACCGCAGGCGGTCGTAGAGCTCGGTGCCCAGAACCTTCTTGAAGTGATCGTCGATGGTGGTCTCGTCCTGGCCGGGAAGTGAGCGGATGTCGATCTCCGCCACCCCCTCTTCGGCAATCACATTGCTCTTCACGCCTCCATGAACGACGTTGGGGCTCACCGTCAGATGAGTGAGGGCATGGGCAATGCGAGCCATCTCCGGGTCGGCTGCTGCGATGGCTTCGATAGCCGCATCGATCTGGTCGGGGTCGAGCAACGCATTCGCCAGCTCAGGAGCCAGCCCGAGCACCTCGACTATGGCCCGCCACTCATCGGTAACCCCTACGGGTGTCGGAGCGTCGGCCAGCTTTGCAATCACCCGTCCCAGGTCAATCACGGCGTTCTCGCGACCGTAGGGCTGGCTGCCGTGGCCGGGGACACCACTCGCATACACCTTGCGCCAATAGGCACCCTTCTCCCCAGTGCTGACCGGGAAGGCGAGACCCTCGGGAGTGGTGATGGCGGGGTAGGCCACCTCGGTCAGTTGGTAGTCGCACGCCACCGCCTCCCAGCGGTTGTCGACCAGCCATTTAGCGCCCAGCCGGCCGCCCGCTTCTTCGTCGGCGGCCGCCAGGTATAGGAGGTCGCCCGGGAGCGGTTCCCTGTCCCCCGACAGGTAGAGCCGGAAGACTGCTGCCATGGCAGCAGTCAGGTTGAGCATGTCGACCGCGCCCCGGCCCCAGACGAAGCCGTCTTCGATGATTCCCGCAAACGGGTCGTGCTGCCAACCATCACGAGTCGCCGGCACGA
Source organism: uncultured Acidimicrobiaceae bacterium (assembly GCA_947259275.1). Taxonomy (GTDB): domain Bacteria; phylum Actinomycetota; class Acidimicrobiia; order Spongiisociales; family SHLN01; genus SHLN01. Next base: position 14,276 of record CAMYMH010000021.1, on the reverse strand, counting down.
CATCGGTGTGGCCCATCAACATGAGTGCGGGAGCGCCCGGCGTGGTTCCCTTGACGCGATACAGAACGCTCTGCCGGCCCGGATGCGGCTCGAACACTTCCCCGGCGCGGCCAAAGAATTCCTGCAATGTCTCGACCGAGCGGTACTCACCGCCGCTGTCGGGAGTGCCGTCGTTCACACACCCGTTCTGGATGAGGGCCACCAGCAGCTCGACGGCGTCACTTTTCATCGGCATCTCCCATCTGGTCCGGCCACAGGGAGCGGACGAGGTCGAACATCGTGTCCACCATAGGCCAAGTCGCCAGCACTTCAATCGGCACCCATTTCGCCTGGGTGGCGTCGTCTCCGGCCTGCAGAGAGCCGCCCAGGCGGTCTGCCCAGAAGTCCACGATGGTGAAGTGCCACTCGGGTGGGTCTCCGGGCCCGATCGAGTCGCCGACCCAGGCAATGTCGCCGACCCTGACATCCAGCCCGGTCTCTTCCTTTACTTCCCGGGCGGCCGCCGCCGCCAGCGTCTCGCCTGGTTCGACCTCACCGCCGGGGACCGCCCACCGCCCCACACCGGGCGGCACCGCCCGTTCGACCAGCAACAACCGGCCGTCGTCAACGATCACCGCTCCGACGGCGACCGTCGCCCGGTCAGTCATCCTCGTGGTTCATGATGATGAACCGGGCCGAGAACCCGCCGGCTTCAAAGAAGTTCTTGGCCAGGCGATGGCCGGGGAGCACATGGGCATCGAACCAGCGGTGGCCCTGCGCCCGAAAGCTTTCCACCATCATGTCCCGCATCGCTTCACCGACGCCGACCCCGCGAGCCCCCTCCTCGGTGAACACCAGCTTGATCGTGGCCATCCGGTCACCGCCGGCCTGAGGCAACAGTTGAGCCGAGTAGCCGAGGATGAACCCGAACGTGACCTCGTCGGCGGTCCCGACATACACCAGCGTCTCGGGGTCGGCCACCGCCCTGGCCAATGCATCCTCGACCGGTTCGGGAAGCCCATCGGCCTCTTTCCACAGCCCCCGCAGCGCCTCCATCTCGAGTTCGAGCAGGCGGTACAAGCGGACGAGCTCAGGGAGGTCGGCATCCGTTGCCGGGCGGGCCGCCACCGCCAGCGAGGTCATCTTCTCAGGCCCCGGCGCACACCCCAGGCGGTCACCAGCCACATCGCTTCCAACGCGATGCGCCAATGCATCTTCGACGTGCCATGCTCCCGGTCGCGGAACGTGATCGGGATTTCGACCACCCTCAGTTCGTGGTCGTGGCTGCGGCGAGCCATCTCAACCTGGAATCCGTAGCCGGACGCCTGGCAAGAGGCAGGTTCGAGCATGCTCAGCACGGATGAACGATAGGCCCGGAACCCGCTCGTCATATCGCGAATCGGGGTTCCCAGCATCACCCGGGCATAGCGGTTTCCCCAGCTGGAGAGCAGTCGCCGGTGGAGCGACCAGCCCGGAACCGACCCGCCCGGTACGTAGCGGCTGCCGATGGCCAGGTCGGCCCCTTCGTCAACCACCCCGACCAGAGCGGGAAGCGCCCCCGGGTCGTGACTGAAGTCGGCATCCATCTGGCACACGATCGAGGCCGAGGTGCCGAGCGCAGCCGAGAACCCCTCGGCATAGGCCGGGCCCAGGCCCTGCTTGGCCGGGCGATGCACCACGGTGATCTGGTCGTCGGCGGCTGCGATCTCGTCGGCCAACCGGCCGGTTCCGTCGGGGGAATTGTCGTCGACGATGACGAGGTGGTACCCATGGGCTCGCACCTTGCGGGCGATGAGCTCGAGGTTTTCGGCCTCGTTGTAGGTCGGAATGACCACCGCGACCTCAGGTGATGCGTCGGGCAAGTCCGATCACGTCCCGCCGGCCCTGCCAAGACCGGATTTCCGCCTGCTACGCCGCACAGTCGTTGCAGATCTGCTTACGTTTGTTGGCGAGTTGGGTGTCCTTCTTCACGAGAAAGCAGCTCGAGCAGACGAATTCACCTGCGGCCACGCTGTCGGCCTCCTTGTCGAGGGCAAGTTCTGCCTGCCGGAGGGAGGCGACCTCGGCGGCCTCGTCCACCCTGATTACCTCGGCGGCCTCGTCGGGGGTGAGCATTGACAGTTCGGCCGCCTCGAGCTCGTCGAGGGCGGCGGCGTCGGTGTCCTCCGAGCCGTCATCGAGGTCGTCGTTGTCCTCGTCGGAGGCGGCGACTCCGTCATCGTCGATGGTCTCGAGCACGTCGGCCTCTTCGGCGCCATCCTCGAACTCGTCGATTTCGTCGAGATCCTCGATCTCGTCGGGGCCGTCGATCTTCTCGGCTGCTTCGACGTCTTCGACTTCGACTGTGCCGGTGGCCTTCTTGCGTGCCATTCCCCTCATGTCCTCCAGGAATTGAGCCGGGAGTATAGACACCACCGGCCGTGATTCTGTTCCCTCTTTTTCGGACCGGCCGGCGGGATTTTGAGCATGTTCTTACCGCCGAGCGGCTAAATCTTGATCTCAATCGCGGCCGGAACCACCCGTCCACTCAGCGGGGTCAGCCCAAGGTATTCACCATCTGCCTCGACGGGCCAAGGGTCCTTAGTCTCTAATGCGAATTCGGCTCCCCGCAACCGGTGCACCTCCGGGTGGCCGAGATGCAGGCCCCGAGCCGCCTTGCGCATCAGCAGCGGTGCCTGACGTTTGCGAGCGCTGATCACCTGGCCGTCGATTTGGCCGCTCACCAGGGTCGCTTTGGGGGCTATGTTCATCCCGCTCCCGAAGAACTGGCCATTGGCGAATATCACGCTGATGGCTTCGCCCGCATACTCGCGCTTTCCCACCCGGGCAGTGATATCAGTCCTTCGAAACCCCGGCAGGTTGACCCAGAACGAGGTCTGATAGCGAAGCCCACCCAGGAAGCTCAGCTTATCGGCCGTGATGGCTGAGGCTGCCCCGATGCCAGCCTGGGCAATGTTCATGAAATAGCGCGTTCCCCACTCCCCTTCGAGCACTGCCACGTCGGATGGGTACGTCTCGGCGCCGGCCAGGTGGCGAGCTGCGTGCTCGACGTCCTGTGGGATGCCGAACACCCGGACGAAATCGCAGCCGGTCCCGGCCGGCAGAATGCCGAGCGTTGGCGGCTCTTGCCAGTCATGAGCCAGCAGGGCGTTGACCACCAGATTGACCGTCCCGTCACCGCCGACGGCCACGAAACGACGGCGGCCGGAACCCACGGCAGTATCGATGCGGGCGGCGAGGTCGGCAGAATTCACTGAGGCCTCGACGGTGGCGCCGATATGGTGGGTGGCGAGCGCTCGCTCGGTGCGCGCCAGCAGATTGGTGCCACGGCCGGCCGCCGGATTGACTATCACGAACCAGTCAGACGATTCCACCCGCCGAAACTACTCCATGGTCGATGGCGCCAACAGCATCCGATGCAACCGCGGACAAGGCCGGGAACGTGTCGCGTAGCTGGCGAATCAGGTCGAGAAGCTGACGCATGGTGCGCACGAAGTCGCCGGCCGCCAGCTGGTCTTCTCCAAACAGCTCCTCGAGCGACCGGCCACTGGCCCAGCCATGCGCGATTGACGCCAACCCCCATTCCGGCTGACGAGTTTCGTTCAGCCTGGCCTGGCGCTCGTCGGCCATCAGTCGCTTCCACAGCTCGAGCACCTCTCGCCCACGCTCCCCAGCCAGGCCGGGCGGCCACTCGCCGGACTCGTTGTCGCCTCTCGGTTCGAAGACAAACAGCGAGGCGAGGGCAGCGAAATCCGCGATCTCCAGGTCATCGAACAGCCCGCCGGCCGCCGCTTCGCACACCAGCAGATCCAACTCGCTGTAGATGGTGCGGAGCCTGCTGCCCTTGTCGGTGAGCGCCCAATCGTCGGTGTACCCCCAGGCCGCCAGCAGCTCGAGCGTGGCCTGCAGCTCACGCACGAGATCGCCTTCCAGGCGCTCGAGCCGCCGCCGTTGGCGTCTCAGGTCATTCTCCAGCTTGCGAGCTCGCTTGGCCCCGCGGATGTGGTCGTGGAGGTCGGGACAGGCACCAAGCGGGTCCTCGATGGGAGCCCGGGCCTCGACCCGGGGTCCCGCCAGCGGAGCGTGCTTGAGAGCCTCCAGCACTCGATCCCGGAATCCAACCTCGTTGGGGCGAAATGGCTTAGGGAGCTGGATGCGCCCGAGCCGGGCGGTCCCGAGCGGCAGATCCTCGGCCTTCACCCGCTTGACGCGTCCGAATTCCGAGAGCAGCTGCAGTCGGGGGGCTTGGGTCTTGCCCCGGGCCAACATCACATATATCTCCGGGCCGCGCTTGGCGGGGATTTCGAGGACATCTCCGGCATTCGTCTCCCCGACGAACCGGCGCATCACGTCACGGCTCGACGGCAGCTTGGCGCCGGTCGCATCCAGCTGGTCGACCAGGGCGAACACGTCGCCGTGCTCGCAGGCGGCCTTGGCCCGGTACTCCTCCACCGCCGCCTGGTTCTTGGCCAATCCGGCCCGAATGCCTTCCGTTTCCGTCTGGCGCTGGAATTGGGCAAACGAAGCCCGCAGCAGCTCCTCGGCTTCCCGACGCGGATAGTTGGCAATCAGATTGACCGCCATGTTGTAGGTGGGACGGAAGCTCGAGCGGAGTGGGTGGGCGCCCGCTCCGGCGATGGCGGCAACCCGCTCGAAGGGAACATACGGGGAGTGCAACACCACTGCCACGCCTTCGTCGTCGATCCCGCGCCGGCCGGCCCGCCCGGTTAGCTGGGTGTAGTCGCCGGGCGCCAGCAGTTCGTGGGTCTCACCGTTGAATTTGGAGAGGTTCTCGATCACGACCGAACGGGCCGGCATATTGATGCCGAGCGCCAACGTCTCGGTAGCGAAAACCACCGGGACCAGCCCGTCGCCAAACAGGGCCTCGACCGTTTCCTTGAACGCCGGCACCATTCCGGCGTGATGCGGAGCCACCCCTCGCACCAGGTTGGCCAGCCAGTTGGAGTAGCCGAGCATCGCAAGGTCGGCCTCCCCGAGATGGGCCGTGCCGGCTTCGGCCCGGCGCCGGATCTCCTCGGCCGCTTCGGGAGTCGTCAGGTTCACCGAGTCGGCAACTTGCTGAGCGGCGGCCTCGCACCCCATGCGGGAGAACACGAAGTAGATGGCGGGCAGGAGCTCCCGATTGGCCAGTTCCTCGACGGTCTCCGCCCGCCGGGGGGTGTGGAACCGGCGCCGCCGGCCTCCGTCCTGTCTGAGCAGCTTGACGATTTGCGGGTTCGGGGTTCGGCGGCCGTCCCGTTGCTTGAAGATGGGCAGCAGCCGATGACCGCCGTGCTTGTCGAACACGAAGTACTGGCCGCTCAGCGGAACCGGCCGGTTTCGCTCGAGCACCAGGTGGGCGTTGCCCCGCCGACTCTCCACCCAGGCGGTGAACTCGTCGGCGTTGGCCACCGTTGCCGACAAACCAACCACGGGGATGCCGAGCGGCAGGTGGATGATGATCTCTTCCCACACCGGCCCCCGCGACGGGTCCTGCAAGTAGTGAACCTCGTCGAGAATCACCACCCCCAGCCCCGCCAGCTCGCGCCGGTTGGAGTAGATCATGTTGCGCAGCACCTCGGTGGTCATCACGATGACCGGCGCACTCCCGTTGATGGAGTTGTCTCCAGTGAGGAGCCCGACCTGGTCCACGCCGTACTGCTGGCCGAGGTCGGCGAACTTCTGATTCGAGAGCGCTTTGATGGGAGTGGTGTAGAAGGCTCGCCGATTGGTGGCCACCGCCGCCGCCACCGCCGCCTCTGCCACCAGTGTCTTTCCGGCCGAAGTCGGGGCGGTCACGATGACCGAGTCACCTCTGGCGATGATGTCGAAGGCCCGCTGCTGGAAATCGTCCGGCTGGAAGGGAAGGCGAGCGACGAAGTCGTCGATCGCCTGGGCAGGAGTGGTCACTTCTTGAGGGCGAAGCGCACGAGCCAAATGGTCATCTCGTAGAGCAGATAGAGCGGCGTCGACAACAGGATGAGGGTGAGCGGGTCACCGGTCGGCGTCACGATGGCTCCGATGGTCACGATGATGAGGACCGCCCAGCGCCTGCCCTTTCTGAGCTGCCTCGAGCTGACTGCCCCCATCGCGCCGGCAGTGAAAACGAAGACCGGGAACAGGAAGGCCACACCAAACACCAGCAGATACCGGAAGGCGAAGTTGAGGAAGCGGTTGACCCCTATGACCGGGACCAGACGGTCGCCGCCGAAACCGAGCAGCCAGTCGAGGGCACGCTCCATCGTCCAGTAGGCGAAGCCAACGCCGGCCGCGAACAGGATCACGAGCGAGAGGATGATGGGAATCACCCAGCGTTTCTCCCGCTTGGAGAGTGCCGGGGTCACAAACGCCCAAATCTGATAGAGCCACACCGGTGAAGCCAGCACCACCCCGCCGAACAGGGCCACCTTCATACTGACCGAGAAAGCCTCGCCCACCTCGAAGAAATTCAGGCCGGTCTGCCCGGTGGCTCGCTCGTATGGTTCGACGATCAGGTCGAGCAGCCGGTTGCGGAATATGAACCCGACGATGGCTCCGACCAGCACCGAGATCGCCGCGATCGACAGGCGACGACGGAGCTCGTGGAGGTGCTCGAGGATGGGCATCCGCGCCTCTTCGGTCATGGCTCCTCCGACGCCTCCGCGTCCCCGGGGTCGGGGTCGGGGTCGGGGTCGGGGTCGGGATCATCTTCGGCCGGCGCATCGATCGGAGTGGCCAGCTTGTCGCCGAGTTGCTTGATGTCTTTGCCCATTTCGTCCAGGGGCTTCTTGACCTGGTTCATCTCGGTCTGGAGAGACGTCCAAAGGTCATCGGCGCTGCGTTGAATCTTCGACAGGAACTGTCCGGCGCGATGAAAGAACTCGGGCACGCGCTCGGGGCCGAATATGAGAATGGCGATGAGCGCGATGACGATGAGCTCTGAAGTCTGGATGCCAAACACAGGGGAATGCTAGGTGCTGAGAGTCCGGAAGCAGTCCCGGTCGCCTCAGGTTGGCACCGACCCCCCTCCCCCTTTGACCAACCCGGGCCGCGCGAAAGCCGCCCTGGTGGGAGGGCGGCTTGGCGGGCGGGGTTGGTTAGGCGGCGGTGATGTCCTGGAGCCAGTCGTCCAGCGACTCGACGAAGTCCTCGATCTCGGCTTCGGAGACCAGCTCCTCACCGACGATGTAGGAGACACCGATTGCCAGCAATATGGCCACGACACGCTCGTTGGCGGGCCGGTACTGGTTGATCTGACAGAAGGGGCAATCGAAACTGTATCGGCCGGTGGCCTCCATGGGAGTCAGCTCCAGAAGCAATTCGTTTGCTGCCAGCTCCACATCTCCGCAGGCTGAGCATGTGGTCTTGATCGTGGTCACTTTTGAATATCCTGTTCGACGTTCGACAGGAATATCGGACCTCCACGGGACCCCTTTAAGTGCTATTTGGCCGATAGTCCCGATGGGCTAGTCCCTGCCGTAGCGGGCCCGGATATCTTTCCGGTATTCGGCCAGGAGTCCGGCCACTTCGGGCCCCTCCACCAGCTCGGCGTTATCGCCGAGACGCAATAGCAGGCGGGCGGCTACGGCCGGATCTCCTGATGAGAAGCGGATCTTGCCGGCGCCCAGGTCCTCGACCGGGTAGTAGTCGGCCACCCACTGGGCGGCCTCCCCCAGCCGGATGGTGGTGCGGACATCCTCCTCACCGGGGGTGTAGCGAACCTCGGGCGGCGGAGCCGTCTCGGGCGGGTTGAAGGTCTCACCGGTGGCGGCCGCTTGTCGAATGCGGTCGACCCGGAACACCCGCTCGGCGTCGGCACTGCGACAGAAGGCCGACAGATACCAGTTACCGTTTGCCGAGAACACCGACCAGGGTTCCACCTGCCGCTCGGTCGTCTGGCCACTCCCGATGGCGGTGTAGGTGAGCGAGACCACCCGATCTGCTTCGATCGCGTCGCGCAACAACCCGACGTACTCGGGCTCCTTGAGGTCGACCACCAGGCCACCCTCGGCCTCGGGAGCAACCACCCGGCTCAGCTTGGAGATGGCGCTTTCCAGGGCGGGAGGTCCCTGCCCGGCCGACGTGAGCGCCATGCCGGATGCCAGCAGCGCCAGCGCCTCGGGGGGTGTGAGCCGCAGCGGGCGGGCGAAATAGTCGGCCGTGTCGACGTACACCTCGTCGTCCTCGACGGTGGCATCGATGAGGTCGCCGGGCCCATAGCCCGGCAGCCCGGTCAGAAACACGAGGTTGAGATCGTCGATCAGCTCCTTGCGACGATATCCGAACCGGTCACACAGCTCGTCGACACCGACACCCGGGTTGGCGATCACATATGGAAGCATGGAGAGGATGCGGGTGAGCCGCTTGGCGGTCTTGGCCGAGGTCACGAGGCGCTCCCAACCCGGGCGAGCAATCGCTCCCGGAGCTCGAGCGGTGAAACCACCTCGGCCTGGTCGACAAATCCCAGCAGCCACCCGATGAAAGCGTCGACATGGGCCACCGGGATGCGAGCCCGGATGCCATCCGCCTCCTCGGTGACCTCGGCGTTGGCACCCATTTCCCGTCGCGCCCACCAGGCAACCTCGGCATCGAACAGAACCTCGGCCGTCAAATCCTCCGGCCCGGCCTCCCAGGGGGCGTCGGGAATTGACCCTTCCACGGAAAAGTCGGCCGGGCGCTCGAAGGCTCCGGCCGCCTGGCGGAGCGAGAGGTCGCTGATGCGGTCGACCCGAAAGGCCCGGATGTCACCGCTCACCAGCGACCCGACCAGGTACCAGTGGCCCCTCCGGTGCACCAGGCCGTACGACTTGAAGGCCCGGGGTGTGTCTCGATAGCTGAAGTCGACGATGCGATGCTCAACAACGGCGGTGAACAGGTCGCCGAGCAATCCGACCTCCTCGCCGAGATTGGCAGCCAGCGGCTCGCCACCGATGCTTCCCGGAACGCCTCCCAGTTTGAATATCGCCTCCGGTCCCGACGGTTGGCCGCCGAGCCGCACTGCCTGCGCCGCCAGCCACAGCGCCGCCCGCTCCTCGTCGGTCAGCCCGGGGTCGGGCAGCTCGTAGCCGCCCTCCGGAACCACGTAGCCATATTCGACCTCAAAGGCGTCGGTGGCCTGCAGTTCCAGTGAGATGCCGAGCTGACGCAGCAGCTCCTTGTCCCGCTCGAACATACGCCGAAACGCCTCGTCCTCACTCTGCTCGTAGCCGGCGACCGTGAAGCGAATCTCCTCAGCCGACACCGGGCGGCCCACCGTCAGTAGGAACGCCAGCAGGTTGAGGATGCGTTCGATGACCTTGCTCACCCGAGGATTATGGACGCGCTGCGACTCAGAGAGATGGATCCTTTGCATGCGGGAGGCATATCAGCCCTCAACCGGCATTGGAAGGGTCTCGACTCAGCCGCTGGCTGCCATGGTGCCTGCGGTCGGCAGGCCGTCGGCCAGCAGCTCGACCAGGAGGTCCGCCCCACTGGACGTGACCCACTGGTAGGCCGCTTCGGCCGCCGCCCGGGCGGCCGGGTGATCCTGACCGACCAGCTTGGCAAACGTCGCCTGCAAAAGGGTCAGCTCCAGTCCGCTGGCGGCCGCCGTCCACAATTCGATCGCCTCGCCGAACCGGTCGGCTGCCTGCCGGGTCTCCCCTGCCAGGGCAGTGTCGACCGCGTCCGCCATGATGCGAAGCCCTTTCACACGGCGCCCCCGGCTCGGGACTTCTTCGAGCTGCTCGGCGGCGCGTTTGACCCCATCCGGATCGCCGGCCCAGGCCGCCGCGTGCACCGCACCGTGGATCCGGAACGGGAACGGCTCGTTCCAGTCGAATCCCATCGCTCGTTCCAGCGCGGCCTGGTAGCGGCCCTGATAGATGAGCACCCAGACGTGCAGGCCTGCGAAAACGCCAACCGTTTGCGCGTCGGTTGCATCGTCGAAGAAGCCGAGGCCGTGCTCGGCCACCTTCCACGCTTCCTCGCCTTCGCCTCGGATTGCCCGCCAGAAACCGCGCCAGAACTCATGAAAGGCTTGCGAGCCCTCCGACAGTTCGGTCGGATCGAGCTCGTCGAACATCACCATCGCACCATCGATGTCGCCGCGGCTCGCCTTGTCGACGGCGACGTCGGCGAGAACGTTCCCCGTCCAGCTGATGTCGCCCAGGCGCACCGCATGGTCGTAGAGGAGCGCGGAGGCCTCTCCCTGGGCTGCCGCCGAGTCTGAGCCCGATATGTAGGCCAGGTTGTTGAGGGCGCGGGTGAGAGAGTGAGGGAGGTCATAGTCTTCGGCCAGTTGGATCGCCCCCTGCAACAGCGCCACCGACTCTTTGGGACGCCCCATGCCACCGACCACAGTCCCCCGCGTGATCAATGTGTCGGTCACCAGAGGAATCAGCTCGAGCTGCTCGGCCGGTAACAGCACCCGCTCGGTCAGATCGTACGCGGCGGGAAGGTCGGCGTTCAGCATGAGAGTACGAGCCAACTCGGCGCCGAAGGCGACCTCATGAGCGCCCGAAATCTCAGACGAGGGCTCGAACACCGATTGCAGGACCGAAAGCGCCTCGTCGGATCGGTTGTGGTCGTTGAGGACGACCGCGGTTCGCCGGGCCGCCCGGATGACGCCGGTTTGGTCACCGATGCCTTGATAGAACTCGAGCGCCTGGCGGGCATAGCCCAGCGCAGCTTCCTCTTCGGCCAGCGCCTTGTTGGCCGCCTCCGCCGACCGCAGCCACAGCTCGGCTCGTTCGGCGGCTTCCGGGGTGATGCCGAGCGCTTGCTCGCAGAGAGCCAGGGCTTGGGCGTGGGACTGGAGATCGGTGGCGCGGGCCGCTGCCTCGCGCAGCGCGGTACGGGCCCGTTCGGAGAGAGCTTCGGCTTCGGGACCGGCCGGGCTGGCCCGATAGGCATCGACATAGTGGCTGGCGATGGCTCCGGCTACTTCGACGTCGTCGAACTGCTCGTAATACTCGGCCACCTTCAAGTGCCGGTCCCGGCGCTCCTCCTTGGTTAGCCGGCTGTAGGCCACCTCACGGATCAGGCCCTGCATGAACTTGTAATGTCCCCGCTCCGGCGATTTGGGATCTGACTCCACCTCTAGCAACTCCCGTTGTACCAGGGAGCTCAGGCGCTCTTCGAGCTGGGCGGAGTCCTCGCCCCGCAGGACCGATAGTCCCTCCACGGTGAAGGTCTGACCGAGGACGGCTCCGTCCTGCGCTAGATGCCGGTCGGCGGCCTCCAGCCGGTCGAGGCGAGCGCCGATGACCGCCTGTAGCGACTCGGGGACCGCCAGCTCGGCGACGTCACCCACCAGCCGGAATTTCCCGGTCTCGCGCACGAGGTCGCCGCCCGCTAGCAGCATGCGGACGAACTCGATGGCGTAGAGAGGCATTCCGGCGGAGCGACCGGCAATCAGGTTCACGGCTTCTTCGGGCAGACCGGGGGCGAGGCCGGCGACCAGCTCTCTCATGGTTGGCTCAGGAAGCGGGGTCAAGTGCATCGAGAGCAGGCTCTGGCGACCGGATCCCCAGCCGGCCCGCTTCTGTAGGAGGTCGGGCCGGGCCAGGGTGAGGACAAAGATGGGGTTGTTGCGCGACCGATCTACCAACTCCTCGATGAAGTCCAGCAGGCCGGCATCCGCCGAGTGAAGATCTTCGAACACGAGCACGGTGATTCCCCGATCGGAAATCCGCTGGAAGAACGTTCGCATGGCCGCGAACAGCTCGGCACGATCGCCGCCCGGCATTTCGTCGAGACCGAGCAATCCGGCCAGGCGAGGCTCGATCCACTTCTGCTCATCAGGGTCCGATACGTACTCGGCCACCGCGGTCCGCAGTTTGATGCGTGATTTGTGAGCCTCTTCGCCTTCGGAGATGCCGGCCCGGCTTCGCACCATCTCGCCCAGGGCCCAGAACGTGAGTCCCTCGCCGTAAGCGGGCGAACGCCCCTGGTGCCAGTAGATGTCGTCGGCCAATCCATCGATGTAGCGGAGCAGCTCGGCGGCCAGGCGGCTCTTGCCGATGCCTCCTTCGCCGACGATCGACACCAGACGGGCGCGTTGGTCTCGACCGGTGGCGTGCAACTGGTCCTTCAGCAGACGGAGCTCGTCCTCTCGTCCAACGAACGGCGCCTCGAGGCCGGCGGCCTTGCCGCGCCCCCCGCGCTCGGAGATCACCCTCAGCGCCCGATAGGCGGGCACCGGTGAACTCTTGCCTTTCATCTCCTGGTCGCCGAGCGGATCGCAGGCGATCGAGGATTCCACGATCCGGTAGGTTGACTCCCCGATTGCCACTGTGCCCGGCTCCGCGATCGACTGCAGACGCGATGCGGTGTTGACGAGATCCCCGACCACCAGGCCCTTCTCGTTGCCACCGGGGCCCACAGAAGCCTCGCCGGTGAGAACCCCGGCCCGGAGTGCCAGCTCGGGCACCCCGATCTCATTGCCCAATTCATCGATCATGTCCACCAGCTCGAGGCCCGCTCGCACGGCGCGCTCGGCGTCATCTTCGTTGGCTGTCACCGCTCCCCACACAGCCATTACCGCGTCCCCGATGAACTTGTCAACACTGCCGGCGAACCGGCCCAAGATCTCACTGGCCCGATCGAAGTAGACCGTCAGCATCGCCCTGACCTCTTCCGGGTCACGAGATTCCGAGTAGGGCGTGAAACCGACCAGGTCGGCGAACAGGACCGTCACCAGGCGGCGCTCTGCCTTTTGCGGCGTGTCTTCAGGAGCGGGGACGGCTGCATCCGCCACCTCGAGCGTTACGCCCGCTTCGTCAACCGGCGATCCGCATTCGGAGCAGAACTTGGCCTCGGCCGCCACCTCGTGGCCGTTTGGACAGACGTGAGCCAGTTTGGTCCCGCATTCACTGCAGAACTTGGCACCGGTATCGTTTGTGGAGCCACACGCGGGGCATTGCACAGTCCACCTCGTGGAGCGATCCTACAGAACAACCTCCCGATCGGTTGATGAGGGGCTGTATTCGATGCGGCCCCGGCTACGCTGACCGTCATGGACCGCCGAATCTTCGGATTGGAGAACGAGTACGGGGTCACGTGCACACTGCGTGGCCAGCGCCGGCTCTCCCCCGACGAGGTGGCCCGATATCTGTTCCGACGGGTGGTGAGCTGGGGGCGATCGTCGAACGTCTTCCTCGAGAACGGCGCTCGCCTCTACCTGGACGTCGGCAGCCACCCCGAGTATGCAACTCCGGAGTGCGACAGCCTCTATGACCTGGTGGCTCACGACAAGGCGGGTGAGCGGGTGCTCGAAGGGCTCGTGCAGTCGGCCGAGCGGCGCTTGGAAGAGGAGGGCATCCGGGGCGAGATCTTCCTGTTCAAGAACAACACCGATTCGGCGGGAAACTCGTACGGTTGCCACGAAAACTACCTGGTGGGACGCCACAACGACTTCCAGCGGACCATCGACACGCTGATTCCCTTCTTCGTCTCGCGGCAGATCTTCTCCGGAGCCGGGAAGCTGCTGCAGACCGCCCGCGGCACCGTCTACTGCATCGCCCAGCGGGCGGAACACATTTGGGAAGGGGTTTCCTCGGCTACCACCCGGAGCCGCCCGATCATCAACACTCGCGACGAGCCGCATGCCGACGCCGAGCGCTTCCGGCGCCTGCACGTCATCGCCGGCGACTCGAACATGTCGGAGTACGCCAACTACGTGAAGGTCGGAACCGCCGCCGCCCTTCTCCAGATGCTGGAAGACGAGGTGGTTTTCCGCGACCTCACGCTCGAGAACCCCATCCGGGCCATCCGCGAGATCAGCCACGACATCACCTGCAAGCGCAAGGTTCGCCTGCTCAACGGTCGCGAGCTATCGGCGCTCGACATTCAGTGGGAGTACCTGGAGCGGGCGGTTCGATATGGCCGAACCACCGGCTTCCCTGCCCAGGTGCAAAAGGCGGTCGACATGTGGGAGCACGTGTTGACCGGTGTCGAGAAGGATCCCCTCAGCCTGCACCGGGAGGTGGATTGGGTCGCCAAGTATCACGTCGTCGAGCGCTACAAGGCCAAGCATCAGCTCCAGCTGGGATCGGGTCGCCTGGCTCTGCTCGATCTCGCCTACCACGACGTCAACCGCGAACGAGGAATCTATTACCTCCTGGAGCGCAAAGGCATGATGGACCGGGCCGTCACCGACGATGCCATCACCGAGGCCATCAGCCATCCGCCTCAGACCACCCGGGCCCGCCTCCGCGGAGAGTTCATCAAGGCGGCTAAGGCGAAGAAGCGGGACTTCACCGTCGACTGGGTGCACCTCAAGCTCAACGACCAGGCCCAACGCACTGTGCTGTGCAAAGACCCCTTCAAAGCCATCG
>CAMYMH010000020.1 GCA_947259275.1 uncultured Acidimicrobiaceae bacterium | reverse complement strand
GCTCGGGATGGGCAGCCTTCGGGCCGCCATCGGCTTCCTGGTGTTCCACATCGGCTTCGTGATGAAGCGGGCCGGCGAGCCGGCATGGTTCTTCGGTCTGCTCGCCATCTCGATGGGGCTGGGTGCCTTCGCTTGGACGTTCCTCGCCCCGAGGCTGCGCCGACTCGTCGGGGAGCAGGCGATGCTCACGGCCGCGCTGGCAAGCCCTGCTGTCATGGCACTGGTCACCGCACTCCGCTTCCATCGCGTGACCGCGGTTGCGCTCGTTTTTGTGCTGGGGGTCAGCGGAAGTGTGGCCCGGCGGGCCTTCGACTACGTGGTGCAGACGGAGGCACCCCACGCTCGGCGAGGCCAGGCATACGCCGGTCTGGAGACCCGCCTCGAGCTGGCATGGGTCGTGGGCGCCCTGGCTGCCGTGGTGGGCAGCGTCCCAGGTTGGCTTGGCGCCGCGGTCCTGACGGCGTGGCTCGGCGGCCTCGCGATGGAACGCGTGATCCAGCGGAGGCGCGTGGCCCGGATCGAGTCCGCCGCGGCCCCGACCACCCTCCCACTGCGGCTGCTCGAGACGGCCGAAGCGCTCGCGGCACGCGGCGACCGCCAGCAGGCGGTGTTCGTCGCCGTCGCGGCTGCCGACGCGGTAACGCTGATCGGAGCGTCGGTGAAGCAAGAGCTCGTCGATCTCCGCGAGCTCGGTCGGGTCGCTGCCACCGATCAGGACGAGCACGCCGCCGAGGAGGCCCTCCGACTCGCACACGAGCTCGTGGCGGAGGCCTACCCGGTCTCGGACTGAGTGGCGTCTGCATGGCTGACCGAGATCGAGGTCGTCCAATGCTTCTTTTGAACGTCAGGTTCGAAGGCCATGACCCTGCGACAGACAGCTCCCCGTTTGGTCCGCTTTTGGTCCGCGAGACCCTGCGAAACACAACGAAGAGGCGCGAGACGCTGCGAGACAGAAGACCTGGCAGTACAAGGGCTATCCACTGATTGCTTGGGCCAGCGACTCGGCATCGATCGGTTTCCTAAACAGGGTGTCCCAGGTTCGAATCCTGCCGAGAGCGCGGTTGCTGGGAGCCTTGCTGCCCAAGGCCACGGGCCTGCCTGTCAGGCCTGCGGCCGACAGAGCACGGTCAAGTAGAACGAATCCGACCGGGGAATTTCAGCTGTTAGAGGGGTTTTCGCGTGTTGGCCTTGGCTGCTCTCTTGTCGTGCTTGGCCTGGCGCTTCTCTTTCAGGCTTCTGGACGCGGCCTTCTTGCTGCTCTTTCCGCCCTTGTCCTTGTTCGCCATAGGTG
Source organism: uncultured Acidimicrobiaceae bacterium (assembly GCA_947259275.1). GTDB lineage: Bacteria > Actinomycetota > Acidimicrobiia > Spongiisociales > SHLN01 > SHLN01. The sequence continues at coordinate 52,457 of CAMYMH010000020.1, read as the reverse complement.
CCTCCTCGCGGACCGCCTGCAATGACGGTCAGGCCCATTGTGTCACATAGACACGACCTGACCTCGTAGATCACCTGCAACGAATCCAGCTCCGCAGGTTCTCGATCCGCTTTGGTCGAACCCAGCTGCGGGGAGAGCCCACAAATCGCTCTCTGACGGCCGAAAGAAGGTCGACTGGATGAGCTCAGTATTGAGGCTACCCGCATCATCGTCCACTAATACCCGACCGGGTTTCATAGCGACCTGCCGTCAGGGTGCTCTAGACGGGGCCACACTCCACAACATCCTGCTCTCGACGACAACGTCAGGGAGTCAGAAAGACTGAGCTGTGGCGGGCGGTCGGGGGCGGGAGCTACCCTCGTCGTCTGATGTCGTCTCCGGCCCCCGCATCCAACCAACTCCGGGTGGCGATGCTTGCCCCGATCTCGTGGCGGGTGCCCCCGCGTCACTACGGGCCGTGGGAGCAGTTCGTCTCCCTCCTCACCGAGGGGCTGGTCAGCCGGGGAGTCGACGTAACCCTGTTTGCCACCGCTGACTCGATGACTGGCGCCCGCCTGGTGGGGACTGCGCCGACGGGATATTCCGAGGATGCTGGGTTGGACCCGAAGGTCTGGGAGGGCCTGCATATTTCGGCGGTCTTCGAGCGGGCTGAAAAGTTCGATGTGATCCACAACAGCTTCGATTTCTTGCCCCTCACCTACAGCGGTCTGGTCGACATCCCGGTCGTCACCACCATTCACGGATTCTCGTCCGAGCGGATTGTGCCTGTCTACGAAAAGTACAACGACGCCGGCTACTACGTAGCGATCAGCGACGCGGACCGACACGCCAAGCTCGACTACGTGGCCACGATTCACCACGGCATCGACATGCAGGCGTTTGCTTTGCATCCGAGGCCGGGCGACTACTTGCTGTTCTTCGGGAGGATCCATCCCGACAAGGGAACCGCCGAGGCCATCGAGGTGGCCGCCCAGGCCGGCATGCCGCTGACCATCGCCGGGATCATCCAGGACGACGCATACTTTGATCGGTTCGTGAAACCCCGGGTGGATGGAAAGCAAGTCAAGTACATAGGCCCGGTGGGTCCAGAAACGCGTGGGGAGCTACTGGGCGGTGCCCGGGCCCTCCTGCACCTCATCAACTTCGACGAGCCGTTCGGGTTCAGTGTTGTCGAGGCGATGGCCTCCGGGACACCAGTGATCGCCCACCCGCGGGGGTCGATGCCCGAGCTCGTGCGGCAGGGTGAAACTGGGTTCCTCGTCGGCTCGGTCGACGAGGCCGTCGCAGCGGTCCACGCCTCGGACAGCATGAACCGCACGGCGGTGCGCGCTTCGGTCGAGCATCGCTTCGACGTGAACCGAATGGTCGACGAGTACCTGGCCGTCTATCACCGCGTCGTGGGATGCCACCGGACGGGACGATCCGAAGGAAGCAATGACGGCTGACCCCGAATCGCTTGATCGCAGCGAGATTTTTCGGCTGGGCGTCAACTACTGGCCCGCTCGCACCGCCATGGGATGGTGGACCGAGTTTGATAGGGCCGAGGTTGGCACTGACTTCGAGAGGATCGCTGGCGCCGGTTTCGATTCGGTAAGGGTGTTCCTGACCTGGGAGAGTTACCAGCCGGCACCGACGAGCGTGGATACCGGGATGCTCGATCGGCTGGTCACGGTGGCGGATCTGGCGGGGCGGTCGGGCCTGGGCGTCATGCCCACCCTCTTCACAGGTCACATGAGCGGAGTGAACTGGATACCGCCGTGGGCGCTGGGCGGGTCTGATGGCGACGATCGCTTCCGGGTGGTTTCGGGCGGGAGGCTCACCAGATCCGGTTTGCGAAACTGGTACCTGGATTCGGAGGTCGGTGAGTCACAGGCGCTACTAGCGGGAGAAGTGGCGACCGCATTGGCCGGACACGACGCCGTGTGGGCGTGGGACCTCGGCAACGAAAACTCGAATTGTGTGATACCGCCGAACCGGTCGTCGGCTCGGGACTGGCTAGAGCGAATCACCGGCACGATCCGCGCCGCCGACCCAGCCGCTCTCGTCACCATCGGCCTGCACATGGAGGACCTGGAACAGGACCGGATGCTCGGTCCGTGGGAGGCCGCCGAGGTGTGCGATTTCCTCACCATGCACGGCTATCCCATCTACGCCCGCTGGGCGGCGGGTCCCACCGATGAGCACCTGTTGCCCTTCCTAGCCCAGCTGACACGCTGGCTGGGAAGGGACCGTGACGTTCTTTTCTCAGAGTTCGGGCTGCCAACCTACCCGCTGGCCGGCCCGGACGGTGACCGAGCTCGTCATGAGAGCCCTTCGGTTCTCGTCGAAGAGCAGGCGGCGGCCGCCTACACGGAACGGGCCCTGGCAGCCCTGCACCAAGCCGGTTGTACCGGTGCCATGCTGTGGTGCTACACCGATTACGTGCCGGACATCTGGGTCAGGCCGCCCCTCGACGTTGCATCCCACGAGCGTTCCTTCGGATTGTGGCGAGCCGACGGGTCGCCCAAGCCGTCCGTTGAGGTTGTGGAGGCCTTCACCGGTCTCGACCGGACGTCCGGCCCTGCCAGCCGCGAGTGGATAGATATCGAGCCCGATGATTTCTGGGAGAACTCGGCGGACAATCTCTCGCACCTCTACGGTCGCTACCGGGAGAGCGCAGGAGCTACCTCTCCGTGAGGCGCGTCAGGAGGTCATCGAGAGAGGCGGTGGCGATGCCCGCTCCGGTGTCCGAAAAGCCGTAGGGGAGGACGAGGAGGTTGCGGTGGATCATGCTGCCGCACGAGTACACGACGTTGGGTACATACCCGTCGCGTTCGTTCTCATCAGGGGTCAGAAGCGGTTCTTCGAGGCGACCGATGACTCGACACGGATCTTGTGCGTCGAGGAGGATGGCTCCCAGGGTGTACCGTCGCAACGGCCCAACTCCGTGGGTGACCACCAGCCATCCGGCCTCAGTTTCAAGGGGTGACCCGCAATTGCCGAGCTGCGTGAGCTCCCAAGGCCGTTCGGGGATCTGGATTCTCTCGGTTTCGTGCCAGAACCGCACGTTTTCTGAGAGCATGAGGTAGTTGTTCTCATTGTCCTGGCGGGACAGGGCCGCGTATCGGCCGTCGATCTTGCGCGGGAACAGGGCAATGCCCTTGTTCTGGGCGCCGCTTCCGTTGAGGGTGGCGATTCGGAAGGAAACGAAGTCCGGGGTTTCTATCAGCTGGGGGAGGATCTGGATCCCGTCGTACGCGGTGTAGGTGGCGTAATAGACCACTCTTCCGTCGTCATGGGTGAAACGCACAAAGCGAGCGTCCTCCATTCCGCGGCTCTCGGTGGGTCCGACCGGGAATATCACTCGTTCCGAGATCTCGGACTCCGTTGGGAAGATGCTGGCGTAGTTGGAGGAGGCGAGCCAGTGGATGATTTTGGTTGTCTGGAAGGCCATGGCGCGATCCACACCCTGCCGGTCGAGATCTAAGATCGCCGCTTCAAGCTGCTCGAAAGTGAAGTGAGAAGGCAGCGGGTCGACACACATGCGGGTGATGTCGTTGAAAGCCCCCATCTCCTCCAGCTTGGAGGAAAAGACGTGTTTGTCGTAGATAGGGGATGTGCGACTGCCGGTCATGGCGTATCGGCTCGGCTTGTCCATAGTGATCTTTCCGCCGGCGTCAATCACGCCCGAGCGGAACTCGATGGACGAGATGTGTCCCTCGCCGATTGCCCGTAGGCTCATGACGAACCGCTTCTCCCCTGGATCCAGGCCGGACTGATCGGGCGCCGGGACGATCGACGGATTGCTGAGGGAAGCTGCCTCGATTGAATACTCGTGAGTGAAGTAGGCACCGACAAGTAGCCGGCGTTCCGGGGAAAGATCATCCGGATTATCGATGTGGTCGGCCACCAACGCGAAGTGGCGTTCGAGAATGCTGCCGAGGCCGATGTGTCGATCTGCCAACTGCTGCTGCGTGGCTGCCAGCGTCGATGCCACGTCACTCTCTGCCATGGCCAGGATCCGATTGACTATGAGTTCGGCTCGTGACTGTCCGTCAGGAAAGACCTGCTCCCCGGGTAGGAAGGGCTTGGCGATCACCCGATGCGGGTCGGGAAGGAAGCGAACCCTCCGGCGGGTGATGGGGATGGGATTCATGGGGTAAGTCGCTCGTTAGATGTTCCCGGCCGTGTATCGGCATCAGAGCGCGAAATGTGAGCCTAGAACGCCTTGGGGATCTTGGCCAGGGATCTGGTTGCTCCAGTCCTGTGCTCAGCGAAGTGTGTCTGCGTGTTGAAGCACGGCGAGGGCGGCCAACGTCGACTCCGCTCCCTGGTTCAGGTTGGTGTAATGGGGGCCCAGGCCATCCCCGCACCCCCCGGTCTGCGAGTCGTAGAGAGCCAGCCCGGTGTCGTTGGCGCCCACAAACCAGCGAGCTGCCCGTTCAACCCGGTTCTTCCACCGACTGTCGCCGGTCAGTGACCAGGCCCGGCTGCACGCATCGGCCATGGCGGCGGCCTCCACCGGCTGCTGGTCGAAGCCCGGTCGAGGTTCACCCGGCGCCCACCCACCCGCCGGGGTGAAGCTGAACTGGCCGTCGCGCGTTTCCGTACCCACCAACCACTCGAGCAGGCGGAGGCCGGCACCGACCAGGTCGTCGTTGGGGACGAGCGCCCCGGCCGCCAGAAGGGCCTCGGGGATGCGTGCGTTGTCGTAGGCGAGGCGCGCCTCCGGCCACGGCCAGACAGCATCATCGCGCACGAAGAGGTGGCCGACGCACCGCTCCAAGATTTGTCGAGCGAGGCGATGGTCGGGTAATGCGAGCAGCACCTCGCTTGCGCCCAACACCGCGAAGGCATTCGCGCGTGGAGAGGGCGAGCGGAAGTCCCGCTGCTTGTCGAATATGTCCAGCCCAACTTCACGCATCCAGGGTGTTGGACCGTGTCGGGCGACTGACCCAAGTGCCCAGAGCGCCCTTCCCTGGGAGTCGTCCGATCCCACCTCATCCGACCAGGATCCGTCCGAGCTGCGCCGGTTTATGAAGCCGCCATTGGGTAGTTGAGCATGCTGAAGGAAGGTCAGATAGATCCCGGCCAGTTCGACGAGATCGGGGGATGGATCCGGCCGGCGGCTGATGACGATGAGCGCCCGCGCATTATCGTCGGTGCAGTAGCCGTGGTCGGTGCGGGGAGTGGTGTAGAGGGCGTGTTCCCAGAGACCCCGATGATCGGTCATCCGTCGCAGATGATCGAAACAAGGCGTCGGTAGGGGATCAGCGAGGCTCCGGCCGCCCGACGGCTCGAACCGCACAGAGTTCTCTCTCAATGCGAGGCGGCCCCGCCGGGCTTCAACTGACCTTGGCGAGGGCATCAGAGACTTCCTCGGCACGCCTCGCTGCGGGCAGACCTCGGTCGGCTTGGCGCCCGGCTACCAGCTTCGCCGCCAGGTGATCGTATCGGCGAGCGATGGCGGGCCAGTACAGCGTCGAGCCGATCCACCTTGCTTCCGCGGCCATCCGGGCCGCCAAGGCCGGATTGGTCAATACCCTCCGAAGGGCGGCCGTTAAGGCGACTGAATCCCCGTGCGGGACGACGATCCCGGCACCGGTACCCAGGAGCTCGATGGCGTGGGGGAAAGCGGAGGCGATCACCGGCTTGCCGGCTGCGAGTGCCTCCACCAGCACTCCTGACGTGACCTGCTCGGTGGACTCGTAGGGAAGCACGACCACATCGGCTTGACGAACCGCGAGAGCAAGGTTTTCGAGGTCGAGGTACCGACCGTCGAACTCGACGGCATCCTCCAGACCGAGGTCATTGACCCGGCTCATGAGCCCATTGAGATAGAAGTCGCCTTGTGAAGCCTGGACCTTGGGATGGGTCTTGCCCAAAATGACATAGCGGGGAAGAGGACGAAGGTCCTGAAGGCCTGCGACGGCGTCGATCGCCATCTCCAAACCCTTGCCCGGCCCGATGAGGCCCCACGTAAGCAGACTCTCGCCCCGTGCGGAACCACTCGAACCTTGGCCGGGTCTGCCCGATAGCCGTTGACGAGCCGCCGCCTGGCAGTATCGCTCATCACGATCGTCCGTTCCGCCAGGGTGACCACCTTCTCCAGAATCGATCGTTGGCTCGGGCTGGGTTGGCTGAGCACAGTGTGGAGTGTGACCACCGCTGGGATTTCAAGGCCTGCCAGGAGTTCGAGAACCTCGCTGCCGTCGGGTCCCCCGAAGATCCCATACTCGTGCTGAACGAACGCTACGTCGAAGGAATTGAGTGATTCGATTGCAACCTCGAGGGAAGCACCGTCGCCGTTGAGATGTTCATGTACGACCTCCGGTTCTTGCTCACCAAGCTGACTGTCAACCAAACTCACCACGCCCAGGCCGTCGTCTGTGCCACGCCTGCCGGCAACGGCCCCGCGCAAAGCGGCCGTGAACGTTGCTAACCCGCACGACGTGGGCGGGTAGGTACTCAAGAACCCGATCGAGGGGCGTTCTCCATCGTTCCTCATGAAATACGCATCCTCTCAAACGCTCGCATATGACGACGTGGTTTGATACGCAGCAATCGCTTGTGCGGGCGACGGAGGGGGAACTCCGGGGGAGCCTCGCGGGGACAAATGAGGAGCTGGGAATGGGCCGTCTTTCAATACGAAAGGTTACAGGGAGACCCGGCCTACTGATAACCGAGGTCACGGTCCAGGTCCGGCAGCAATCGGCGATCTTGCATCCGGCCGCGAACCCCAACCGCTGTCGACGCCCGCCAGTGGACAGAGTCCGAGGAGGTCGAACCCGCACGCAGCACCCGATCACCGTGGACGGGGGCGCTGCGTCAATCACTCATTTCAACAATTCGGTTGCAGCAACGAGCGATAAGCGCGAGTGCTCAATATCGGCCGTTCGAGGACTGTGTGTCGCTTCGCGTATTGCGTCGATGCGTTGCATCGGGTGGGTGCTGGAAGTCGGTCGCCGCTTCACGTCATGTGTGGCGCGCCCCGCCGATGAGATTCGCTTTCCAAGCGGTGCGGACAGGCGACACGGTTCCGGTAGCCGGCCGATCCTGAGCGAGTACGGTGGAAATATGCAGAGCGGTCAGGAGGGGCAATGATTGAAGCCTATGTACTCATCCAGACCGAGATCGGAAAGGCGGCGACGGTTGCGGCTGAAGTCAAGGAGATCCCCGGCGTCACCCGCGCCGCGGTTGTTACCGGCCCCTACTACTCGTAGGCCCAGGTTGCAGCTACGGACCTGGACTCTCTCGGGAAGCTCGCTGTCAGCGAGATCCAAGCCGTTAGTGGCGTCTCCCGCACTGTGACTTGCCCGGTAGTGCGTCTCTAAGCGTGGACTTGGCCCCGGTGTTAGCGGCGGCAGTGGCGGTGGTCCGTGCCGCGGGACGTACAGGTTGCAGAACGTGCGCGGCCAGTTAGCAGGTGACGTGCAGGATCGCGTAGGCCTCACCCGCGTCGATCGAACGAAGCAGCTCGCACGCAGCTCCCTATTGGTCCGCTTCTGGTCCGCGAGAGGCTGCGAAACACAACGAACCGGCGCGAGCCGTTGCGAGACAGAAATCCATGCCATACCAGGGTTATCCCCCGTTCCCGCAGCTCAGCGACTAGCCATGAACCGGTTTCCTAAACCGGGTGTCGCAGGTTCGAATCCTGCCGAGGGCGCCGACGAGAACCCCGGCTGTCCAGGCTTTCAACGGCCGCATGCCGGCGGCTCAGCAGCAGACGGTATAACTGTGCTGGTAAAACGATCGGAAGGTATCTCGCGTCGAAAAGGGACGGTATAACTGTGCTGGTAAAACGATCGGAAGGTATCTCGCGTCGAAAAGGCACGTGTGCGCAAGCAGAGAGGGCTTACCGAGAGCCCTGCCTTGGACCAGAAACGCGCGCCAGGTTGATCACCTCGATCGTGTCCGGTCCGGTTGCCAAGTCCCCGAATACGTGGGCTTCGACGATGATGGAGTCCCCCACGAGGCCTGTTCCGTGAGGTCGCCGGCCACCTGAGCCAGTCGGTCGACCCCGGCGACACATGGTCGGGTGTCGAGTACCCGTATGTCACGGAATCTCTGGATTTGACTCCCTCCTGAGTGCCGATCCCGCACCCTCGACGTGATCGGCGTGACAAATTTCTCACCTCGAAGCTCAAATCTGATAATCTGATCGCATGCCCGATATCACTGCCACCGACGCTGCTCGTCGCTTCGCCGATCTCCTCGACGGTGTCGAACACCGCGGCGAGCACTACACCATCGTTCGTCGCGGCAAGGCGGTCGCGCATCTCGAACCGGTATCCAGCGGCCGCGGCGCCGATGTCAAGGCGCTGCTGCGCCGGCACCGGCCCGATGCGGCGTGGTCGAAGGAACTAACTGATCTCCGAGAACTGTTGGAGATCGAAGACCGGGCATGAGTCTGCTCCTCCTCGACACCACATTCCTGATCGATGCCGAGCGGGGCGGTGTCGACCTCGACGATGCCATCGAGGATGACGACGACGTGGCCATCGCCGCCGTCACCGTCGCCGAGCTCCTGGTGGGAGTCAGGCTCGCCTCTCGGAAGCGACGAGATGCCCGCCAGGTCTACGTCGAAGAGATCCTCGAGTCGCTCCCCATCATCGCTTACGACCGCAACGTGGCGGTCGAGCACGCTGAGCTCCTCGTCGCCGCTCGCAGTCAGGGCCGCCCGCGCGGCGCTCACGACCTGCTGATCGCTGCCACCGCCCGAGCCACCGACAGGACGATCGTGACCGCCGACCAGGATGCATTCACCGACCTCCCTGGTGTCGCCACCATCAGCCATCGCTAGCGCGATAGGTGAGGAAATGTCGCTCTCCTGTTGGATGTGTGGGTCGGATATTCTCGACAGCACCAGTTAAGGCCTGCACGCGGTCTCGCCGCATGTCTGTCTGAGAATCGCGCCACCGCGCTCCCGGACCCACCAATGGGTCAGCTCCTTGTCTGCCCGCGCGGCACAAATCGAGCGGTGTTAGAGAAGCGCCTTGCCTGATGGTCCGTCAACCTCGTCCTACGAGCTCCGCTCCGATTATTTCCACCCAGGCCTTGTAGGTTGGGACGTTTCTTTGAAGGCGCTGGGCAGTTTCGCATGTTCCGTGATCACATTTCATCTGCCCCTCCCCAGCCGCGAAGTCGAACATGCAGGTGTCGCAGGTGACCCGAAGCTGCGTCGGAAGGCCGGGGCAGTCATAGAAACTGCATGGGCTGCCACCCTCAGCGATCAGCTTGTGGGGCGTACAACCGGGGCACTGAGGACGAAAATCCCGGACTGAACGAGGCAACGTCGAGTAATCGAAATCAGCCATAGCCATCCCGCTGGTTGGTTCTCCCGATTGTTCCGAGCGTTCCGATCGATGACTAGAGCCCTTAGGCTCTAGTGGCCCCAACGCCGGTCGGCAGCCTGGTCGAGAGTTGGCGTCCAGCATCGGCTCTGCCTGTGGGCCGACTTGGGGTTACCCACAACCGAAGCAGTGGGCCAAAAAGCCCTCGCGCCCACTCTGACACCCGGTGGCCACTGGGCGACTACAGCTCGACGGCGCGAGACGCCGATGTGAGCGGCAGCGTCGTCGGTACCGAGTGGTCAGTCGACATGGACAACGCCTGCGGCACCATCCAGCAAGACAGCACGCTACATGACGATCTACCGAGGGACACTCGCCTCCTAGGTGGGACAGCCCGACAGGATGGGCCGGAAGTTGCTCATCGATAACACCCCGGACGCCCTGATCGCTCCGCTGCACCGTGAGGCATGCGAGACACTTGAAACTGGCCTCGGCGTGGAGAACCAAAGCTGGGCGGGGCGCCTGATCCCCGCACCGACGCCCAGTCGGCGAGGTCCGCCCTTAAGATGAGTGGGTTGTGCGTGATGGACTACCGCGGAGTCGAGAAGGCCTTTTGGCCCTGAGGCGGAGTTCGTCAGTCGAACCACACTGAGTCAAGTCTCTAGTGACGCAACGGGGCTACCGTGATAGCGCGGGCAAGCAGTCAGAACTGGGAGGAATGAAATGACCGCCCTCGTAGGCTACCTCGGGATCATGCTGGCGATAGCGTCGGCATTCATCCTGGCGCTGCTCGGCCTGCGCGGCCTCTACGATCCCCAGCGGGTCCCCCGCCGGTACCTGGATCGGGCAGTGGTCGGCGTGGTGGCGGGAGCCGGGCTTGCCTTCTTCGCCTTGGAAGTCGGCTTGCTGATCGACGACTTCTCGGTTGCCTACATCGCCGATCACTCGGCTACCACCACCCCCTTCGTTTATAAGCTGGCCACCGGCTGGGCGGCGCTGGAAGGAAGCATCGTCCTGTGGGGATTGGTGCTGGCCGGCTTCACTCTTTCGGTCCACCTGGCGTATCGGCGCTCCGACGAGCCCGATCCGCTGTGGATGGGTGCCCTCGGCGTGTTGGGTCTGATCTCTGTGTTCTTCTTCGGGCTGATGGCCACCGTCTCCAACCCATTCCAGGTGTGCGTCGAGGCGGCAACGGTGGGATGCATCGAGGCCAGCAACATCCCGTGGGCCGCTTCGATGGCCTCCCTCGAAGGGCCGGGCCCCAATCCACTCCTGCAAAACCATCCGCTCATGGCCGTGCACCCGCCGCTGCTCTACGTGGGCTACGTCGGCATGTCCGTGCCCTTCGCCTTCGCCATCTCGGCTCTCCTGCGGGGGGAAAGCGGCGACAACTGGTTGCGGCGCACTCGCTCCTGGACGCTGGTGGCGTGGTCGTTCCTCACCGCCGGGATCGTGATCGGTGGCCTCTGGTCCTACGAGGTGCTCGGCTGGGGCGGCTACTGGGCGTGGGACCCGGTGGAGAACGCATCGTTCATGCCGTGGTTGGTGGCGACAGCCTTCATTCATTCGGCGGTGGTGCAACAGCGCCGGGGGATGTTGCAGGCCTGGAACTTCGTGCTGGTGATCGCAACCTTCGCGCTCACCATCCTCGGCACCTTCCTCACGCGCTCGGGGATCATCGCTTCCGTGCACAGCTTCACACAGTCCCCGATTGGACCGGCGCTGCTGTGGTTCCTGACGGTGGTACTGGTCGGCTCCCTGGCCTTGTTCGCCACCCGGATTCATCTGGTGGCGTCCGCACCGCGGCTGAACTCGCTCGCCAGCCGGGAAGGCGCCTTCCTCTTCAACAACCTCTTGCTGACCGTGTTCGCCTTCGTTGTCCTCACCGGCACCCTCTACCCCATGTTCGCCGAGGCGATTTCTGGCACTCAGCTGGGGGTCGGCCGTCCCTTCTTCGACCGCCTCGCCATCCCCATCTCTTTCGCGCTGCTGTTGGCGATGGGACTGGGACCCATCACTCCTTACCGCCAGGCTCGGGCCTCGGTGGTGTGGGAGAGAATCCGCACCCCGCTGCGAGTGGCGCTGGCGGTCGGCGCCGGCGCGGTCTTGCTCGGCTACCGAACCGGGTATCTAGTGGCGGGGGTGATGGCCGGCACCCTGGTCATCAGCATGATTGTGCGCCACCTATGGGTGACCGCGCGCCGAGCCTCCGTCAAGCAGGGCACGCCGATGTGGCGTTCCCTTGGCAGGGTGATGCGCAACGATCCGGGTTTCTGGGGCGGACAGATCTCCCACGTCGGGGTCGCCCTGCTGGCGATCGGAATCGCCATCTCGGCGAACCAGGGAGTGGAGACCCAGGTGACTCTCGAGCCCGGTCAAACGGTCGAGTTCGCCGGACGCGAGCTCACCCATCTCGGCGAGTTCGCCCGGCAGGAACCCAACCGGACAGTGGTGGGGGCCCGGGTCGAGATTCAGGAGGACGGCCGCGTGGTCTCGGTGCTCGAGCCTCGTCTCAACACCTACTTCCGCAGCAACCAGCCGGTGGCGACGCCGGCGGTCGACACCAGGTTGCGAGGTGACCTCTACCTGTCGCTCACCAGCATCGGGAGCGGCCGAATTTCGCTGGACCTCTTCTGGTTCCCATTCATCTCGTTGATCTGGGTGGGCGGCGTGGTGGCGGCGGCCGGAGGATTGTTTGCACGAGTGGTTCGCAAGCCCGTCCGGGTAGGCGCGGTTGCCCGGGAGGCCGGCGAGGATGTCTGACGGGGTTCGCAAGACGGTAGCCGGGCTGGTCACCCTGGCGTTGGTGGTCATCGTGGTAGTGGGAGTCGCCATCGGGGACCCGACCCCGCAAGACCGCGTCCGGGCCCTTGGAAGCAGCATCAAATGCCCGGTATGTCAGGGTGAAGCCATCGCCGACTCTCCTTCCACCACCGCCACCGCCATGATGGAGATTGTCGCCGAGCAGGTCGCCGAGGGTAAGAGTGATGACCAGATCTTCGAGTACTTCCGCGCCCGTTATGGCGATGGCATCCTGCTGGATCCCCCGTTCCAGGGGAGAACCCTAGTGCTGTGGCTGCTGCCGGTGGCGGCGGTGGCAACCGGAGTATTCATGATCCTGGGCCGACGCCAATCTCCCACCGTAACGGCTCCCGCCGGCGATGAGCCTGAGGAGCCCGCCTCTACCGTGGACACCTCGTGATCGAAGACAGCCCCCGGAAGTCGAGAAAGCAGCTGCTGCGGTGGGCGACCGTCGTGGGCGTCGCGGTCGCGATCGGTTCCCTGGTTCTGGTCTTCAACAGCCGTTTCGGGGTAGATCCGCGGCTGGTGGATTCACCGCTTGTCGGCGAGCCAGTCCCCGCCATCGAACTCGAGCTGTTGACCGGGGATGGCTCACTCGATTTCACCGATTTGAAAGGGCAGGTCCTCATCGTCAACTTCTGGGCATCCTGGTGCTTCCCTTGCCGGGGAGAGCACCCGGCGCTCACTGCCGTGGCCAACGACTACCGGGATCGCGGAGTAAGCCTGGTCGGGGTGATATATCAGGACCGGTCGGCCGAGGCCGTCGACTTCCTCGACGAGCTTGGCTGGGGCGGCGACAACTACCACTACGTGCAAGACCCGGGCTCACGGGCCGCGGTTGAGTTCGGGGTATTCGGGGTCCCGGAGACCTATTTCGTTGATGCCGATGGGATCATCGTCGGCAAGGTCCAGGGTGCGGTTACCTCCGGAGTGCTGCGATCGACTCTCAATCAGATTCTGGCCGGGGAGCTGCCCGCGCCCTAATCTGTCCGGCTCCCGCAGCTCTCCCCTTCGACTGTCATGTTTGGCGGACGTACCGCCAGCATCTCCAGGTGACGGGCGGCTCTGCTCGGATGTGACCCGTCTCGATCCGGCACCCAAGGAGGGATCGAGCAGGGGGCACGATGACTCGAGGGGCCGGATGACCGGCCCCTCGGAGTATGTCGGTGGGTCGGATTGCTATTGCAGGACGTCGAGGGCGTACTCGAGCATCGCCTTGGTGTAGGCCGGGTTGTGGATTCCCATGCTCTGGTCCTCCTGAACCATCACATAGTTCCACATGGCGTTGACCACCTCCTCGGGAAAGGTGTCGTCGACTGACCGGAACCCCTCTGGATCCAGCTCGTTATCCAGAATGCCGGCTGAAACCAGCAGCGGCCTGATCTGCGCCAGCAACTCCGCGGTCTCGGTCTGAACGCCGTTGTGGTCGAACGTGTCGAGGTCCGCATGGCAGCTGGTGCATCGATCGACCTCGGGTTCGAACGTGTGGTTGCTGCTGTCACCCATGTGGCAGCCGACACAAGTGTTTTCTACCAGCTGATAATGCACGCTTTCGGTGCCGGAAATCCCGAGCGCGCCCTCGCCGAGCAGCATCTGCGCCTCGGTGCCATGGTGGGTACCGAAGCGGGTGGTCCCGGTCTCGATCTCGCCGGCGGTTGCCACCGGAGCTTGGTTGCGGATCTGATGGCAGTTGGAACACAGATTGCCGAGACCGCCGTCAAAGGTACCGGGGGTGTATTCCAGCTTCACTGCGGCGGCATCGCCGGTGAGGGAGAAGTCGGCGCTGGTGTAGGTCTGATGGATGTCGTGACAGGTGCGGCAGGAGTACGGCGACACGTTCTCGATGCCCTCGACCGACGGGTCGTGGGGAGGGAGGCCGGCCTCGATGCGGGCCTCGGCGCCCTCGCTGCCGTGACATCCGGCACAGCTGGTCCTCTCACCCCGGATGAACGCCTCGCCGGTTCCGTGGACCGATTCTTCCTCCATCTGTGCTTGCTTGGAAATGATGAGCGTGGAGCTGTCGTGGCACTCGGTGCAGGTGAGGTCGGCCGTGTCTATCTCGCCGGCCGGACCAGCGGGGCCGGTGGCACCGGCGGGTCCGGGAGGGCCGGGGGGACCTTCAGGGCCCGTTTCGCCGTCGCTGCTGCAACCTGCGAGGGCTAGCAAGAGGCCGAACAGCAGAACCATCGGGATGAACTTCCTGAATTGGTGGTATCTGCTGACTTGGCCCACGATCGCTCCAATCACATCGGGGTCCTAAGGAAAAACTTCACAAGCCCATGAGGACAGTTAAGAGCTCCAACGTTTGCACACAACAGGGGCTTTGGACCCCAAGCCGACGTCAAGCGCTTACGTGATCACACGACCACCGTACCGACTCGACCCCATTCGCCTGCGAGTCGGAAGGGTTGCGGTTCCGTGGCTATTCTCGCTGTTCGCAGACCGGCGCCCGGCCATCGATCGGATTCCTCGCTCGGCAGGCTCACACGATCTGCGGAAGGTACTCCGCGATCGACCTGAAGAGCCGGGACCGCGGCAGCGCGGTGTCGGCGCCCAGCAGCGCCGCCCGGGCCATGGCGTCTTCGTCGACGTGAGGACCGTAGGCGATGACTTTCACCTGCTCCCTGCCGAAGGCAGCGATGGCTGCGTCGGCGTCGGGATGCTCGAGGTCGACGAAGGCCACGACCGAGCTTGTTGCCGAACCGGTTTCCGCCTTTCCCCACACCTGCATCTGCAGCCCGGCGCCGTTGATGGCGTCCTCGAACCGGCTGAGATCCATCAGGTCGCCCGAAACTACCCCAACCCCCCGCCCCCGGCCCGACACGAGCGGCGCCAGTGCCTTCGCCTTGTCGATCCCCCAGGCCAGGTGAGCCTCGAACGCCTCCTCGCCGAGGGCGGCCGATGAAGCCGGCGCAAGGCCAAAGACATCGCCGGGCAAAGCGGCCACCGTCACCGGGTCACGGAGCACCTGCGAGGCGCCGGCGGCGGTCAGAGCCAGGGTGATACCGGCCATC
The DNA here is from genome assembly GCA_947259275.1 of uncultured Acidimicrobiaceae bacterium. Classification (GTDB taxonomy): domain Bacteria; phylum Actinomycetota; class Acidimicrobiia; order Spongiisociales; family SHLN01; genus SHLN01. The sequence goes on along the minus strand of CAMYMH010000020.1, from coordinate 37,369 downwards.
GCCGCCTGTACAATCTCGAGCGGCGACCGCCGCTGCTGCGGATAGGGGGTCTCCAACAACCCTGCCAGCTCGGCATTCAGCCACTCCTCGGCCTCACTGATCGCGCCGGCCGGGAGCAACGGCAGGGCACGGTCTTCGACAATTGCATTCAGATAGGGCCGGAATGCGCCGACGAATGCCGCATGCAAAGCGGAGGCTCGAGGGTCCATTTTCGGAGCTTATCCACGAGTTCCCACAAAACCGGCCTAGGGTCTTCCCGATCACGCAAAGGAGGGTGTGTGCGGCGCGCCGCGCTCATCGCACTGCTTGCCCTGGCCGCCAGCGCCTGCACCATCGACGTTGACGTCGGCATCTCGCTCGACCGCAACGGATCGGGATCCCTGACCGTCGACATCGTGACCGATCAGGAATTCGAACAGCTCCACCGGATCACCGGACGCGATTTCGAGGACCTGGTCGCGACGCGGGGATCGGAGGTGGGTCTTGCCTTCACGGTGACTCCCGGCACAGAGAACCGCTATTCGGCTGTGGTCAACGGCCTGCCGGCGCCAACGCTCACGGGTATCCTCGAAGGCCTCGCCCCCGGCATCGGCGAGGTGGCGGTTACCAGCGAACCGACCTCGCTCGAGTTCGACGCCAGCCTCAACCCGCTAACGAGCATTGCAGACGTTGCCCCCTACTTCGATGACTCAGATCCCGCTCAATTCGAGCCGGATGTTGACGTGACGGTGACCGTGACCATGGAAGGCGCCATCGACACGTCAACCGCCACTCGACAGGACGATGATCGCCTCATCTGGATGGTCCCCTTCTCGGACTCCAGCACCCGGCTGGTGGCGAGATCCATGTTCGAGGGCGACGAGCGCCGGGTGCCGTGGACCTTGCTCATCGGCGGGGCAACGCTCCTCCTGGCAATCGGATTCCTCGTCTCGATTCGATCGACCCTGGAAGAATCGCAGGCAAGCAGTCCCTCCGTTCCTCCCCCCCATACGCCCGCCGAGCTACCCGAGGATCAGGCGCCCGATAGCTATGCACCCGAGGATCAGCCGATATCCGTCGATGCCACCCCACCCGAGGATCAGCCGGTCGCACCGCCCGCCGACACCGACTAACCGCCGAAGACCTGGACGACCATGAGCCCGAGCGGGCCGTCGACAGCCGCGATGCCTACCGAAGTGAAGTCGGGGTTCACGATGTTGTCCAGATGCGATGGGCTCTTGACCAGACCGCGGTGGGCCTCGCTGGCGTCTGCCGCCAGGGCGAGGTTCTCACCGGCACGGACCACGCCAATGCCCGACCGGGCCAACCGATCGACGACGGTCCCGGTGGTCGGCGATCGATGCGCGAAGTAACCCTTGCGATACATCTCATCCGCGTGGAACTGCGCGACGTCTGATAGCGACTGGGACCACGTGAGCGTGCTGAGCCCGACATCGGTGCGCTCCTCGTTGGTGCTCTCGAACAAATCGAGCACGGCCGGCGCGTCGCCAGAGAGCGACTCGGGATCAGCCGCCTCGAACTCGACCCGCTCGTCGCCTTCGACGATGGCGCTTCGCCCACCGATGACGTCATCGAGGCTCAGCAGAACGCCGAGCACACGATCGCCCGATACCTGGGCGAACACGGTCTGGGGCACGCCGGCGGGATCGGTGAGTGTGGCCGCCACCGATGACTCATCGATCTGGCCGGCTACCGCGGCAGGAAGCCGAAAGAGCGACACAACCGAAAGCACCAGGGTGGCGAGGAATGCCCCCCAGGCGACGGCCAGGCCGGCGCCGGTGAGCCGGTTGCCGAGCGCCAGGCCCGGGAGGCGCGCCACCCGGTGGAGATAGTGGGCAATGACCGCGGCGACCCCCCCAACAATGATGAAGAGGACGAGGCCGCCGACCACCCGTGAGACCGTCGGGCTCGAGCCGAGGGTTCCGGACACAACCGCCCCGGCTGCCGGACTCAAGCGGAAGGCCACCGCCAGGCCAAAGACCACACCCAGCAGGTCCATGAGCTCTTTCACCAACCCGCGGGCCCATCCGCGCAGGAACAGAAACACGAAGAAGCTGCCGAGGAGGAAGTCGAGCACTGGGATTTCTCGGTCGGGGACGGTGCCCCGAGCCTAAACCCTATAAGGACGATTTTCGCGCTTTCTAGACTACGGGAGGCTCGGGGCTTTCCAACCCGGGGTCATCGTCTTCGTCCTCGCCGTCGCGTAGGCGGGTGAGCACGGTCTCCCTGGTCGGGTCGTCATCGATGAGCGCATCCCGAGCCTCATCCCACGATTGGCCGAGGACGCGAGTCCTCCACAAATGACCCGCCAGGATCTTGATCACGGCGACCGTGGGAACCGCCATCAGCACCCCGAACAGCCCGCCGATCGCGCCGCCGGCGAACAGCGCGAGGAGGACGGTCGCCGGGTGGAGACGCACCGTCGCCCGCAACACCACCGGGCTGACGAGGTTGTTGTCGATTTGCTGCACGATGAGCGCGACCAGGGCCGCCCACAAGGCCTTGCTCGGGTCCCCGCTGGTGAGGCCGGCGAGCGAGCCGAGGGCGCCCGCCACCCAGGGCCCGACAAAGGGGATGATGTTGAAGAATCCCGAGATCATCCCGATCAGCAGCCAGAAGGGGAGGTCGATGATCCAAAACCCGATACTGGTCATCACGCCGACGATGAACGCCACCACCAGCTGGCCCCGGACAAAGCCCCCTATCGCGGTCGAAAGCTGCACGAACACGTGGATGGCCTCATCGCGCCAATAGGAGGGCACGAGGTTGCGAATTCGCTCGCTAACGGAGGGAAGATCGAGCAACAGGTAAAAGGCGACCACCGGCGCCACCAGGGCGACCAGCACGGCCTGGAACACGTTCAGCGTCCAGTCGGCAACCGTACCCAGCTGGCTCCGGATGAGGTCCTGGTTGGCCGGGTCGGAAAACCAATCCGATACCTCCTGACCGGTGGGCAGTGAAACGTCGACCGAGAGGCCGAGATTGTCCGCCAGACGCGAGATCTCCTCCTGACCATCCTCCAACAGCTCGGGGAAGCGATCGGCGAGGTCCTGGCCTTGCTCAACGAGGATGGGAACGATGAAGAAGCCGGCCCCGCTGAACACGGCAACCAGCAGCACGTAGGCGAGCACCGACCCGAGGAAGCGGGGCACCCGGCGGTGCTCGAGCCAGGAGACGAAGGGATTGAGCAGGTAGATGATGGCGATGCCGAGCACCAGCGGAGGGAAGATGATGGCGATCTTCGTCCCGATGAAAATGCTGACCCAGATGAGGGCGATGGCACCGAGGGCACTCCAGGCAACAACGCCGAGGCGCTGAACCGAGCCATAGACCGCTTCGCGATCCATGCGTCTACCGGCTTGGGTGATCGCCGCCCTGGAAGCGCTCAATCACCCGTCGCTCCCGGCTTTCGTCGCGCACGCGGCGGAGGCGACGGACCGTTAGCGGGGCGTACTCGAGCGCGTCGGGGTGATCGAGCACCCGTCGGAGAATCTGGTAGTAGCGGGTGGCGCTCATCGTCAGATAATCGCGAATCGCCCGGTCCTTCGGACCGGGATAGAGCCACCACGAGCCCTCGAATTCGAGGACCGATTTCTCACGATCGGTAAGCATCGAGGAGAGAGTAAAGCAACGGTCGCGCGGGCAGTGGGATTTGGAGCGATATTCGCGCGCAACGCGCGGGCGAGCACACCGCAAACCGCCCACCGACCACCGAGAACCGCCATGCCACACGGTGGGCAGCTGACGGTGGGCGGTTGACTCGCCGGCAACAACGATGGGACCTGCAGGAGTACTCTCTGCTCCGCATGCTGGCGTAGCTCAGTGGTAGAGCAGCTGCCTTGTAAGCAGCAGGTCGTGGGTTCGATCCCCTCCGCCAGCTCAGAGTTGCATAGCTAAGCCCTGAAGTTTGAGCCGCAGGCTCATACTCCGGAGGCGGACGAAGTCCGCCCCGCCCCGCTAGCGTTCTTCGATGCTTCCCGTCGCCACTCAGCTTCGCCGCACGCCCCGGCTGGTGCTCGGTCTCGTGCTGTTTGGCATCGGCATCGCCCTCATCGTGCTCGGAGACTATGGGCTGCCCGGGTGGGATGTCTTCCACCAGGGCCTCTCGGAGAAGACGCCCATCAGCATTGGCACCGCGGTCATCCTGGTGGGAGCGGTCATCGTGGTGATACTGCTCCTTCTGCGAGAGCCGATCGGGCTCGGAACCATCGCCAACATGCTCCTCATCGGTCTGGCGATGGACGCGACGCTCTTCCTCATCGATGAGCCAACCAACACCTGGGCCCGGGTAGCGCTCACCCTCGGCGGACCGCTCGTGGTGGCGATCGGATCGGGCTTCTATCTCGGGGTCCGATTGGGCCCCGGTCCCCGGGACGGCCTCATGACCGCCCTGGCCAGGCGCGGGATCACGCTGTGGAAGGCTCGGTTCACCGTTGAAGCCTTCGCCCTCACCGTCGGCTATCTAATGGGAGGCACCGTCGGCTGGGGCACCATCTGGTTCCTGGTTTCGATCGGTCCCGCGGTGCAGGTAGCCCTCCGGTTCCTCTCGCTGCCCTACGCCGCCAACGAGCCCCGGGTGGAGGGCAAGGTGCCGGCTCCGCTGGAGCGGTAAGGGCGACAACTTTTAGGGAGCACAGGAACGCGCTTAGCAACCCTTCGGGTTGCCCACCCCACCCCTAGCCCCTCCCGCAAGCGGGAGGGGTAACACTCACCCCACCCCTGGCCCCTCCCCCAAGAACTGTATGGAACTGACGGAGGGAGGGGTAACCATCCCACCCTCTCCCAGAGGTGTCCTGATCCGGGATGGGTGCGACACTCGGTAGAGAAGCCTGCTTCTGCATATGGGGTATGTCTTCTTCCCCGCCCTTGAGGGCGGGGTGGCCGAGCGCAGCGAGGTCGGGGTGGGGGAGGCACAGAACCCTGGCAATGACGGGTGTCTTGTGGGTTCGGTGTTTCCCCCCATCCGTCCCCGGCGAAGCGCCGGGGCCACCTTCCCCTCGAGGTGATCTGTCGCGGTTTGTGTGCGACACATCCCGGGCGCGTCCTATGAGTCTTCTTGCTCCTTCCCCTGAGGGGAAGGTGGCCGAGGAGCACAGCGACGAGGACGGATGGGGGGAGACATCGATACTTGAAAACCAAGTGAATGGTGGGTTCCTGGCCTCCCCCACCCCGTCTCCGCCTATCGGCGGAGCCACCCCGCCCTCAGGGCGGGGAAGAAGGAGTGACCGACCCCGAACCGCCGTGACGCCACATCGTGTCGCACCTATCGCGAAATGCGACCCCTCGAGGGGAAGGAAGACGTGTGGCCTCCCGGATTCTCAAACCGTCGCACCCAAACTGCGACAAGTCACCTCAGGGAGGTGACTTAGGAGGATGCGCTAAGGCGCACCCGCTGAACCTCATACATTGCCAGGGCGGCCGACACTGAGGCGTTGAGTGACTCCACTCCCGCCGCCATTGGAATATGGACCAGCTTGCTCACGCGCTCACGGACCAGATGGCTCAGCCCGCCCCCCTCGCCGCCGATCACGACCGCCACCGGCTCCGAGAGGAGGTCGCACCCGAACAGCGACTCCTCGGCTCCGGCGTCGAGGCCGACCGTCCACACCGAGAGCTCCTCGAGCCGGGAAACAGCATCGGCGACCGAGTTCACGACCGCTACCGGCAGCTGCTCGAGCGCCCCGGCCGCCGCTTTGAAGGCGGCGGCACCGAAGGGGGCCGCCCGGCGGGCCGCTACCACGAGACCGGTCGCCGACGCCGCCAGGGCCGCCCGCGCCACGGCTCCGAGGTTGTGCGGATCTTCGATGTGGTCGAGCACCACCAGGGAAGGCGGTTGCGCCCGGGCGACGAGCGCCTTGAGTGGATGGGGAACGATTGGCTCGCATTCGGCGATCACACCTTGCGGGGCCGTCGTCTCGGAGAGAGCCCGTACGTCATCGACCTCAGTCACAGCAACACCCTGGGCCGCCTCGAGCAGCGGACCAAGGGCGCGGCCCCGCTCGATCGTCAGCCGGCGCACTCGGCCGGCGGCGAGGGCGGCGGCCACCGCGTGGAGACCCTCGACCCTATCGCCGATGCCAGCGGGTGCCACCCGACGCGTCCTCCACGATGATGCCGATCCGAGCGAGCTCGTCACGCAGTTCGTCCGAGCGGGCCCAGTCCTTGGTGGTCCGGGCCCGGGTCCGGAGGTCGACCAGACGGTCGATGGCGGCCTCGGGACTGGGGGCGGGCTCGAGACCGAAACGTGCGATCAACGCTCCCAGGTCGGCACTGAGATCGTCGAGCGTAGCCGCCGGCTCGGCCAGGCCGAGAACACCGACCATGTCGTCGTAGGCCGCCACCCAGGCGTCGACTGCTTCGCCTGAGTCGAGGCGGCCATTCCCCTCTCGCACGATCTCGAATAGCACCGAGAGCCCTCCGGCGGTGTCGAAGTCGTCGTCCATGAACTCCTGGAACCGATCGATCGGCTCGCCGAGGGCAACCTCTTCAGGGTCGCCGGGGAACCGGCGGCGGAAAGCCCACAGGCGGTCGAGAGCTGCGGCGGCATCCTCAATCGCCTCATGGGTGAAGTCGACCGGCCGGCGGTAGTGGGTCCGCAAGTAGAAGAGACGGATCGCCAGCGGGGGATATTTCTCGAGCGCGTCGAGCAGATCGACGACCAACCCGGTCGATTTGGCCATCTTCTCGCCGCCGAGGTTGACCATGCCGTTGTGCAGCCAATAGCGAGCGAATGGCGGATCATAGGCGGCCTCAGCCTGAGCGACCTCGTTCTCGTGATGAGGGAAGACGAGGTCGGTCCCGCCGCCGTGGATATCGAAGCCGGGGCCAAGATACTTGCGGGCCATTGCCGAGCACTCGATGTGCCAGCCGGGCCGGCCCCTCCCCCAGGGTGAATCCCACTGCGGCTCACCCGGTTTGGCGGCCTTCCAAAGGGCAAAGTCGAGCGGGTCGCGCTTGTCTTCTGAGGGATCGATCCGGGCTCCGGAGATGAGATCGTCGATCTTGCGGCCCGACAAGCGCCCATAGCCCGGGAAGGAGCGCACCGAGAAGTAAACATCGCCGTTGGAGGCGGCATAGGCATGACCACCGGAAAGGAGATCCTCGATCAGCTCGATCATCTCGGCGATGTGGTCGGTTGCCTTTGGCTCAACATCGGGTGGGCGGACGTTGAGCGCCCGGAATGCCTCCCGGAACTGCTCGGCCGTCTCGGTGGCCACGGCCTCAGCCGTAGTGCCCCGCTCGGCGGCGGCGGCGATGATCTTGTCCTCAACGTCGGTGATGTTCACGACATAGGTAACCAGCAGCCCGCGCCATTCGAGATATCGGCGGATCACGTCGAAGGCAACCGCGCTGCGGCCGTGACCGATGTGCGGCGCGGCCTGCACGGTCGGGCCGCACACATACATCGTCACGCGGCCATCTTCACGCGGGGTGAAGGCTTGCGACTCACGACCGAGGGAGTTGAACACTCGCATGAGCGCCATGGTAGGTAGCGTTACCCGACATGCTGACCCTCCCACCGGACCCGTTCCTCGTCTTCGGACATCGGGGGGCGTCCGCCCATGCCCGCGAGAACTCGGTGGCCGCTTTCCGGTTGGCCGCCGATCAGGGCGCCGATGGGGTGGAACTCGATGTGCGTCGCACCGCCGATGGGGCGCTGGTCGTCCACCACGACCCGGCAATCGCCGGGCTCGGAGCGATCATCGAGCGCACTGAGGCCGAACTGCGCCAACATGAGCCGGCGATTGTGTCCTTTGCCGAGGCCATGGCGGCCTGTCAGGGTCTCATCGTCAACGTCGAGATCAAGAACTCGCCGTTGGATCCCGACTTCGATGCCGATGACGGCGTGGCCGGCGACGTGGTTGCGTGGGTGCACGACCACGATTGGGCCGACCGGGTGGTTATTTCGTCGTTCAACCCGGCCACCGTCGACCGGGTCCGTCAGCTGAGCAGCCGGATCGCCACCGGCCAGCTGATCGACTCGGGGGCGGACGCCGCCCAGCAACTGCTCGCCGCCCACCAACGGGGACACAACGCCCTGCATCCCCACATCACGTCATTGGCTGACACCCCCGAGCTCGCCTCGATCGCCACCGGGTTGGGGATGTGGCTCATTGCCTGGACGGTCGACGATCCCGAGACGGTCCGAGCTCTCCGGGACGCCGGCCTCACCGGAGTCATATCCAACGACCCGGCTGCGGCCCTCGCCGCCGTCGCCTAATGCCGACTCGTCTCCGCCTGATCACAGACGGGGATCGACGGGCTCACTCTCGATCGCTAGGACCCCGAAGACGGCTTCGTGAACCCGGTAGAGCGGATCACCGCCAACGAACCGCTCGAGCGCTTCCACGCCCAGCACGAACTCGCGGCGAGCCATGGCTCGCTTTCGTCGCAGGTCCCGGCCGCGGAGGGACGAAAGGGTCTCCGGAGTGTCGTAGTCGATGCCATAAATGATGCGGAGATACTCGGACCCTCGGCACTTGATGCCGGGCTGCACCAGGCGTCCCTTGCGATCCTTGGTAATCGGATTGCTTGGCTTCACGACCATTCCTTCGCCTCCGTCGGCGGTGAGGCTCGTCCACCACTCAATAGCCTCAGCGCGGGTCGATTCGTCTCTCGGGTCAATCTCCAGGTACGGCGTAGCCACGAGCAAGCCGTGATCGTGCGCCAGCCTCGCCAACGTGGCCATATGCCATCCGTGGTCGCGGTCGAAGTACGTTCGGCCCTCGCCGGCTAGCAGCTGAAACGGGGCAAGCCGCAAATCAGAGCGACTCGAAACGTCCCAGCAGTAGTTGCTGTAGGCGCCGACGAAACCGTCGGCGGCCGTGGCCCGCCTCCGATAGCGCTCAATCAGGTCTCTCACGTCCAGGTGGGTCGCGGCCTCAGCGAGTACTGCATTGGCTTCCGCAAGCATGGCGCGGGCGGCGGCTCCGACCGGAGCGTAGTGACGGGTGACCAGCTCCCCCGCTTTCGCGTTCCACGGCATGAGCTCGGCATCGAGACAGAGCCAGTTGGTGCCCAGCTCGTCCCACAACCCCGCTCGGTCAACGGCCGTGCGGATCTCGCCGAGCACCTCCTCGGTGGTGTCGGGGGTTTCGAAGAAGGGCCGCCCGGTCCGGGTGAGAACCGCACCGGTTGCGCCGTCGCCGGCTCGGAAGCGGTCGGTGGCAGTGGCCTCATCTCGAGTAACGACGATGATCGCCCGCGAGCCCATGTGCTTAGCCTCACAGACGACCTTTTCGACTCCCCGGGTGGCGTAGTAGTCGAACGCCTCGGCAGGGTGCTCGAGCAGCCCGTTGAGCGAAGAGGTCTCCGCGGGTGACATCGTCGGAGGCAGGTAGATGATCCAGTGCGGGTCGGCGGCGAAGCGGCTCATTACTTCAAGGGCGGCGGCGGCATTCTCCTCCGGAATTGTCACCCTCCCACCCAATGACGTGTCAACGAACCGCTTGCCCGTCACGTCAGCGATGTCGAGGACATCGCTTCGGTCACGAACGTTCCCGAGCGGCCGGATCGGCTCGTAGTAGACGTGAGCCGCCTCAACCGAGACGATCTCCTGCTCCGGATAGCGAAGCGCGGTGAGCCGACCCCCAAAGACGCACCCGGTGTCGAGACAGATCGTGCGATTGACCCACTCGGCTTCCGGGACGGTTGTGTGGCCGTATACAACCATGGCATCTCCCCGGTAGTCGGATGCCCAGTCGTATCGCACCGGAAGCCCGAATTCGTCGGTTTCTCCGGTGGTCTCCCCAAACAGCGCGAAATTGCGCACCCGGCCGGAGGCGCGGCCGTGGTAGGCCTCGGGGAGCCCGGCATGGGACACCACCAGCTTGCCGTCGTCAAAGACATAGTGACTGAGGAGCCCATCTAGGAAGCCGAGGACTTCGTCGGCGAAACCATCGGGCTCCAACGCCAACTGGGCCATGGTCTCGGGCAATCCGTGGGTCATCTGCACGTCCCGTCCCGACAGCTTGCGGACAAGTTTGTTCTCGTGATTGCCCGCCACACACAGTGCGGTTCCAGCCTCGACCATGCCCTTGACCAGCCGCACGACATTCGGCGTTTCGGGGCCCCGATCAACGAGGTCTCCGAGGAACACGGCCTTGCGCCCGTCCGGCGCGGTAACCGCCAGCGTCGAGCGATCAACGGAGTAGCCAAGCAGTTCCAGCAGAGCGACGAGTTCGTTGAAGCACCCGTGGACATCGCCGATGATGTCGAACGGCCCAGCGTCGTCGCGCCGGTCCACCCACATGCGTTGTCGCACTAGGTTCACCGCCGCGACCTCCTCAGGAGAGCTGAGGGTGAACACGTAGCGGAAGCCCTCCTTCCGCAAGTGGCGCAGCGACTGGCGCAGGTTCGAGACCTGCCGGGCTATGGCACGGCGAGGGATCTGACGATCCGGACGCGACTTATTGCGTTCGACGCACAGCTGCTCCGACAAATCAAGGACGATGGCGACGGCAAGACAATCACTGTCGCGGGCCAGCTGAACGATGTGCCTGCGATCGGGCTTCTGGACGTTGGTCGCATCGACGACCGTGAGCAGGCCTCGTCGCAGCCGCTTACCGGCGACGGTGTAGAGGGCATCGAAGGCATCGCCGGTGGCGGCCAGATCGTTCTCGTCATCGGCCACCAGACCGCGGAAGAAGTCGGAAGACAGGACCTCGGTCGGCAGGAAATGGTCGGCAGCGAAGGTTGACTTGCCCGAGCCGCTGGCACCGACCAGGGCTACAACACACAACTCGGGGATTTCGATGGTGGTCACCGTGACTCCGCGGTGGTGCCGTCCGCTCGAAAGACTCCCATCTGGGTGGGTGAGCCGAGCCCGGGCGCCTCGGCTCCTATGCCGTGGAGGTCGACGCGGTATCCGTGTCGGTGGCAGATCGCCTGGGCCCAGCCTGAGAACTCTGCCCGACTCCATTCGAACCGGTGGTCGAGGTGACGGTGTGATCCGTCCCCCAAACGGTTGTACTCCACGTTGTATTCGGAGTTCGGCGTCGTCACGATCACGGTGCCGGGCCGAGCGTCACCAAACAGCACCTGTTCGAACGGAGCCAGCTGCCACGGGTCGAGATGCTCAATGACCTCGATCACGGCCGCGGCGTCGAAGCCGGCCAAGCGGCGATCCCGATACGTGAGGGAACCCTGCATGAGTGAGACTCGGTCGCGCTGCCGGTGCGACATCTCGTCGAGCTTGAGCCGGCGGGCTGCCCGTTGCAGTGCCGCGATAGACACATCCATCCCGGCAACGTGCGTCACAGACTGATCCTTCAACAGCTCACCAATCAATCGGCCTTCGCCGCAGCCAACGTCGAGGATCCGGCTGGCCCCAGCTTGAGCCAGCTGTTCGACGACGGCGCTCATGCGTAGGCGGTTGAGTGGAGTCGGGGAGTCTCCGTCGTCGGCGCCATCACCGGTAGGCCCCTCCCCACGGCTCCCGTCCTCCGCCAGCAGCCGATCGAGCGCCTCATCGGTGAGCGAGCGTTGACTCTTCAAATACCGCCGGACGATGGTGTCGCGCTCGGGATGCGCCCCGAGCCAGCCTTCTCCTGCGCGGAGCAGCTTGTCGATCTCACTCTCGTCTACCCAGTAGTGCTTGACCCCGTCCAGGACCGGCAGCAGCACATAGAGATGCCCGAGCAACTCCTTGAGAGGGACGTCTGCCTCGAGGGAGAGGGTGTAGTACGGGCTCTCACCCCAGGACGCAAAACGCTCGTTGAGCGGATGTGCAACTGCAGTCACGCGGTAACCGATTGGTTCGAACAAGCGGCGCAGAGCACCCTCGCCGTGAAAACTGGCCACGACCGCGAGGCGGGCGGTCAGCGACATCGGCTGGTCAACGAGGTCTGACCGTTCGTCTGATTTGCCCCGCAACGCCGACCCGAACACGCGAGCTATGGCCACGCTCATAAATGACGATGCCACAAACGGCCGGTCGTTGACATAGTCGTTCAGGATGGAGCCCCGTCCGTACCGCCTGACGAGGGAGACGGGGTCGATCTCGACCAGCAGGGCCGCAGTGGTCTGTTCCTCCGAGGCACGCGGGTAGAAGACGTGACCGCGCCCGAAAGGCAGCGAGAACTCTTGCACCCGAGCCGGGTGTTTGTGCAGGAGAAACCCGAGATCCGAGGCCGGTTTCGTTGAGGATGTGATCGTTAACAACATCGGGCCGAATGGTACGTCACGCGGCCGCGGCCTCCTCGGCTAAGAGGCCGTGACCACCGCGATCGCAGCAATGCCCTGTCCGCTCCCGATCGTGCCCATGCCGTCGGTGGTGGTTGCCTTGACCGAAACCAGGTTCGGCTCGATGCCCAGCACCGAAGCCAGGGCGGCCCGGATGGCCTCGCGATGAGGCGCCACCCTGAGGTCCTCTGCAATCACGGTGACGTCTACGAAGGCCACTTCGAGGTTCGAGCACATGCCGACCACCCGCTGCAGCAAGTCCATGCTGTCGGCGCCTTCCCAACGGGAATCAGACGACGGGAAGTGAGCGCCGAGATCACCGAGCCCGGCCGCTGCCAGCAGCGCGTCGGCCACCGCATGAGCCACCAGGTCCCCGTCGGAAGTCGCCACCACACCCCGCTCGGAATCAACGACGACGCCGGCCAGCAGCACCGGTGGCTCGCCACCGAAGCGATGCGCATCGAAACCCCAGCTAACTCGCATGAATGGCCTCAACCAGCCGGAGATCCTCGGGAACCGTCACTTTCAGATTCGTCACCTCGCCGTCGACGAACACCACGGTTCCCCCCAGCTCGGCCACCATCTCTGCGTCATCGGCGGCATCGCCCTCCACCCGGCCGTGAGCCTCGCGGAGGGCCGCCGCCACAAAGCCCTGGGGTGTCTGGACGGCGATGAGATCATCGCGTGGCACCGCGGCCACCACCCGCTCGCCTTCAACTCGCTTGGTGGCGTCTCGCACCTCGTTGGCAGGCACCACACCGGCCACATCCCCCTTCCGAAGTCGCTTCAGGACGCGCTCCACCAGTGAAGGAGTTGCCAAAGGTCGGGCGGCGTCATGCACCAGCACGTATTCGGCGTAGTCGGGGATCGCAGCCAGGCCGGCAGCCACTGAATCACGTCGCCGCCTGCCGGGTGCCACCGCCCCCTCCATGTCGCCAACCACCACAACGTTGGCCACACCGCCTGCCACCAGCGAACGACGCGCCCATTCCCAGAGCGGCTCTCCGCCAAGAAGTTCGAGCTGCTTGGGTCCGCCGAATCGGTCGCCGCGTCCGCCGGCCACGACGATCCCCCAGGTATCGCTCACGCCGCCAAACGGCCGAAGAGCATGCGCCCCATTTGGGTGCGGACGGCGTTCGAGATCTGCACCTCGACGGTCTTGCCGACCGCCGGTCCAGCCTGTTCGATCACCACCATGGTTCCGTCATCGAGATAGCCGACTCCTTGTCCCGGTTCGGAGCCTACCTTTTCGATGACGACTTCGATCACGTCGCCGGCGCTTGCCTGGGGACGCAGCGATTCGGCGATCAGGTGGGGATTGAGGACGCCGATGCCCCGGACGCCGGCCGCGGCAGCCAGGTTGTGGTCTGTCGTCACCAGCGTGGCCTGGCTCCGCTCGGCAATTGCGAGGAGTTTGGCGTCCACCTCCGAGAACTCGGGAACGTGCTCCTCCAGGATTGCGAGCTCGACGCCGCCAACGTCACGCAGACTCTCGAGCACGTCGAGGCCGCGTCGACCGCGACGGCGGCGGTTGGGATCGCCGGAATCGGCGATCCCCTGCAACTCGTCGACCACAAACGCCGGCACCCAATGGCGGCCGCGCGCCAATCCGGTACGGGCGAGATCGAGGATGCGGCCGTCAATGGCCGCCGACGAGTCCACCAGGAACGAGGCAGGGTCGGAATCGAGGCGATGAGTGGCGAGCGGCTTGCGAACCCCGAGGCCGACCGAGGCAAGCAATTCATCGGCCCGAGCCGAGAACACTGTCGCGCTGAACGCCGTCACCAGAAGCACGATGAGCGCCGCCAGCGGCCATGCCACCTCCGGGGGCATCAGGAAGATGATCGGGAAGCCGAGTGCCAGGCCGATCATGATGCCAAGCCCGATGCCGAAGGCGCCGGCGAACAGCTGGGGCCCGCTGACGCGGGGCACGATGGCGGTGGGAGCTACTTCGAGCGCCCTGCGGACGAGCCGTCCAAAGGCACCACCGAACACATACCCGAGGCCGGCGCCGATGGTGGCACCGACGATGGTGGAATTGTCGCCGATCTGGTTGCCCACCATGAAGCCGGCTGCCGTGGCGGTGAGGGTGACGAGCAGGCGGGTGGCCTCAACGATCACCGAGCATCACCCCTCTTCTGGAACCTCCACCTTGGGGAGAGCTCGCAGGATGCGCTTCTCGGTTTCGTCCTCGTCGAGGTTGAGGGCGAACCGCAATTCGCTGTTGAGAATGAGGTGGGCCTTGGAAAGCATGCGCTTGAGGGCCGGCGAGATGCCCTTCATCTGCTGCGCAAAGGTGAGGTCGCGCACCACCTCGGCGACCTGGTAGATGTCGCCGCTGTTGATCTTCTCGGTAAGGACCTTGTACCACCGGCTCCAATTGCTGCCTGCCTCTTGAGGTTCGTCTCTGAATACTGCGAACACCTTGCGCGCCGCGTTCTTGGAGATGACGGGGCGAACCCCGAGCTCCTCGGCGCGGTCGACCGGTACTCGTACGATCAGCTGATCGGTGGCCACCTCGAGAACGAAGTAGTCCACCCTCTTACCATCGACCGGTTGCTTCTCCTTCTTGACGATGATCGCGGCACCATGGTGGGGATACACGACCTTGTCCTGCACCTTGAACTTGGACGGCCTCGGTTTGCGAGGGGGCGCCGGGACCTCGACTTCGGCAATAGCTGCCGCCGCCTTGGCCGCCGGCTTCTTGGCCGCAGGCTTCTTGGCCGCAGGCTTCTTGGGCGCAGGCTTCTTGGCCGCCGGCTTCTTGGCCGCCGGCTTCTTGGCCGCAGGCTTCTTGGCCGCCGGCTTCTTGGCCGCAGGCTTCTTGGCCGCCGGCTTCTTGGCCGCCGGCTTCTTGGCCGCAGGCTTCTTCGCCGCCGGCTTCTTCGCCGCCGGCTTCTTGGCCGCCGGCTTCTTCGCCGCCGGCTTCTTGGCGGCGGTCTTCCTGGGGGATGGTTTCTTTGTGGTCATCGGTGCGGGATCATAACCCGGCTATACCTCGCGACTGCGGACAACCAGCCCGGCCTCGTGCTGAAGCTGATCGAAGAAGGTACGCAACTGGTGGGCGCGGGCGCGGCCGACTCCCTCGACCCGTCCAAGCTGCTCGGCCGAGGCACCCATCATCCGTCCCAGGTTCCGGAACCGGGAAACCAGGCCGTCCTTGACTCCGGCCGGCAATCCGGGGATCCCCCCGAGGATTCGGTAGCCGGCGGCTTGAGCCGGAGCGTCGAGGTCCTTGAAGCCGAACACATCTGCCACCGCCTCGGCGTCATGCACATCCATGATCGAAAGGCCGGCCAAATCGTCCAGCGTCTTGCGGCGCCGGCGCCGGGAGGCGTAGTCGGTGATAACCAGGTTGGCAAGATCCTCGACGCCTTCCAACAGATCGACGGCCTGGAAACGAATCAGCGTGCCCTCTTCGCCGAGCGCGACGGTGAGGTCGTCGACCTCCAGGCCGAGCCGATGAATGATCTCAGCCCGCTGAATGATCGAGACTGCCGAACGGTAGGTGGAGGCACCTTCGACCTCCCGGCGGGTGAGAAGCTCAACGGCCAGATCGAGGAGGCGGCGAAATCGGTCGAGGGTCTGAACCAGCTGATTTGCCCGCGGCAGAACGGTGACCGGGCTCTCAAGCTCGTGGCGTCCTTCGGCGGTGAAGACGAGCGCGATCTTGCGCCCCTCGCTCACCGACAAGATTGGCATGCCGGTCTGAACGGCCATGCGCTCGGCGGTACGGTGGCGGGTCCCGGTCTCCCGGGTGGGGATCGTCGCGTCCGGGATGAGGTGGACGTTGGCTCGAAGGATGCGTTCGGCGCTCTCATCCAGAACGATTGCCCCGTCCATCTTGGACAGCTCTGCCAGCCGCTGCTCCGTGAACTCTGTGTCGCGCAGGGCAAATCCGCCCGTGCAGAGGGCGTCGACCGCTCCGCCCCCACCGAGCACGACCAGGGCACCCGACCCATGCTGGATGATCCGCTCAATCCCGTTGCGAAGCTCAGTGCCGGGAGCCAGCCGTCGCAACACCTCGAGAAGGGACGGAGGCATGTGGGTGACCATCGATCTCGGAGGCTACTACAGGGGTAAGTCCACTCGAGGACAACCCCGCCGCCGCCAGCAACGACTGGATGCGGGCCCGCCGCGGACCGGGCGCCACTACGCCCAGCTCGGCCCGCGCCGACTCCTCCCGGCGACGATCGGCCGCCGAAACCGACCGGACCTCACCGGTTAGCCCCACTTCGCCCCAGGCTGCGATGCGACCGAGCGGCAGGTCTTGCCGCGACGAGACGAGCGCCAGCGCCACCGGCAAGTCCGCGGCCGGTTCCCGCAGCCGAAGGCCGCCGGTGACATTCACATACACATCCAGGCCGCCAAATGACATTCCGGCGTGTCTCTCCAGCACGGCAAGTATCTGGTGAAGTCTTGCCACCTCGACGCCTTTGACACTTCGCCGTGGCTGAGGCGTCGATGCCGGAGCCACCAGCGCCTGAATCTCCACGAGCACCGACCGGCGCCCCTCCATCCCTGCGAAAGCAACGGTTCCCGGAACCTCGCCCCGCCAGGTGCCCAAGAGCGGCTCGGTGACTTCCTTCATGCCGCCATCAGTCATCCGAAACAACCCGACTTGATGGGTGGCCCCGAACCGGTTCTTCTGGCTGCGCAACACGCGCAGGCCCAGCTCCGCCTCGCCTTCGATAGACAGCACCACGTCGACGAGGTGCTCGAGCTGCTTGGGGCCTGCCAGGGAACCGTCCTTGGTGACATGCCCGACCAGAATGACCGTCGTCCCGGTGGTCTTGGCGTACCGCACCAGCCGCTGTGCCGATTCGCGCACCTGGTTGACACCGCCCGCAACGCCGGCCGCTTCGGGCACCGTCACGGTTTGGATGGAGTCGACCACCACGGCCGCCACCTCGCCTCCCGCGGCATGCGCAATGATGGCGTCCACCTCCGCCTCGGCCAGCACCGAGACGCCCCCGCACCCGAGCCGATCGGCGCGCATGGCGACCTGATCGACCGATTCCTCGGCCGTGGCCACGAGTACCGGGCTGCTACCGGCGGTAAGCGCGGCGGCCAACTGCAAGAGCAACGTCGACTTACCGACCCCCGGCTCGCCGCCCAGCAGCACCGAAGAACCGGGAACCAACCCGCCACCGAGCACACGATCGAACTCATCGAGTCCGGAGGCGAGCCGATCCCTGCCGCCCCCCGAGACATGGATGGGACCTGCCCCGGTCGTCTTGGAACCAGCAGCCTCGAGCGGCTCTGGTGCGCGGCACTGGGGACAGAAGCCCATCCACTTGCCGGATTTGAATCCGCAGCCGTTGCATCGGTATGACATGCGAGCACCGTACCCGCCGGGTGAGACACGAAACCGCCTTCGTCCGACCGGTCTGGAGCGAGGGCGATGGTTTAGTGGCAGAATGGATGCCCCGGCCGCAAAATCGAGGAGCACTGGTGGGAGACACGCGGGAACCGTTCGACGATCTGTTTGAGCCGGTCGCGGGCGAACCGGGCCAGGCGCCGCCGCAACAGGTACCGATGGTCCCCTGCCCCTCCTGCGGGACGATGAATGCGGCCAACAGCCGCCACTGCGTTTCCTGCGGTGCCAGGATCGCCCAGGGGCCGCTCCCGATGGCACCCCAGCCGCTCGTCCGCAGCACGGCCGGATCCCGTGCCTTGATCGTGACCGCAGCCGTCATCGCGGTGGTGGCAGTGATCGCCTTCTTCTACAACGCCTTCGTCGACGACGAGCCCTCTGCCACGACGGTCGATGGCGGGGCGACGTCGACCTCGACCACCTCTGGCGATGGCGGGGTGCTCCCCGACACCGTCGAGTTGACCGCCAACCGGGTAGTGCCCTCCGCTCAGCTGTCGGGATTTCCCGCCGACAACCTGATCGACGGGGATCCGCTGACCATGTGGCAGGTGGGGCAGGAGGGCGTAAACGCCACCCTTACCTTCTTCTTTCCCGAGCCGGTTGCGCTCGAGCGAATCGAGTTCAAGAACATCACCGATGAGACCAAGTTCCTCCAGAACTTCCGGGTCCGGGGCCTGCGAATCTCGCCGGACGACACCACCCGGCCCACCATCGTTGAGCTTGCCAACACGCGGGACGTCCAGCCGGTGGCCATTCAAACCACCCTCACCAAGCTGGTTCGTATCGAAGTGACCTCGTCCTATCCAGCCGAAGCCGTCGGCGACCAGCAACCTTTCAAGGAACTGGCGATCGAAGACATCAAGTTCTTCGGGACGGTGGCGACGGAGACCGGTGGCTAACAGGAGGCCTCGAGTCTTTTTCGACCACGATGGTGGCATCGACGATTACTTGAGCCTGCTCATGCTGCTCACGTACGACCTCGACCTGCTCGGTATCTCGGTTACGCCCGCCGACTGTTTCGCCGAGGGGGCCGTCCCTGCCACTCGCAGGATCCTCGATCTGGCGGGAAGGAACGACGTCGTTACGGCCGAGGCCACGATCGAAGGCCCCAACCCTTTTCCGGATGATTGGCGCATGGACTCGTTCAAGATCGACGCATTCCCGATTCTCAATCAGACCGGCGTCATTGCGGCCCCCCTGAGCGACCACACCGGCCAGGAGTTCCTCGCTCAAACAATCCTTGCCAGCCCCGAACCAGTCATCCTGCTCATGACGGGCCCTTTGACCAACCTGGCCTGGGCGATGGACGAACATCCGGCAATAGAGGTCAACATCGCGGAGCTCGTTTGGATGGGTGGAGCCCTCGAGGCGCCTGGGAACGTCTCCGAACCGGGCCATGACGGCTCGGCAGAATGGAATGTCTACTGGGATCCACCGGCGGCCAAGCGGGTGTGGGAATCCGGCCTTCCCATCACCATGTTTCCGTTGGATGCCACCAACACCGTCCCCGTCACCGATGAGTTCCTGCGGGCGATCGGACGCCAGTACGACTACCCGCTTTCGCAGGCTGCTGGCACAATCTGGGCACTAACAGCCCGGCACGAGATGCGCACCGGAGAGGATTACTACTTCTGGGACACTCTGACCACCTCTTACCTGGCGGCACCCGGGCTGTGCCGGTTCGATGAAATCGGTTGTGATGTCGTGGTCGAGGGTCCCAGCCAGGGTCGCACGGTACCGACGGACCAAGGCCGCCCCGTCAAAGCCGCTATGTCCGTGGACGTTGAGGCTTTCTATGACCATGTACTCACCACCCTGCGCCGATGAGCGGTCGGATTCTCGTCGTCGGCAGCTACAACGTTGGGCTCTGGATCGTGGGGCCTCGCCTCCCCGGTCCGGGCGAGACCGTGCTCGGACACACGTTCGACATGGGCCCCGGCGGTAAGGGTTCCAATCAAGCGATCGGTGCCCGCCGCCTCGGTGCAGCTGTGACCCTAGTCGCCAAGCTGGGTGCCGATGAGTTCGGCCAGCAGGCTAGAGCGCTTTTCAGCCGGGAGGGTCTCGACGGTCCCGGCATTCTCGAGGCGGATACCCATACCGGCGTCGGGCTGATTTTTGTCGATGAGGCGGGCGGCAACATGATCTCCGTTGCCCCCGGGGCAAACGCCGAACTCGGGGGAGAGGACCTCGACACCATTCCCGGACTCTTCGACGGAGTGGAGCTGCTCGTGTGCCAATTGGAGTCGACGGTCGAGCTGTTTGTCGAGGCCGCCACACGCGCCCGGGAGGCCGGGGCCCGCACCCTGCTCAATCCGGCACCGGCCGTCCCCCTCCCCGACGAAGCCCTCGCGTTGATCGACTTCCTGACCCCCAATCAACACGAGTTGACAATCCTCAGCGACTCCGGGGAGGCGGCCGACGCCGAACAGACGGCTCGGGACCTCCTGGAACGCGGTGTTGGTGAGGTGATCGTCACCATGGGAAGCGAGGGCGCCTTGCGCATCACCGCGGACGGCATTGAGGCTTACCCGGCGCACGAGGTGGCGGTGGTGGACACCACCGGCGCGGGTGATGCATTCACGGCAGGCCTGGCGACCGGCCTGGCCGCGGGAGAGCCGGTACCCGAGGCGATTCGTCTCGGGTTGCGGGCGGGCGCCTTCTGTGTAACGAGAGCGGGCGTAGTTGACGGACTGCCCACCCGTGTTCAGCTCGACGCCGAGGTGCCTGCATGACCCCGTCCGATGTCGCTGCCCGGATCCAGCACACCAACGTGCGCCCCCAAGCCACGCAGGCCGATATCGAACAGCTCCTCGCCGAGTGCGTCACGCATGGGTTCGATGGCGCGATGGTGGCGCCTATCTGGGTACCGACGGCGGTGGATGGCTTGGCGGGTACCGGGGTCAAGGTCTGCACGGCGTTTGACTATCCAATGGGCGGGGACACGACCGCATCGGTTGTCAACGCCGTGGCGGCAGCCATCGACGCCGGTGCGGATGAGGTCGACGTCATGACGAAGATTGGCTGGCTCAAAGGCGGCATGCACGCCGAGTATCGAGATCATCTGGCGGCCATCGCCGACGCGGCCGGGGAGGCCCCGGTCAAGGCCATGCTCGAGGTCGCTCTCCTCAAATCGACGGAAGTAGCAACGGCCGTTGACCTATGCGTGGATGCAGGCATCCGCTACGTCAAGAACTCGAGTGGCTACGGCGGCGGCGACGCCAGCCCGGAGATCATTCGACGGTTGGCAGACCGGGCGGCCGGACGAACCGGCGTCAAAGCGTCCGGTGGCATCAAGACCTTGGATGCTGCGATCGCCCTGCTCGAGGCGGGCGCCGGGCTGCTCGGCGCATCCGGATCCGTCGACATCGTCACTCGCGGGAGGGGCGACGGCGAGTACTGACGCCGGGCGCTCGGCCAGGCTGCCCTGCCGAGTGCAGCACCACGAGGGGCGGACACCGGGACCTGGAGAGCCGGGCCGGCACGAGCCGGCTCGCCTAAACCGCTTCGCCCTTTTGATATCTGGCACCGTCGGCGGCCGGCATTCGTAGTCGCTGGCTGGCCACAGTCAATGTCAGCAGCGTGACCAGATAGGGCGTGATCCCGATCAGCTGGGTGGGAACCTCCTCCAGCTGGAAGTAGAGAATGAGCGCAACCACGGCCCCGACCGCCTGGATGACGGTGGCTCGTTGCTTCTTCTTATACCAGCTCCAGACCGCCCATATCGCCATGCCGATGGCGACTGCCAGGAACAAGGCTCTCACGGCATCCGGCCCACGGAAACGCAGGGAGTCACCAAATCCGAAAAGGGCAGATCCGGCCAGAACTCCACCGGGTTTCCAGTTTCCGAAGATCAGCGCCGCCAGCCCGATAAACCCCCTGCCTCCGGTTTGGCCTTCCCGGTACAAGCCGGACTGCACCAGGGGAAGGAATGCCCCGCCCAGGCCGGCGAGGCCGCCCGAGATGATGACCGCGTAGTACTTCATGCGCAGCACCGGCACGCCGAGCGACTCGGCCGCCCACGGGTTCTCGCCGCAGGACCGCAGCCTCAGACCCCAGGCGGTCCGCCACAGAAGCCAGATGCTCACCGGTACCAGAGCAAGCCCGACCAGCGTCAGCCACGAAAGCTCACCGGTGATTCCCCGCAGGGCACCTCCCGCGTCGGAGAACAGGAACCACTCCTGGTTCTCCAGCCAGCCGAGGAAATCCGGGGTCTTCCAGCCGAACAAATGTCCTCCCGCCAGGAACGGGATGCTGAAGGTCCCGACGCCTTCCACCCGCGGTGACTGCACCGCGCTTCCGCCCGCGACGTTCTCGTAGGCGATGGCAGCCAGGAACCGCATTCCTCCCAACGCCAGGATGTTGATGGCGACGCCGGAAACAATGTGATCGACGTTGAAGGTGACGGTGGCAACGGCATGGATCAAGCCGCCGATGGCGCCCCCGATGATTCCGATCAGTACCCCCTGCCACGGCCCGTATTGGAAGGCGCCCCAGGCACCGAACCAGGTGCCCATGATCATCATGCCCTCGAGCCCAATGTTGACGATCCCGGCCCGCTCGGCGAACAACCCCCCCAGACCGGCCAGCATGATCGGGATGGCCAGACGCAGCGCCGCACCGGTGGTCCCCCGCCGGGTGAGCTCCTCGGTTCCCGTGATCTGCTCGACGATGGCAAGAATCAGGATGGCACCCAGGCCGTAGACCAGAGCCCACCGGACCCCCCGGTTATCCAGAAGCTTCCGGACTGAGGTGGTCAGGGTGGCGGTCATGTGGCCTCCGCCAGTTCACCCGTGGCAGCCGCGGCTGCCTTTACCGCCCGCCGTTGCAGTATGCGGGCAATGACCTCGTAGGCGATGACGACGGCCAGCACGACGATGCCCTGGATGATGGTGACGATCTCCCGGGGCACCCCTTCCAGGTCGAGGATGAGCGCCGACCGGTCCATGAATCCGAACAACAGCGCCCCAAAGGCCATCCCAACCGGATGGTTCCGGCCCAACAAGGCCACTGCGATGCCGTTGAAGCCGAGCAGGCGGGGGAAATCCGACGTGTACTGGTGGAAGAAGCCGAGCACCCGCTCCATGCCAACCAGCCCGGCGATCGCCCCGCTGATCACCATCGTCCGAACGATCATCTTGTTGGGATCGACGCCGCTGGCACGGGCGGCCGGAGCGTTGACGCCGCTCGCCCGCAGGTCGAATCCGAACCGGCTGCGGGTAACCAGCAGGTGGAAGATCACGCCCAGGATGATGGCGATGAAGAGGAAGGACCCCAGCTCGAATCCGGCCCGGGGCTCGATGCCGAAGAACTCGAGGACGGGATTGAGCGAGGGCAAGCGGCCCGAGTCACCTATGAGCGGGGTTGCGACAGTCAGAGAGTCCGACTCTTCCTGCAGGAAGTTGATGAGCAGGTAGGCACCCAGGCCGATGGCAATGAAGTTGAGCATGATGGTGGAGATCACCTCGTGGACCCCTCGCCGCACCTTCAACTCCCCGGGGATCCAGCCCCATATGGCCCCCACCGTGATCGCCGTGACGAGCACGAGACCGATGTGGAGCGGGGCCGGGAGGTCGACAACCCCGCCCACCCAGGCGGCGATGGGGGCAGCGATCAGATACTGGCCTTCGACGCCGATGTTGAAGAGGCCCATCTTGAAACCGACCGCCACCGCCAGCGCCGAGACATAGAGCGGAAGCGCCCGGGTGACCGTCGATATGAGCGACTCGGTGGTGGTGCCGAATTCCCACATCGATTGGTAGGCATCGAGCGGGTTGACGTCGACCAACAACAAGGCCAGGGCGGCCACCGCGAAGGCAAAAACGAGGGCTACCGCGGGGGCGACGATCGGTACCAGCCACTTGTTGTTCATGATGCCTCGTCCAAGGCAGCACCCGTCATGTAGGACCCCAGGATCTCAGGAGTGAGCTGCTTGGGATCCAGCTCGGCCACGAACTTCCCGCGAAAGATGACGTGGAGCGTGTCGGACAGGCCGATGAGCTCCTCCAGATCGGCCGAGAGCAGCAGAATACCCATCCCGCTGGCTCTCGCTTTCTTCAGCTCTTCCCAGATGTCGGCCTGGGCCCCAATGTCGATTCCGCGCGTGGGCTGAGCGGCGACCAGCACCTCCGGATCGGCCATGATCTCACGCCCCACCACCAGTTTCTGCTGGTTGCCGCCCGACAGGGCGGTGGCCGGCACGTCGACACCTGGTGTCTTCACGTTGTAGGTCTCGATGATTTCGGCGGTCTGTTTGCGGGCACCGGCCCGGTCGATCCACAGCCCGGTGGCGTACGGTTCCACCGTTTGGTGGCCGAGGGCGGCGTTTTCCCACAGCGGGGAGGGAAGGAGGAGGCCCTGACGATGTCGATCCTCCGGGATCAGTCCGATTCCCCGTTCGCGTCGCTCTCGCGACGGCCAACCGGTGATGTCCTTGCCGGCCAGCTCCAACGAACCCGTCGTGATGGGGACAATACCGAGTAGAGCATCCACCAGCTGGGCCTGGCCATTGCCTTCCACACCGGCCACGCCGACGATCTCTCCCTCATGGATGTCGAAACTGATGTCGTCGAGGACCGCTCGGCCCGTCGGGTCGGTTATGCCCAGGTTGCGAACGTGGAGGGCGACCACCTCGGTCACCGTCGACTCGCGAGTTTCCGGCGACGGTAGCTCGGACCCGATCATCAGTTCGGCCAATTGCTTGGCATCCACCTCATCTGGACTCACCGAGCCGACCGTCCTTCCCCCTCGCATGACGGTGATCTGATCAGAGATGGCGAGCACTTCATCGAGCTTGTGGGAGATGAAGATCACGGTGTGACCCTCGTCGGTCAGCTCCTGGATGGAACCGAACAGCTCTTCCACCTCCTGGGGGACCAGCACCGCGGTTGGCTCGTCGAGGATGAGGATCTTGGCCCCCCGGAACAACACTTTGATGATCTCGACCCGCTGGCGCTCTCCGACCGACAGGTTCTCGCCGAGGGTATCCGGATCGAGGACCAGTCCGTAGGTGTCGCCCAGCTCGAGGATCCGTTTCCGGGCGCCGGCAAAGTCGATCTGCATCCGCGAGGTCGGCTCGGACCCAAGCACGATGTTCTCCAGCACGGTCAAGTTGTCGGCCAGCATGAAGTGCTGGTGGACCATGCCGATGCCGAGGTCGATGGCATCCTTCGGCGACTTCAGCTTGAGCTCTTCACCGTTGACCTTGATGCTGCCCTCGTCGGGCTGGACCATGCCGTAGAGGGTCTTCATCAGGGTCGACTTGCCGGCCCCGTTTTCCCCCACCACTGCATGGACATCCCCAAGCATTACGGTGAGTTCGACGCCCTGGTTGGCGATCACTCCGGGATAGCGCTTGGTGATCCCACGCAACTCGACGGCCGGTGCTTGGTCCACAACCCTCCAAAAGGTGCCGGGCCCGGATCAATCCGGGCCCGGCGAAAGCTAGCAGCTTGCTATCGAGTCGGCACTATGGCGTCGTTGGTACGACGATATCGCCGCTGATGATCTGCTGTTTGAAGCTGTTCATCTCCGTTACAAGGGAACTGGACAGGTTGCCGCCGGATTCTGAGAAGCCAACCCCATCGACCGAAAGGTCGAAGATGTTGTCGCCCTTCTTGAAGTTGCCCTCCAGGAAGTCCTTGATGACAGTGCCCTGTCCGACATCGACCCGCTTGAGCATGGACGTAAGCACGTACTGCTCGAGGCCGGGAGCCTGCGCCGCAAGGACGTTGTACTGGTCGGCGTCAACGCCGATCGCCCAAACCGCGTTGCCGGCGTCGTTCTGCTCCTTGGTGGCCTCGAACAGGCCGAGACCCGACAGCCCAGCGGCATGGTAGATAACGTCGGCACCTTGCTCGAACTCTGCCACGGCGGCTTCTTTGCCGAGTTCGGGGGACACGAAACCCGAAAAGTCGGGTACCTGCGTCAGGTAGCGGATCAACACTTCGGCGTCTGGGTTGGCCGCAGCCACGCCGGCCACGAAGCCGGCCTCGAACTTCTGGATGAGTCCGGTCTCAACGCCACCGATGAACCCGATGACGTTGGATGTGGTGGTGCGGCCGGCCGCCACACCCACCAGGAATGAACCCTGCTCTTCGGCGAACTTCACGCAGGCGACGTTTTCAAGGTCGAGCAGCGAGAAATCGTCGGCCAGGGCGCAGTCGTCGGTAATCGAGAAGAACACTTCCGGGTTCTCCTGGGCAACTCGGCCCACGTTCTGGTTGAAGGCAAAGCCGTTGGCGATGATGAGCTCGTGACCACCGTCGACCAGCAACCGCAGGTTCTCCTCACGGTTCTCACCGCCGGCGGTCGGCGCCAGCTCCGAACCCGTATAGCCGTACGTTACCTTCCCGTCGTCCCACGCCAGGGCGGCGAGGTCGTTGAAGGACAGGTCGCCGCGGCCACCTACGTCATAGGCCATGCCGATCAAGCGACCCTCGCCGATGCCCGATGGCGCTGCGGTGGTAGTGGTGTCTGCGTCATCGTCGCCACATGCCGCCGCAATGAGTGCGAGTACGGCGAAAAGCGCGATGATCGTCTTAGTTCTCCTCAACATGGGGTGAAATCCTCCTGAATTCATGGATAGGGAGACCTGATCCGTCTCACGGCGAAGTCTAACTACTCCATCCTGATGAACGTAGAGTCGGACGGCGGGGGCTCGACCAGATAGATCCACGGGAGCGAGATCACCGTAACTACTCCCTTGAATATCACGTTCAGCCAGAAGATCTCCCACAGGGCGGATCCGGGGAGATCTCCCGCGAAGGCGATGAGCACGAACAGGGCTGAGTCGATGGGAAGCGCCACCGCATTGGACGAGAGGACCCGTCCCCACTGCAGTCGGGACCCGAACCGGTCGACCCAGCGGGAGTAGGCCTCGGTGTCGATGAGCTCGCTAACGACCTCGGCGATGATCGATGCCAGGACGATGCGCCACACCGGAGCCAGCACGTCTCCGAACGCGATTTGCTCTCCGGCACTCGGATCGCCGCTCCACTCCGAAACCACCCAGAAGAGGGCGGCCATGGCAACGTTGATGGCCGCGGCCGCAAAGATGAGCGCCCTGGCCACCCGTTTCCCTGCCAGCTTGTGGACCATGTCCCGCAGCGTGAAAGTGAACGGGTACACGAGGGTGCCGGCGTCGACCGCCCGCCCGAACACGGTGATGATCTTGAGGCTGGCAATGTCGGCCATCATCTGGGCGGCAACGTAGGCGCCGCCCAGGATGGCGAGAGCGACTGCCGGAGAGACGCGCTTGCTGGTGATCGTCATCGTGCGGGGAGCGTAGCGATCGGCCCCCGGCCTCCGGCCTCCGGCCAGCCAGAACTTCCCGACCAGCTGACTCCTGGTGGGAACCGAAGAACCCCACTACCCGACCACTCTCCTTCCCCGCCCTGAGGGCGGGGTGGCCGAGCGAAGCGAGGTCGGGGTGGGGGTGACCAGGAGCCTCCCCGTTACACCCGGCAGAGGAGGTCCACGCCTCCCCCCATCCGTCCTCGGAGCTTCGCTCCGAGTCCACCTTCCCCTCAAGGGGAAGGAAGAACACGTCGCTCTTGCCGGCGGCCGGAGGCCGATAGCCGGCGAGGCTTCGCCTCGCCTACCCCTCGCTGTCTGCGAGTTCTACCGGGGGCGCGTCCGGGGTGTCGACGCCGCCGAAGGTGAGGCTCTCGGGGTCCTCTTCGTCCACATCCACCAGCACGGTGGTTCCGGCCGAGAACTCGTTGTAGAGCATCTTCTCGGCCAACGCATCCTCCAGCAGCCGCTGGATCGACCGGCGCAACGGGCGAGCTCCCAGCTGGGGGTCATAGCCCTTCTTGGCGAGCAGCTCCTTGGCTCCGTCGGTGAGCACGATCTCGAGGCCCTGCGAGGCCAGCTGCTCCTGAATCCGGATAATGAACAGATCGACGATCTGCTTGACCTCGTCCATCGTCAGCTCGTGGAAGGCGATGACCTCATCGATCCGGTTGAGGAATTCAGGCCGGAAATGCTTCTTGAGGGCGTCGTTGACCTTCTCTTTGATCTTCTCGTAACTGATCTCTGCGTCGTCCAGACCAAAACCGATGCTCTGGCGGCGGAGGTCGGCGGTTCCGAGGTTGGAGGTCATGATGATGACGGTGTTCTTGAAGTCCACCGTGCGGCCCTGAGCGTCGGTGAGGCGCCCGTCCTCGAGAATCTGCAGGAGCGTGTTGAACACGTCCGGATGGGCCTTCTCGATCTCGTCGAACAGCACCACGGAGAACGGCTTGCGCCGTACCGCTTCGGTGAGCTGGCCACCCTCGTCGTAGCCGACGTATCCGGGCGGCGACCCGACCAGACGGCTGACGGTGTGCTTCTCCATGTACTCAGACATGTCGATTTGGATGAGGGCGTCCTCGTCGCCGAACAGGAACTCGGCGAGCGCTTTGGCGGTCTCGGTCTTGCCGACCCCGGAGGGACCGAGGAAGATGAACGACCCGGCCGGACGCTTCGGGTCCTTCAAACCCGATCGGGTGCGACGGATGGCACGGCTCACGGCCGAGATGGCGTCCTGCTGGCCGATGATGCGGTTGTGCAGCTCCTCTTCCATGCGCAGCAGCTTCTGGGTCTCCTCTTCGGTGAGGCTCTGCACGGGAATTCCGGTCCACTGGGCGAGCACCTCGGCAATCTGCTCCTCGTCGATGGTGACGTCGAACACAGCACCGGCTTCGGTGTATTCGGTCTCGCGTTGCGACCGTTCCTGCAGCAGGGTCCGCTCCTGGTCGCGCAGCTGGGCGGCCTGCTCGAATTGCTGGCTCTGGGCCGCTTCCAGTTTGCGAGTGCGGACCTCCGTCAGCTTGCCTTCCAACTCCTCGAGCTCGGGGCCGAGCGCCTTGCGCTTGAGGCGCATGCGGCTGCCTGCCTCGTCGATGAGGTCGATGGCCTTGTCAGGAAGGAACCGGTCGGAGATGTAACGATCGGCCAGATTGGCCGCCGACACTAGAGACCCGTCGGTGAACGAGACTTGATGGTGAATTTCGTACCGATCCCGCAGGCCTTTGAGGATGAGGATGGTCTCAGCCACCGTTGGCTCGGCCACCTGCACCGGCTGGAAACGGCGCTCCAGTGCCGAGTCCTTTTC
Source organism: uncultured Acidimicrobiaceae bacterium (assembly GCA_947259275.1). GTDB lineage: Bacteria > Actinomycetota > Acidimicrobiia > Spongiisociales > SHLN01 > SHLN01. The sequence goes on along the minus strand of CAMYMH010000020.1, from coordinate 8,714 downwards.
CAGGTACTTGCGGTACTCCTCGAGGGTGGTGGCACCGATGGTTTGCAGCTCGCCGCGCGCCAGCATCGGCTTGAGGATGCTGGCGGCGTCGATGGCGCCTTCGGCCGCGCCCGCTCCAACCAGCGTGTGGATCTCGTCGATGAACAGGATGATGTCACCGCGAGTGCGGATCTCCTTCAGCACCTTCTTGAGACGTTCCTCGAAGTCACCGCGATAGCGGGACCCGGCGACGAGGGCACCCAGGTCGAGGGTGTAGAGCTGCTTGCCGGTGAGGGTGTCCGGAACGTCGCCGGCGACGATGCGGAGCGCCAGGCCTTCGACGATGGCGGTCTTGCCGACACCCGGTTCACCAATCAGAACCGGGTTGTTCTTGGTGCGGCGGCTGAGCACTTGCATGACCCGCTGGATCTCGTCACTGCGCCCGATAACCGGGTCGAGTTTGGATTCGCGGGCGAGCTGGGTGAGGTTGCGGCCGAACTGGTCGAGCACGGCCGATCCGGTACCAGCGGATTCTCCACCGCCCCGCTGCTGGCGCCCGCTCTGCGGAGCTCCGCCGCTCGGTTGGTCTTCTTGCTGCACGCCGGACAGGAGCTGAATGACGGTCTGACGAACCTTGTGAAGGTCGGCGCCCAGCTTCTGCAGCACCTGGGCGGCAACACCCTCACCCTCGCGGATGAGTCCGAGGAGTATGTGCTCGGTTCCGATGTAGTTGTGGCCCAGCTGGAGCGCCTCCCGCAGCGACAGTTCGAGGACCTTTTTGGCCCGCGGAGTGAAGGGAATGTGACCACTCGGGGCTTGGGATCCTTGCCCGATGATGTCGACCACCTGCTGGCGAACCGAGTCGAGGCCGATGCCCATGGTCTCGAGGGCGCGGGCGGCCACGCCCTCGCCTTCGTGGATGAGCCCGAGGAGGATGTGCTCGGTTCCGATGTAATTGTGGTTGAGAAGGCGAGCCTCTTCCTGTGCCAGGACGACGACTCTGCGAGCCCGCTCGGTGAATCTCTCGAACACCCTCGTTCCTCCTAATCAATCCGGCGAGCCCTGTGTGGCACGCCGTGCGCGGAGTATACCGCTGGCAATGTTCTAGCTAACAGTGCCTTCTTTCCGGCTCATTTAGGGTCACTCGGCTTCTTTGCCGCTGCCCTTTAGCGGGCCGGGGAAGTGGTAACGCCGCCTGGGGCCGGTGTGTTCCCATACCCCTTCCATGAAGCGAAGCAGAGCGGGACGGGTCGGGGATGGGGTGAACGCGCTACCCCTCCCATGGTCCCAAGCGGAGTGGGAGGTAGCCTGCCCACCCCATCCCGGCCTCCACCACTCCGTGGGGGAGGTGAATCAGATCGCGCTTGCGAAGAAGAGCACGGCTGCAGTGCCGACGGCAAGTGCAATGACGATGCCGACCGCGCGCGCCCAACGATCGGTGTGCCACCACGACCACGCCACCGTTCGCAGCGCTATCACGGTGGCCGCGACGATGGCGGCGATCGCACCGGCCGCGTACCAGGCGGATCCCGAGTCACCCGCCAGGACGCCGGCCACCAGCAGCACAAGAAGGCCAATTTCCCTCGGTCCGATGCGGAGCGGGTTCACCAAACCCATGACACCGCCGCGCCGGACGTCGGGTGGCCCGGGACCGCTGTGGAGCAACAGGGTGGATTCGGCGTCCTCGGCCAGCATGCGATCGTACGGATTCTCCGGGTAGTCGATCTCCTCTTCCATTACGCCGGAGAGCTCCTCGCTCGATACCCCGGCAAGCAACTGGATCACGGTCTTGCGTACCGAGTGCAGGTCGGCTCCGAGCTTGTAAAGGACCTGGGCACCGACCCCTTCACCCTCGCGAATCAGACCCAGCAACAGATGCTCGGTGCCGATGTAGTTGTGGCCGAGCTGGAGCGACTCGCGCATCGAGAGCTCCATCACCTTCTTGGCCCTTGGCGTGAACGGGATATGGCCGCTCTCAACCTGCGACCCCTGCCCGATAATCGCGATCACCTGGCCGCGGACGGCCTCGAGATGGATCCCCATACGACCAAGGGCCCGGGCCGCGATGCCCGAGTCCTCGTGAATCAACCCGAGAAGAACGTGCTCGGTACCGATGTAATTGTGATTGAGAAGGCGAGCCTCCTCCTGGGATAGGACAACCACCCGTCGTGCTCGCTCGGTGAATCGCTCGAACATGGCTCGATTGTACGGGCCGCCCATAACTGGAAGACCGGGTCATTCACCCTGTTCGAGCACCCGCCCCCCACCTACACTGATGCTCATGGAGACCCCCTCGATCGAACAACTGGTTCCCATGCCTCCGGTCTGGGACCGCATGCAGCTGGTGGAGTCGCGCCTCATCGACGTCACCGACAGCTCCAACCAGTTCCTGAGCAAGATCGCCCGCCACTATCTGATCGCAGGCGGCAAACGATTCCGGCCGCTGCTCGCCCAACTGGCCGCCGAGCTGGGCCCCACCCGCGACCAGCGGGCGGTCGACGCCGGCGTCGCCGTCGAGCTGATTCACGTTGGCAGCCTGTATCACGATGATGTCATCGACGAGGCCGATAGCAGGCGGAGCCGCGCCTCGGCCAATCACAACTGGGACAACACCATCGCCATCCTCGCCGGTGACTTCACGCTCGCCCGCGCCTCGGAGTTGGCCGCCAGGAGCCTCGGATTGGAAGGGGTGATTCTCCTCGCTCAGACATATGCGCAGTTGTGCGAAGGGCAGGTCCTCGAGCTGCAATTGGCGGGCGACACCATGCATGGACCCGCCGACTACTACCAGGTGATCGAGGACAAGACCGCCAGCCTGATTCGGACCGCCGCCCACCTCGGAGCCATGGCCTCAGATGCCGATCCTGCCACAACCGACGCCGTCAGCACCTGGGCGTGGGATCTGGGGGTGGCATTCCAGCTCATCGATGACGTGCTCGACCTGGTGGCCTCGAGCGAGTTCCTCGGCAAGCCGGCCGGCTCAGACGTGGGAGAGGGCACCTTCACCCTGCCGGTGCTGGCGGCTCTGGCCGACACGCCCGGCGAGGAGCTCCGTGAGCTGCTCGGCCATGGCCGGCCGTACCCGGCCGCCACTATCGACCGGGTGCTGGGGATAGTACGCGGCGGCGGCTACGTCGAGGTGGCGATCTCCGATGCCGAACATCGCATCCGCCGCGCCGAGAAAACCCTCGACGAGCTCTCGATCTCCGAGGCCCGGGAAGTGATGCGCGGTCTCGGCTCGTACCTCATGGGCCAAATCGACCAAGCTCGAGCGGCCTGACGAGCGCGACCGGCAGGTCGGCCGGACACCCCGTACAATCGCGCCTATGACCTCGACGAAGCCGCTGGTCGACGAGCCGGCCTGGCCCCGCAGCGAGGGGCGCCCGATCGCCTTTCTGCTCGACACCTCAAACCGCCTAGAGCGGGACATGATTCACGACTGGATCGAGCGCACCCAGCCCTCCCAGGCATATGTCGAGACCGCAGACATTCCCTCTTCACGGCGCCATCGGCGCCACCGCCGGTTGAGCCCGGTGCTGCGTGCGACGCTCGGTAGGACCGATGATCCGTTGCTGGTACCCCTTCGCGTCGTGTGGCTGGCCGAGGACCGCGGCGGGGTCAGGCGTATCCGCCTCAGCGACCTCGTCGTGAAAGGCGACCCCCGCGACCCGGATCCGCTCCGGGCTCACTGGGTGTGGGCGAGGCATCCCGACCGGGTTCGGCTGGTGGCGGGAGCCCCGGCACCACTCAGCACCCTCCGGGCTGCCTGGGCCGAGCAGGCCCAACTCGAGGACTTCACCGAGTTCGTCGCCCATCGCGCCTGGCTTGCCCTGGAACGGGCCGAGCGTGAGCTGCGGGGCAACCGGTACAAGGTGCCCAAGTTCGTGCAGGAAGACATCGTGAGCCGTCACGACTTTCAACAGCGGGTCATCGACATCGGCCGCGCCGAGAGCAAGCCAGGCGAGTGGGCCTTGCGCAAGTCCAATCGGTATTTGAAGGAAATCGCCGCCACCCACAGCCCGATCGTGATCGACCTGGTGGCCAACGCAGTGCACTGGCTGCATGGCAAGGCCTACACGGGCATGGTCTACGACCGTGGCGAGCTCCAGGAGCTGTACGCCCTTGGGCAGCGGGCGCCGCTGGTGTTCCTGCCCTCACACAAGTCCAACTTCGACCATCTCGTCTTGAGCTACCTGTTGTGGGAGAACGATTTTCCGCCCAACCACACCGCCGGCGGCATCAATATGAACTTCTTCCCCATCGGACCCGTTCTGCGCCGGGCCGGAGTCTTCTTCATTCGACGCAGCTTCAAGGACAACGAGCTCTACAAGGCAGTCTTGCGCTCATACATCGATTTCCTGCTCGAGCGGCGGTTCCCGTTGGAGTGGTATATCGAGGGTGGCCGCTCGCGGCTCGGCAAGCTCCGGTCACCCCGATTCGGCATGCTCAGCTACGTGGCCGACTCATACCGGCGTGGCAAGAGCGACGAGGTGTTTCTCATCCCCACCTCCATCGCCTACGACCAGATCATCGACGTCGGTTCGTACGCCGCCGAACAGCGGGGAGAGAGCAAGGACACCGAAGGTGCCGGATGGCTGGTCCGCACCATCCGGCGGCTGCAGCTGCGAGGGGGCAAGGTGCACCTTCGCTTCGGTGAGCCAATCTCTGTGTCCAAGGAGGTGACGGTCGGGCACGAGCCCGATGAGCACACCATCGAGATCCGCAAGCTGGCGTTCGAGGTAAGTCGCCGGATCAATGAGGTAACCCCGATCACGCCCTCAGCGCTGGTCACCATCGCCATGCTCGCCAACGAGGACCGGGCCCTCACGTTGCAGGAGATCACCGAATACACCGTTGAGTTGAACGCCTACATCGATCAGCGCCAGCTGCCGACCACCATCGACGATCCCCTCGATACCAAGCCCGAGCTGGGGGCGGTGCTCAACTTGCTGGTCCAGCAGAACATCATCTCGGCCTTCGAGGGCGGGATCGAGGCGGTGTGGCGTATCCAACCGAATCAGCATCACGCCGCCGCCTACTACCGCAACACCGTGGTTCACTTCTTCATCACCGGGGCAATCGCCGAGTTGGCCCTCGTCAAAGCGGGCGAGACCCAAGACGACCAGCGCCGGGTCTTCTGGGACGAGGTCATGGCGCTGCGCGATCTCCTCAAGTACGAGTTCTTTTTCTCGGAGAAAGACGTCTATCGCGAGCAGATTCACCAGGAGCTAGCCCACCGTGAGCCCGGTTGGGAAAACCGGCTGGATGAGAGCGCCGAATCCGTTCGCCAACTGCTGCGGGAATTGCGCATCCTCCGCTCCCATTGGGCGCTTCGACCGTTCCTGGAGGCCTATCAGGTCGTAGCCGACGTGCTCGCCATCGCCGGAGAACCGATGGAGAAAAAGGAGGCCATCGATCAATCCATGGCGCTCGGCAAGCAGTATCGGCTCCAGAACCGCATCGCGGCCGAGGAGTCGGTTTCCAAGGTCCTGTTCGAGTCTGCCTACCAGCTGGCTGAGAATCGAGGCCTACTCGACGAGGAATGCACGGCGGCAGAGCTAGGGGCTTTCGGTGATGAGATCCGAGACGTGCTCAGACGAATCGCGGTCATCGAGTCGCTGGCAACCCGGCGGTGGGTCGGGCATTAGCTATCTGAGCTTCGCTCAGATAGCAGCCCTCCGCCCACCGGTGACCGGAGATTCTTGCGGTGGGCGGTTGGCGGTTCGCGGTCGGTGGTTGAGCGCTTTAGAGGGATCGACCGCGTTCCGATACCAATCCCATGTTGCACCAGGTGTTCAACGACGCGTTCGAAGCGCTGCTGGCAGGATGGCATCGCCACATGGACCTGGCTGCCACCACCGACAACATCTTCAAGCTGGCCGAGTCGCGCAAGGAACTCGACGAACTCCGGGAGCGGGCCTACCGGGTGCGCCGGGCGCTCACTCCTGAGGACCGGGAGCTCGACGAGGGCACGCTTTCGGCTTACTGCCCGTTCCTGAAGACCACGGTGTACATCCCCAACAGCGAGGTCCTCTACACCCGCGACGATGTGCTGACGTTTGAGTGTGTGTGCGCTCGCGAGGTCGGCCACCGCCCGAAGGAGTGGTTGCGGGACACCGAATCGCCAGAGTTCAAGGCCCCCGCCTATCTGCAAGACGCCAGTCGTCTCGTGCGAATCCGCCAAATCACCACGCCCTGACGCGGCTGAGGACCACGGAATTGCCCGCTGTTATCTAGCACTATTTTGACATATTCAACACTGTTTAGTATGTTTTTAAGAGTGCCTTGGGTAGGGATAGACACTGAGAGGCTGATGGACCGACGGGCCGACCTGGCCCGGACCGCCGATGAGGTGGCTTCCATCCGCCGCCTATCCAGAGCCATCCTGATTCGAGTCGGCGAACACGCCGATCTGCTCCCCTTGCTGGAAGTCGAGGCGTTCACCGAAGGATGGGCCCGCAGGATCGACACCGCAATCAGCTCGGTCCGGGGCGGGGATCCGAGAGCCGAATGGGCCCACACGGTGGGTCTGCTGGGTTCGGCGGATGAGGCGCTGCCGAGGCTGGTGGAGCTGGGTCAGGAGCGGCTCGATGACATCCGGGCGAAGATCGACCGCCTATCGGTGGTGCCCCATCACCTGGTCGAAGGCCAGGTAGCGCGTCTGCAAGCCGAGTGGTGGGCTCAGCTGCATGCCCTGGCCTCGGCACTGGCGGTCGAGGAACCCGGTGAGGGATGGGACGTGTGGAGAGCCCTCGCCTCGTACTACTTGTACCACCTCAACCTTCGACCTCCGGATGTTGAGGCGGCAGTTTCCTCAGTCAAGCGGATCGAGAAGTTATTGGATCAGGGATTCTTGGGAGACGTCTCCCGGGGAGAGCTGCTCGAAATCGGAGCCATCTTCGATTCGCTCGACCCCGCCACTGCCACCCGGGTCTCCGCAACCCTCACTGATGGGAATTGGTCCCGGATTCTGCGAGAACTCGACGGCGCCCGGGGCGGCAACCTCAGCATCTCCGAAGAAACCCAGCTGTTCGCATCCCTCACCGCCCGCCTTTCCGGTACCGAGATCTGGCGGATCATGAGGGTCGAGGACAAGGGCCTAGACATCCTCGCCGCCGCCATCCTGCACGCCCCACCACCGGTCCGGATCGACCTAGCCTATCGGGCCACCCTCAGCCTCGGAGAAGAGGATGCAGAGTTCGCATTGGCGGCTGCGCTCACCACCCTCACCAGCTTGTCCGACGGCGACCGGCAAGCCGGCACGGCACATCTGGCGGAGCACGGCACGCTGGCCGATCTGCTCCATGCCGCCGACCATTTCCAAGCGGAAATGCAAACAGCCCAAGAACACAGGCACCCGGCCGGGGAATTCTTCAAGGGTATCGGAGGAGCCCTCACCGGAATCTGGGACGGCATCTACGGACTCACTTTCCAGGCCCTGACCGACACCCACCAATGGTCACAAAACTGGGGAGACATCGGACGGCTGCTCGAGTTCGCCTTCGACTCCCCCGGTGACTTCCTGTATCAGATCGCCGACATCGACACCCTCGAGGACAACCCCGCCTACTGGCTCGGCGGGCTCGTCCCCGACATCGCCGCCGGGGTCGCCACTGCCGGAGTAGGCACCGCCGCCACCCGTGGCACTGCTCTCGCCCGCCTCGCCACCGCCCTTCGCCGCATCGACGCTCTCACCCCGGACTCCATCGGCCGGCTCCGACACTTCGACGCCACCGCCATCCGAGCCACCCTGAAGACCCGCCTCGACGACCTCCTCAGCGACCTCGAGGACGAAACCGGAGCTATCACCCGGCGGCGGAATACCGCCTCCGGCGACCTCGGCCTGGCAGGAGGCGGGTTCATTCCTGCAGCCGGAACCCGGGTCCGGCCGCCCGGCGTGCCAGACAGCTGGCGGATAGACGGAACCAGGACGGCGGGAGGCACCGAGTATTATGACCCCTCCAACAGAGGAAACTCGGTCCGCGTCATGCAGGGAGATCCGGACAGCCCGTACCCGGGGTCGCAAGCCCCCTACGTTCGCTGGCAACGAAACGGCCAGCCCCTCGACCTCGAGGGCCGACCGCTCTCCTCAGCACACGCGGCGGCAGCCCACATTCCGCTTAGGAATTTTCGCTTTTTGCCGGAGCTGTTCGAATGAAGTGGATCGGGCACCGAATCATCCGCAACGCGTTGGCCGAGCTGGCAGACGCGGAGTATCAACGGCAGCTCTGGACAGGTGCGTTGGAGGACCAGATGGGCTCGCTGGTTGAAGCTCACTGCGCCCTCTTCGATGACAGCGCCCTCGGCAAGGAGCTCGATCTGGGTCGACCCGTTTTTGGGGAGCCGGTTGACGCCGCACTCGTTGATCTCGGTGTGCTGCTCAGAAAGATCGACGATCGTCGGTCCCCAGCCGACATCCTGGCGGACCCTCGACTCGAAGAGGTACGAGCTCTGGCAGCATCGATTCTCTTCGAAATCGTTCGTCGCACCGACGGCATCTACGACATCGAGGAAGCGGAAACAGAGTCAGATAAGGGCGACGACTAACCCAAGGCCCCACCCATCAGCGAGAGCACTGAAATAGTCGTCTATCCCTCCCCCACCCCGCCTCCTCCTTCGTCGGAGGCACCCCTCCCTCATGGAGGGGACGAAGGACCAAAGCCACCTCTGGAGGGTGCGCCCCCGATGAGGAGAGAGAAAGCAGGACCCGCCGGCCGCAGATGCGGACCCGATGC
>CAMYMH010000019.1:103453-133071 GCA_947259275.1 uncultured Acidimicrobiaceae bacterium | reverse complement strand
GCGATGGTCCAGGCCCGAGAACCCGAGGTGGGCGATGCTTTTGGACGCGCTTTGCTCGACTTCCTGGAGAGTGGCCGGGAGAGGTGGGGTCACATCATCGAGCGCGACGATGGGCTGGTTGAGTTCATGGATACTGCCGTCTTTTTCGATGCCGATGCACCCTGGTCGGCTATGGAGTCGAAGGTTCTGCCGCAACGGGCCGGACCGCGGGTATTGGATGTGGGTGCGGGTGCAGGACGCCACTCGCTTGCTCTTCAGGGTCGAGGCCATGAGGTGGTGGCACTCGATGTCTCGCCTGGTGCACTCGAAGTTTGTCGGCGCCGGGGTGTACGTGAGACCTTCCTGGGTACCGTCTTCGAACTGGCGGAGACACAGCCCGAACGGTTCAACACCTTCCTGCTCTGCGGCAACAACTACGGGCTGTTTGAAAGCGCTGAGCACGCGCCCCGTTTCCTGCAGAGCCTTGCCGAGCTAGCCGCACCGGGTGCCGAGATTGTCGGCACCTGTCTCGACCCGCTCGATACGACCAATCCGTTACATCTCGCCTATCACGAGGTCAATCGTGACCGTGGGCGCCTGCCCGGCCAGCTCCGGCTTCGCAATCGCTGGACGAACATAGCCACCGAATGGTTCGACTACCTGTTCGTACCGGTGCAAGAACTGGCCACCCTTGCAAGCGAGGCCGGTTGGCGTCTGGTAGAACACCGACACGGCCCAGGCCCCTACTTGGCCATCCTTCAGCTGAGGTGATCGCAGCTTCTCAGGACCGCAGGGGCGGGTATTCGACACCCGCTAGACAACCAGCATTATCTAACTGGGTTAACCCGCTCGATATGTGCGGTGGTCGATTCAACGTGATGTCTTCGATGGAGGGCAGCGCTGGCTCAGCTTAGGAGGAGCTGTCGCGTTTTCGATCGGGTCGGCCCGGCACGCTGGCCTCGCATACAATCGCGGATAATGATCACCGCTCGCACCGACCACGTCGGCAGTCTGCTCCGTCCCCCCGATTTGCTGCGCGCACGCGAGGAGCGGGCAGCGGGCAAGCTGGATGCGGCTGAGTTCAAGGCAATCGAAGACGCCGCCATCGACGACGTAGTTGCTCTCGAGGAAGCCGCCGGCTGCGAAGTGATCACGGACGGCGAGTTCCGGCGACTGTCATTCCAGAGTCAGATCACCGAGAGTATCCATGGCTTCGGCTCCTGGGACCTCGAGGCCTTCCTGTGGGGCGACTGGTATGGGGACGGTTTGGAGGACTGGCACCGGCCCCGTCCGGAGGATATTGGGGTCACCGGCAAGCTGGTCAGGAAGCGACATCTGTCTGCGGAAGAGTTCACCTATCTGCGGGGTCGAACGGACCGGATCGCCAAGGTCACGCTTCCCAGCCCGAGCCTGCTCGCCAACTTCTGGTCGCCCGAGGTGTCCCGCGAGGTATATCCCACGCTCAACGACTTCCTGATCGACGTCACAGAGATATTGCGCCAGGAGGTGCTCGAGCTCGAACGTCTCGGCTGCCGCTACATCCAACTCGACGCTCCGCACTATCCCCTCCTCATCGACGAGGAGACGCGCCGTTTCTACGAGGGCCAGGGGTGGAGTTTGGACGCCTGGCTGGAGCGAGGCATCGAGCTCGACAACACGGTGATCGACGCACCTGAGAACGTCACCTTCGGTTTCCACCTGTGTCGGGGCAACCAGGGCAACCGCTACCTGGTGTCCGGCGGCTACGAGCCCATCGCGCGAAAGATCTTCCAGGGAGTGCATGCGAATCGGCTCTTGCTGGAATACGACGACGAGCGGTCGGGCGACTTCCAGCCGCTTCGCCACGTGCCGGACGACAAGATGGTCGTGCTTGGCATCGTGACGACCAAGAGCTCCCAAGTCGAAGCCCAGGCGGAACTCGAGCAGCGGGTACACGACGCAGCTCAGGTCATCGACCTCGAGCGGCTAGCGATCAGCCCACAATGCGGGTTCTCGACCTCAATCGTGGGCAACGATCTGAACTCTGACGATCAAACCGCCAAGCTGCAGAGGCTCAGCGAGACCGCCGCCGATATCTGGAACTAGCTAGTCCGCGCCTGCGGCCCGGCCGCCCGATTGGAGATGGAGTCGACCCGCTCCGCCCCAGGAGCTATCCCACCGAAGGTCATCCGATGGCGTCGTCCCGACGGGCCGCTTCCCCGTATACCTCCGGATTGAGGATATCGAACGGCCGCTTTCCCTGGAGGAATCGTTCAATGTTGTGCACAGTTCGCAGTGCCATTTCCTCACGAGTCTCCCGAGCCGCCGAACCAATGTGTGGCGTCAACACAACATTCGGGAGGTCGTAGAGTCCCGGCCGCGGACCCGGGTTTGGCTCCGGCACTTCAGTTTCGTACACGTCGAGACCGGCGCCCCGAATACGACCCTCGCGTAAGGCAGCCTCCAACGCACCCTCGTCTAGTACCTGGCCTCGTGAAGTATTGATGAGAATGGCACTCGGTTTCATCAGCGATATGAGTTCCTCGCCGACCAGCCCCCGAGTGGCAACCGTGAGGGTGGGATTGAGGGAGATGAAGTCCGACTCCATGAAGAGATCCTCGATGGACCGGTATTCGGCGTTGCCCAACACGAACTCTTCCGCCGGCGTCTTGCGGGCAAGGTCGTTGTAGATGATCCGCATCTCACAGGCAGCAGCCCGCTTGGCCACGTTGGATCCCACGATGCCCAGACCCACGATACCCAACGTCTTGCCGAACAGACGCGTGCCGAGAAAAGCAGTCGACTGGTTCTGGGTCCACTTCCCATCTCGAAGAAACTGACCGGCCTCCGGGATCCGCCAGGCAGTGGCCATGAGCAACGCGAAGGTAAATTCGGAGGCTGTCTTGCTGACAAACTGCGGGAGTCCGCAAACCGGCACGTTACGACGAGTGCAGGCCTTCTGGTCGACGAAGGTGGCCTTCATATGCATGGCGGCTACGAGTTTCAGCGGGAGGGCGGCGTCTATCACCTCTTCGTCGAACTCCACCTCACCCATCGCGTACAAGATGTCCTTATCTGCCACGGCCTCGACAATCTCATCGTGCGGCATCGGTCCGTCCGTACCTGGGTACACCGTCACCTCGCCCAGTTGCCGCAGCCTCTCGAGAGCAACTTCCGAAATGGCCTGAGGTATGAAGATCTTCACCATGGTTGCACGTACTCCTTTGAGTTGCGGGGCTTGGCAGTCCCTTGTTGGTGGACTACACAAGCAAACCTAGTCACGCGACCATTGCCTCTTGCAGAGGGAGGCCGGGCTACCAGACATCGCGGGGAGGACACCGCCCATAACCGGTCTCAAGCGGTCCGTGGTCGCGCGGCCCTCTTCACGCTGCGCCCCCGGGAAGGACGCCCTGGTCGGGGCCGGGAGTTCCTCACAAACCGAGGTCGAGAACCCCAAGCGTTCCCTGATCACCGTCGACCGCACCTACGAACGTCCGACTCCTCCGGAGCTCGTCCAGCGATACCCCGGTGGCCGCTTCGAGGTCGACTCCGCACAGGGCGGGCAACCCGAGCCAGGCGGCCACTTCGAACAGGTGAGCACCCGGACTTCCCCCAACAGTCACGACGCCGGCGGCGTCCCACAGCAGCGGCGCCAGGTTGGCCAGTGGATACATGGCTGCAATGATCTCACGTGGCTTCACTTGTTCGGCATCTTCGGCATCTCTGATCAGCCGTATCGGGCCCGCTCCCCAGCCACCGGCGGCGGGCGTGCCGTCAACCGGCATCCCGCCCGCCGACACGATCTCATACAGGACCGGCTCCCATTTCGTGACCCCGGAACGGCCGGTGGACTCCCGTCGTTCCACTTCCTCTCGCACTCGTCGTATGAGCTCGACCGGCCCGGCGTCGGGATCGAAGCTGGGGTCCTGCCCGGGTGGTTCGGTGGCGGCAGGAGGCCGATCCGATCCGCGGGGTTGCGCTTGGGCCTGCAACAGCCAGAGCCGCCCCTCCGCTTCAGCCCATTCAATATGGTGGGCGTCGAGACTCGAAGCGACCGCGCGGGCCAATTCGGCGACCGCCGCCACCCTTTCCTCTCCGATAGCTGCGACGGCAGCCTCCGGGCCCGAGCCGCGGTCGTCAACCACGATCACCCGCCCCCTCTCCCAGCCAGACACAATCGCGGCCGGGGGCCCGGCGATGGCCACAATGGTCACGGCTCCTGCTCGGTTGACGGTGGCAACTCCCCCGAAGTCGGGAGTGATCTCCGGCTGGATGAGCACACCCATGCCCTCTCGGGCGGGATTCGCTCCGGTGGCCCCTGCACGCTCGAGCGGATCAGGGGCGAACACCGAGGCCCAGCAGCCGCGGACGCCCAGTTCGACCTCGGTTGGAGCCAGCTCGGCGTAGGAGGCGAACGCCCCCGCCCATGCCCCGGTTCCTTCGACCGGCGCCGACGAGCGGACGACGAGCCGATCCCCCAGGCCGGCCGCAGCCCCGGTGATCGCAGTCGCCAACTCCGGATCGAGAGACGACCCGGTGACCTGGGCTCGGGCGAATCCGGAGTTTCGCTGCTCGAGGGCCTGCGAGCCGGCAGAGAGCGCCGGGAGGGACACCGAGGCCGGGATCACGACACCATCCAACACCGGCAGTCCCATCCGCCGGGCCTGCGCCAGCATCGACGCCTTGGCGCCAGCGACGGCCGGGTTGAGGACCCGACCGTCGTCTAGTGAGAGTATCCCGGTCAATCGATGACGATGATCTCGTGGTTCTTGTAGGTCGAGACCAGCTCGATCCCGGTGTCGGTCACGTAGATCATCTCCTCGAGGCGGACGCCGTACTCATGCAGCTTCCCGTGCTGGGTTTCGAGGGCGAACGTCATGCCCGGTTCGATGGTGACCGGATGATCAAGCGACCAGATCCGGGAGATGACGGGAGGGTCGTACTGAGCGAGCCCGAGGCCGTGGCCCCAGTTGTTGGCCGCCGCCTGATCTTCTTCCTCATAGCCCCAGGCCTCCTTGGCAGACGGCCACTTGGCGGCGACGTCGGCCGTGGTCACGCCCGGCCCGGTCGCTTCGATGGAATCCCACAACCACTTGTGGGCTTCGTCGTAGGTGGCCTGCATCTCATCGGTTGGCTTCCCGCCGACGCAATAGGTCCGGTAGACGCAGCTCTTGAAGCCGTTCCAAGTGAGAGCGGCCAGGTCGATGATCACCAGATCGCCGGGGCGGATCATCCGGTCGGAGAAGTTCCTCCAATTTGGCCAGGCATTCGGCCCGGAGGACACGATGACGTCCTCGACATCCTCCATGCCCGGAATCGAATAGAGCTTCTCGAACCCGAAGGCGGCCACCTGGTTCTCGGTCATCCCCGGCTTCATGAAGTTCGTGATCTCGTAATGGACGTAGTCACAAATGGATCCGACCATCGAGAACGCTTTGATCTCATCGGGACTCTTGATGGCCCGAGCCTCCATCATCGGCGACATGCCATCGACCCAATCGATGCCCCGGGCCTCAAAGGCTTTGATGAGGTTGATATCGATGAAGTCGACTCCGAGGGGCTTGTCCTGCACCCCGGCCTGTTCGAGATCGTTCATGAGGGAATTGACGAACTTGGTCACCTGCTGGTCGGCGGCCGGCCCCACCGCACCTTTGATCCAGATGTAGGAGTGCCGGATGTTCTCCTTCGGGATCCAGGGATTGTGGACCTCCAGGTGCAACCCGATATCGCCCTGCTCATAGACGATCGGCGGTTGGTCCTCGGTGATGACGACGTAGCGCAATCCGGGCTTGAGGCGGTTCCAACCGGGCGTGAGGGTGGAAGAGACGTAGCGCATGTTCTCGTCGTAGAACAGCAGCATGGCCCCCAGGCCGTGACGCTTCATGGCGTCGTGGGCCCGCTTGAGGCGCCACGTGCGAACCGCCTCCCAGTTGATCCCCTCTTTCCAGTCGGTGCTGAGAACGCCGAACGCTTCCCTCATTGCCTGTCGCCTCCTCTGGTACTGCTCCGATTCTTGCAGGCCGGTCGTGGCCCCCGCGGGGCGGGTCACGAGTTGTGTTCTCCGTGTTGCGCCCGGGTCCTATCGCCTCCCTGGGAGCACTTTGTCCACGATGTCAAGGAACTCGGTCTCATCCAGCAGGTCCCGCTTGTTGAGCGAAGCGTCCTTGACTTCGAGCAGGATCTCGGTGAGCTCCTCGGTCTTCCATTCGATCCCGTAACGGTCAAGCCAAATGGCGATCGAGTCCACTCCTGAGCCTTTCCCGAGCACGATCTTGGGCGGGACCTGTCCGACCAGCTCCGGCCGGTAGGGGAACGCTTCGGTGAGATGCTCGTCCCCGACGTTATTGACCCAGGTGGCGATGATTCCGCTTTCCACGTTGAACAACTGCTCGCCGATGACCGGTCGATTGGAGGGCTGCTGTACGCCCGCCAGACCGAGCACGAGTTGTGAGAGCTCGTAGAAACGCTCGGTCTTGATACCGGTATCAACCCCGTACATGGTCAGAAGGGCCAGCACCGTCTCTTCCATGGGGGCGTTGCCGGCTCGCTCGCCCAGACCGGCCACGGTGGTCTGGATGACCTGGGCGCCCTGAGCGACGGCCAGTACCGTGTTAGCCACGCCCATGCCGAAGTCCATATGGAAATGGGTCTCGAGGGGGACATCAATCCGCTGGCGGACATTGCGAGCG
Source organism: uncultured Acidimicrobiaceae bacterium (assembly GCA_947259275.1). GTDB lineage: Bacteria > Actinomycetota > Acidimicrobiia > Spongiisociales > SHLN01 > SHLN01. The sequence continues at coordinate 126,424 of CAMYMH010000019.1, read as the reverse complement.
AAGAATTCCACCGCATGGGGCGAGATCACGCCAAACGTGTCGACCAGGCCGATGGTGTCGACATGACCATTGGTGGCGACCGCCTCGAGGTCGTCGAGCAGCTCCACCATGCCGGCCCGGGTGGCGTCGATGGGAAAGAACGACACCTTCAGCCCGTGCTCGTGGGCATAGAGCGTCGATTCGATCGACAGCTCGATCGCCTTCTCCAACTCCCACCGGTAGGCCTTCTCGATGAGATGGTGACTCGAGGGGATCTCCATGACGACCCCTTCCACGCCGGTGTCGACCGCCAGCTTCACGTCCGCCAACATGCAGCGGGAGAACGCGTAGATGGTGGAGTCGAGGCCGGCGTCAACGATGCCCCGCACCGCGGCCTCGTCGTGGCGCGACACGGCCGGGAGGCCCGCTTCGATGCGATGCACGCCCGCATCGGAAAGGGCTTCGGCGATCCGGATCTTGTCGTCGGTGTTGAACTCGACCCCGGCCTGTTGCTCGCCGTCCCGCAAGGTGACGTCGTGCAACTGGAGATTCGGCGAGATCTTGAAGTTCTCGGTGATCTCGGGGAGGAAGTTCCACGGACTGGAGAACCACTGGTCGGATCGCCACGGTTCGTGCTCGGACATATCGCCCTCCTCGCTTGCGGCGGCCCGGCCGCCAGAAAGGGCCCTTTCTTGCAGGCTTCAGAGCCCATCCGATACTATGAGTGCATTGTACACAATGCAAGGCAGCGTCCTTGAGATGGAGGGTCGGATGGGTAGCTACAAAGTCGTCATCACCGACCAGGTGTTTCCGACCACCGACCTGGAAGCGTCACTGCTCGGCGAGATCGGTGCCAGCCTGGAAGTCGCCGACGGGACCCTGGAAGACGTACTGGCCCGCGGACGGGACGCCGACGCCTTGTTGACGACCTACTTCCCGATCACCGCCGAGACGGTCGCCGCCCTCGACAACTGCAAGATCATCGCCCGCTACGGTATCGGGGTCGACAACGTCGACATTGCTGCGGCCAATGCGGCCGGCATGGTTGTGACCAACGTCCCCGACTACAGCGTCGAGGAGGTCTCGGCCCATGCCCTGGCAATGATCCTTGGCCTGCTGCGGAAGTTGCCGGAGGCCGACGCGTTCGTGAGGGGCGGAGGGTGGAGCATCGACTCGCTGCGTCCGATCCGAAGGCTCTCGAGCCTGACGGCGGGGTTAGTCGGGTACGGTCGTATCTCCCGCCGGCTCGCCGAATCCCTTGCCACCCTCGGAATGTCGATCGTGTGTTACGACCCGTTCCTGCAGCCGGCAGACGACCTCCCGCCCTTGATTTCGCTCGAGGAGCTGCTCCGTACCAGTGATGTTGTATCTCTCCACGCTCCCTTGACCCCCGACACCCGCGGCCTCATCGGCGCCAAAGAGCTGGCCCTGATGCCGAACCACGCGGTGCTGGTCAACACTTCCCGCGGCCCGCTCGTGGTGCTCGACGATCTGATTGCCGCCTTGCGATCGGGCGAGATCCGGGCGGCGGCGCTCGATGTGTTCGAGCAAGAGCCGCTCGACGCCACCCGGCTGGAGGGGGTGCCACGCCTCACGGCCAGCCCGCATATGGCGTATTACTCCGAGGAGGCGCTGCAGGAGTCGCAACGCAAGGCTTCGACCCAAATCGTGAAAGTACTGAGCGGACAGACACCCGACTACCCGGTCAAACCACTCGGATAGACGCAGCTAGGTCCCGGTCGCGAGCTGCACTTCCCCGATTTCGAGGGTGTGGCGCAGGTGGGCCAGCTCGATCTCTTTCGCCTGTTTGACATCGCCGGCCTTGATGGCAGCAATCAGCTGGCGGTGTTCGTCATTGCCTACCCGGATACGATCCGGCATGTCCAGCAGCGACCGCACGATGTAGAGGGCCGACAGGTTACGCAGGTTCGTGAGGATGCCCGTGAGCCGCGACCGGCCGGAGGCGCTGGCCATGAGCGCGTGGAATCGAGCATTGATTTCGGTCCACTTGGCGGGGTCGACCTCGGCTTCCATCTCATCGAGCAAGCCCTCGGCCGTCTCAATATCCTCGGCGGTGATGTTGGCCACCGTTCCTGCAATGGCAAGCGGCTCGAGCCGAAGTCTGATCTCGTAGATCTCCTCGAGCTCGCCGAGACTGATTTCATGCACGGTGACACCGCGGTGGGGGTCTCCGTCCAGGATTCCCTCGGCAACCAGCTGGCGGAGAGCTTCCCGCACGGGGGTGGTGGATGTCGCGAAGCGCTCGGCCACTTCACTCTGGAGAAGGCGGGTTTGAGGGGGAAGCTGGCCCGACAGGATCTCGCTTCGAAGCATCGCAGCAACCGCCGCCTGCGCAGTCCGAAATCCCACTGGGCCGGAACGCGGCGCGGCCACTGGTCTCCTCTCGTTGTGCACAGTGTACAAACTGTCGGAGGTCCCAACCCGCCCTCGCCCTAACCGGAAAAGTCGATCACGACTTTCAGGGAGTCGCTCTCCTGAACGGCTTGGAAGGCGTCGGCCCCGTCATCGACGGCAAACCGGTGCGTGACGAGATCGTCGAGCCGCAGCCGGCCTCGGGCCGCCAGTGCGATACCGGCGTCGTAGTCGGTGGGGGTGGCGGCCCGTGGGTTGTAGATCGTCAGCTCTTTGTGATAGAGGTCGTAATACGGCAATCCCTGGTCTCCTCCGGTGAGAGTGCCGAAGACCAGGACCTCCCCGCCCGTCCCGGCGAGCTTGATCGCCTGGCTCAAGGTCGCTTCGACTCCGGCAGCCTCAACAGCCAGGTCGGCCCCGCGCCCATCCGACAGGTTGGCCAGACCCTCCTCAGCAGATTCGATGGTGGCAGTGGCCGCGGCTCCGAACTCGCTCGCCAGGTCGAGCTTCCACTGCGACCGGGTGACCCCCATCAGCCGATCTATCCCCCGAGCCACCAGGAGCTGAACGTGGAGCAGCCCGGACACGCCAAGGCCGATCACCACAACGGTGTCGGTCGGAAAAACCGACACCGCCCGCTGGGCGTGGACACAGGTGCCGAGGACCTGCAAGAGCGAGGCCGCGTCCTCGGATACGCCCTCGGGGATCACATGCAGCTTTTCCTCGGGCGCGACCACGAACTCCGAGAAGACTCCATCGCCATCCCGACCGAGCAGCCCACCGTTGCGACAGAGGTGGGGGCGACCCCGGCGGCACAGGTCGCAGTAGCCACAGGCGGTGGCCGGGTCGATGAGAACTCGCTCGCCCGCCGCCACCAGACCGCGGCTTCCCGGCTCAACGACGGTGCCCACCATCTCGTGGCCCATCACAATGGGCCGCGGCCCGGGGATTTGACCCTTGAAGACCTTGACATCGGTCCCGCACACCCCCGCGCGGTGGACGCGCACCAGCGCATCCCTCCCTGCCTCGGGGGTAGGAATCTCCACCACCTCGAGCTGAGATGGCCCTACCACCTGGATTGCTTTCATGTTGTTCTCCCGCTGGGCGACCATGCCCGATAGCGATCCTCGTACCGTCGCAAGCGCAGCGCCAATTGAAAACAGTCGGAAAGAGTCTCGTCGCTGAGTGTCTCCTCGATGGGCCCGTCGGCAAGTACCTCTCCCCCCGACAGCAACAGGATGTGGTCATAGCCCGGTGGTATCTCCTCGACGTGGTGGGTAACAAGCACCACCGAGGGACCTGCCGGATCGAACGCCAGGTCGGACAGCGACCGGATGAGGCGTTCGCGGGCGCCCAGGTCAAGCCCGGTCGTTGCTTCATCCAACAGCAGGAGTTCGGGACTTGTCATGAGGCTGCGGGCAATCAACACTCTTTGCTTCTCCCCCGCCGAAAGGGTTTCGAATTGGCGGTCGGCCAGGTGATCGGCCTGCAGCCGGGCCAGCCGGGCTCGGGCCGTCTCCCAATCCGAATCGTCGTAGTCATGCCAGCGGGAATCCACGAAGGCGGCATGTTTGCCGGTGACGACGATCTCCAGCGCCGGAAGGTACCCGCGGATCATGCCCGCTAAACCCGCTCCGGCGTAGCCGACCCGGCGGCGGATCTGGCGCACGTCCCCTTTGCCGTGCTCGATACCCATCAGACGGACCGTCCCGCGACTGGGGGTGATGTAGGTGGACGCCACCTGCAGCATCGTGGTCTTGCCTGCCCCATTGGGGCCGAGGACCACCCAGCGTTCATGGGCCTCGACCCGCCAATCGACCTTGGCGAGCAGGTAGCGGCCGTCGCGGATTACCGACACGCCCTCGAGGTTGATGACTTCGCTCACTTCGCCTCAGCTCGAGGCGTCGATCGGTTCGAGGACCAGGACGGCGATCGGTTCGGCCAGCAGGCCGGGTACGGCCGCCCGGTACGCCTGGTAGTGCTCGGTCCCACGGTGGGCATCGAGCGCATCGCCGTCTGCATAGATCTCGAACAGGTGATAGCTGCTCGCGTCGCCGGCCGCCGCAAACAGGTCGTAACGAAGACAGCCGGGCTCGGCGCGGGTATCGCGCACCATGCCGGCCATCAGCTCGAGGAACTCCTCGGTCGATTCGGCATGGGGATGAAAGCTGGCAAACACTGAGACTGTCATGTTTCGATTTTGGTGATCGGCATTCGGACTCCCCGGGGGTCGGCGAGAGCCGATCCTATAGGATGCAGGCTCGCCAGGCCGGAGTCTCAGTCCAGCCCATCCTTGCGCCAGGGTGCGGATAAGGGCCCGGGCGACATGGAGCAAGTAACGGTTGACGGCACAGCTACGCTCCCAGTTCGGTGACCAAACGAGAAGGAAACATGGAATCCAAGGAAATTCTCACGGATGCGTTTGCGAGAGTCCATCAGACTGTCGAAACCGCCGTCAACGGCTTGACCAGCGAGCAGGTTGCTTTCCGCCCCGACCCCGACGCCAACTCCATCGCTTGGCTTGCCTGGCACCTCACCCGCGTGCAGGACGATCACCTGGCCGAAATCGCCGGCCGGGAGCAAGAGTGGATTGAGGGGGGCTGGCGCAATCGCTTCGGCACCGACCCCGATCGAGCAAACACCGGTTTCGGGCACACTTCGCAGCAGGTGGCGGCCGTGATCCCAGATGCGGTCGAGACGCTGGCGGCATATCACGACGCGGTGTACCGCCGGACACTCGAGTACCTGGACGGAGTCGACTCCGCCGAGCTCGGGCGAATCATTGACCGCTCGTATGACCCGCCGGTGTCGGTGGGCGTGCGGCTGGTGAGCGTCGTAAACGACAATCTGCAGCACGCCGGTCAGGCTCGATACGTCCGAGGAATAGTCGAGCGGGCAACGGCCTGAACTCCTGCGGTCCCGAACGATCGGTGGCGGCGAGCGACGCCCCCTCCCTCGATCCGATATTGTGCGTGCTCATGACGGTCAGGCCCCTGTGAAGCGAGTCATCGACATCCATTGCCACCGCGAGTGCGCTCGGGCGGCTTCGCTGGTCAAATCCGAGGCTGATCGGCTGGGTAGAGCTCCACTGCAGTTCGGCAGCGACCTGACCAAGGAAGTCAACCGGCGCCAGTTGGAAACGATTCGGCCCAAGATGGAATCGGTTGAGGTGCGCCTGGCCGACATGGACGAGATGGGAGTCGACGTCCAGGCAGTGAGCGTGTCCCCATACCAGCTGTTCAATTGGGCAACCGGTGACCTGGGCCGCCGGGCATTTCAAACCATCAATGACGACCTGGCTGAATTCGTTGGGGCTCATCCGGACCGCTTCGTCGGCCTGGGCGCCGTGCAGCTGACCGACACCGCGGCGGCGATCTCAGAATTGGAGCGCTGCCGACGCCAATTGGACTTCCGGGGAATCGAGATCAGCACCCATGTCGAAGGCGAGGAGATCTCCAGCCCCCGCCTCGAGCCGTTCTGGGAAGCCGTCGAAGATCTCGGGATGGTGGTGTTCATCCATCCGACCGGCTTCACCGATCCGGACCGCTTCACCGATCACTACTTCTTCAACACCATCGGCCACCCGCTCGAGGAGACCATCTGTGCGGGACGCCTGATCTTCGATGGCGTCCTCGAGCGTTACCCCGGCCTCAAATTCGTTTTCGCCCACGGCGGTGGCTATCTCCCGGCCTACGCCGGCCGCTTCGACCACGCCTATCACGCCCGCCAGGACGTCAGGCACGGCCTGCCCCGTCCCCCCAGCGAGTACCTGGCATCGTTCTATTTCGACACGCTGGTTTTCGAACCGGACCAGCTCGGCTTCCTCATCGACAAGTACGGCTCCGATCACATTCTCCTCGGCACCGACTATCCGTACGACATGGGGGAGACCGATCCGCTCGGGTTGCTCAACCGCGTGCCGGGCCTCGGGCCGAAAGACATCGCCCTCATCGGTGGCGGCAACGCCGAGCGGCTCCTAGGCTTGGGACCATGAAACCATTCGAATTAGGAATTATCGGCACCGGCTGGTGCGGCGGCATCCGGGCGACCGCAGCTGCCAACAGCCCCCTGGTGACTTCGCTTCATTTGGCCGAGAACCAGCCCGAGCGCCTGGCCGAGGTAGCCGCCGCCACCGGGGCGAGCACGGCAACCGAGCAGTGGGAGGAGTTGGTCGCCAACCCCGCCATCGACGCTCTCATTATTTCGGCCACCCCGGAGACGATCCATTATCCGATGGCCAAAGCCGCCTTAGCGGCCGGCAAGCATGTGCTGTTGGAAAAGCCGATGGCCATCACCCTCGAAGAGGCGGACGAGCTCGTTGAGCTGGCCGAGTCCAAGACACTGAAGTTCACCATCGGGTACTCGCAACGATTCAACTCGAAGCAGGCACTGGTCAAACGCAGCGTCGGCGACGGGACCCTTGGAGACCCCGTCAGCGTGCTCATCAGCCGTCACATCACCCGGTCATTGGGGGAAAAGATCGGATCCCGGACCAAACTGTCTCCGGCGGCGATGGAGGCCACCCACGACATAGATTTCTCGTTGTGGTGTCTCCAGCCGCGGCGTCCGGTGCGCGTCTACTCCCAGGTGGCGTGGGGGGCGCGCGCCGCCGACCAGGGGGTGCCGGACACCCAGGTGATGATCATCACCATGGACGACGGAGTGACGGTGACCATCGGCGCCGGCTGGTCCCTTCCCGTCGGGTACCCGAACTACTCGGCAACCTGGATCGAATTCGTTGGCACCGACGGTGTGCTGATGATGGATGCGAGCCACAAGGACATCGTGCTCAACACGACCAAGAAGGGCGTGGAGTTTCCGCTCTCGACCATGCCGGGTGAGTACGTGGACCATGTGTACGCGGGCCCGATGGAGAGGGAGACGATTCACTTCCTCGAGGCGGTTGCCTACGACCGCGAGGTGATGGTCGACCCCAAGTGGGCGCGGATCGCCATGGAGGTCTACATCGCGGCCGACCTCTCGGTCGAAACCGGACAAGTGGTTGACCTCCCCCTGCAACGTACTCCCGAGGGCCTTCTCCTGGCGGGAATGGCGAAGGAGTAACCGGGCCCCACCCGTGGGGTCGACATGGTTGAGGCCGTGATTAGTCTCCGACTCCCCAAGCCAGGAGAACATCGATGGCGCGTGTCCGGTTGATTGAAAAGCGGGCAGAGGCGTCGGAGCTCCAACTAGAGACCTTTGATCACATTGCTGCCAGTCGCGGGAAGATGCTTCGGCCCTTTGCCGCCATGCTCCATCGGCCGGAGATCGCCCGGGCGGCGGCGGATCTGGGAGCAGTCATCCGCTACCAGGGCACCTTGTCCGACGCCGACCGCGAGCTCGTGATATGCGTGGTCGCCACTGAGCGGGCGTGTGGATTCGAGTGGGAAAACCATTCTCCGCTGGCCCTTGCTGCCGGAGTGGACGAAGACACGCTGCAGGCGGTCGAGGCGCAAACCGAGGTCGCCAATTCCAACGATGCCGAGCTGGTCGACTTCGCTCGGGAGCTGTGTCGGTCCGGAGCGGTCACTGCCCCGACATTCGAGGCGGTGCAGGGCCGTCTCGGGGAGGCGGGCACGGTCGAGCTGGCAGCGATTGTTGGCTATTACTCGATGATCGCGCTGGTATTGGGTGCCTGCGATGCGTGCTGAGGTGGCGGTGGCCGACCCCGCTCAGAGAACAGGTTGAGAGAGACTCCGGCGATCACAAACATCACGCCCACCGCCAGAGTCGCCGTGACCGACTCGTTCAGAAGGAGGATCGATGAGACCACTCCCACGACCGGAACTCCCGTCATCGTGAGGGTGGCTGAAACAGTCGCCATGTTCCTGAAGACCACGATGGAAGCCCATCGCGCGATTCCCGAAGCCAGGGCTCCCTGGTAAGCGACCACGCCGGCGAGCTGTGACGTCCACTCGATGGTGGGCCAGCCTTCGAGAGCAAGCCCGATTGGCAGCAACAGGACCGTGGCGCTGGCCAGCTGCCAGGGAAGGGCCTGGAGCGGGGTGATCGTCCAGCGGTGGCCCCTGATATGGACCGCGGTACCGGCGTTGATGATGGCGGCGAGGATCAGCAGCCCATGACCCACGATGGTGTCGGGCTCGTCCCAGGCCAGGCTCCCCGGCTCCGAAAGGACGATGACTCCGGTAATCCCGAAAACAAGCCCGAGCCACCTCTGCCGGGAGACCCGCTCCCCGAGAAAAACCGCCGCGATGGGAACGGTCCACAACGACGTGGTCCAGACGATGACCGCCGATCGACTGGCCGGTACCAGCTCGAGGCCAGTGAATACGAGAAAAAACACAGCCGCCAACCGGAATACCGCCAGCGAAGCAATGACGGGAAGATCGCGTCGCGGCGGCACCCGCAAGTTCCCGCTCATGGCGGCGATGGCTGAGACGACCACCACCGCGCCCGTAACGCGGAAGATCCCCATCCAAATCGGTGAGACCGATTTGACGCCGGTAGCCATTATCGGCCAGTTGAGGCCGAGCACCCCGACAACGATCACCAGCAGCAGGTAGATGGCCGGCCGGCGTAGCCGGCGGTCTTCCATCGCTTCAGAGCGGGACTCCCAGATGAAGTCCTTGAGGGGTGCGGTCACGATGACCCCCGGTGTCGGGGTGGTGGGGCTAGGGTCACCGCTACTGCTGTGAGGCGAGCGATCGGACTTTTATGACCACCATTGACATCCACTGCCACCTGGCGACCCCCGCCAGTCGGCCACCGGTCGAAGCCTATGTGAAGCCCGAGCACGAGCCCTACGACTACTTCATGGGCCAGGATTCGAAGGATCACAACAAGATCATGTTCCCAGCGATCATCGATCGGCTGACGATTGCGGAAGCTCGCATCGAGGACATGGATCGGATGGGAGTCGACATACAGGGACTGGCCACCTTCGTATCTGAGTATTTCTATTCGGTCCCGGGGGAAGCGGGAGCCGAGTCTGCCAGGATCCAGAACGATAACCTGGCGGCCATCGCCGCCGACCGTCCGGACCGTTTCGTTGCGATGGGCGCTACCGTCCCGCTGCAGGACGTCGACCTGGCCATTGCCGAGCTCGATCGGGCGGTGGACGAGCTGGGCTTCAAGGGTCTCCAAATAGGAGGCACGATCGATGGGCATAACCTCGACGAACCCCGCTTCCGACCCTTCTGGGCGGCAGTTGAGGCCAAGGGCGTACCGGTGATCCTCCATCCCAGCGGCTATCCCGAAAGCCAGCGATTCGGTGATTACTTCCTGACCAATTGCATCGGGAACCCGTTGGAAACGATGGTGGCGGCTACCCGGATGATCTTCAGCGGCCTGTTCGAGGAGCATCCGGGAATCAAACTGGTTTTGCTCCATGGCGGGGGCTATCTGCCCTTCTACAGTTCCCGCGCCGACCACACGTGGGAGGTCCGGCCCGAGACCAGAGTGGCGATTCCCGATCATCCGCCCAGCTACTACATGAAGCGGCTCTTCTACGACACCATGGTGTTCCAGCCGCTTTACCTTCGTCATCTGATCGAGGTGGTGGGCGTCGACCGGGTGATGCTCGGAACCGATTTTCCGTTTGACATGAGCGAGACCGATCCGCTGGCGTTGATCCAGGCAACCGAGGGCCTTACCGACGAGGACCGGTCGGCTATCTCGGGCGGGAACGCCGCTCGAGTGTTCTCTCTTTCCTAGAGCGTCCCGGCATCCTCTGAAAGGTCCGGTGGGGCCTCCTGCGAAGCCGGGTCATAGTGGTACCGGGTGAGCTCGGGGGCCCACCTCGCCAAGGCCGATGCCCCGACAATGCAGGCCAGGCCGCCCGAGATGATCGAAAACCGGACGGAGGTGATGGCGGCTACCACCCCCGCCTCGAGGTCGCCCAGTCTCGGCCCTCCCGCGGCCACTGCCATATGTACAGAACTAAGCCGGCCCCGCAGGTGGTCGGGGACGGACAGCTGGATGATCGAATTTCGGAAGATGGCCGAGACAACATCCGCGGCTCCGGCCAGCGCCAGCATTCCGAGGCCGACGACCAGGGCGCCTGAGAAGCCGAAAACCGTTATCGAAATGCCCCAGCCGAGCACCGCCAGGATCACGGCGTAGCCTTGACGCCGAATCCTCGGGACCCATCCTGAGGTGAGAGCCGCCAGGAGAGCTCCAACTCCCGGCGCGGCGTACAGCAGGCCAACGGTGAAAGCATCTCCGCCGTAAACCTCGGTCCCCATCGCCGGGAACAACGCGGTCGGCATTCCGAAGACCATGGCGTTGAGATCGATCGCCAGTGCCGCCTGAATGACTCGACGGGATTTCAGATACCTGAGGCCTTCGGCGATGGAGGACAACCCGGCCTTGCGGCCGCCACCGACGACGGGAATGTTCGGCACCCTTTGGATCAGAGCGGCACCGATCAGAAACATCAGAACCTGAAAGCCGTAGGTGAACGGAAGTCCGATGGTCGCGATCAGGAGACCGGCTAGGGCCGGCACCGCGGCTTTGGCGACGTTGGTCAGCGTCTGGTTGAGGGCCAGTGCCGACGGGAGCAGGGCCCGCCCGACGAGCCCGGGAACAATCGCGTGACGGGCCGGCGCGTCGATGGCCGAAACGCCGGCATTGATGGCGACCAGGACGAACAGCGGCCACACGTGAGGCTTGTCCAGCAGTGAGTTCCACAGCAACCCCACCGCGGTGGCGGCGAGGATGAGCTGGGAGATGACGAGAAGCCGACGGCGGTCGAAGGCATCGGCCAACGCTCCGCCGACCAATGCGACGGCCAGCAGTGGTATCAGCTGGACCAGGCCGAGGAGACCGACGGCGAGGGTCGACCCGGTCTCCTCGAACACTTGGAAGGGAACGGCTACAACGACGAGTTGGCGCCCGGTCTGGACAAAGAGCATCCCGGCAAACAGCCAGCGATACCCAGCGGCTTCCCGCAGCGGGGTGACGTCGACAACGGCGACCCGTCCCCAACGTCGCAGGCGGCCGCTCAACCGATCACGGCTTACTCAGCCCCGTCCCGCTATTCACGGGCCCGCACCTCGTCCAGGTCCACCACCCGGCCGGAAGCGGAGCTCTCCACGATTCCTTCAAGGATCACCACGGCCTCCAGCGCCTCCGGCCCGCCTGTCTCCGGGGGAGTGCCGTTGCGGATGTTCTGAGCGAACTCCTCCAGCTCATCTTTGACCGTGTCAAGCGTCTCGATGGGTTGGGACTCGCCCTCCTGTTCTCCCACCTTCTGGACGTAGAAGCGTTCACCGTCCATGTCGTTCCAGGCGGCGGCCTCGGTGCCCCACACCGCGGTCCTGGCAATGTTGGGAATGACCATCGCGGTGCCGAGAAACGCTAGCGGCCCATCTTCGAACTCGAGAGTTGCGGTGGTGGAGTCGTCCAGCTGGCCGACTCCAATGATCCGGCGGCTGAACGCGGCAACCCGCGCGGCACGACCCAGGAGGTAGTTGAGATTGTCCGCCATGTGAACTCCGAGGCCGGTCATTCCACCGGCCGGGCTCTCCGCCGGGTCACCCCTCCAGCCCGACCGCGGATTGAGACCCTTGGGATAGGAGAGGTTGGCCTCGGCATAGTGGACCATGCCCAGCTGGCCGTCCTCCACCATCTGCTTGAGGAGACGGGTGGCCGGTTGTCGCCGCCGGTTATGACCCACCTGGAGCAAAACCCCCGCCTCCTCTGCTGCGTTGATGGCGCGCTTGCCCTCGGCCACCGTCAGGGTGAACGGTTTGTCGACGAACACGTGCTTTCCGGCACCGGCCACTTCTGCGACCAGGTCGGCGTGGGTTGAGTGGGGGGTGGCCACTAAGACGCCCTCGACCTCGGGATCCGACAGGAGCTCGTCGAGGGAGGACGCAGGCCGGCAATTGTGGCTTTCGGCAAACTCCTTGCGGGTCGCTTCGGTGCGGGCAAAACAACTCACTATCTGGAGCCCGCCCGCAGTTGCTTTGTCGGCGAGAGTTCCCCCCCACCAGCCGAGCCCGACCGACGCCACCCTAACGGGATCCATGTTTCTCCTCCTAGTTACGACTTCCGATAACGACGACGGTCGCGAGCACCGCTCTTTGGCGTCGGTCGGCGGCATTCTACATATTGCATCAGCCGTCACGGCCTTGGAGTCGTCGGCCGGTTCGATGTTCTGCCGCCACGGGCTCGGTTGTACCGCCTCCTCGATCTCAGGTCATGAACCTGCCGCCGTTTACAGAGACTGTCTGACCAGTCATAAACCCGGCTTCGGATGAGGCCAGGAATAGGACCCAAGCGGCGACCTCCTCGGGGCTTTGATAGCGGCCCAGGGGGATCGTCGCCGCCGTGGCCTCCAACTCCGCCTTATCACGCAAACTCTCGATTCGCTCGGTTAGGACCGCAGACGGAGCCAAGGCATTGACCGTGATGCCGTCCTCGGCCAGCTCGGACGCCATCAAGCGAGTGAGACCGTGAACACCGGCCTTGGCTGCCACATACGGTGGAGCGGTGCGCCAGGTGTTGAGCTGACCCGCCAGAGACCCGAGATTGATGATGCGACCTGACTCCGATCGACGCAGCAGCGGTAAGGCCGCCTGGGTTGTCAGAAACACCGACGTGAGGTTGAGGTCGAGGATCTGATGCCATTCCTCGAACGAGGTGTCCTCCAAAGTGCGCGGGGACCGAAAACCACCGGCGTTGTTGACGAGTACGTCGATACGGTCCGACTCCTCGCCAATCAGCCTCAACGCATCAGTGACTTCTGCCGGAGAAGTGACATCACAGCTAATGAATGTGGCGTGCTCGTTGAGCCCGGCCACCTCGGATCCCGCCTCCGGATCGATGTCCAGGACATATACCAGGTCGCCCAGATCCGCGAAAGCGGTGGTGGTGGCCCGCCCGATGCCGACCGCACCCCCGGTCACGATCACGATCCGACCGGGAGGCCTCTCCGTCATGACTGCACCGGCTCAAGAATCACGAACGACCCAATAACGACAACGTCCCTCTTGGTCACTAGCCCATCTCATCGATTCGTTCGCGGCTGGGCCGCCCTTCGAGCCCTGATCCTTCGCCGGCCGTCAGCCTAACTCTCTGAAAACGTCGCAGTTCTTGCCGTGGCTGAGAACCCTCTATCCTTCACGTCTTTCGGTCAAGTTAGAGAACGCCGGGCTCGGAAAGTGGGACGGTGATAGACCAGCGGACATGGTCCGGGGTGATATCTCCGACACTTCGGGCGCCGATGTTCGCCATCGTCAGAACGATTTCGTCGTTGAGGATCTCCAGCACGCGAACCAGCCCCGCAACGCCTCCGGCCGCCAGCCCCCAGCATTGGAGACGGCCGATGCCCACTGCTTTGGCTCCCAGGGCGAGTGCCTTGCATACGTCGGCTCCTCCCATGAACCCCCCGTCCACCGCCACGTCGACATCGTCGGGCACGGCCGCGATTATCTCGCCAAGAGCCTCGACGGCGCTGAGCTCGTGGTCGACCATTCTTCCACCGTGGTTGGAGACGAAGAGCCCACCTGCCCCACAATCGGCAGCTGCCATAGCGTCATCCGACGTCATCACGCCTTTGACGAAAACGGGGAGTTGCGCTTGCCCGCATAACCATTCGAGGTCTGACCATGTGAAACGACTCCGGAAAGACTCATCCCATCCGTGCTGCCGGAGACTGGGCGTCCCTTCTGCGGGTGTTCGCCACATGAACCCGTTCTCGAGGCTTCGATCACGCCGACCGACGACTGGGGCATCGAGCGTCACGCACACTCCGCCGAACCGAGCCTCTTGGATGTGGGACAGGATGTCGGCCAGCCAGCTTCTGTCGCCGGCCACATAGATTTGGAAGAAGTGGTGCCCGGGGGCAGTGGCCGCGACCTCTTCCCACACCGAATTCGTGTGAATCGAACAGATTGCCGACGTTCCCATCTGGGTGGCGGCCGTCGAAGCGGCGAGAGCGTCATCGGCGTCGTAGAGGGCAAGGGCAGCGACCGGAGCGAGCATGACCGGGAGTGCGATCGGGACGTCGAGGAAGGACGATGAGGTGTCCACGTCGCTGATATCACGCCCTACCCGAGGGAGCAATGCCAGGCGGCTCAGCGCCGCCGCGTTTCGGGCGAGGGTCACGCCCTGACCGGCTCCGGCTGCGGCCCAGGCGTAGACGCCGGGGTCGGTGACTTCGCGGGCCCGGGCGATGATTTGACCGATCGTCTTCAGCTCACCGGGATCGGTCGAAGCAGCCATCACCCGTACTCCACCTCAACGAAGCGGCGCTCCGTCGCCGAGCGGCCGATCGCCTCGCAGACCTGGGCGCTTCTCAGTCCGTCCAGACCGGAGGCGTTCGGCTGGCTGCCGCCCAAGACTGCATGAGTGAAGGCGGCCACTGAAAGCCGGTGAGCGTCGGGGGCGCGGTAGTCGGTCACGGTCTCGCCGTCATCGGTGAGCACGGCCAGCTCCCCGTCACTCCTCGAGCGGGTGAACGCGGTCCCGACGATTCGTCCCTGGGAGCCGTAGACGGCGATGTCGTTCTGCGGGTTGGCGATGGTTTCGTTGAGGTTGGCGTAGACAAGCGCACCGTTCTCGAAGCGAAGAGTGACGAGCGCAAGCATTTCCACCGAACCACTGCCGGGAGCATGGTCGAACATCGCCATCACCTCGATCGGCTCGGAATCGAGTATCACCCGCAGAAGGTCAAGCCCGTGAACACCGACGTTGTGCACCGATCCCAGTCCGGCCATCTCGGGATCTGCCCTCCAGTTGTCGTAGTTTCTCGTCCCTGAGCCCACCTCGAGATGGACAACCTTCACCTCCCCGATCAGCCCCTCGCCGATCATTCGGGTGACGTCCTGGACCCAGGGGAGATGCCGGTAGTGGAAGTTGACTCCGAGTTTGACCCCCGCCTGATTGCAGGCGCGCAGGGCACCGGCGGCGTCCGGGACGTTGATGGCCAGCGGCTTGTCACAGAGGACCTGCCTGCCGGCGCGGGCGGCGGCAACCACTTGCCCGGCGTGCTGAGCATTTGGCGTCGCGATGAATACCGCTTCGACCTCGGGGTTGGCCAGCATCTCCTCGTAGTCGGTGTAGGCGTAGCGGGCACCGAACTTGGCGGCGAAGTCGTCGGCACGTCCCTGATCGCGACTCACCGCGGCAACCAGGTCGCACTCCGGCTCGGCGACCATCGCCGGGGCGATCGTGCCTTGCACGATGTTGCCGATGCCGATGACGCCCCAGCCGAGTTGTTGCATCAGGACCTATCTGTCACAGCCCGAGAATCTTGGTTGGATTCTTGGAGAGAATCGCTTCCTTCTCATCGTCGCTCAATTCTGGCAACCCACGGACCCAGTTGACGGCATCGTGCAGCACCATCGGTGCCGGGTAGTCGGTGCCGAGCACGACCCTGTCGATGCCGACCGTGTCGATAAGGAAGCGAAGCACCGGTCCGCTGTACGTGCAGCAGTCGTAGTAGAAACGATCCAAATAGTCACTGGGCGGAAACTGCTGGACGAACCCGTCGCTCGGTCCGAAAGGCGGTGTCATCCCTGGCTCATCTTCGAGGGCTCCCGCCACCTTGTCCATCCTCGCCACGCCATATGGGGTGTAGCCGCCACCGTGGCCGAGATACGGTTTCAGGTTGGGAAAGCGATCGATGACGCCGCCGAAGACGAGCGTCGCATAGACAAGTGCGCGCTCGGTGAGGTTTCCCACCGCGTTTGGCAGCATGTAGCGACTGATCCTCTGCGCAACGACGGTGTCGCCTCCTTGATGGAAGAAGAGGAGCGCCCCTAATTCCTCAGCGGCAGCAAAAAAGGGGAGGAAATCGGGGTCGTCGTACGTCCGACCGGCGACGTGGTCGCTGAGGATCACGCCCTCGAGGCCCAGATCGACCATCGCCCGCTCCATTTCGGCGACTGCACTCTCGGTGTCCTGCATGGGAACAATCGCCAGGCCGGCGAACCGGGTGGGGTGGGCGGCAACGGTCTCGGCGATCTCGTCGTTGCATTCCCGGTGGATGTTCTTGGTTACTTCCAACTCGTTGCCGTACTGGTAAAACCCGACTGTGGGAGTGATCAGTTGCATGTCCATACCGAGGGCGTCCATGTCGGCCAGCCGGTCGGGCAGGGATTGGGCGAACTTCCCGAGTCGGAGCTCACCCGGGCGTTCGTCGAGTCCGTACCACTCACCCTTGGTGCGCACCGCCTCCTGGTAACGCTCTGGCGACACGTGGGCGTGCATGTCGATCACGGGCATAGCCGATCTTCTCTCCTCATCGATTGCGTCTCCCGTCCCGGCGTGAGAATGCTGGAAAGAAGCCGTTTGCCATGTCGGCGGGCCGGATTATACATTCAGCCCCCACCGCCGAATGAGAGACGGCATCATGAGCCAATCGTTGAAGCAGCGACGACTCTTCAGTCATATGGAGTCACCTTCGTGCGCCTGATAAAGGCTGCTAGAGCCTTCGGGTGGGGCATTGGGCTGGCAATGTTGTTCGTCCAACCGATCATCGGACTCGTCATCTTGACCGGCGCCCTCCTGGCAACGATCCAACTCGCGCGTGACGCTCGTGAGCCCTGAACCACGGATTAGGGACTGAGCGATTCCAGCACCGCGTTGGTGATCATCTCGGCGACCCGATCGACCGACTCCTGAGTGTTACCGGCCACATGGGGCGTCAAGATCAGATTTTCCAGGCCCCTGAATCTGGCCGCCGGTTCGGGGCCGAGCGGCTCTGACTCGAAGACGTCGAGGGCGGCTCCCCCGATGACGCCGTTCCGCAACCCGCTGGCTAGAGCGGTCTCGTCGAGGACGCCTCCCCGAGAGGTGTTGATCAGGACGGCGGAGGGTTTCATCCGGACGAGCGCCGCCGAGTCGATGAGGTTGGCAGTGGTCGCGTCCAGGGGAATGTGGAGACTGACCACGTCGGCATCGGCCAGCAGCTGATCTAACTCGACTCGCTTCGCCATCTGCCACGCGGGGTCGGTCTTGCCGAGATAGGGGTCGTAGGCCACCACCGTCATCCCCAAAGCCGCCGCCCGGGTGGCTACCGAGCGGCCGATTGATCCGAAACCCACCAGTCCAAGCGTCGACCCCATCAACTCGTTGCCGAAGGCGTGTCCTTGACGCGGCCATTGCCCGGCAACCATCGATTCCGTCATTCCAAATACCCCGCGGCGCAAGACGAGCATGGCCGCCACTACGTATTCGGCCACCGACACTGCGTTGGCGCCCAGAGCGGGTATCACGGTCACGCCGGCAGTCGAGCAAGCGGCCATGTCGATGTTGTCGAGTCCGACACCAAGACGACCGACGACTCTCATCGCGGTGGCTGACTGCAGAAACCCGGTGTCGATCCTGGTCCGATTACGGATGATGATGGCTTCGGCCTCAGCCGCCTCGGCTAACAAGCGGGTCCGGTCGGCGTAGAGGTCGGGGTCGTAGACGACTTCGAAGTCGGCACCGATGCGGGTGAGAAACCGCTCCTGGAGATACTCGGAGACCACGACCCGTCTCATCTCGGACCGTCGAGCCCCATGATTTCTCGAGCTTCTGTCGGACTGGCGATTTCGCGACCCTGTTCGTGTGCGATCCGTACGATCTTGTCGACGAGCTGGGCGTTGGTCTCGGCTAGCTCACCGGCGGAGAGATATGGATTGTCCTCAAACCCGACCCGAACATGGCCACCGAGACCGATGACCATGGACAGGAGCTTCCACTGTGCCGTCGGGCTCATGACACTCACGTTGTAATTGACATAGTCGGGCAACAGATCAACCATGTAGAGCAGTGCCGCCTCGGTGGGAGGTGTCCATGAGCCGCCTTCCCAATCCAAGAAGAGAGTCACCCACAGCGGTTGCTCGAGTAGCGCCTCGGCGTGAAGCTTCTTCAGGTTCCACACTGCTCCAGAATGGAACACCTCGATCTCCGGTTTGACCCCTCGCTTGGGCAGTTCTTCAGCGTATCCGCGCAGTTCATCCAAGGTATGCAGCGAGTAGATCGCATTTGGGGGGTACTCGGGGTCGGGATGAAAGTACTCATCGTGAGCATTGAAGGCCACCGACATCATGTCGGGTTCGAGGTCGAGCAGGGGGAGACGGTCCTCGAATCTGGCCCCGGCGATTCCAAACTGGATAATCGAATCACGCTCCGATCGGATGCCCTGGGTGATCTCCGCCCAGCCCTCAACATCGATCTTGCTCAGTTTGCGACCATCCGCCTGGATGGTCGACTCGAGTTTGCGAACCCCGTGGAGATGGGCGATGGACGCACCGGCGTCGATGCATCTGAGGTATTCCCGAGTGATGGCTTCGGCGTTCTCACGGGTCGGAGTCGGGCAATTCGAGTTCGAGGGGTAAGAGACGGATGAGTCACAGGCGGCGGTGATGATCAGTTTGTCCATTTCACCGTCCTCAGGTCGGTAGCAGAGTCTGCTGACTTACTTTCCTGACCCGGAAATAAGCCCGGCGACCACGTGTTTCTCCACGAAGGTGTAGAAGAGTATGAAGGGGACGATGGTGAGGACTGTGAATGCCGCCTCGATCGGGTAGTCGGCAATACCTTCGACACCCTGCAACTTGTAGAGCTCGAATGGCAGTGTCCGGTTTCCCGGTGAGTTGACCAGTACCAGGACCAGGGTGAACTCGTTCCAGGCCTCCCGAAATGCGAGAACCCCGACTGTGATCATGGCGGGTGCGGCAAGCGGTACCACTATGTGTCGGAGACGTCCCCAGAGACTGGCCCCGTCGACGTTGGCCGCCTCCTCGATGTCGCGTGGGATCGCCTGGAAGAAGCCGACCAACAGCCAGACGCCGAGAGGTAAGAGCATGGCGGTGTAGACGATGATCAGGGTGATGCGTTTGTCCAACATGTTCGTGGCTATGGCGATTCGGTAGATCGGGATCATGAGCCCGATACTGGGCGTCAGTCGCGGAAGCAGGGTGAAAAGAAGCAGCAGGTGCCGGCCCCGGAATCTGAACCTCGCAAAGGCGTACGCAGCAGGTACCGCAAGCAGGATGGTCAAGACGGTTGTGCCGACGCCGACGACGACACTGTTGGTGAACGAAGTCGTGAAACTGTCGCTGGCCAGGACATCGGTGTAGGCGTTGAGGCTCGGGTTGGCCGGTATCAGCGACGGATCCGAAAACACCTCCACCTTGTCCTTGAAGGAAATCGACAAAGTCACCAGGAACGGCGTCACGGTCCAGACCACCAGTGCGATCAACGGGATCGCAATCAGGATGCTCCTGAGAAGCCGCTTCGCTCTGCTACCTACGGCAAGCCCCAGGCCCGGGACGTCTCGCTCGGAGGCCTGCAGAGACTCCTCAGCAATGGTGTCGGCGGCGATCTCGTCGGGAGGCAGAATGTCGGTCATGCGTCGTAGTCGTATCTGCGGCCGATGCGTATGTAGGCCAGCGTGAGGAGGGCATTGAGGACCAAGACGAAGGTTGCGATCGCCAGCCCCTGGTTGAACTCGAGATTACGGAAGGCCACGGTGTACATCTCCATAGCCATCGTCTGAGTGGCTTTGAGGGGCCCACCGCCGGTGAGGGCGAGCACCACTCCGAGCCCGGTCAGCGTCGAGTAACTCAGCCAGACAACGCTGATCAGGATTTGGGGGGCGAGAAGCGGGATCGTGACGTGGCGGGCTCGGTTCCAGCCGGAAGCCCCGTCGACCAGGGCCGCGTCCAGATGCGCATTGTCGATGGTCATCAGTCCCCCGAGAAGCAGGAGTATCACGAGTGGAAGGTCGGTCCACACCTGGGTGAAGATCACGGTGACCATCGCCCAGAACGGGTCGGCCAGCCACCTCGGGCCGCTGTCCACAAAGGGGAGCCACTCGATTACCTGGTTCATCGTTCCAAACTGGGCATTGAAGAGAATTCGAAACATCACGGCGGCGGCGACGTTGGAAACGATGTAGGGGCCGATGGTCACGGCCCGGAGGAATCGGAGCCTCCCGACCACTCTGAAGAGGGCAAATGCAAAGAAGAGACCCAGCACCATTCCGACGATCAGGGAGCCAGAGACGAATACTGCGGTCTTATTCAGGGAGTCCCAGAAAGCGTCTGACGAGAACATGTCCGAGTAGTTCTCGATACCAACCCGCTCGGGGGGCGCTCCCAGCCTTGGCCGGCGGTAGAAGCTCTGCCATACACCCCAAAGGACTGGAAAACCAAGAAGACCGGCCACGAGGAGGATGGCCGGGGCGCTGAAGAGGTAGGGCGTCGACTTGCGCTCACCGATGATGGCGTTGTTTTCCTGACGCGGTGGCTCTTTGCGTTGCCACCAGCGCCCGTTGCGCTTCGGTTTGAAGTTGCCCTTTGGTTGGGGAGCCGTGGTAGTCACAGCTCGGACTCAGTCATCGGGCGAGTGTACAGGAATGCCCCCTCGCCGGTGGAGGCGAGGGGGCATTCTGCGTTTGTCGGTACTCAGTTGCACCGGCTCTTTATCATGCGGCGTCCAGCTCAGCCTGGTATCTGCTCGTCAGCTCGCTGCAATCGCTGCTTGCGCCCGAAACGATCTCACCGAAGAATTGCTCGAGGATCCCCTCGACCTCGCCTGCGTTCTCACCGGCGGGCTGAGGAATCGCGGCCAGGTAGGCATTCTTCAGGTCTTCGTTGAAGAACGGCCAGATTTCCAGCGCGTCTGAGCTGTTGATGAACTCCGTGTTCCGTGCCGGCACGCCACCTTCCGAAGCCTGACCCACGAGCCATTTCGTCTCGGCGATAGCCCTGATCACCAAACCCGCCTCATAGGGGTGCTCGGTTCCTTCGATGATCCCCCAGGTCCTGGCAGCTGCCAGAGCCACTCCTTCGGTTCCAGCGGGGCCACCAGCCACCGGGGCGGGTGTGAGATTCCACTGCGCCGGGTAGTCGAAGCCGGGTATCTCGTTGAAGTCGCCGGCGGTGGTGAAGCCGTCGAGGATCATTGCTGCGTTACCACCGGTGAAGGCGCCACGAGACTCGTCCTCACCCCATGCGACCGCATCAGGTGGGGTTAGACCCTCTGAGGCAGCATCGACCCACCACTGGCAGGTGTACATGCCGCCAGTAGAGGTGAGGTCGGGGACTGCACCATCGAAAGGTGCCCCGGCCCCGGCCAGCATCGTCTTCAGAGTGGTCACCCCGTCGCCTGCCTTGGCCTGGACCGTGAGCGGAATGCCATCCGGTCGAGCCGCCTTCAAGGCTCGCATTCCGGCGAGCACGTCGTCGAAGGTCGCGAATGGAACAGTCACCCCAGCCTCATCGAACCATTCCTGGTTGTAGTAGAAGGCGTCGAAGTTGGCCGTGATCGACACGCCGATGCCATCGGTCTCCGTCCAGGCAACATCCTGCAACAGGTTGTAAAGATCAGGATCCTCTGCCTCAAACTCGGACTGGAAGGCTGAATGGTCTCCGACCAAACCGGACTCCTCGAACGCCGGCATGAGGAACGAGTCCTCGGCACCGAGCAGATCGGGGAGATCTTGACCCGCATCGAGCCTCGTCTGCAGCTGCTGCAGGATGTCGTCGTTTGACTGGACGTCCACGACCAGGTCGATGTTGTATCGCGACTTCATTTCCTCGACGAAGCCGGTTGCGACGTAGTACGGCCGCGTGAGTATCAGTTCGATCGTGACCGGATCACCGGTCGCTCCGCCATCTCCTGTCGTCGTATCACTGCTGTCGTCGTCGCCACAGGCTGCAGCTACCAACGCCATCACCAACAACAACGCCACCACTCGTAGGGTCCGTAGTTCAGGTTTCGCGCGTCTTCTCACTCTGAAAGTCACTGAATTCCTCCTCCAGTATCAGCGCCTGTCATTGGGGCCCGGCCGTGTTGCAGGCGGAAATCCTCGGACGGTTCCTGGATTATGCACAATACCGAGTCGGAATATCGTGGTCAAGCGGCCCCCGGCTGATACCCCGTCACGGGTGGCTCCATCGTGCAAAGGATTGTCACAGCTAATGGCGCGTCGAGGGTGCGTCACCGGGGGCTCCATCGTGCAAAGGATTGCACAGCTGATGGAGCCGTTGAGGCTGCGTCGGTCGGATTGGGACGATGGGGTGAGTTGCCGGCCTCGAAGCCCGAAGACGCAGGTACCGAGATCGTCGCCGGCTTCGCCCGAACCGCTATTCGACCGCCAGCGGAGCAAGCGCGTCGATGTCGGTCACGACGTCGATCACGGCGGGCCGGTCGGCCGACAGTGCCTGGTCGAACGCGGGGGCCAATTCCGAAGGCTTATCCACCCTGATTCCGAGCGCTCCGATATCGGTGGCGAGACGGGCGAAGTCGACATCGGTGAACACCCACATCTCCTCCGCCTGCTCGGTCTGCTTCCCGCCATAGACCCGATCGAAACCACGCTTCGACTGGTTGCCGGAATGGTTGTTGTTGACCACAGTGATGCTGTTGATGCCCCATCGCACTGCGGTCTCGATCTCGGCGACGTGATACCAGAACCCGGAATCGCCGGTGAAGCAGACGACCGGACGGTCGGGTGTTGCGCATCTCGCACCGAGTGAGGCAGGAAAGGCCCAACCCAGGTGTCCTGCACTCCTGATGTAGGACTGGGTCGACGTCCGCAGGTCGTACATCCCTCCCATCCACATCCCGGCGTGGCCCGTGTCGACCACCACGAGTCCGTCGTCCGGGACCAGGTCGGACAACTCGGCGCACAGCCGCTCGGGACGGATCGGG
>CAMYMH010000019.1:85991-103277 GCA_947259275.1 uncultured Acidimicrobiaceae bacterium | reverse complement strand
GTTGTCATGCCGCCGGTCTCGCTTCCCACGTAGCAGACCAGGTCCGCCTCCAGCACCACCTGGTTGGCCGATCCCCGTGAGTAGGTGCCCACCACCCCAACAGAAAGAGGGTGGCTATCCGGGATGACGTCCTTGCCGTTGAGGGAGGTGGCCACCGGGACGGCGAGATGGTCGGCGAGTGCAATCAGGGCGGGTCCCGCTCCCGAAGCACGAACCCCTCCACCGGCCACGAGCACCGGACGATCCGCCTGAGCCAGCAACTCGAGGGCACGGATCAGGTCGGCGTCGGGTGCGGAAGGGCGAAAGGGTGGAACCGAAGCGAACTGCTCCTCGCAGTAGACCTCCATGTCCGCTTCGGAAGCGTCGATCTGGCCTTCGTTGCCGGCGAACTGAATGTGAACCGGGCCGGGCGCTCCGGTGGTGGCGGCGCGAAACGCCTGACGGACCAGATCCGGAATCCGCTCGACACTCTCGACGGTGACGTTCATCTTGGTTACCGGTTCGAAGGCCGGGATGTCGTCGACTTCCTGATAGACCTTGCGAAACTTGGTTTGAGGGTCTCGGCCCCCGGTGAGAGCGATGACCGGCGAGTGGGCGAGATAGGCGTCGCGCAATCCGGCTGCCAGGTTCAGAGCGCCCACCACCTGGGCTGCGCACACGCCGGGCTTTCCTGACGCACGGGCGTATCCATCGGCCATGTAGGCGGCCGGCTTTTCGCCGTGCGGTCGCACCCGCTTGATCGATGTGTGCTTTTCGATCTCAACCATGGTGCGGCGGAGCACTGCCGGTACGTGGAACAGATGGGTCACTCCATAGCCGTCGAGCATTTCGGCGAGTACCTGCGCCCCTGAGATCTTCATCGGAGGGCGAACCTCGCCTTCCCGATTGTGGTGTTGGTGCCGTCGCCCTTCCGTGCCCAGAGGTCGAGGTCGATCCCGTGGCCGTCGACTCCGGTGACGATCCCGGCACACTCCAACTTGTCACCCAGATAGGCAGGCGCAAGGTGTCGATAGGTGATCGACTCGATCCTGGCTACGTCGGCCAGGTATGACTCTGCGGTCTGTGTCAGGTAAACCCCCTGCAGCGGGCCATGGATGAGGAGTCCGGGATGGCCTTCGTGCTCGGTAGTGAAGGGAGTGTCGTAGTGAATGCGGTGAAGCAGCCACACCGAGGCGCTGAACGAAAAGAGATCGAGCGCCGTCGGGTTATGCACCTGTGCCGGAACTCTGGCGCCGACCTCGGGGACAGTCGTCATCGATAGATCCTGGTGAAGTTCTCTGTTGCCACCGTCTCTCCCCGTTGGTTGGTGAGCGTGAACTCCATCTCAACGAAGACCAGCGGACCGCTCCGCCCTGCTTTCTCGTACAGGCCGGCGAGCCGCTTCTGCACCGTGATCACGTCTCCGGCAACGATCGGCTCTCCGAACTGGATCGAAGTCTCTCCGGCCATTGCTCGGCGGGTGGTGAGGGGAGGGACGTCGGCACTGGGAGACCCATCCGGCTCGAGCTCATCCTTGGGAACCAGCGTTGAGGCGTGCATCCTGATGACATAAGGGAACATGGTCGGGGCCACCACGCCGGAGTAGCCCGCCTCAACCGCTCGTTCCTTGTCGAAGTGGATCGGGTTGGTCTCTCCGGTGGCGTGAGCAAATCGAGCAATGGCGGTTGCTGTCACCGGAAAGTCGAACTCTGGATACTCCCGATCGGCCCAGGCCCTCGCCTCCTCGGTGATGACGGGTGTCATAGCCCCATGGTCTTTGCGATGATGTTGCGCTGGATATCGGAGGTGCCCGCACCGATCACGCCCAGCCGTGACTCCCGAAAATGTCGCTCCAGGTCGAATTCCTTGGTGTATCCGTATCCGCCAAGCACCTGGAGGCCCATGTCCGCCACCTGCTTGTATGCCTCGCAGGCGTAAAGCTTGAGAATCGCCGCGTCCCGGGTGGAAGCCAACCCGCGGTCGAGGCGAGATGCGTATCGGTAGACAAGCATCTGGGAGATCTCGACCATGGTTTGCATCTCGGCAAGACGATGCGAGACCGCCTGGAACTCAGAAATCGGCTTGCCGAACTGTCTGCGCTCCTTGGCGTAAGCCACCGAGTCGGCGAGAGCGGCCGCGGCCGCGCCGGTCCGTGCCGCTGATAGACAGAGTCGCTCGTAGCGGAGATACACCCCCAGGTCGCGCCACCCCTCGTGGAGCGTGCCCAGCATCCTGGTCTTCGGAACCCGGACGTCGGTGAAGTAGAGCATCGCCGTTCCGAGGGGCCAGTGACCCAGCGTTTCGATCGGCTGCCACTCCAATCCGGGGCTGTCGGTTTCTACGATGAAGTTGGTGATGCCGTGATGCTTCTTCCCCTCGGTGGAGGTGCGGGTCGCAACGATGTCCAGGTGGCTCACCTTGAATCCCGAGGTGAAGACCTTCTGGCCGTTGAGCACATAGTCGGCGCCGTCCTCGACGGCGGAGAGAGATATCGAGGCGGCGTCCGACCCGGCATCGGGCTCCGTCAACGAGAAGCACACTGTGAGGTCTCCCGATGCGATCCCGGGGAGAAACTCCTTCCTTTGTGCTTCGGTCCCATCGCGGGAAATCGCCAGGCCTCCCCAGGTGACGGTCCGGAACACCCAAAAGGACAGGTCGAGGAACGCTCGGCCCAGTTCTTCGAGAACGACGGCCACCTCGACGGCACCGGCCCCGCCGCCACCGTGCTCCTCGGGGATGTTGATCCCGACCCAGCCCTGGGCGGCCAGCTTGTCGTACAGCTCCCGGGGCGCTTTGTGCTCTCGATCGTGCTCCCGGACATCCTCGGGACTGATCTCCCGATCGCAGAAGTCGCGCACCGTTGTCCGGAGTAATTCCTGCTCTGGGGTCAACTCGTAGTCCATTGCTCCTGCGTTGGTCAGCCCGCCGCCCAATCATATATCGTGCATCATGCACGCCCGCTCCGGGCCAAGCAACAATGAGAAGAGGAACATGACACCGAGCATCGAGACGGTCCGCCAACTGAGCGACCGTCACAGCAACTGGGGTCGATGGGGGTCGGACGACGAGAAGGGGACTCTCAATCTCGTGACGGGGGAGATGGTGGTGCGTGCTGCCTCGCTCGTGACCCGAGGGACCACGATTTCGATGGCGCTTCCCTATGACGACGAGGGACCGCAGACCGGGTTTCTCGGCCGCTTCAACCCGATTCACCTCATGACCAGGGACGGAGCCGACGCCATTGCCGGAACGGCGATCCGTGACTTCTACGGAGGCGTGGAAAAGCACTTCATCGGCACCGACGACCTGATAATCATGCCCCTGCAGTCCGGAACCCAATGGGACGCCCTGGCCCACGTGATCTTCGAGGGGAAGATCTACAACGGCCACGGCGCGGAGTGGGTCTCGAGTAGAGGCGCGCTCAAGAATGACGTCGCCAATGCGGCCGACAGCATGGTGGGGCGCGGAGTTCTGCTTGATGTTCCCCGGGCTCTCGGAGTGGAGTGGCTCGAACCCGGCCATGCCATCGGTGCCGACGATCTGGACGAGGCGGTTTCCTTGGCCGGCATCAGCGTCGGCGCCGGGGACTTCGTCTTCGTGCGAACCGGAGCGATGACCGCGGCGCGGTCGGCCGGTTCGTGGGGAGACTATGCCGGCGGCGAGGCTCCCGGTCTCGGCCTCGGCAGCGTCGACTGGTTCGCCTCCAAGGACACGGCCGCCGTTGCCACCGACACCTGGGGCTTCGAGGTTCGGCCAAACGAGACCCCCGATGTCGCCCAACCGCTTCACATCGTGCTCATCGTTCACATGGGTCTTTGGATCGGAGAGATCTTTGATCTCGATCCCCTGGCTGAAGACTGCGCAAAAGACGGCGTCTACGAGTTCATGTTTTGCGGCCCGCCGCTGCCGTTCACCCGTGCGGTGGGATCTCCGCTCAATCCAACGGCGATCAAGTGAGGTGGTGACCGAATGAATTCAGTTCGCTCCAGGTTGTTCGAGTCGGGTCGGAGGAAGGTCCTCGCAGCCTGCGAAGAGGCGGAGGCAGCCGGAGAAGCGTCTATTGCCGTCGACGGCAGGACGGTGGATTACGCAGTGGCGCGTGTTGCCCGTACGATCCTCGAACGGGCCGAGGCGGCATCCCGTGCCGGTGGGGAGGGATCGTGACGAGAAGTCGCTACATAGAAGGCGGGGTAGGGGTGGCCGTTGTCGGATCCGGCTCCATCGGAAGTCTGCGGGCAGAAATCGCCCACCGGCATCCTGCGGTGGACTTCCTCGCCGTCACCGACATCGTCGGGGAGAAGGCCGAGCGGCTCGCTGACTCTTGCGAGGCCGACATTTGGTCCACGAACACTCTCGAGATCGTGACGAGGGATGATGTGGACGCGGTGATCATTGCCTCCACCGAGGACGCACATTTCGAGCCGGCGATGGCCGCGGTACGGGCCGGCAAGTCGATTCTCGTCGAGAAGCCCTTCACCATCCTCTCCGACGAGGGGCACAAGTTGCTGGCGGCGGCGGAGGAGTATGGAGTATCGGTGTACACCGGCTTCACGCAGCGCTTCCGAAGGCGGTACCTGGCGATAAAGGAGCATGTTCTCAAGGGATACGTCGGTGACGTCACGTCGGCGAAGGCAACCATCTATCTCACCCAGGCGGTGGCCCGGGCCGTCATATCCAGAGCAGGGACGACCACCCCGTCGATCAACACCATGACCTACTTATTCGACCTCCTCAACTGGTATCTCGACGGCCCGATGCCGGCTACTGCCTATGCGGCCGGCTCCACCCGAGGTCGTATCCACGATGAGTACGGGGCACTCGACTCCACCTGGTGTGTTCTCACCTATGACGACGGAATGGTCGCAAATCTCGGTGTCAGCTGGGAGTTGCCCGAGTTCTGGCCCGCATACGTCGCCAGCATGGATTTCGAGTTGTTCGGCCGGGACGGTGTCATTTCGGTGAAGGACGACCATCGTGATGTCCTGATGGCGTCACAGAAAGCGGTTCCCTCGCCTTACACGCCGGACACCTCGATGAACGTTGCCATGCTCGGCTCATTCATGCCGGGGGACTGGGCGCTGGGTGAGCATTTCGGGGCGATGCAGGAGGAAACCCACGCCTTCATCAACAGCACCGGCACGGGCCGCCCGGATCCGATACTGGCAACGGGTGAAGATGGGATGGACGTCCTCCTCATTTCGCAAGCGGTAGACGAGTCGGCGCGGACCGGCGACGTCGTGTCGCTGACCTGGGCCAGGTGACCAGCCTGTGAACGGTCTGCTTGCTGGCGTCACGATCCTTGAACTGGGTCAGGTGATCGCCGGGAACTTCGGCGGAGTCATCCTGGCCGATCTTGGTGCAGAGGTAATCAAGATCGAGCCTCGCTCGGGAGACACCGCCCGCAACGCCACAATCGCCCCGCTCCATGACGAGAGCGCCATCCATCTGTTCATGAACCGCGGTAAGAAGAGCGTGGTTCTCGACCTCAAGGATCAGCGTGGTCTCGGCATCTTCTACTCGCTCGTGGCCCAGGCCGACGTGGTGATCGACAATTTCAGGCCGGGAGTGATGACTCGTCTCGGGATTGATCATGCCGCCTTGCGGGAGCACAACCCCGAAATCATCACCGTATCGGTGACCGGCTTCGGGGAATACGGACCTGCCCGGGACAAGTCGGCTTTCGACCTGGTGGTGCAGGCTTATGCCGGTCATGTAGACATCACCGGCCCGGCCGACGGCGACCCGGCCCGGGTGGGAATCCCCATCGCCGATATCTCGGGAGGCATCTACTCCTGCATTTCCGTGCTGGCCGCGCTGGTGGGGAGAGAACGTCACAATGAGGGCCGCCATGCCGATGTGGCCATGCTCGACAGCCTGGTCTCAATGCTCTCCTATGACGCGGTCGACTATCTGAACTCTGGCCGAAAGCTGACTCGGCTGGGCACTGCCCACGCCCACATGGTTCCGTGGCAAGCCTTCCAGACCAGCGACGGCTACGTGGTGGTGGCTGCCCGGGACGAGAAGTTCTGGCGGAACCTCTGCAATGCGATCGAGAGACCAGATCTGATCGATGATCCGTTGACCTTCAACAACACCGCCCGTCTTTCCAATCGGGATCACGTGGTTTCGATACTTGCCGAGGTGTTCAGGTCGAAGACGAAGGTGGAGTGGCTGGCGATTCTCGACGAATACGACATCCCCAACGCACCGGTGAACGACATTGGCGATGTCTTCGACGATCCGCAGGTGCAGGCCAGGGGCATGATCCAGACTTACGACCACCCAACGCTGGGGAAGGTCCGCTACCCGCCCAGCCCGGTCAAGTTCAGCGACTGGGAGAATCCCAACGAGTCGGCGCCGATGCTCGGCCAGCACACCGTCGAAGTGCTCACGCAGCGGCTCGATCTCGATGAGTCTGAAGTGAGAGCGCTTGCCGACGAGGGCGTGGTCAAGACCTGGCCCGAGTCATGAGCTCGCCGAGCGAAGGCAAGGCGGTTTGATGAACGAGCCCCGTGAAGGAGAGGGAGTCAGATGAGATTTGGGACGTTTGTGCCCCAGGGATGGAAGGGCGATCTTGAGGGGGTGCCGACCGATCAGCAGTGGGATCGGATTCTCGCATATGCTCGCGTGATCGAGGGGGCGGGTTACGACTCCATCTGGGTCTACGACCACTTCCATACCTTTCCCGTCGTCAAACATGAGAGCACGTTCGAGGCATGGACACTGATGGCCGCTCTCGCGGCAGTCACAGCTCGGGCCCGGCTCGGCCAAATGTGCACATGCGCCCTGTACCGACCACCGTCGATGCTGGCAAAAATCGCCTCGAACGTCGATGTGATTTCGGGTGGGCGTCTCGATGTCGGGATAGGCGCCGGCTGGTCCCAGGGTGAGTTCGAGGCATACGGGTACCCCTTCCCTTCAGCGGGCCGGCGCCTCGACCAACTCGAAGAGGCGGTCCAGGTGCTGTTGGCGATGTGGACCGAGGAAGAGGCCGTCTTCAAGGGTGAGCACTACACCGTCGACGGCGCCATCAATCTTCCTGGCCCATTGCAGAAACCGCATCCGCCGCTCTGGATCGCCGGCGGCGGCGAGAAGCGAACGCTCCGAATCGTCGCCAAGTATGGGGACTTCGCCAACTTCGTTGATTCGATTGAGAGCTTCCGTCACAAATCGGCGGTGTTGGCCGACCATTGCGAGGCAGTGGGCCGTTCCTATGAGGAGATCGGTCGGACATCACACTTGATGTCGGTGATCGGGCGGGATGACGCGGATCTTCGAACGAAGCTCGACATCGCTGCTCGGCGCCGCTCGACTACCCCCGAGGAGTTCAGAGCAGAGGAGTTCGGGGTCACCGTCTCCGAGGCCGTTGACACCATGGGCCAGTTCGTTGATGAGGGGTGCACTGACATGATTCTGTATTTCTATGACATGGGTGAGGGTGACAGTCTCGAATTGTTCGCCTCTGAGGTGATCCCACAGTTGCGATGACAAACCTGGATCGCCTCCTCGATCCCGGGACCATCGCCATCGCGGGACTGTCCGCCGACCTGACGAAACACGGTGGCCGGGTGCTGGGGCATCTTCGACGGCTCGGGTTCGAAGGAGCCGTCTGGGGTGTTCATCCACGAGTTCCACAGATCGATGGAGTGGAGATGTTCGTGTCGATTGCCGATCTTCCCCAACCACCCGATCTGGTCATTTCCGCGGTGCCGGCTGCCGCCACGGCCGACGTTGTTGCCGACGCGGCGGGCGTGGGAGCAGTGATCGTCTTCGCCGGAGGGTTTGGCGAGTCAGGCGCTGAAGGTTTGGCTCTCGAGGAGCATTTGGCCGAGATGGTCGCCACCACCGGCACCCGGCTGCTGGGTCCGAACAGTGGCGGCGTGATCCGTCCCGGTCAGGGGCTTGCGGCCAGTTTTCTCACCTGTCTCGATCGACCGAAGAGCGAGATCCGCAGCGGTCCGGTCGGCCTTGTCACCCAAAGCGGCGGTAGCGGAAGCTATCTGCACAACCTGGCTGCCGGGCGGGGCGGTGGTCTGGCCGTGTCGGTCTCGACGGGCAACGAGGTCGACATCAAGCTGGGCGAGGCAATCGACAGCGTCTCCCGACTGGATGAGGTAAAGGTGATCCTCGCCCTGATCGAGACGGTGCGTGACGGTGAGGTATTCATCGACGCGGTGAAGGCCTCACTTGCCCGGGGCAAGCCCGTCGTCGCTTGCCGGATCGGCACCGGAGTTCACGGCAGATCGTTGATGACATCCCACACCGGCGCCATGGCTGCCCCGGAGGCGGTTCTCCAGGGGGTTCTCGATTCTCAAGCTGTGGTGGTCGCAGAAACACCGGGCGAAGCGCTCGAGGTTGCCGAGATGATGGCGCGGGTCGGCTCGCCGCCCGGCGGCCGGGTCGGGATCGTGACGCACTCAGGAGGTATCGCCATTCACCTCGCCGACTTGAGCGAGCGCCACGGTCTCGAACTCAGTGCTCCCGGGCCGGATTTGGCTGAAGCTCTGGAACCACTCCTCGATCACGGTGCCGCCAACAACCCTCTCGACATGGGCGGGATCATCGCCGGGGCCGCTCGATTCGCCGAAGTCGTTGCCGCGTTTGCCGACTCCGGCGACTACGACCTGGTGCTGGCGGTTTCGTCGGCCCATCCGCCTCATCACAGTGAAGAGCGAGTTGGTTCATTGCTGGCGATTGAGACCGAGACGCCGATTCTCCATCTCTGGATGGCCGGCGATCAGGCCCGAAGACCGCTTACGAGGTTGCGGTCGGCCGGGGCGCCCGTCACTGAGGATCCCAGAGCTGCGATCCGGGCTTTGGCCGGACTCTCGCGGCTTGCTTCTCACGAGGTTCGAAGTCCGCCCGGGCCCGTCGCGGGCGGGCCAGAAGCCTGGGGTATTCCTTTCGTCGCCGGAGAGATTGTTGCCAACGTCGATGAAGCCGTCGCGGTGGCCGGACGGCTTGGTTACCCGGTGGTGCTCAAGGCTGTCTCGCCGGGCCTTGCTCACAAGACCGAGGTGGGTGGGGTCAAGGTCGATCTGGGCACCGAAGAGCAGGTGCGGGCCGGTTTCGAAGAGATTGCTGCGGCCACCGCAGATCTAGATGTGGAGGGTATCCGGGTTGAACCATTCCGGCCCGGGCTCGAAGTGATAGTTGGTGCCATCTTCGACGATCGGTTTGGCCCGCTCGTGTCGATCGGGCTGGGCGGAGTGCTCACCGAGCTGCTCGATGACGTGGTGTTCGCCCCGTCACCGGTTGATTCCGGGGACGCATTGGAAATGATCGGCCGACTGCGGGGACGCGAACTGTTCGATGGATATCGAGGGACGTCACCCGCCGACGTCGAGGGATTGGCAGATTTGGTCAGCGTCGTCAGTCGGGGATCCGTCGGGTTGGGGCTCCGAGAAATTGAGATCAACCCGCTGGTCTGGGACGGCGAGGAATGGGTTGCCGTCGATTGGCTCTGGTTACTGTGATATTGGTTCCGCACATAGTGCCGGTTCCCGGACGTCTGCGGCTGCTCGATATGCTCGGGATGGCGTGAGTGATCTGGGACGTAGCGCCTTCGACAGGATTCCGCCTCTTGTGTTCCGCGACGCCATCCGCGATCGCGTTCCAGAAGCTCGCCCGGTGCGAGCAAAGCAGGTAGCCGAGCACATCCTGGGCATGCTGATGTTCCGCTCGACCTAGAACCCTGCCCGTCGACTCGAAGGGCGCGGCCGACGAGGTCATCGATGTCGCCCTGATGATCGCTCGCAGCTGAGCGAGAACGAGAGAAGCCCCTGCGCTGGCAGGGGCTTCTGGTGGGTGCCTTGCGCAAGGCCCGACACTGGACGTTTCTGGTCGAAGAGCTCGCTAGCCGTTGTAGTAGGCCCGGTAGGCCTCTCCGAGGTTCAGTAGCACTGATCTCTGCCTCGATCGCACTTGCCGATACCAGTCGCTCCACCGGTAATAACGAAGGCTTTGTTTTTGAAGTCCTTCATTTCTCTTCTTCTGTCTCTGTGTGGCAGAACGAGTCGAGAACGCTGTCACTGCGACCTGCATCAAGTGGCGTTCTTCATTCGTCCTGGGTTGCTAGATGTTCCACTCGAAACCGGTTTCCTTCTCGGACCGGTCCCAGAGTTTCGACATGACGGCTTTGTCATAGGCGTGGGGTTCCAGCGTGCCCTTGCCGACCGGACCGACCCATTCGGCGCGACCCGTGGGGCCGTAAAGGGCCCGCGGTTCCAGGCCATCTTCGGTGGCGCACATGACTTCCGGATAGGAGCCCTTTTCGGCCGACTGAACCAGGGGAGACATGGACATGAGCCGGAACATGACCCGGGTTGTCATGCTGCCGCTGGTCTTGATCAGCGATGTTCTGGACGACCCCGGGTGGCAGACATAGGCCTGGACGTTCCTGTTTGCTGCTTTGACCTTGTCTTGCAGTTCATATGCAAACATCATCTGAGCCAATTTGCTTTGGCTGTAAGCGCTGTTGGCGTTGTAGTTCTTGTCCCAGTTCATGTCGTCGAACTGGATCGTCCTCAGCCCCATCTTGTAGCCAAGGCTTGCGACGACCACGATCCGGCCTTTCGACTCTTCGATCCGGTCGAAGAGCAATCCGCACAGGACGAAATGGCCGTAATGGTTGGTGCCAAGCTGGCTTTCGAACCCGTCCACGGTGATCTTCTGGGTGGGCACCTGCGCGATGGCGGCGTTGCAGATGAGGGCGTCGATCTGCGGAACCGTCTTCAAGACCTCCGCGGCAGCGTCGCGCACGCTCGCCTGCACGGCAAGGTCCATGCGAACAAAGCTCACGTCGGCGCCCTGTCCGAATTCCTCTTTCAGGTCTTTGACGGCGGCGGTCGATTTCTCAGCGCTGCGGTTCAGCATCACGACCTTGGCGCCCTTCGACAGAAGGATACGCGATGCCTGAAATCCCGCACCGGCGTTGGCACCGGTGATGACATACGTCTTGCCGACGAGGGAGCCCAAGCGCTCCGGGGTCCAGCCCTTTGGCCCGAAGGTTCGTTCGGTGGTCATTGTTCAAACTCCTTGTCCTACCTGCTCAGTTGGAACAGGTCTCTTCTCTATCTGAAACGACCGTATCTCTCACTAGCGAGCGTGTCTAGGCCAATTCGTCGCTGAAACCTGCCTATTTGTATCTCCTTCGTTGCAGATGGCCGTTCGTGGTGATACGTTGGCTGCATGAGCAAACAACAGATTCGGCAACTAATCGAGGGCAGGGTCAGCGACGATGCCCTGGTCGACACCGGCGTGAAGGGGGTGCAGCTCTTCCGAGTTACCGAGGCGGTTCGCTGCGCCCCTGCGGTGTACGAGCCCACCGTTGTGGCCATCGTGAACGGGGCCAAGGAAGCCATCTTAGATGGCACGTCATATGTGTACGACAGCAGGCAGTACATGTGTTGCGCCATGTCGATGCCGGTAGAAGCGGGGACGCCGATGGCTTCTCCGGACAATCCGCTTCTGGGTGTGCAGATCTCACTCGATACGAAGGTGATGACCGAACTGGCAATCGAGATGGAAAGCGCGGCTGGCGCCATCCGAGAACCCAGAGGTGGCCCGCTCCCACAAGGGTTTGCCCTTGCTCGCTGGGACGAATCATTCACCGAAGCGCTGTTGCGACTGGTGCAACTGGCGGACAACCCGACGGATACGGCGGTGCTCGGGGACGGTCGGCTTCGGGAGGTGTACTATGCCCTCCTGAAGGGCGATGCAGGAGACGCGGCACGGCGCGCCTTCGGCGTGGGCAACGAAATCGCCAGAGTGATCGAGCATGTGTCTTCCCACCTCGACGAAGCGGTCACGATCGATGACATGGCCGCACAAGTAGGGATGAGCCGGGCCGTGTTCCACCGCAAGTTCAAGCAGGCCACCACGATGTCGCCCATCCAGTTCGTGAAGGCCATGAGGCTGAACAACGCCGCCATGAAGATGGCCGGAGGGATGACCGTGAACGAAGCGGCCATGGAAGTGGGCTATGTGAGTTCCTCCCAGTTCAGCCGAGAGTTCAAACGCCTCTATGGGCAGTCCCCCAGACAGTGGAGCAACTCCCTGCATTGGGCGAGTCTTGGCCACAGCTGAGCCATTCGAGGCTGAAGCTACCTTTTAGCCACTCGCTCCAGAGGATGACGAAGGCCGGTTCAGCCGCCGAGTACTTTCTCCAATTCGGCGAGGTCGTCGCCGCTCGGTGCCCAATCGGCGGCACGAACGTTGCTGGCAACCTGCTCGGCGGTGGTCGCACCCGGGGTCACCGACGGGACCGCCTCCTGCGCCAGTAACCATCCCAAGGCCACCTGCACCATCGACAGGCCTCGTGCCTGTGCAAACACCTCCACTCTCTCGACGAGGTCGAAGTTCTCGTTGGTGAGGAATTCCTGATATCGATCCATCTGGAGACGCCCCTTCGGCGGCTGGCCCCGTCTTGTCTTGCCGGTGAGAAGCCCGTTGCCGAGCGGGTAGAACGGAAGCAGAGCAACACCCCGGTCGACGCAGAGTTGGTCGAGACCGTTCGTCTCGGGCTCGCGGTGCAACAGGCTGTACTGAACCTGATCACCTACGAACCCGGCTAGCCCTTTCTCATCTGAAACGCCGAGAGCTTCGGACAGTTGTTCTGGATCGAAGCTGGAGCAGCCGATGTGACGCACCTTGCCTTCATCGACCAGGGCGCTCATCGCCTCGAGCGTGTCTTCGATGGGAGTTTCCGGATCCGGGAAGTGGATCATCAAGAGGTCGATGTAGTCGGTGCCCAACTCGCGGAGGCTGCGCTCAGTCGCCTTGCGCACGTATTCGGGACTGGCGCCGCCACTGCCTTCCCAACCGGAGACGGCCACCCCGAACTTGGTCCCGATGACGGCATCGTTGCGGCGCGACCCAAGGGCTGCCCCGAGAAACGACTCCGACTGGCCTTCCCCGTAGTTGCTGGCGGTGTCGAAGTAGTTGACTCCAACCTCGAGCGCCGCATTCACCACCGCCGCGCTGCCTTCGGCATCGAGTGCCCGTCCAAAGTTGTTACAACCCAGTCCGATCGCCGACACATCGAGGCTTCCGAGTTTCGCCATTCTCATGATTCCGACCCTCCCAGCGGGCGAAGAAAGTGCGAAGCATTGCCCTCCAACACCATCTTCATCTCCTCCTCACCGAGCCCGGCTGCTTCGACTCCCGCCACCGGGTCGGTCGAGGCCATGTCGAATGGGTAGTCACTGCCGAGGACAACGTGGTCCCAGCCCACCCGTTGTCCCAACAACTGCAAGGAGATGACATCGTGGGTCAGGCTGTCGAAGTAGAGCGTGGAGAAATAGTGGCGGGGCCCCTTGTCGGTCACAAACGTGCGGGCTTCTTCTCTCACCCCCCATCCGTGCTCCCAGCGTCCTACCTGATAGGGAGCGAATCCGCCCCCGTGACAGAACCCAAACCGAAGGCTCGGGTACCGCTCGAGGACCCCGCCGAAGATGAGTCGGGCCGCCGCGATGGTCGAGTCGAGGGGGATGCCGATGAAGTTCTGGAGGTAGTAGTCGGAGAGACGTTCCGG
The DNA here is from genome assembly GCA_947259275.1 of uncultured Acidimicrobiaceae bacterium. GTDB lineage: Bacteria > Actinomycetota > Acidimicrobiia > Spongiisociales > SHLN01 > SHLN01. The sequence goes on along the minus strand of CAMYMH010000019.1, from coordinate 89,764 downwards.
TCCGGCGATCGACCTCTGGTCGGGATGAAGCCAAACGGGCAGATTGGCAGCCTCGAGTGACTCCCACACCGGAGACAGTGATGGATCATCGAGCTCGACCCCATTGATGTTCGTTCCCATCTCCACTCCCCGGACACGGGGTATGCCGGCGATCCTTTCGATCTCCTTCAGGGATGCGTCGATGTCCTGGAGGGGAAGCGTTCCGAAGACGTGGAACCGATCGGGCTGGCCGTCGCTCAGCTGGATCAAAAAGTCGTTCTGGATGGATGCAAAGTCGACTCCCACATGAGCGGGCACGTGATAGTGGTAGTTGGGCGGGGGCACCGCGATGATCTGCACATCGACCCGCTTTTCGTCCATGTCTCGCAGTCTGATGTCTGGTTCGAAGATGGCCTCAGGGAGTGGGCCAAGCCGGGCCCGGCCGGGGTAACTCAGATACCGGGTTCCGTCCTCGCTGAAGAGAGTCGGCCCGAAGTCGGGATGGGCGGCCACCATCTCGGCGAGCGCCTCGGGAACGATGGCGTGAGCGTGCAGGTCGATTGTCATCGAAGTGGTTGTCCTCTCGGGATCTCGTCTCGCCGGCGATGATAAGACGAAACCTCAGGCGACATGCGGGATGCGTCCGTAATCCCTACGATCCCTTGTCATGCGACTGGCCAATTTTCAGTGGGACGGTGAGCGTCGGCTTGGTGTCGTCGAGCATGACCACATCATCGACCTTTCGTCGTCGGCTTTGCCTCCGAACACGGTGGATCTAATCGGGCAATGGGATCGCGTCCAGGTCAACCACGCAGTCACCCAGGGGACCCGTCGCCAACTCGACGAGGCGCGCTTACTGGCACCGCTTGTGCTCCGCAAAGACGTCATCGCGGTCGGCCGCAACTACCGGGACCATGCCCGCGAATTCTCTGATTCGGGATTCGACGCCTCCGAGAAGCAGATGATCCCCGACCATCCGGTCATTTTCAGCAAGGCAACCTCGTCTGTCATCGGGCCAGACGATCCGATAGTCCTCGCCAACGACCCCACAAACACCACCGACTACGAAGGCGAGATGGCGGTCGTGATGGGTAGACCCGCCCGCAACGTGTCGCGAGGCGATGCACTCGATCATGTCTTCGGCTGGACCATCGTCAACGATGTGACGGCTCGCGATCTGCAGAAGAAGCACGTCCAATGGTTTGTGGGGAAGAGCCCCGACACCTTCTGCCCGATGGGCCCGTGGATCACAACCATCGACGAGCTGCCAGATATCAGGGCCTCGTGGATGCGGACGACGGTGAACGGGGAGTTGCGTCAGGAAGCTCCGATCGAAGCTCTCATATTCGACGTCGAAAGCTTGATCGTCACTCTGAGCGAAGTGATGACGCTCGAGCCCGGCGATGTCATCGCCACCGGGACCGGCAAAGGGGTTGGCATTGGGTTCGATCCGCCCCGGTACCTGGCGACAGGTGATGTGGTCGAGGTGTCGATCGACGGCATCGGAACCCTACGAAATCCCGTGATCTGAGGGATGAAATCGTGAGTCACCAAATGGCCGTGATCGGGCTGGGCCTCATGGGGTCGAGGATGTCGGCCAACCTGCTCTCTGCCGGCTTTGAGCTTCGTGGCTATGACGTCGATCCGGCGCGACGGGATGAATTCGCCGCCGCCGGTGGCACCGTGGCCGAATCACCGGCCGATGCAGTTCAGGGCTGCTGGGCCGCCCTCCTCAGCCTGCCCACGTCCAACATCTCACGCCAGGTGTGTCTTGGCACGGCCGGCCTAGCCGAAGCGGGTGTTGGAGACCTTCACGTGTACGACACCACGACCGGACCTCCCGCTGATGCGGTGGAGTTCGCGGCCGCGCTGTCCCGGCAGGGCGTGTCGTACTCCGACACGACGGTGAGCGGGAACGGGGAAGTCGCTGAGCGGGGAGAGCTGGTCGTGATGATGGGTGGATCTGAGGAGTCCTATGACTTCGGATCGCCGATCTTCGAGGCGATCGGCCGGTCGCATCACCATGTAGGCCCAGTCGGTGCGGGTGCCCGGATGAAGCTCATTGTCAACCATGTCCTCTCGATCCATCGTCTCGCCCTCGCCGAGGGACTGGTGGTTGCCGAGCTTGGCGACATGGACCTCGATAAGACCCTGGAGATCCTCAAGGACGGCGCCGCCTATTCCAAGGCCATGGATCTCTGGGGTGATCGGATGGTCGCCGGTGACCATGAGGTCCCCTTCGCCCGTCTCAAGCAGACTCACAAGGACTCGCTCCTGATCGTCGATCACGGGCTCGACCTTGGAGCGCCGATGGATCTGATGAAGGTGGCCCGGGAGGCCCTGTCCCAGGGCATGGATGAGGGTCTCGCCGACCACGACAACTCATCGGTGATGGAAGTGATGAGGCGTCGCGCCGGAATCGGACGTGTGGAATGAGTCAGCATCAAAAGGGCCCAGCGGAGTGGGTCGATGCGTGGGGACCTACCTCGGCTGTCAGGCCCGGGTCAATGACCGTCGATGTGCATACCCATCTGATGGTTCCCGAATCGGCCGACCTGACCAGGCCGCATCTCGAGCCGGAGGACGAGCCGCGCACGTTGTACTCATCACCGGTCACCAAAGAGCTCAACAACGACTTCTATCGCTTGGCTCGGGGCAAGTACACCGATCCGGATACCCGCCTCGTCGACATGGACGCCATGGGTATCGACGTTCAGTTGGTCGCGTTGACACCGTTTCACTATTTCTACTGGGCCGACTCTGATCTGGCGCCACAGGTGGCCGCCATGCAGAACCTGCGGATAGCCGAGGTGGTGGCCCACACACCCGGTCGATTTGTGGGCGTGGGTACGCTGCCGATGGCGCACCCGGATGCCGCGGTGGCCGAGGCCCGTCGGGTGGCCGATCTCGGGTTCCCGGCCGTGGAGATTGGCACCGATGTCAACGGTATTGATCTCGACGAGCCCCGATTCGAGTCGATCTGGTCGGCACTTCAAGAGCTCGGTCTGGTGGTCATCCTGCATCCCGCCGGGTTCACCGAAGCGCGGCGGCTCACCGACTACTACCTCGTCAACGTGATCGGCATGCCGCTATCGACCACGTTGGCCGTGACTCGTTTGATCCTGGGAGGTGTGTTCGAACGCCATCCGGGTCTACGGATGTTGCTGATTCATGGGGGCGGCTATCTCGCCTACTACCCGGCCCGGGTCGACCATGCATTCCGCCATCGCCCTGAGCTGCGTGAGCACATCAATCGCCTGCCCTCCGAGTATCTGAAGAGTCTCTACTTCGACCTCACGGTTTTCGAGCCCGAAATGGTCGAGATCTTGGTGGGGCGTTTTGGGGCGGATCATGTTTTGCTGGGCACCGACTACCCGTTCGACATGGGTCTGACCGACCCTCTGGCGCTCATCGCCAAAGCCAACCTGACCGAGCGTGACCGGGAGATGATCGCCGGCGCCAACGCCCGACGCCTCTTTGGTCTGGACGACTGAGAGCGACGTCAGTGCCCGCCGACGTCAAGCGCCGACTCGCACCGTCCTTCGATAGCTGAGCACGAAGGCGAAAGTCGCCGCCGCCGCCGCGGTTGCCACGAATAGCCATGCCGCTGAATAGTTTCCAGCCGCAGCGAGAAAGCCGACCACGATGGGACCGAGAACCGTTCCGCTGAGGTTGGTGGAAAGGGCGAATCCCGACGCCTGAGCAGGGAATTCCGGGTAGCTGCGCACGACGGTGAAGAAGAAGACCCCCGGCCAACCCCAAGCCCCGACTAGTGCCAGGGGCATGGCGATCAG
>CAMYMH010000019.1:81101-85952 GCA_947259275.1 uncultured Acidimicrobiaceae bacterium | reverse complement strand
GTGTCCGAGCGAACGTCTGCGGTCTACGGTCCAGCCCGCGCCGACCCGCACTACGACTACGAAGAGCGAAGCTGCGGCGAGCACTATTCCGGCCGTCCCCTCGCTGATACCCACATCCACGGCCGAGGGCACGATGAAATGAGAGACACCGTTTCCGGCTAGGGCCGCACAGAAGCCCGCAACCGCCAGCAAGAACAACGACCGCGGGAGACGACCCGTCCGCTTCTCCGTGCGGGCTTGGCTGCTTCTCGTGGCCGGCTCCGGTGCCGAGACCGCAAAGATGAGAGCGAGCACGCCGGCCGCGACGAAAGCCCACCGCCATCCGACGGCGAGGCCGATCAACGGAAGGGAGATACCGGCAACCAGACTGGCCATGGGCACGGAGGCCTGTTTCGCCCCAAAGGCAAGGCCTTGTCGGCCCTCGGCAACTCCATCGAAGATCGCCACGTTGGCGGACACCTGAGTCACCCCGTTCCCGCTGCCCGCTACCGCCATTGCCGGCAGAATGATCCACCATTCCGAAGCGAAAGCAACGATCACGCAAGACGCAACGGCCAAGAAGCCACCGATCCGCAAGCCTCGACCCGGGCCGATTCTGGAGATCACCCGCCCGGCAGGATTGGCCGTGAGGGCGGCCATGCCGAAGTAACTGGCCGTTGCCAACCCGACTCGGCCAACGCCAAAGTCTATTTCTCTCCCCAGTTGAAGGATCTGAGCGCTGACCAGAAATAGAGGAAGGGTGACCACCCCGGTGTAGACGACGGCCGTCAGGAGGGCGCGAGATGTCAGATATGCCCGGACCGGGTTGTGCATACTCAAATGCCTTCTACACAGCTCATGGAGCTCCACTGTCTCTCAGTCGAGTAGCTCTACCGTCACGAATCTGAGAGTGGCCTCTCCCACGCTCTCGAGACTGCGATTGCCTCGAAAGGATCCAGGCGCCCCGAAGCGATAGCCGACTTCCGTTAGAAATCCTATTCAGGTCCAGACATCATGAGAAAGCCGACGCGGCTCGAGGCCGACCCGGGTGCCAGAGTCCGAATGGAACCGGCCCTAGGTCGGTCTTGTGGATGGAGAGCTTCGCCCTCCGCAATTCGAACCATCGGATTGCAGGAATGCACCATTTCCATTCGTCGGTTCTGAACCTTGCGGAATCTCTGAAACGCGATGCTACGGTTTCGCTAATGTGACTCATCGCCTTCTTGAGGAGCCGGATGTCACAGATAGTCATGGATGCGGTAGGGAAGATATACCCCGACGGGACACGTGCCGTGGGGGGCCTCGATCTGACGGTCCGTGATGGCGAGTTCCTGGTCCTGGTTGGTCCGTCGGGTTGCGGCAAGACGACTGCCTTGCGCATGATCGCCGGCCTGGAGGAGATCACCGAGGGGTCGATCACGATTGGTGAACGTGTCGTCAACGACCTTCGACCCAAGGACCGAGACATTGCGATGGTGTTTCAGAACTATGCGCTGTACCCCCACATGTCGGTCCGGGACAACATGGGGTTCGGGCTCAAGATGCAGAAGCTCAAGAAGAGTGAGATAAAGCGTCGTGTCGCCGAGGCTGCAGAGATTCTCGAGATCAGCGATTTCTTAGACCGAAGGCCGAAGGCGCTGTCGGGTGGTCAAAGACAGCGGGTAGCGATGGGTCGGGCGATTGTCCGCGAGCCCGCTGCCTTCCTGATGGATGAACCGCTTTCGAACCTCGACGCCAAGCTTCGGGTACAAATGCGAGCGGAGTTGGAGCGCTTGAGCGCGAGGCTCGAGACGACGACTGTGTTCGTCACGCATGATCAGATCGAGGCGATGACCCTCGGTGATCGTGTCGCCGTGCTCAGGCCTGTGTCCGCAGCCCGTCCTTACAACTTGCAACAGGTCGGTCCGCCAACCGAACTATTCAACGCCCCGGTCAACCTCTTCGTGGCCGGTTTCATCGGCAGTCCCGGCATGAACCTTCTTTACGGCGTTTTGGAGAATCGGGGCCAAAATGTCTGGCTGAAGGCAGGCGACGCTGAGCTCAGGGTTGATACGCGGTCGCTCGACTCACATCCGGGAATCGAGAACCGGATGAACGAAGAGCTGGTCGTTGGGATCCGACCACACGCCATGGAAGCCGCAGCGATTGCCGGCGCCGATGATGAGCGGATGATAACGGCTGTAATCGAGGCCGATGAGGTGCTCGGAGCCGAGACCTTCGTGCACTTTTCGGGCAACCGTCCACCAGTGGTGACCCCAGACATCGAGGAATTGCTAGCGGACACCGGAGAAACCGCGGAGTCGCTCGGCGATACATCGCATTACATAGCGAGGATCAGCCCCGACGTAGATGTGGCGAGGGGCGATTCGATCGACCTGATCGTCGACACGTCGAAACTCCATTTCTTCGACCCGCAGACGGGCGATCGGATTGGCTCCAAGCAGACGGGATCTGCCTGATTCCCCTCGGGGGACTGTTGGCTTTCGGCCAGCGGGGCCGCAAGCAATAAGCAGTAGGCAATAAGCATGCAATTTGGTGAGCCAGCGCGCTACTGCGATCTGCTTACTGCCTACTGCCGGGAAGAGAGGCTCGCCAACCCGGGTTGATGAGGGTGACGTCAGGGCGAGTCATGCACGAGAACCGGCCGCGGCGGCCAAGGAACCTGTGGTGGATGGGCGCCGCCGCCCTGATCGTGCTCGTGGCCACGACACTGTTCGCCTTCGGTGACCGGCCGCCCGCCGGCTTGGTGTCTTCGGCGGCCCAGGTGGAAGTGCCCGATCCTGGCGAGGTGTACGACCCGGCGCGTGCGGGCGAGCCGCTTCCGGAGGGATACCGTCAGCGGCATGGCCGGGACATGATTCATCCTGTCTACGACCCTGTTTTTGCCGACGCCGGTGAGGTCGACTGGCCTGACAACACGGATGTGATCGGGGTGGCGGGTGTCGAAGAGGCAAAGGCCTACCCCGTTTCCCACCTCAATTTTCGGGAGATGGTCATCGACGACATCGAGGGGATACCGATCCTCGTTAGCTGGTGCCCGCTCTGCGGTACGGCGATGGTCCATCGTCGAGAACTGGACGGAGAACTCCTGGTGCTGGGCAACCAGGGTGGGTTGTGGGGTAACGCCATGACCTGGTGGGATCATGACACAGGTTCGATATGGAGCCAGCCACTCGGTGAAGCGATCGCCGGACCTCGCAAGGGGCAGCGCCTGGAACCGTATCCCGTCACCTTGACGAAATGGGACGCCTGGCTAGAAATCCACCCCGAGACGCTGGCCCTGGATGTTCCTGCTAGGTCCGACCACGTCGATCTCGAGCAAATGGCCATCGTGGTCGACCTGGGCACTGATTCGGCGGCCTATTTCGTTCGACAGCTGCGCGATGTCGGGGCGATCAACGATACGGTGGCCGGCGTGGATATTGCGGTGGTGATGGATCCCGCCAACGACCAGCGCTGGGCGGTCTTCAGCCGACAACTCGACTCCTCGGTGGCGGAACTGGAACTGACCGACGAGGGGCTGGTCGACACGAACTCGGGGACCGTGTTCGACCCGTTCCTCGGATTAGGGCTATCGGGTCCGCTTGCCGAGCAGAATCTCGGCCGGCTTCCCAGTTTCACCTCATTCACCAGTGACTATCTGATTCTCTTCCCGGAAGGGCGGACCTGGCCCGGCTAGACGACAGCGTTGTAAGTCCCAGGGCCACGCCAGTGAGGAACTGAATAGATCCGGACCGTGTCATTGCGATTCGCTTGCAGGTAATCGAGCCGATTCGCCGATATCTGACATTCTCGGATTAGCCGCAAGCCGCGCAGTGTTGGAAGGGTCGTGAAGACCGTGCGCAGACTATTCGCTCTCGTGCTGGCTGCCGCCGCCGTCCTCTGGGTGGCCAATACTCCGGATGAGATCTGGGCGGGACCGGCGGCGCTGCCTGATGGCATCTACGACCCCGTGCGGGCAGGCGAACAGCCACCTGAAGGCTTCTGGCAAGTGCTACCCCGAGATGCGATTTTCCCCGTCTACAGCCCGACATTCCGGAGCGCGGAGTCCACCGAGTGGCTGGCCGAGACACTGGTGATCGGGGTGGAGCTCAATGGTGAGGCGAAGGCGTATCCGGTGAACTTCTTGAACCGTCGCGAGATGGTGAACGACTGGATCGGTGGGTCACCCGTATTAGTCACCTGGTGACCGCTGTGTGGGACGGCGATGGTCCATCGCCGAGATCTGAACGGAGAGGTGCTCGTCTTCGGCAATCAAGGTGCGCTGTGGGGTAATGCAATGACCTGGTTTGACCACGACACCGGCACCGTTTGGAGCCAACCGCTTGGCGAGGCCATCGTGGGCGATAGGAAGGGCCAAGGCCTCGAGCTGATGGCGTCGCAGCTGACATCGTGGGAAACCTGGAAGCAGGATCATCCGGACACCCTCACCTTGGATGCACCCGCCAGTCCGTCTCGGTTCGATGACCTCAGCTTCTTGTCGATCGTCGTCGACTTCACCGAGGAGGTGGGTGTCTATTCGGTGGCGGCACTCAACGCCTGGGGCCCGGCCAACGACGTTGTCGCCGGGGTGCCTATCGCGGTGGTGATCGATCCGGACAAGAACGACCGGTGGAAGGTCTTTCATCGGCGGGTCGGCGACGCCCGGCTGACGCTGTCGATATCCGATGGCGTATTGGTAGATAACGAGACCGGCACCCGTTGGGACCCGGGCACTGGCCTCGCCCTCGACGGTCCGCTGGCGGGAAAGATCCTCGACAGTCTTCCCGGCTTCACTTCCCAGGAGTCGGACGCAAGAACCTTCTGGCCCGACGCCAAGTACTGGGGAAAGTTGAGCTAAGGACGTCGGGCCGAGGGGCTACCGGCTTCCCG
>CAMYMH010000019.1:61393-81014 GCA_947259275.1 uncultured Acidimicrobiaceae bacterium | reverse complement strand
GCGAGAGGTGAGGAAATCAGATGAATCCAGTTCGCTCCATGCTGTTCACGCCCGGCAACCGGGTCGACATGATTGAGAAGGCGATCCGGTCGGGTGCGGATGCGGTCATCGTCGACCTCGAGGATGCGGTGTCGGCAGACAACAAGGAGATAGCGCGGGGAAACCTCGGGGAGCTCCCCGCCTCGCCTGTGCCCTATTACGTGCGCACCAATGCAGTGGAAACGGGAATGCTATGGGACGATGTCGTGGCGGCCGGCAACGGCGACGTTGTCGGAGTAATCATCCCCAAGGCCGAGGACCCGCAGGTCATCACGCAAATCGACGGCGCGCTCACGGCGATCGAGAAGCTCACCGGAAAGCCGGATGGGTCAATAACGGTGATCCCCCTGATCGAGTCGGCGCTCGGGGTCCGTCTGACCTACGAAATGGCGCGGTCGAGCCCGCGGGTCGACTGCGTGATGTTCGGTGGCGGCGAGCAGGGGGATCTCATCGCCGACCTCGGAAGCGAATGGACGCCCGATGGGACGGGCTTGATGCATGCCCGCTCAGAGGTACTGCTCAGCTCGCGGGCCGCCGGGATCCCCTACCCGATGGAGGCAGTGTTCATGGACTTCCGCAACCTCGACGCCCTCCGGGTCGAATCCGAGCTGGCCGCCCGGCTCGGTTACGTCGGCAAGGTGGCGATTCACCCGGCCCAGATCCCGGTGATCAACGAAGTGTTCACCCCGGCCTCAGACGTGGTGGAGTATCAGCGCAAGGTCCTGGCCGCGTTCGAGAAAGCCGAGGCCGAGGGCTCTGCATCGATCGCCGTCGATGGAAAGATGGTGGACTACGCGGTGGCCCGGGTCGCTCGCACCATTATCGAGCGAGCCGAGATCGCCGCCCAGGCTGAGTCTGCCCGAGCCAATCGGGAGGGATCGTGATCTCCGGCGAGGACCAGGTGGCGGGGGCGGCCTTGCGTTACCACAATTGTGAGAAGGTCTCCTTGACCGCCGCCAAGCCCGAGGTGACCAGCTTCACATCGTTGGTGGGCGAAATCAGTGTGCAGCCCTTTTCCATCAGCAGGGAGGCATAGGCGGAAGTCGGTGTCACCGCCCCCCAGTGCTTGCCGTTGTCCGCACAGGCGGCGGCGATCTTGTCGACGGCTTCCAGGTTCCGCTGGTTGGCGAATCCTCCGATGTCACCGAGGGCTTGGCTCAGATCCGAAGGGCCGACGAAGAGAGCATCGACACCATCGATGGCGGCAATCGCGTCGACCTCTTCCAACGCCTGGGCAGTTTCGATCTGCACGACCACGAATGATTCCTCGTTCGCCCGGGCCGCGAACTCGGCAAGTGGTACCGTCCCGAAGCCACCGTCGTATCCGAGCGGATTGAGGCCCCGGCGGCCTCTGGGAGCGAACTTCGCCCACCGGACGAACTCTTCCGCCTGCTCGGCCGAGGTGATTTGGGCCGCCATCACGCCGGCAGCACCGCTTTCGAAGCAGCGGGTAACCGTGGCGTAGTCGGTGGGCGGTACCCGCACAAAGCTATCCAGGCCATGGGCCTTGCCGGCTGCAACCGCGATCTCTACGTCCCGCACGGTCAAGCCACCGTGCTCGACATCGATCCAGAAGGTATCGAAAGCTCCGGTCATTCCGAGGTAGTTGATGATGTTGTGATGAAACATCCGTCCCACCGCGAAGGCGACCAGTTTGTCGCCATTGATCAGTCGTTGTTTCAGTGAGCCGGACATGACGGGTGGGTCTCCTTGCTGATTGGGCCGGAGTCTCACCCGGATCCCCTTGGGCACGACTCTAGAGTCCTGGCGTCCCCCGAATCAATCACGAGGTCGACCATGCCCGTCATCGATATGCACACCCACCTGACGCCGGAGCGTTACAAGCAGGCCATCAAAACCAAAGGCGAGTGGTACGGCCTGGACGCCGGGCCCGGGCAACTGAGCGACGGGGGGTTCGCCAAGTCGCTGACCGAACGCCTGGCCGAAATGGACGCACTCGGCGTGGACATGCAGCTGATCACTCCCACGATTGGCTTCTATCAATACGATCGCGACATCGAGGTCGTCAGGCGGATCCACCGCGAATGCAACGATGAGATCGCCGAGACCGTGGAACAGCATCCGACCCGGTTCGCCGGGATGGCCATCGTCCCGATGCAGGATCCGCCGAGCGCCATCGCCGAGATGGAGCGGGCGATGAGCGACCTCGGCCTCAAGGGCGTCATCCTCAACGACCACGTGCTCGGTCGAACCTATGACGATCCGGCCTTTCTCCCGTTCTTCGCGGCCGCCGAAGAGCTGGGAGCGATCATCTTCTTCCATCAGGGCCAGGACACCTGTGTGGTGTATCGCAACACCCGCTACAAGCTCCCGAACGCAGTTGGGAATCTCACTGAGCGCGCACTGTCTTTCGCCACCCTGGTATTCGGAGGCGTCATCGATCGTTTCCCCGACCTGAAGCCCTTTCTCGGACACGGTGGGGGCTACACCGCGTACGGCGCGTCGAGGATGGACAAGGTGGCCGGGGCGCTCGAAGGCGAGACGGCAGACGGCATGGCTCCACCCTTCGGAGGTGGAGACGGGTTCTCGCAGAAGTTCCCGCCCAGTGAGTACCTGGATCGCTTCTATTACGACTGCTGCACCTACAGCGGGCCGGTGCTCCGTTTCCTGATCGACGCGGTGGGAATCGACCGAGTCGTCCTCGGCACCGACTACCCGGCGCCGATGGTGTTACTGGACGCGGTCAACTGGGTGCGCGGTCTGCCGGAGCTCTCCGACGAAGAGAAGGAGGCAGTTCTTTCGAAGAACCCGGCCAAGCTGCTCGGGGTGTGATCGAGGCTCCCGGAAGCGACCCGGCGTGGATCAGGACCCGTCCTCAAGACCGTCGTCCAGTTCGAATCGCACCGCCAGGTCACGAAGCTGACCGAGCAGGGTGGGCGAAATCGCCAGGCCCTGGCGTCGCTGTTCTGCCTCCAAGCTGACTGCGCCCTCACCCGGGATGTGGACGCTCCCCGGAGGGCCCGCCTCCCGCAGTGCCCGGAGATAGTGGTCCATGGCGCTCTTGAAGTCGTCCAGGTCACGGAACAGGTCGGGGCGCATGACGAGGATCGCCTGCCCGGTGTTGGCGGCCTGATCGGGAACCGCCCGATGGTCGATCACCTCCGCACCGAAAGCAGCGCCGTTGAGCACTCCGGCCAGCAATCCAAGTGCCATGTTGAGTCCGGATCCCTTGTAGCCACCGATCGGCATCAGGAAACCATCATTGGCACGGGTGGGGTCGGTGATGGGGTTGCCATCGGGGTCGATGACCCATCCTTCTGGCATCTCCTCGCCCGCCTGGGCCAGCACCTTGATTGTCCCGTGTGAGGTGACGGTGGTGGCGATGTCCAACTGAAACGGCGTCTCCTCGCCGGCCGGAATCGCGATCGAGATCGGATTGGTTCCCAGCATCCGGTCGCGGCCACCCCAGGGCGGCATCACGTTGGCGCTGGCTACCGCCATATAGATTCCGATGAGGTCATGGTCCAACGCCAGCGCCGAGTAGATCCCTCCGGCGCCCGCATGGTTGGAGTGCACGGTGCCCACCCAGGCCATCCCGGAAGCCGTCGCCTTGTCGACGGCCGCCTCCGCCGCGTTGGTCATGACTACCTGCCCGAGGCCGTTGTCACCGTCGACCAGCGCACTAACCGGCGTCTCCCGCAAACGCTCGATCCGGGGCCGGAGGTTGATGCCACCGGCCTCGATTCGGGTCACATACTGGGGAACCCGGATCAGCCCATGGCCGGTACGTCCGCGCAGGTCGGCCTCGAGGAGGCGGCGAGCCGTGATGGCAGCCTGCTCGGGGAGGACGTCGAGCCTGGTGAAGACCTCGACAACGAATCTCTCGATGCGATCGAGCGGGAACCTCATTGCTCGAATTGCTCGACGGTCTCCCCGGTGTCGGCGAAGGTCCGCGTCACGTGGGTGCTGCCGTACACCCATAGGATCCGCATGGTGGTCTCCCCATTGTTGAGGAAGCGGTGCAGCTCTCCCGGGGAGATCTGGGTGGTGTCATAAGGTCTCGCCGGCACCTGCTCGCCATTCAGCTCCGCCAGTCCCTCGCCTTCGATGACCGTCACCTGCTCGATGGTGTTGTGGCTATGGAGACGGATGCTGGTCCCGGGCGGGAAGCTGGTGACGCCCATGGTGAAGCCCTGGCCTTCGAGCGGTGTCGGGGTTAATCGGACGCTCTCGATTCCCTCACCGCGCGCTACTTTCGCGGCCTCGTCAAATCTGATAAACCCTGCCATTTCGCCTCCTTCCATCTCATGTCATGAACCTGGCGCCGTTTACGGACACAGTCTGACCGGTCGTGAACCCGAAATCTGACGATGCCAGGACCAGCACCCACTTGGCAACTTGATCCGGCTCCTGATACCGGCCGAGGGGATGGTCCCACCGGCGCCTGCCTCTCGGTCTCGTCACGAGTTGCTGCACTCACTTATTTCTTGCCAGCTCGAAAAGTTCTTCGGGGACTCCCCGGTGCGCCAGCTCGATTGCCGGACCAGATGCCTCGACGAACTCTCGACGCTCGTCGCCCGTCAAGTCGACGAACTGGATCCCAGCCGCCTCCATCGAGGATCGAAGCGATACCTCGACGTCTCCCGCCGCCTTGCGCTGCACCTCGATGGCGCTTCGAGCTGCCCGCTCGATGACGCGGCGGAGATCGGCCGGAAGCGAATCGAAGGTTGGGCGATGAGCGAACAAACCCCGGGCGCCGTACAGATGGCCGGTCATGGTGACATGCGAGTGAACCCGATCCACCCCGTAGGCGACCGTATTGGCGAGCGGATTCTCCTGGGCATCGACGTCCAGGCGGTTAATCAGCCCGATGGCTTGACTGAGCTCGACGGCAACCGGGATGCCGCCCCAGGATCGGATCAGTTCCTCGTGGATAGGGTTCGGTTGCATTCGCACGGTCATGCCCTGGCAATCGCCCGGGGTGCGCACCGGGCGATGCCGATTGGTCAGATGCCGGAATCCGTTGTCCCAGAAGCCGAGCGCCTCGAACCCGGTGGATGAGCGGACCGCCTGTCGCAGTGCTTGCCCGAGTACTCCGTCGAGTGCCCGGTGGGCCGCTTCGAGAGATTCAAAGAGGAACGGTGTCTCCAAAACGTTCAGCTCGGTGACGCGCTCCCCGAGATAGCTCGAAGAGAAGTAGCAGAGAAACATCTCGCCGGCCTCGACCAGCTCGAACAGGTCGGTATTGCGCCTGCCCTCGTCCATGATGTTCCAGGTGATCTTCACCGAGAGATCCCCATCGGTTTCAGACTCGACCAACCGACGGAAGGCGGCCAAACCTTGGCCATGGGCACTCTTCTCGGGACCATAGCCCCCGATCCAAAGGACCTCCGGGCTCATGGGATGGGTGCTCTGCTCACGATCGGGACCATCGATGAGGAATCGTATCGGGCGCAGGACCATCCTGTCGAACGGGTCTCCTGGCGGATACGCCACTGGGTCGGCGGGTAGCACCTCCGGCCTCGGCGCCCGCACCAAGCAGGCGAACGGCGTTAGCCTGACAGCGTTTCCAGATCTGCCGGGGGATGCCATGGGCCAGTTTCAGCACCTCAATCCCGACGGTGTCGCCGATCCATCGCGGATCTACAGCCACGTCGTCGTGCCCCCACCGGGCAGGGTGGTCTTCTTCGCAGGTCAGTGGGGCGGTGACCTCGACGGACGGGTGGTCGATGGCGGCTTCGAAGCCCAAGTCGAAAGGGCGCTGGCCAACGTCCAGACCCACCTGGCTGCAGTCGGGATCGGGCCGGCGCAGGTGACGAAGCTCACTCACTACGTCGTGGATTTGGACGAGGAGAAACGTCGGGCCCTGCACGGCCAGGTCGGCACGATCTGGGCCACAAACAAGCCGGCCTCGACGCTTCTCGGGGTGGCTCGCCTGGCCCGTGCGGAAATGATGTACGAGGTCGACGCCCAGGCCGTTCTGCCCGACTGAGGCCAGCTTCCATCAGGCTGCCCCCATGCGCCGTCGGGAAGCGTCTGCGCTAGGTTCTCAATCATCCAAGGAGGACGATGATGCAGCTGACCGATCCCACGCTGCTCCGGTCACAGGCGTTGGTGAACGGCGAGTGGGTCGACGCCGATTCCGGCAAGACCTTCGAGGTGCTGAACCCGGCCACGGGAGAGGCCATCGGCACTGTCGCCGACGTCGGGGCCAATGAGACGCGGCGTGCGATCGCGGCTGCCGAGGCGGCGTTTCCGGCCTGGCGGGACTCGACCGCCAAGCAGCGCTCCGACATTCTCCGCCGCTGGCACGAGCTCCTCATGGAGAACCGGGAGGACCTCGCCCAGCTCATGACCTACGAGATGGGCAAGCCCATCAACGAGGCACGGGGAGAAGCCGTCTTCGGAGCGTCCTTCGTTGAGTGGTACTCGGAGGAAGCTCGTCGCGCATATGGCGAGATCATTCCCACCCACGATCCCAGCAAGCGGCTGATGACGCTAAAACAGCCGATCGGCGTCGTTGCCGCCATCACTCCCTGGAACTTCCCCCTCGCCATGATCACCCGCAAGGTGGCACCGGCACTGGCGGCCGGGTGCACCGCGGTAGTGAAGCCGCCCGAGGATGCCCCCCTCACCGCCCTGGCGGCAGCCGAACTGGCCGGCCGGGCGGGTGTCCCGGCCGGCGCGCTCAACCTGCTCCCCACCAGCGAGCCCGCCCCGGTGGGTGATGAGCTGACTGCCAACCCGGTCGTGCGCAAGCTCTCGTTCACCGGCTCGACGGCCACCGGAAAGCACCTGATGGCGAAGGCGGCCGGAACAGTCAAGAACGTTTCGATGGAACTCGGCGGCAACGCTCCGTTCCTGGTCTTCGACGACGCCGACGTCGATGCGGCCGTCGAAGGCGCCGTCGCCTCCAAGTACCGAAACAACGGCCAAACCTGCATCTGTGCCAACCGGATCTACGTCCAGGACGCCATTTACGAGGAGTTCGCCAAGAAGTTCGCGGCGGCGGTGGCCGACCTGCGAGTGGGACCGGCCATCGACGAGGCCACCGCCGTCGGCCCGCTGGTGAACGAAAAGGCGATCGAGAAGGTGGATGACCTGGTAACCGACGCGCTGGCCAAGGGGGCCGGCGCCTTGACCGGAGGCAAGCGCCACGCTCTCGGCAGGACGTATTACGAAGTCACGGTCCTGACCGACGTCACCCCGGATATGCGGATCTCGTCTGAGGAGATCTTTGGTCCGGTCGCACCTCTCTACCGGTTCGAAACCGAGGAGGACGGCATCGCCCTGGCCAACCACACGCCATACGGGCTGGCCTCGTATTTCTTCGCCGGGGACAACGCCCGCATCTGGCGGGTGAGCGAGGGCCTCGAATACGGGATGGTCGGAGTCAACACCGGCTTGATCTCGGGAGTCACCGTCCCCTTCGGGGGAATAAAAGAGTCCGGTATCGGGCGGGAGGGCTCCCATGAGGGCCTCGCCGAATACCTGGAGACGAAATTCGTGTGCGTCGGCGGAATTTGACCACAGCACCGCCACCCGACCAAGAAGGAGAGACCACCATGGCACCCGGAAACGACGAAGCGCCAGGCACCATTCCCCCGGGGGTGGATCCCGACGTTCTCGAACGGCTGCTAACCATCGAAGCCGCCACCGTGCACCTGGGAGAGATGCAGCACGAGGCGTCGGTCGACTCCTTCGACCGTACCGTCACCTACACCTTTCGCAGCGACGAGCCGCCCGGGATGACCGGAAGCGACGAGCACCCGTACCCGCTTCATTACTTCACCGCGGCCATCGGCTTGTGAATGCTCACCCAACTCGCCCGGTACGGGCGAATGCTGAAGGTGAACCTGCCGCGAGCTTCTTGTTCGGTCAGAGCACATTGGTCCAGCCAGGGATCGGTATTTGCCGGCACCATCAGCTCAACCTGCCATTGGGTGGAGACCCATGTCGAGATCGAATCCGACGACGACCCGGCCCGGGTGGCGGCGTTGGTGCGCAACGCAGAAGGGGGTTGCTATGCCCAATCCGCCCTGCAACAACCGGTCCCGGTAACCGGCGTCGTCATGCTGAACGGCGATCGGCTTGACTACGAGCAGTATCCAAAGAAGGTAGACAGGCGATGAATCTCCGACCACTCGGGCCCGGCGGGCCAGCCGTGTCGGCCATCGGACTGGGCGGAATGTCTCTCAGTTCGATCTACCACGCCACCGACGATGCTGCCGCCGCCAAGGTCATAGAGGGGGCCAGGGATCTCGGCATCACCCATTTCGATACCGCCGACGCCTACGGCGCCGGCCACAACGAGCGGCTGTTCGGGCAGGTTCTGGGCACACACCGGGATGGCGTCTTCGTTGCCTCGAAGTTTGGCCAGCGGCCAAACGCCGAAGACGGCCGGACGGTAAACGGGACGCCCGAGTACGTCCGGGAAGCCTGTGATGCCAGCCTGGCGCGCCTCGGCTTCGAAACCATCGACCTCTACTACCAGCACCGGGTGGACCCGGAAGTGCCGATTGAAGAAACCGTCGGAGCCATGGGCGAGCTGGTTTCGGCGGGAAAGGTCCGGTATATCGGACTGTCGGAAGCGGCGCCGACCACCATCCGCAAGGCACACGCCGCCTTTCCCATCACCGCAGTGCAAACCGAGTATTCCCTGTGGACCCGTTTCGTTGAGGATGAAACCCTGGCGGTATGCGACGAGCTCGGCATCGGATTCGTTGCCTACGCGCCCCTCGGGCGGGGCTTTCTGTCCGGCACCATCAAGGACCAGGAGGATCTCGATCCCGACGACCGCCGGCGCGCTCACCCGCGTTTTCAGCGAGAAGCCATCGAGCACAACCAGGACCTGCTGCGGGTACTCCAGGACGTCGCCGTTACCCACGGAGCCTCACCCTCCCAGATTGCCATCGCCTGGGTGCTGGCACAGGGAGATCACATCGTCCCGATACCTGGGACTACCCGGCTCTCCCACCTCGAGGAGAACGCGGGCGCGGTCGATATCGCATTGACGCCCGACCAGGTCGAGGCGCTTCGATCCGTCTTCGAGGACGGGACGGTCGAAGGAGAGCGCTACCCGGCCGGCGCGGCCGCCAAACTGCAGAAGTAGCCCAGGAGCCCGGCAGACGTCCGTCTAATCCGTTCGGGCGGCGATGTAGTCGATTTCGATTCGCCAGGCCGGATCGTTCAGCCCGGAAATGTACATGAGCGTGGAGGCCGGTCGATGATCACCCAGCACCCGGGCCCTGACGGCGGCGGCCGCCGGGAGATCGGCCCGGTCGATGAGGAGCATGTTCAGCTGGACGATGTCGCGGATCTCCATCCCGGCCGAGGCCAGCACCTCACCGATATTCCGCCAGACCATCTCGGACTGTTCCTCGATCCCCTCCCCGGGTACACCGTCGGGATCGACCCCCACCTGTCCGGCCCCAAAGAGAAACCGGACCGGGGCGGCTACTTCGATCCCGTGGGCGTAGGTCGCGAATGGGCCGGCCACGGTTGGCGGATTGTGGGTCTTCATCTCTTCTCCTTGGTCGAGCCGTTACGGCATGGGAATCGGCACGTAGGTGATCGGGAGCTCCATCTGCAGTTCCTCGGGCGCGAAGCAGACCTTCTCATCACACGCCTGGTATCCGACCCGGACCGTCAAAGTGGCGTCTTCGGTGCCCTCATCGGAGAAGTAGAAGGGGATTCTGACATCGACGACGCCCTCGACTACCCAGAACTCCTCCGGGAGCCCGTCAACTCGAAACGGATCTCCGGCCGGCAATATTGCCGGTTGAACGGTCAGCTCCGGTAGGTCGTCGATCGTGACCCGGAGGGGTAGGTAACCATCTGCCAGCGGCGGGACATACAGGTGCAGACCCTGGTCGATGTGGAGTCGGACATGGGCGTACAAGGATTGCCCGGGGAAGAAAGAGTCCTCGTCCAACCAGGCCGCCCCCTGCACGCCGGGAGCGGCATCGGTGTTGGATACGGCCGGTACGGGCTGGGCGCCCATCAGATCTTCGATGAGTACGGTCCCGGATGGCCGCCGCCGATGGCTGCGCTCGAACTTCTTCTCGATGATGACACCGGCTTCGTCGAGTAGGAAGGTGCCGGGATAGGGGAGGTCGCGGTGCTTGTCGTCCATCTCCATGCCCCAGGCCAGGCGTTCTTCCACGATGGTGTCGTTCAGCAACCCCAGGCGCTTGATCTCAACACTTCCCACGTCGGCGAGCAGCGGATAGGTCACGCCGTGTTCGTCGGCAAACCCGGCCAGGGCGGACACCGGGTCATAGCTGATGGCAACGACGGCAACGTCGTCCCGCGCGGCCGCCGTCTGCTGCAGCTCGACCAGCTGCGCCCGGCACCATGGTCACCAGACGGCGCTGCGATAGAACACCACCAGCGCCCGCCGGCCGTCCCGGTAATGGTGCAGGTCGACTTCGGTGCCGCCCTGGTTAGGGAGTGTCAAATCGGGAAAGCGTTCCCCGACGCTTGGACCGACACGGTCGAAGTCGACCTCGGGAAGCGGATGATCGACTGGAACGAGCGGAATGACGGCTCCTGGCGGCTGCGAGCTCTGATTATATGGGTGTTCCCCTCCAGGCCTAGGGGTTGCCGGTGATCCGCTCGGGAGTAAGGAAGATCGCCGCCCGGCGCTCGGCCGCCATCACCCGGTCGTACTCGTCCCAATCGTCATGGGTGCCGCCGGCGGCGGTGAAGACGTCGCGCAACAACTGTGGCAGCTGATCTGGCGGGAACCCGGGGAGGGCATCGTCCGGCCCGATTATGTCGACGGGACCCTCAACCCCTGCCCACCGAAAGCCCGCCCGGAACACGAGCGAAGCACGCCCTGACTGCCGGAACAGGCGAAGCTTGAAAGCAGTGCCGAACACCACGAACGCCACGGTCTCCTGCCCGGCGGTGGGATGCGGCATGAGCCCGGCGGTCACGAGCGACGAGTGCACCGTGCCGTCCGGGCGCGTGGCCGAGACCACCCCGAGGCCGCCATCGGAAACGGACATCGCCTTCACGTCTTCCAGCGTTGTCACCGCGCCGGCCTCGACGTCCATCCGTCAGCTGACATGAGTTCGCTGAGGGAGGGAGAGCCGATTTCGTAGAGCCAATCCGGGCGCTGCATATCGCTCAACCTACCCACAATTCCACTTCGGCCGGGCACGGAGCACCCACACCTGGTCGGCCGCTTCCCGCGCAGAGACACAAGTGCGTAGTGTCTCCTGAGCTTTCCCGGAGGAGGCGGTGACTGAGATCGAATCGACGATGCGCTACGACAAGCGCTCCGTCACCGTGCACGGCAAGCGGATGGCCTACGTCGATACCGGAGGTGACGGCGATTCGATCGTGTTCCTTCACGGCAACATCACCCAGTCGTATATGTGGCGAAACATCATCCCCCATGTTGAGCCTCTGGCGCGCTGCATTGCGGTAGACAACATCGGCCAGGGGGACTCCGCGAAACTCGACGACTCAGGGCCCGGCAGCTATCGCCTCCGAGAGCATCAACGCTACATCGACGGCTTCCTCGAACAGGTGGACCCCGGCGACCGGGTGACCCTGATGATGCACGACTGGGGCGTGCAGCTCGGCCTCGGTTGGGGAAACCGTAACCGTCACCGGCTCAAGGGCATCGCCCACATGCAAGGCCTGATGGGAAACCTCAACTGGGATTTCTGGAACCAAGAGGTGTCTGCCGTGATGAAGCGCCTCCGCACCGACGATGGCGAGGATTTGGTCTTGAATCAGAACCTCTTCGTAGAGAAGGTGCTGCCGGCCATGGTGATCCGTGACCTGCCGGCGGAGGTCTGGGACGAATACCGCCGCCCGTACCGCAATCCCGGGGAGGACCGGCGTCCGTCGCTGACCTGGCCGCGCGAGATCCCGGTGGAAGGCGAACCGGCCGACGTCCTCTCCGTCATCGAGAACAACAACCGTTGGCTGGCCGGGAGCCCGATCCCGAAGCTGTACATCCATGTACGACCCGAGACCGTCATCAAGGGACATGTCCTAGAACACGTCCGCAGCTTTCCTCACCAGACCGAGGTTTCGGTGCAAGGGCTCCACTACGTCCAGGAAGACAGTCCCCATGAAATCGGCGCGGCACTTGCGGATTGGTACCGACGGCTCCGGTGAGATTGGCCCCGACCGTCAAGCGGCGACCAGCTGCAGGCCGTGGCACCTGATGTCGGGCGCCGTCTGGGCCACCCTGGCAGGCATTGCGTTCGGGTTCTCCCAGCTCTCGAATCGCGGCGTGAACCGACAGACCGACGCGCTGGCGGCAACGACGGCGATGGTGACGGCCATGCTGGGTGCGCTCGTGGTCGGCACCGCGGTAACCGGAGACCTCGCCGATGTCTTCTCGATGCCGGCGGCCGCCGTCGGCTGGTTCGTGACGGCCTCACTCATCCACTTCCTGGTGGGATGGACCCTGTTCGCGATCAGCCAGCAGCGCATCGGTCCCTCCCGGACTGCCTCGGTTCTCTCAACCAACCCGGTGATGGCAGCCTTGATCGCGGCGATAGCCATCGACCAGGATCTCCGGCCGATCACCTGGGTCGGCGTGGTGGCGGTGACCTTCGGGGTGGCGGTAGTCGCCATGACGAGGCCGGAACAGACCAGCCGGTCGGCGCTCGGCCTGGTTGCGGTCCTCGCCGCCACCCTGATGTTCTCCGTTAGTCCGATCTTCGTTACCTTCGGTCTCGACCACTTCGACCAGCCGCTACCCGGGCTCACCATCGGGATTGCCGTCACAGTTCCACTCATGCACTTGGCGACCCGAGTGCTCACCGGCGGCTGGGTGCAGCCGAAGCGATCAATGGCCGGCTGGCTCCTGTTGGGGGGCGTCAGCGCCGGGTTCGCCGTTGCCGCTCAGTGGACGGCGTTCGATCTGATCCCGGTGGGAGCAGTCGTCAGCCTGCAGCAGCTTTCGACGCCGGTGGTGCTGTTCGTGGGACCGACCCTCCTGTCCGCACCCCGGGAGAGGTCGGACACTCGATTGCTGGCCGGCACCGCCTTGATCCTCGGTGGAGCGATCCTGGTGGCGTTGTTTGGCCGGGCGGTCGGTTAGAAGCCGGCTCCCAGATCACCAGCCACGGTTCTCCATCCATCCGGTGACGGCCGCGGCTACCAGATCCTCACCACCCCGGTAGTAGTGGCCACCGGCATCGAGAACCTCAATGGTGACGGGATGCGGGCTGCGTTCGGCGACCTCTTCCGCCGGGTACACCTCGGTGGGCTCTTCCCGGCTGCGCACCAACAGAGTCTCGCAGGGGATGGCCGGAGCCAGCTCGACGATATCGGGGCAATGGTCGAGAAACTCGACATAGGTGGCGGCCGAGATCACGTACCACCATCCCGGAACCAGCATCAGTTGGGAACCCCGGCCACCGGCCACCAGGTGGCGTGCCTGCGCGGTGATCTCGTCGTAGCGCTCGGCGGCCATCAGGCCGTTGTCTGCCATCAGCCGCATGATTCGCTTCCCGCCGCGATGGGCGGACAGCAACACGAGTCCCGGGGTGTCGGGGTGCTCGGAGACGTGGCGCACGCCAAGCATCCCGCCGTTCGAGTGACCGACGACGAATGGCGGTGGGAACCCTCGAGCATCTAGCCAGCCCCTGGCCAGCCGATTGTCGTCGATGGCCTCGGCGATGGTCTGGTAGGCACCGCCCTCGAGGCGGCGGCTGTCCCGGTTGGAGAGCACGTCATGACCACGACGGTTGTAAGCCAGGCAGGCCAGGCCGAGCGACGTCAGGTACGGCGGTAGGAAACGCGGCGGACCGACGTAGAAGTTCATCGTGTTGCCGTGCATCAGTTGGACGGCGCCGACCACTTCCCGGTCGACGGGCAGGTACAACAGGCCGTCCAGTGGAGTGGTTGCGGTCTCGATGGACACGGTCTCGATGTGCATCGGCCTTGCTCCTCAGGTGCGGGGGTAGGGACCACAAGTATGATGCCCGACCGCCACGGGAGCCCATGGATCTTCATCACTAGGTTCATGACCGTCTTCTTCCGGGTGCGAGCGGCAACGGTCAGGTCGTCCTGTCCGCGGCCAGCTTCCTCGACTCTTCGCCCCGGGTACGCTGATCTGACTCGGCACCGTGGGAGGAGCGATGGGAAAAGCGTGGAGCACAGCGCACCGATGGGATCTCGAATGGCAGGACGACGTCGACATCCTGACGCTCGGCCACGGCGTCCAGGTCAAGGTCCTCTACCAGGACCATGAGACCCAGCACACCGACATGCTGGTGAAGTTCCCGGCCGGCTACGTCGAACCGGAACACACTCACGATGCCTCCCACTCGATCATGGTCCTGGAAGGTGTCCAGATCGCCAACGGAGAGCCGATGCGCGCCGGTGACTACGTGTGGGCCTCCGGACCGGAGCCGCACGGGCCGTTCGAATATCCCGAGGGCTGTGTGGTGTTCGTGAGTTTTCGGGGCCCTTCGATCAAACACATCTACCCCGGCTCCCCCGCCGGTGAGGAGTAGACGCCAAGAATGAGTGCCGGTAACGGGAGACGGCGTGGCGAATAGCCTGAATGCGGCCGTTGTCGGTCTCGGCTGGTGGGGACGTCAGATCGTCGAGACCCTAGGGAAGTCTGAGCGGATCAGGGTGACCCGGGTCGTCGACCCGGCGGTAGACGACGCCCGCCCCTTCGCCGATGGCGAGGGCCTTCGCCTGGATCCGGATCTGGCGGCCGCACTCGATGATCCTGGCATCGATGCCGTCATCATCGCCACCCCCCACCTCCTACACGAGAAGCAGGTGGTGGCGGCGGCGGAGAAGGGCAAACACGTCTTTTGCGAGAAACCCCTGGCGCTGGAGGCGGCGGCCGCCCGGCGCATGCTCGACGCCTGCCGCAGCCGCGGACTGGTACTCGGCGTCGGCCACGAACGCCGGTTCGAAGGAGCTATGGAGGAGGCGTCCCGGATGGCCAACTCGGGCGAGCTCGGCACCCTCCTGCACATCGAGTGCAACTGGTCCCACAACCTGTTCGTCGGACCGGCCGCGTCCCGGTGGCGCCAGGATCCCGCCCAGGCGCCCGCCGGGATGCTGACCGCCCTCGGAGTTCACATCACCGACCTCTTCCAGTCCATCGGCGGCCGGATCGGTGAGGTTCGGGCAGTGACGGCTCATCGATCGAGCGACTTCACGTCCGACGACGTCTTGTCGGTCCAACTCCGGTTCACCAGCGGCGTCACCGGGGTCATGTCGAACCTGGCGACAACTCCGTTCTATCACCGGGTGGCGTTGTTTGGGGACCGGGGTTGGGTGGAGGTGAGCGAGACCTCCAACGTCGACATCCCGGAACCGGCCCTACTCACGTGGCGGGACATGGACAACGAGATCCACACGAGAACCTATGCCCACCGCGACACGGTGGCCGCCAATCTCGACCAGTGGGCCTCGGCCGCGCTCGGCCTCGGCTCATACCGATTCACCGACGACGAGCTGGTTCACAACATCGAGATCCTCGAGGCGATCGTCCGCTCCGCCGGGTCGGGGACCGTGGAGAAAGTGGGCTGAAGCTCCCGCCCGGGCGCACCGGGTCCAAGCCTGTCAGGGGATCAGGAGCACCTTGCCGGTTGTGGCTCGCCCTTCCAGAGCATCGTGGGCGGCAGCCGCCTCGGCCAGCGGATAGGTGGCACCTATCAGGACGTTGAGCTCGCCGGACGTGATCCATCCGAACAGGTCATTCGACCGTCGCTCCAGGTCCTCCCGGGTGGCGATGTAATGGCCAAGGGTGGGTCGGGTCACGAAGAGCGATCCGGCCCGCGCCAGCCGCCCGAGATCGAGCGGTGGTACCGGCCCACTCGACTGACCGAAGAGCGCCATCATTCCTCTCGGTCGGAGCAGCTCGAGCCCGCGGTCGAAGGTGTCGACCCCGACCGAGTCATACACGACGTCGAGGCCTCGATCTCCCATCACCTTCCTGACCTCATCGGCGAAATCCGCCTCTGTGTAGAGGATGACGTGATCGGCCCCGGCCGTCCGAGCTAGTTCGACCTTCTCGGTCGTGCCAGCGGTGGCAAACACCGTCGCCCCGAGCCGTTTGGCTATCTGAATGAACAGCTGGCCCACTCCCCCGGCGCCGGCATGAATGAGGCAGGTTGAGTCGGGACCGAGTCGATAGGTGTCGTGGGTCAGGTAATGGGCCGTCAGGCCCTGCAGCATGATCGCCCCGGCAGTCTGCATATCCATCGCGTCTGGCACCGCCATGAGCCGATCAGCCGGAACCACGATCTGTTCCGCGTAGGCACCCATCACGCTGGTGAATGCGACTCGATCGCCGGGCGTGACCTCCGTGGTCCCCGGTCCGACGGCCTCTACGACCCCGGCACCTTCCTGTCCCAGGACGAAAGGGAGCGTCATCGGATAGAGGCCGGTGCGCTGATATACGTCGATGAAGTTGATTCCGGACGCCTCCAGCCGCACGAGGGCCTGGCCCGGCCCCGGAGTGGGGTCAGACAGTTCGACGAGTCGAAGTATGTCACTTCCTCCGATCTCGGCCACCTGGATCGCCTGCATGAAATCTCGCTTCCCTCAGAGGTCGAGCCTACCCAGTGGTCGACGGTGGTCACCGACTAGCCTCGGACCATGGCGTCTGAAATCCTCGAGGACGGGACCTTCGACCCGACCGACTTCGCCGATGAGCTCGAAGCGGCGCCTGCCAACTTGGCAGTCGGCACCACCCTGTGGTTCGAGAATGACCGGCTCAAAGTGTGGGAGGTCAAGCTCGACCCGGGAGAGCGGGGACCATTCCACGCCCATACCCGCAACTACTTCTGGACGGTCGTAGAAGCCGGGCGTGGGTTACAACGGCTCAGTGACGGCACCTTCTGGGTGCGCGACTATCAAGTTGGGGACACGAGCTACCTCGAGCACACCCCGGAGACGGCGCTGATACACGACCTCGAGAACGTGGGCGACACGGTGCTCCGGTTTGTGACGGTCGAGCTGCTCGACACTTGAGGCCCCCGACGTGGCTGCCCGCCTTTCGATCGCGATCGCCGGAGGCTCAATCGGCGGATTGACGGCCGGGGTTCTGCTCCACGAACTAGGCCATGACGTCCACATCTACGAACGCTCCCATGCCGCGCTCGAATCCCGCGGCGCCGGCATCGTGGTGCTGCCAATGACCGAGCGCTACTTCACCGAGCGGGGCGGCGAAGACGACCGGGTCAGCCTCGAGCTCCCCTGGTGGAAGTACGTCGACGCCGCCGGCATCGAGTTGAGCGCCGACCTCGACCACTTCCGTTTCAGCTCCTGGAACACCGTGTACCGCGCGCTGCTGGAGGCTTTTCCCGCGGATCGCTACCACCTCGGTAACGAGCTGACCGGCTTCGAACAGACCGCCACCGGTGTCACCATCGGCTTCGCAGAGGGGACGACCACCGAGGCCGAGCTTCTGGTGTGTGCCGATGGCGTCTCGTCGACGGCTCGCCGGATCCTGCTCCCGCAGGTGGACCCCGCCTATGCCGGGTACGTCGCTTGGCGCGGCACCGCCGCTGAGTCTGGCCTTTCTTCGCCGGCAGTCTCCGACCTGGCCGATTCGATGCTCTACCAGGTGCTGAAGCCCGGCCATATTCTGGTTTATGCCATCCCCGGTGTCGACGGGTCAATCCAACCCGGGCGGCGCCTGCAGAACTTCGTCTGGTACCGCAACTATCCCGCCGGAGGCCCGCTCGAAGAGCTCATGACCGACCGCCACGGCGAAGCGCGGACGTCTTCGGTTCCCCCCGGATTTGTTCAGGACCAGCACCTGGCAGAGATGAAGGCAGCGGCCGCCGGTCTCGCCCCGACTATCCGTGAAGTGGTGCTCGCTTCGCCAGAGCCGTTCGTGCAGGTGATCTTCGACCTCGAGGTGTCCCAAATGGCCTTCGGTCGCGTATGCATCATGGGTGACGCGGCGTTCTCAGCCCGGCCGCACGTGGCAGCCGGGACCGCCAAGGCAGCCGCCGACGCCTGGGCCCTGCGCGACGCGCTCCGGGACCGGGGCGACAACCTGGCGGCCGCCTTGGAGGAGTGGCAACGGTCACAGTTGACACTCGGACGGAGCGTGGTTGAGAGATCCCGGGCCATGGGCCAGCGGTCACAATTCGAAGGCACGATGGTGGCGGGAGACCCGGGCTGGAAATTCGGACTGTTCGAAGCCCGCAACTAAGTCATAGACTCCGGGCCTGCCAGGAGGACGGAAGCAGACCGATGGGCGTTATGCAATCGACCGACCTGACGGTCGGGAACGCCTCGGTACAGGTCGATTCGGAGGGAACCGGACCGGACTTCGTGCTGATCCACTCACTCCTGACCGGACCAGAGGCCTTTGATCGGATTGCCCCAATCCTCGCTCGAGACCATCGCGTCCATCGGGTCTTTCTGCCGGGATTCGGACGGTCCGCCCCGCTGCCCCTCTCCGATCCCACCGTGGAGGACATCGCCGACCACGTTGCCGAAACACTCGCTCAGCTCCATTGCCACCCCGGGACCATCGTCTTGGGGAACGGGCTCGGCGGCTTCGTAGCAGCCGCCCTGGCCATCCGGCACGGATCCCGGTTTGGGCGCCTGGTCCTGTCGAACTCCGGGGCCGCCTTCTCTCCCGACCGCGTCACCGCCTTCGGCACCATGAGCCGGCTGGTGACGGAAGGCGGAATGGAAGCGGTGGTGGACGTGGCGGTGCGGCGGATCTTTCCCGACCACTATTTGGAGGCGCACCCCCAAGCGGTCCAAGAGCGGCGGTCGGTGATCGAAGCCGTCCACCCGGTGGCTTTCGCCGCGGCCTGCCGCGCCCTGGCAGTTCTCGACCTGCGAACCGAGTTGGAGCTCATCGAAAACGAGACACTGGTTCTAGCCGGGGCGCAAGACGAAACAACGCCGCCCGGGATGGCCGAAGAGCTGGCCGATGGAATCGCCAACGCCCGGCTCATCGTGATCCCCGAGTGTGGCCATTGTCCACAACTCCAGCAACCGGAAGCACTCCTGGCGGCACTCGGCGGCTTCATCTAGCCGTGACCGAAGCGCCAGCCGGCAATGACGCCGGCGGCCCCGCTTCCTGCCGGGTGTGATCCCGCGCGTTTGCTGGACGGACGGCTGAGCAGTTGAGACAGCTTGAATAGAGCCGGTACCGCACCAAGGAGGAGCCGTGGATCGGATAGGGATAATCGGGATCGGGATCATGGGCACCGCCTACGCCAGGAACCTCCTCCGATCTGGATTCACTGTTTCGGGCTGGGACATCGATCCCGCCCGCGGGAAGGAACTGCGTGCCATGGGGGGCCAGGCCCTGGCATCCGCCGCCGCGGTGGCAGCCTCCGCCCAACTGGTCCTGACGGCCCTTCCGAGCACCGACGCCCTGGTGGCGGCAGTCGAAGGGGAGGACGGTTTGGCGGAAGGAGCCCACGAAGGCCTGATCGTGGCGGAGATGAGCACCTTTCCGCTCGCCGCCAAGGAGCGAGCCAGGGAGGTTCTGGAGCAGCGCGGCGTCGCCGTGATCGACGCGCCGGTCAGCGGGACCGGGCTGCAAGCAGACGCCGCCGAGATCGTCATCTACGCCAGCGGAGATTCCAAGGCCCTCGACCACATCAGTCCCGTGCTTGATGCCATCGGCAAAGCCACGTTT
>CAMYMH010000019.1:5026-61203 GCA_947259275.1 uncultured Acidimicrobiaceae bacterium | reverse complement strand
AGCTGGGGGTACCTACTCCCCTCCTCGACGCCAGCCTGCCGTTCTATGAGCAAGCCATCGAGGAGGGCCTTGGTGACCTCGACGCGGCCGCACTGTGCCAGTTGCTGGAGGACAAGGCCGGCCTCGACCGCCACCTGAGCTAAACGAACTCTGTCGACTGACTCAGGGCCGATAGTGAAGCCGTGCCGAGCTTCTCGACGCCTTCCACGAGCGCGAGGTCGCTCGCCTCGAGCAGGCCCGGGGAGGAGGCCCATCCCTGGCCGGCGACGAAAGACCTCCATGATCTCCGAGTTGTCGAGGTTGGCTTGCCCGACGCCTCGCCCCCGTCGGCCAAGGGATCAGCATCATCTTGGAAAGAAGCCACTGAGGGCCCGACCAGACCGGGCTAGCCCGGATCGACGCGGTGGCGCAGGATCTCCAGAAGCTCCGGTTCGGGCGGAGTCAACTCCATGACGTCCTCGACCCGGGGTGGCTGCCAGGGAAAGCCCTCCACGGCGTCTGACGCCGAGTAGCCCGGCTGGACGGCGGCCAATGTCATCTCTCCATCCTCGAACGTGAAGATGGCCCGGGGCGTAACCACGACTGCTGGACCACCACCCACCAGCTCGCCCCGCAATTCACCGTCCGGGTGCCCGGGGCTGGTAACGAAGTCAACCCGCTGGACAAAACGCCGCGGGTCATCCGGCATGACAATCACCAGCCGGCTAGCGAGCGTGGCAATATCGTGCGCTCCCCCGCTCCCAACCAGGCGAACCTTGGGATTGCTGTAGTCCCCGATGACCGTGCTGTTGAGATTGCCGTGCCGGTCGATCTGAGCAGCCGACAACACGCCGACATCCACGTGACCTGCTTGCAGGGCGCCGAACACCGCCAGGCAATCGCCCGAATAGGCGGTGTCTGAGATTACTGCCGGATCACCGGTGGAAAGCGGAGGTCGCGGAGGGATGGCGTCGACCACCCCGGACTCGTATAGCAACGTCAGTCCGGGGGCATGCGTGAGCTTCGCCAAGACCGCCGCCAGGGACGGGAGGCCGATCCCCACGAAGCAGATCTCGTCGTCGTTGAGACGTTTGGCAGCCGCCGCCACCATCAATTCCTCGGGGTTCGCGGCCACCGCGCTCACGGCCGCTCGAATCCGTAGCGGATCGGTGGGGCAGGTGGCCCGCCGACCGCCAGGTGATCGAGGCGCAGCCGTCCGGTGTAGCGGGCGCGGTCCGGGACCTCGATCACGTTCTCAGCCAGGTACTGTGCCAGGCCTTCCTCGGTGCGCGAGAGCTCATCGTAGGTGCGGTAGAACGCGTCGTCGCGGGTATAGAAGCCCTGCATGTATGAGGGATGTGCCCCCCACGGTTCATGGCACACGGCGTCGACGCGGTACCCGGGAATGATGGTTCGGTTGGGGTCCTCCCGCACTATCTCTCTGGTCGTGACCTCTTCGACGGTCACCACTATTCGCCGTGAGGCCAGTGCCCCGGCGACGGTGTCGCCGATTACGCCCCACATTTGAACGTTGCCATCGGGGTCTGCCCGCTGGGCATGCACGATGGCCACATCGGGAGCCAAGGCGGGCACGGCCGTCAGTGGCCCCCCGCCGAACGGGTCCTCGATATGACGAACTCGGCCGGCGGCATTCGCCACGTCACCTTCGCCCATCACCCGTGTTGGCAGGTAGGGAACTCCGAGCGCAGCGGCGTGCAGTCTGAGAACCAGCGTGAAATTGGTCCACTCCTCCAGTTCGACGTCGTGGCGAGCCAAGGCCCGGCGAAACCCATGGGCAAGACCGATGCCGGGATTGCCGATCCAACCCACTATCAGTTTCTCGGCGCATCCGGCCGCGATCATCTGGTCGAACAAGATATCTGCCCCGCTGCGACACAAGGTCAGTCGCTTTCTACCCTGGCGAATCAGCTCGTGTCCGGCGGCGAACGGAACGGCATGACCGAAACCACCCAGGAACACGGTGTCGCCGTTTCGTACCAGGTCGCGGAGCGCATCGGCCAGCGGGCGCACTTTGCCAACCACCATGCTCAAGACTGCTCTGGAAGGGGGGTCGCGTTCAACGAGTTCTCCTCTCGACGTGAGCACCCTACCGGCGTCGCCTCTCTCCTATTCGTTCGGCGCATCCCGTATGGTCCACGAATCGTCTAATAGGACGGCCAATTGGATGTCACATCACCTGGTTGTATCCAAACCACCGGAGCTGGATTCGATTCAGGAGCCGAGCCGCCCGCTCGGCAACGCCGCCCGCTCGGCAACCGCTACTTCTCGACCGGCATCCCGACCATGCTCCCCCACTCCGTCCAGGAGCCGTCGTAGATCCTGATGTTGTCGAACCCCAGGATGTAGTGAAGCGCCACCCACGCCAGCGTGGCCCGATGACTCAGCCGGCAATAGGCGACCACCTCGTCGAATTGAGAGGGTTCGACGCCCCGGGCGGACAGAGCGGCCGCCAACTCCGGC
The DNA here is from genome assembly GCA_947259275.1 of uncultured Acidimicrobiaceae bacterium. GTDB lineage: Bacteria > Actinomycetota > Acidimicrobiia > Spongiisociales > SHLN01 > SHLN01. Next base: position 58,743 of record CAMYMH010000019.1, on the reverse strand, counting down.
GGGCTCTTGAAGGTGTCGTCCTCATTGAGGAGCTCCCGATAGTAGAGGTGGTGGGCTCCCGGTATTCGTCCCTTTCGTTCAGCCCCATGGTCGAAGTCGGGAGGTGGCATGACCCGCTCCCCTCGATACTCCTCAGGTGAACGCACGTCGAGCAGGAGCCGAGCGGTGTCTCCCAGCCCCGACCGGACCTCATCTCGAGACACCCGGGCGGATTGATCACCGTCCCGCGGCCGGTATGTCACTTCCGCCCAGGCGGAGGGGTCGGCCGTCAGCGGCCGGCCGTCGGCCACCCACCGAGTTCGGGCACCGTCGAGCAGGCGAAGGTGGCGATGACCGGCCATGAGGAGCGCCCAGAATGCATAGGTGCCGAACTGGACCGGGTCGCCGGACAGGACAACGGTTGTCGCCTCGTCGATTCCGATCCTGCCGAGCCGACCGGCGAGTTGCTGAGGTGTGACGAATTCGCGATCCGAGTCATCCCAGCACAGGTCCTTCCAGTAGAACCAGGCTGCACCGGGGATGTGACCCATCTCGTACACCGTTGGGCTGGGCTCCAACGACACTTCGATGACTCGAACCGCCGGATCTCCGAGGTGCTCCTCGAGCCAGGCAGTCGAGACCAGAGGATCGGCGGGTTCGGAGAGCATGGCCCGCATTGTATGTGAGCAGCGAGGAGGGCTCGACACGCCCTCCGTGCCAGCGGCTCGGGCTCTGCGTTGGCCCGGGCGGACACCGGCAACGGGATCGGAGTCAGGTCACGTACCGGAAGCTCCGGCGACCATCGACCTGGGTGGGGTACCCCATGCTGGGAAACGCGAAGTGGCCGCCGGCCAGGAGTGCGTTCTCCTGCTCGGCGCGGTTGAGGATCATGTGGCGGCTCTTGGTGGATTCGACCGGGTCCAAGTCGAAGCCTGGATACCAGTCCGGCTCAGTGAGCTGTACCGGCTTGTGGGCGGCATCTCCGAGGACGTAGGCGCGCTCGCCGGCGCTGACGACTGCAAATGACACGTGTCCCGGCGTGTGGCCCGGGGTGGGCACGGCCACCACTTCCCGGGTGGCGGCGTACTCGTCGTTCACGAGCTCCAATCGGTCGGCTGCGATGATCGGGGCGAGCACGCGCTCGTAGTCGGGTCCGTTGGTCGGTTTGTCACCGGGACCGGTCCAGTAGTCGAATTCCTTCTGCTGGACGATATATCGGGCGTTGGGGAAGGTCAGCTCGAGGGCGCCTTCTTCGCCCCGAGTGTTCCACCCGGTGTGGTCCCAATGCAGGTGCGTAAACAGGACGAGATCAACCTCGCCCACCGGGATCCCGGCCTCTTGCATGACCCCGGGCAGAGACGGAGGTTGGTGAAGGTCGAGCGGATTGGGCCATTGGCCGAGACCGGTATCGACCAGCATGTTCTTCCCCTGGCTGCGAATGAGGAAGCAACCGAAGTTGTGCGCCATCAAGCCGTCTTCATCCAGCCATTCCGCATACGGCTCCCAAGCGTCGGCCTCGACACCCTCGAAAAACCCGCCCGGTCCACGTGTGGTCCACGAATCTTGCAGCGCGATCAGCTCTGCTTCGCCCACCCTGATCGTCTGGAACTTGCCCATCGTGGCCTCCCGAGAGCGCAGCCCGACCTTCGGGCGCCGGTCCCTGCCAGGCAGCGTAGCCATGTGGCGAGGGGGGTACCCGATGGCATGGAATCAAGGCCTATCAGCGCGGGTTGCTTTCCGAGGGGCATCGGCCCGGAGTCCGAGAACCACTTAGCCTATGCGCCTTTGGAGCCGCCGAGAATTGCCCGGCGCTTGGCTGAACGAAAACGAGAGGAACGCAAATGACGCTCGCAGAAGAGTTGGAGGCCTTCGCCGCCAAGGGTCGGGCAACCCACAGTGCCGAACGGAAGGCGATCTACGCCAAGGCTGCCGAATCCATCGCCGCGTCTGGCATTCTGGAAAAGGCGCTCCGAGTGGGCGATCAGGCGCCCCGGTTCGAGCTGCCGGACGCGTCCGGGCAGGTTGTCAGATTGGCCGACCTGCTGGAAACCGGTCCGGCGATCGTGTCGTTTTACCGTGGCTCCTGGTGTCCGTTCTGCAACTTGGAGGTGCGCGCCCTGCAACGCGAGCTCGACGCCGTCGACGCCGCCGGAGCCACCCTGGTGGCAATCTCGCCCAACCAGCCAGACGTGTCACTTGGCCTCATCGAAGAACACGAAATCACCTTCCCGGTCCTGTCCGATCAAGAGAACACGGTCGCCAAGCAGTTCAACCTGGTGTACGAGATGGAGCCGGGGCTGGTCGCCCACTATCGGGAAATCGACAGGAACATAGATGAGATGAACGGCTCGGATGTCTGGGAACTGCCGGTGCCTGCAACGTATGTCATCGATCGAAGCGGAGTGATCCGCTACGCATTCGTCGATCTCAACCATCGCGTCCGCGCCGAGCCCGCTGATGTGGTGGCAGCGGCCGCTGAGCTGACGGACTGATACCCCGCACCGCACCCCAGGTGCGCCCGGTTCGGGGACCGATTCCGTTCGTCGGGCTGATACCCCGCGTCGATCAAGCAACGAGACGGCTGGGCGCCCACTCGCACAGCCCCTACCATGACCGGCGGAGGCCCTGTGGTGAGATCGTTCGAATATGTGGTTCCCGGTTCTCTAGATGAGGCGCTCGAGACCATGAAAGAACATGCCCCCCATCTGAAACCGCTGGCCGGGGGCACCGACCTGCTGGTGGAGCTCAAGAACAATCTGAACGGTCCGCAAGTTGTGATGGATCTCAGCGGCCTCCCGGAGTTGAGAGGGGTTGAGGAGACCTCGGCCGGTCTGCGCATCGGTGCCATGGTGACCCATACCGAGATCGAAAAGGATCCCCTGATCGCCGAGCACGTGCCGGCGATGATGGCCGCCGCGGCAACCATCGGTGGCGTGCAAACCCGCAATATGGGAACCATCGGTGGCAATCTGGTCACCGCCGTTCCCTCGCTTGACAGCGGCCCGGTATTGCTTGCCTTGGACGCGCAGGTGACGGTCGCAGCGGCTGGCGGGAAACGGCAGCTTCCTCTGACGGAGTTTTTCGTCGGGCCACGGCAAACGGCCCTGGCGCCGGACGAGTTGCTGGTGGACATTCTGATCCCGACCGTCATGTTGGGCCGGCGGGCGTCCTTCCGAAAGTTCGGCCTCCGCAAGGGACAGGCGCTTGCCCTCGTAAATGCGGCAGCCAGCGTGGCGGTCGAGGGTGGTCGGATCGCCGAGGCCAGGATTGCCTTGGGGGCGGTGAGCCCCACAGTGATACGGGCCATGAGCGCCGAGCGGGTTGTCACCGGCAAGCAGATCAACGACGCCGACGCCTTGCGGGAGGCGGCGGAGGTGGCGGTGACCGAGGCGCAACCGATTGACGATTTTCGGGCTTCTGCTGCTTATCGTCGCGAGCTCATCGCGGTTGGCACTTTCCGGGTTCTCGAAGAAGCTCTGGCCCAAACAACTGCCGCTTGAAGGAGAATGGTATGCACCAGGTTGAGGCAACAGTCAACGGGGCAACCAGGCGAGCCGAAGTTTCGCCCGAAACCACGCTGCTTTCAACTCTGCGGGACTCCTGGGGTCTGACCGGCTCCAAACTGGGCTGCGACGTCGGCGACTGCGGCGCCTGTACGGTTCTCGTCGACGGCCTCAGTGTCAACTCATGCTTGCTGTTGGCGGTGCAAGTGAACGGCCGAGAGGTGGTCACCATTGAGGGGCTAGGCGGCTTCGAGTACCTGCATCGGCTGCAGACGGCCTTCGAGCGGCTGTCGTCGTTCCAATGCGGATTCTGCGCTCCAGGCATGATCATCTCTGCGAAAGCGCTCCTCGATGAGAACCCGGCCCCGACAGAGCCCGAGATTCGGGAGGCTCTCGCCGGCAATCTGTGCCGCTGTACCGGCTATACCAAAGTCATCGACGCGATCACGGAAATCTGCCGCGACCGTGCGGTGGCGGTCGAAGCACCAGCCTGACGGAGGTCGATATGCCCCGGAAAGTCACAGAAGAAAAGCAGGCAGAAGCTCAGCAACTGCTCGAGGCACCTCCGGCCACTCACCTTCCGGCAGTGGCACCCGACTCGTTGCCCAAGGCTCCCGCGCTCACGCCTGAGGTGAATAAGCAGACACCGGCGGTCGGACAGCGAGTCACCCGTCCCGACATCCGCACCCACATCACCGGCACCACCAGGTACATCGACGATCTCTCTTTCCCCGGCATGCTGCACGTGAAGATCCTGCGCAGTGCCCATGCGCACGCGCGGATCCTGTCGATCAATGTCGACGCGCTACACAAGATGCCGGGGGTGGTAGCCACGCTCACCGGCGAGGAAGTCCCCGTGAATTCATTCGGGTCTACCTATCAGGACCAGCCGGTCCTAGCGGTGGACCGGGTGCGCCACCGCGGCGACGGGATCGTTGCGGTCGCCGCCGAGACGGAGCAGCAGGCTCTCGAAGCGCTGGACGCAGTGAAGGTCGACTATGAGCCGCTTCCCGCCGTGTTCGACCCGCTCGAGGCGATGGATCCCGATGCTCCGAAGATCCACCGGATTGACAACGTCTACGCCTCAAAAGTGATCATGCGGGGCGACGTGGATCGAGGCTTCGAAGAGAGCGACCAGATTTTCGAGCGCAGATACACGACCCCGATGATCGAGCACGTCCCGTTGGAGCCCTTCGCGGCCATCGCCCTTTGGGAGCCAGACGGCCAGCTTCATGTGTATTCGACCAACGGACGGATCACGCTCGGTCGCGCCGACCTCGCTCGCACGCTGAGTTTGCCTATGAACCGGATCCGGCTCACCGCCACCATCATCGGTGGGAACTTCGGGGGAAAGAACGAGATCAGGACCGAGCCCATCGTTGCGCTGCTGGCCAAGAAGTCGGGGCGGCCGGTGAAGGCCGTCTACACCCGCCAAGAGGAGTTCATTGCCTCAACCACCCGTCATCCCCTGGTCATGGACTACAAGACGGGCATCGCCAACGACGGCCGATTGCTGGCCCGTTCCGTGAAGCTGGTTCTGGACGGTGGCGCCTACGCGTCGTGGAGTGAGACAACGGTCGGCAAAGCGGCGATCCTGGCCGCCGGTCCGTATCGCATCCCGAACGTCCGGGTGGAGGGCCGCGCCGTCTATACCAACAAGACGGTAACCGGTGCCATGCGAGGCTTCGGCGCCCCGCAGGTGGCGTTTGCCTACGAGTCGCAAATGGACGAGATCGCCTACTCGCTCGGCATAGACCCCCTGGAGATCAGGCTTCTCAACGGATTCGAAGAAGGATCCATCAGCCCCACCGGCCAGGTGCTACAAGCCGTTGCTTTGAAGGAAACGTTGCTGATGGCGGCCAAGCGAAGCAGATGGCGCGAGGGGGATCTATGAAGCGGCCCGGGCGGGGAATCGCTTGCATGTGGTATCCGATCGGCTTCACCGTGGCCGCCAATCCGAGCTCGGCTGTGGTCAAGGTCAACGAAGACGGCACTGCCACGGTGCTGACGGGAACCGTGGAGGTGGGGCAAGGGTCTCTCACGGTGCTCGGCCAGATCGCCGCCCAGGAACTGGGGATCTCAGCCGACGACGTGCATGTGGTATCCGCCGACACGGACATCGCTCCGATGGACACCGGCGCCATCGCGAGTCGCACCACCTTCGTGACCGGAAATGCGGTCCGGCTGGCCGCCGCCGAAGCCAAGACGATTCTGCTCGAGGTCGCCTCGGAGATGCTTGGCATGGAACCGGGAGAGCTCGAGGCAGCGGACCATCGGATCCGGGCCAAGACGTTCCCGGACAAGCAGGTGGCACTCGCTGAAGTGGCGGCGCGTGCTCAGATCGCCAGGGGTCGTCCCCCCCTCGGAAGCGCTTCGTTTAATCCGCCCACCATCTCGATGGACCCCGAGACCGGCCAGGGGAAACCCTTTGCCGCATACGTCTACGCGACCCAAATCGCCGAAGTGGAGGTCGACGACGAAACCGGCGAGGTCGAGGTGCTCAGGATCTGCGCGGCTCATGATTCCGGCACCGCCATCAATCCAGCTCTGGTCGAGGGACAGGTGGAGGGCGGAATCGCCATGGGGATCGGCATGGCGTTGGAGGAGGAGATCCTCTTCGACGCCGAGGGGCGCCAGGTCAACCCCAACCTCACCAACTACCTGATTCCGACGAGTCTCGATGTGCCCAGGATCGAGGTGGATGTGATTCAGAGCTATGACCCGCTCGGCCCGTTCGGCGCCAAGGGAGTGGGTGAGCCCACCCTGGTGCCAACCATGCCGGCGATCCTGAATGCGATTCACGACGCCGTCGGTGTACGTATTACCGACCTGCCTGCTACTGCCGAGAAGGTTTTGATGGCGATCAAAGAAAGGGCCGAGGTGAAACCGCTCGGACGTGGTTGAGCAGGGTTACGTCCCAACCCGACGGCACAAGGAGATGATGATGCAGGGTGCAGGTCTGAGCTCGGACGAGCGCGGGATGCTAGAAATCACGCGGAGATTTGGCGAAGAGATAGTGGCCCCGGTGGCCGCCGAGCTCGACTCCCGGCCCGATCCCGCCGATTGTTTCTCGTGGGAGATCGTCGAGAGGGCAGACGCAGCCGGAATCAGAACCGCCACCCTCACCAAGGAGCACGGCGGGGTGGGCATCGACTCGCTGACCACTGCGATGGTGATCGAGGAGCTCGGGAAGTTTGACCTCGGAGTTTCGGTGGTCCTTGCCCAGACGCTCAAGATCGCCCAGACGCTGCAGGCCGCGGCCACTCCCGACCAGCGGGACCGTTTTCTCCCTGACTACGCCGCCGACCCACGAGGGTTGCTGGCCATCGCGATTACCGAGCCCGACCGATCCTCCGACTACATCATCCCTTACGCCGACGGCGACTACCGAACCCGGGCGGTACCAACTGACGGAGGCTGGGTCATCAACGGCCAAAAGCACTTCATCTCAAACGGAAATCGGGCGCGTCTCTACTTACTCTTCGCCCAGACCGAGCCTGGCAAAGGCCTGGCGGAAGGCAGCACGTGTTTCCTGGTCGAACCCTCGGCCCCCGGGTTCAGCATCGGCCGCGTCCACGACAAGATGGGCGAACGGCTGGCCAACAACGCCGAACTGTTCTTCGAGGATTGCTTCGTCCCGGACGAGAACATCCTGGGCGAGGTTGGCAAAGGATTCGACGTGCTCGCCCGGTTCTTTCCCGCCTCCAATGCCTACGCCGCCGCCAGCGTGCTCGGCGTCGCTCAAGCCGCCTATTCGCGGGCGCTCGAATGGACCCGCAACCGCTACCAGGGTGGCAGCTATCTGCTGGAAAAAGACTCGGTCGCCCAGGTTCTCAGTCGGATGCGCATGAAGATCGACGCCGCCCAGGCGTACATCCACCGGGCAGCCTGGATGTCGGACAACCGCCAGCTGGGATGGGATCCCAAGATGGGGGCCCTGCCCAAGGTGTTCGCCTCGGAGGTGGCCTGGGAGGTGGTAACCAGCACGCTCGAGCTGCACGGCGGTTACGGCTACATGCGTGACACTGGTGTCGAGAAACTCGTTCGAGACGCCGCCGCGTTCCTCCATTCCGACGGCGCCAACGCTTCGCTGTTGCTGAAGGCGGCCCGCTTCATCCGTCAGGACGCCCCGGTGCCGGTGCGAGGGCACCCCGACAGGTGAACGACACCCAACCCGCCGGCTAGTCCCCGACTATGGCCACGGCCCGGGTGGGGCCGCCGTGGGCTCCGATCACCTTGAGCGGGAAGCCGGCAAACGTGAAACGAGTGTTTACCACTTCGCTCAAGTTGAGGTTCTCGTAATGGGTGATGTGCTCCCGACGGCACATCATGTGGCAGGGATAAGTCGTGGAGACGGGATTGTCCGGTGTTGGAGAGTCGACCCCGAAAGTCTTGACGCCTTTTTCGACGATCCACTCCGCTCCACTCGAGCCGAGCCCGGGAAACTCACTCAGGTACGCATTGGTCCCCCGGTAGCGGTCGAAGGTCGCCGTGTATAGGAACAGCATGTCGCCCCGGTTGAGCTCGAGACCGGAGTTAGCCAGCGCCTTTTCCAGATGGTCGGAGGTGATGTCGGTCTTGGGAGGGACCTCCGATACGTCGATGCAGATGGCCGGTCCGAAGAACAGATCGAGCGACATCTGGTCGATGGTTTGGGCGTCCGGATCGGGATCGAGGTGACTGAACGAGTCGACGTGGGTCGGCCCGTTGTCGTTCAGCATGAATCCAAGCGTCTGGAACGAGAAGCCTCCCTCGAACCGGGGCCGGGTTTCCTCGTGGGTTGCGTGTTGGAAGACATCCTGGGATAGGTCGATGAGTTTCGGCATAGGTGCCTCCTGGTGGACGGTCGACTAATACATGACGGCGCCGGAATTGACGTTCAGGTCGGCTCCGGTGATGGCAGCGGCCCCATCCGACGCCAGGAACAGGGCAGCCCGGGCGATGTCCTCCGGCTGAGTGAGGCGCTTGAGGGGTGACTCGGCCTCCATTTCACTCCGGATCGCCGCCTCACTCGTGCCCCTCCCATCCGCCTGAGCCTTGATGACCCAGTCAAGCCGCGGGCCGGCCACGAAACCGGGCGAGATGAGGTTCACCCGCACTGCATGCTCTCCGGCTTCTAGGGCCAGAGTTCTCGTGAGGCCGATGAGGGCGGCCTTGGTGGACGCGTAGGGAGTCCTTCCCCACAGGGGCCGCTTGCCGGTGATGGAGCCGATGATGATCACCGAGCCACTTCGGCGTTCGATCATCCCGGGCAAGATCTCTTTGGTTACCAGAAAGACGCCCTCGACGTTCACCGCGAACGCCTCCCGCCAGCCCTCGAGGTCGAGCTCCCACAACGGGCCGGACGGACCGCCGATGCCGCTGTTGTTGACGAGCACGTCGACCCGTCCGAACTTCTCGATGGCCGCCCGTCCCATCGCCTCCACCTGGGAAGGGTCGGTGATGTCGGTGGGGACAACGTGCGTCTCGGCTCCGAGCGCCGCCGCGGCTGTCGCGGTTTCCTCGAGGTTGGAGGCGTTACGGGCAGCCAGGACCAGCGAGTCGCCGGCGTCGGCGAATCCGAGCGCCAGGTCCCGTCCAATCCCCTGGCTGGCGCCGGTGATGAGCGTGACCCGGGGATCGCTCATCGGTCGTCCTGCGCCGCCAGCGAGTCCGGGAAGTACTCGGGGTTCAGCCGGAGGCGGGCGCTGATGGCGTGTCCGTACATCAGTTCGGCATCGGCGACCACTGCCGCCGGCTCCGCCACCGCCGCCGAACCCTGGGCCGTCACCCGCTGGGTCGTCACCGTCTTGAGAAACTTGCCAACCCACAAGCCACCCGTGTAGCGGGCGGCCTGCTCGGTGGGCAACACATGGTTGGTGCCGATCGCCTTGTCGGAGTAGGTCACCGTGGCGTGGGCTCCGATGAACAGAGTCCCGTAATTGCGGAGGCGCTCGACAAACCATTCAGGGTCGGCGGTTTGTATCTCGAGGTGCTCGGGCGCGATCTCGTCGGCCACGGTCACCATTTCGTCGTCGTTCTCGCACAAGATGATGGTCCCAAAGTCGCGCCAGGCAACTCCCGCCACCGCAGCCGTTGGCCAGGTTTCCAGCCAGCGTTCGACCTCCCGGGCCGTGCTGCGGGCGAGGTCTTCAGAGGTGGTTGCCAGAATCGCCGGCGACGTCGGCCCGTGTTCTGCTTGGCCGAGCAGATCGGCGGCCACGACCGACGGGTCGGCGAAATCGTCGGCGATCACCATCACCTCAGTCGGTCCGGCCAGCAGGTCGATACCGACCGTTCCGAACAGCTGGCGCTTGGCCTCGGCCACGTAAACGTTTCCGGCGCCCACCACCATATCCACCGGGTCGGAATCCTCCAGCCCGAACGCCAGGCCCGCCAATGCCTGCACACCGCCAACGCAGAAGATCTCGTCAGCTCCCGCCTCGGCCATCGCCCACAGCTGAGGCGGATGCATGCCGCCGGCATCACGGGGTGGGGCGGCGGCTGCTACTCGCGGCACACCCGCGGTCTTCGGGGTGGCGATTGTCATGAAGGCGGACGCGATTAGTGGGTAGAGGCCACCGGGTGAGTAGGCACCGACCGATTGAACGGGAATGTGCTTCTGGCCGAGGACCACTCCTGGCATCGTCTCGACCTCGAAATCCACCAGTGATTCTCGTTGGAGCCGGGCGAAATTCCGAATCTGGTGGAGCGAGAAACGGGCACTGCTCTCCACCTCATCGGAAACCCGATCGGCCGCGGCGGCGATGACCTCGGCCGGCACCCGAAAAGTGGGTGGGCTCCAATCGTCGAAACGTTCCGAGTAGCGACGAACCGCCGTCATCCCCTCCCGGGCGACCTCAGAGATGATGGTGCTGACCGTGGTCCGGATCTCATCGGTGACTGCTTGCGGCTGTCGTTTCGGCTCCTTCAGGTAGGTAGGCACAGCTAAGCGTCCGGTGACGCCTGGTCGTCGAGATCGGAGACACGCATCGCAGTGGGCTCCTATCGAAAGTCGTCAACCGACTCTGCGCAGCCCGACTCAGATGAAGCGATGGCTGCCTCGAGGACCGCTACCACTTCGAGCCCCTCGGCTCCGCCGGTCTCGGGTGTGGTCTCGCCCCGGATCGCCCGTACGAACTCACTCAGCTCGTCGGCGATCGTGTCGATCACCTCGACGGGCTGCTCGCTCGGGGCAGGATCCTGCCCGTCCTGTAAGTAGAAACGGGTGCCGTCCTCGTCGTTGCTGGCGGTGCCGCCGGTCCCGTGCACGGCCACCGAGTTGGTCCGGGGGACCACAAACGAGGTCCCGAGATATCCGAGCGCACCCGCCGCGAACTCGAAGACGATGGAGGTGGCGTGATCGATCGGCGGGGCGTCGAGAATCCCCCTGCTGAAGGCAAACACCCGGTCGACCGGGCCGAGCAGGTAGGTCATCGTGTCGATCATGTGGACCCCGAGGCTGGTCATTCCACCCAGCGGGCTCTCGGTGCGGTTGGCCCGCCAATATCCTTCCTTGAAACCGAGGGCGTTTGGCACCGACTGGTGGGTCTCGATCATCGTGACGGTGCCCAGCTGTCCCGAGTCGATGAGCTCTTTCAGTCGTCGATTGGCAGGTTGTCGCCGTCGGTTGTGGCCGACCTGCAAAACGATTCCGGCGTCATCGGCGGCCGTCACAGCTCGTTTGCCGGCCGACACGGTCAGGGTGAGCGGCTTCTCTATGAAGACATGCTTGCCGGCGGCGGCGGCCGCCTCGATTTGCTCGGCGTGGGTCGTGTGCGGCGTAGCCAACAGCACACCGTCGACCGCAGGGTCCCCGAGGATTGCCTGGTAGCTCTCATAGGCCCGGCCCCCGTGCTTGGTGGCAAAGGCGTCTCGGGTCTCAGGGGTGCGGGCGAATCCCCCGGCGACTTCGGCCCCACCCGCCACCGCTGCCTCCGCCAGCACATTGCCCCACCAACCCAGACCAACGGAAGCCAAACGCACCTTGTCGCTCATTGCTGTATCCCTCTCCTCGATCGCAGCCGCTCGACTCGATCATATACAATGTGTCGGCTCCCGTTTCTGGACGTACGCATGGCCAAGCCAAAAGGGTTCTTCAAGCGCCCTCCCGGTCCGCAGGGTGGTCTCTGGTCGTGGAGATACCTCAACTGGTTCAAGACCTTCAAGATGGTCAACTCCCGGCGAGTGCGGGGGTTCTACGAGAGGTTCCCGCACGTGGTCCCGCTCGGCTCAGAGTTCCCCGAGATCGAGCTCACTACCACCGATGGCCGCACCGTGAACACCCGGGAGTTCCGGGCTCACAAGCACTTCGTGCTCTTCACCGGCGCCATTACCTGACCACCGTTTCGGCGGCAGTTGTCGCCAATGCATCAGCTGCAGGACAAGTACCGGTCCCGCGACGTCGAGTTCCTGGCAATGTATGTGCGAGAGCCACACGCCGGCGAACGCGGGTTCCGCCACTATCGGGATCACGAAAGCTGGGAGCACAAGCTGGAGGTCGCTCGGGAGCTCGAAGCGCTCAAGGACATGACGATCACCCTCGGCGTCGACGACATGAGCCAGCAACAGCATGGCGCGCTCGGGAACCTGCCCAACATGGCGTTTGTCGTCGACAAGGATGGCAAGGTTGTATATCGCAACACCTGGCAGCACGCCGAGGACATTGACGCCGTTCTCGCCCAGCTGGTCACCGCCGACGATCCCTCAAGGCCCCTGGAGCCCACGATCAGCACCCGCGGCCTCACCGGGGCCATCTGACCAACGGCTTGCGTCGCGATCTGAGCCGGTGCAACCGGCGAGGCCCGGGTTTCACTCCCTCGTCCCCTTTCTGCCTCCCCCGGAGGTGTCGTACTTCGCGACTGGTCCGACCCGTAGCATGCAAACCGCGCGCACCACATAGGGGGGCGACCCGCCACCGGCGGGCTAGATCACCGGCGTCAGCACGTACGCCGCCCGGTCGGGCCCAAGGTGGAGCGTCGTGGTCCCGTCATAGATGCCGGCGGGACGGTCGCGCGGATCGTCGTGCAGGAATGGTCCGACACCAGTGAATTGATTCTTGAAGCTGGCGATGCGGGTAGAGCCGGCGTCCTTCCCCTGATACTCGTAGTCCCGTCCTCGAACCGACAGTGCCACCCGGTAGCCGGCAGGCACGACGATCGAGGTCGGCCATAACTCGACGTCGAGTTCGTAGACCTCTGCGGGCGTCAGCGGTTGAGGCTCGTCATGCGAGTGATAGGGCCGCCAGCGCGTGGAAAGCGCCGGATCGAGCTTCCGGTGCGAAGCCCGCAGCCAACCCTGGGCGATTGGCGTATGCGGGTCGAGCGCTCCCTGGAAGGTGACCTCGTCGCCGGATGGATCGAACACCTGGAATACGAGGAAGAGGTCGGCGTCTTCGGTGGTGGATGAAATCCACAGCTTCGACGCCAGGGGACCGGTGAACTCAGTGGCCTCGGCCAACGGCGCCGAGCCGAACACGAGCCCGTCGCTCATGGCCTCGAACTCGAGTTTTGCGCTCTCGGTTGGCGGTTCGGATTGCAGCGTCAAGTCCGGATGAAGGTACAACTCGGACCAGCGGGTGCGGGGTATCGGCCAGTCTTCTTCGAGACGTTCCTCGAAGTGGTCGACGTGCCGAACCTGTAGCTGGACGCGGGGATGGCGGTCCCACCCGTTGTCCTCGCCCTTGAGGAAGTGATCGAAGAACCGCTTCTGGAGCATTCGCCCGTAGTCCGTGTAGAAGTGGGTCCAGTGTTCGAGGCCGTGGGCCTCCAGCCACCTGTCGGTGGCCCCCGCACGGTAAAAGCCTTCGATATTGCCGCGGAGATGGAGGCCCTGACCGCCCCAGTTGGCGGCGGTCAGCAAGGGCACCGATATCTCGTCCCACCGGGGCGATCGGGCCCGGTGGTACTCGTCGTCGAGCGGGTGAGCAACGATTTCGTCACCGAGCCGGCACCGGTTGGCGGCCAGCTCCTCGTCGGTGAAGTTGTCGTCTCCGCAGGCATTGACTCCCGTGACCGGGTGCTTGGGGCCCCGATCCCCCAGGCCGTACTGGACCGTCTTGACCTGCATGTCATACCAGTTGGCCCAGAAGGTCGACAGTATCCCGCCGTGGTGGGTCATGTCCCGATACCAGTCGGCGGCCCCTTCCCACACGCAGATTGCCGCCAGATGGGTTGGTTGAAGCGATGCCACGTGCCAGGCGTTGATGGCGTAATACGAGATGCCGTTCAACCCCACCTTGCCGCTCGACCATGGCTGCACCCCTGCCCACTCGATGCATAACGCGAAATCCTTCGTCTCACGGGGAGAGAAGTGATCGACGTAGCCGGGCGAACGCCCCGTGCCGCGCGAGTCGACGCGAACGCATGCGTATCCATCCGGCACCCACTTCTCGGGGTCGACCACCTCCCAGTTCTGGTACTGGTTCGACGACCCGGCCGCCACGTCCGGATGCTGGGCGACCATCCGTTCCCATTGGTCCGGATAGCCCTCCTGGAAGGAAAGACCTTTGGCATACGGCCCATAGCTGAGGATCACGGGGTATTGACCGTCCTCGATCGGAAGGAACACATCGGCTCGAAGCACCAGGCCGTCGTCCATCTCGATGGCGACGTCCCACTCGATCCGCATCCCGTCTCGAATCTCGCTCATGGTTTCTGCTCCTGTGAAGGCCATCAACGGCCCGACGCCCCGCTCAGTTCGAAAGGCGCCGGCCCCGGCGGCACGAATCAGCATCCTATACGATGGACGGGTTCCCCAGCCGGCCGGGGGCGACACGGCAGGAGGCCCGATGACCGACGGCAGATTCGGTCCCCCATACTGGAGCCCGGGCGAGTTTCCGGAGGTCAACGGATATCCCAGGTACCCGGCACCAGAAATGGCTCGCCGCCATGCGTGGGCAGCGGCGGCCTGCGCCGAAGCAGGTGTGGACGCGATCTTGGTGGGTGGCTCCACCGGACCGCTCGAAACCTCTGTCCAGTACTTCACCAACTGGCCGGCGCAGGTGCCTTGCTATGCGATCCTCCAACCGGGGGAGGCGCCGGTTCTCCACGTGCGATTGTGGAACCACGTTCCCGACGCCCGGCGCATCGCTGCTATCGATGACATCCGCTATGGGGGAGATACCCCGCGCGAGCAGGCTGAAGCGGTGGCGGCGGAGCTGGTGGCCCGGGCCAGGCGACGAGTCGGCATGATCGGTTCCATTCCGCATGGCGACCTGGAAGTCATGCGGGTCCAGCTGCCGGATGCCGGCTTCGTCGACCTCAACGACGCCTACCAGAGCTTTCGCCTTGTGAAGTCGGAAGCCGAGATGGTCTTCACCCGCATCGCCTCGCGCATGAACGACGCCGCCATCGCCGCGCTTGCTTCGGAACTCAGGCCGGGCATCCGCGAGTATGAAGTTGCCAAGGTGATCGAGGATGTATACCTGGGCCACCGGGCCGTCAACCTGATCCATTTCAGCCTCTCCACTTCGATGAACGACCCGCAGGTTGTCGTGCCCCACCAATACCACCCGGATCGCCTGCTCGAGGCCGGCGACGTGTTCGTCACCGAGATCAGCACGACCTTTTGGGGGTACGCCGGTCAAATCCTCAGGACCTTCACGATCGCCGCCGACCCGATCCCCCGCTACGCCCATCTCCACGAAGTGGCGCTCTCCACCTATCACGCCATCGTCAAGGTTCTTCGGCCCGGAGCCACAGTCGGAGAGGTATTAGATGCGGCCGCCGAGATCTCAGAAGCCGGTCTCGACATCTGGGATGACCTGGTGCATGGCTTCGGTGGCGCCTATCTGCCCCCGATCATCCGGACCCGCGATGCGCGCGGCGCCACCCATCCCGACGAGTTCGCGTATCCGGAGGGAACCTTGCTGGTGGTCCAACCCAATGTGATCGATGGTGAGGCCGGCGTCCAAGTGGGCAACTCCTTGCAGCTGATCGGCGATGCGGCAATCTCGACGCAGACCTACCCGACCGAGCTGATTCGGTGCGGCTGACCGGGATCGATCAACTGGGGCGGTTCGGCCCGTGGCTCGATACGTGGTACCGGGTGATGTCGCGCGAGGTGACATTTGAGGCTTGCAGCTCTTGATAGAACTCGGCCAGGTGGGGGGTTTCGAAGTGGGCGAGCAGATGCCTCTCCTCCTCCCATTCCTCGAACAAATGCAACCGCCCGGCTTCGGTGAGGTCGGCGAAGAACTCGTAGCTGAGGCAGCCTTCCTCGGCGCGAGTCGCTTCTGACACTCGCCGGGTCGCCGCAATCATTTCCGCCTGGCGGGCGGGGTCGAATGTGATGGTGCCTGCCACGACAAGCATGCGATGCCTCCTAGGTAGTTCCTCGCAGGTTACGGGTCGCGCCGCCGGCACGTCGCTTCCGATCGAAAGCTGTGACTCACGCCCCCGCCCACACGACGAGGACCGATCCGCCGATCATGGCGAAGGTTCCACCCACGAGAGAGACTGTCAAGCGCTCGAGCTTGGCATCAAAGACAAGTGGCGCCCCACCGACGACCACCAGGACCGCCAGTTGCTGGACCGTAATAGCGATGGCGATGGTCGTGAGGTTGAACGACACCCACTGGGCACCGATTCCGATGGCCCCGGTCACCCCTCCGGCCAACATCCACCCGTATGCCATCCGCGGAGGTTTCGGGTGCTTCCATTGTCCCGCCACCGTCAGGCCCACCGCATGGGCCACCAGCGCCACCGCCAGGCCGACCGTCAATCCCAGGATCGGCTCATCGAGATCCTCCAGACCCTTGCGAATCAACATCGGAGAGGTACCCCACAACCCCGCGACCAGGAGCGCAAACCACGGGTTTGACCACTTCTTGCCTAGGTCGGCAGATTGGCTCAGGGAGACGAGGGCTACGCCGCCCACCATCGACGCCACACCGACGAAGGTCAGCACCGTCAGCGACTCTCCCAGCACCGGGACGGCGAGCACGGCGCCCACGATCGGGGCGGCCGAGACGAGTGCTCCGGTTCGAGCCACTCCGATCCGCTGCTGGCTCAAGGCCAGGAAGGTCCAGCCGCCGACGTAATGGATGATGGCGCTCCCCGAGAAGTACGCCAACGAGCCACGAGGAGCGTCGGCCAGCAGACGGAAATCCCCGGTCACTAGCAGCCGGCCGATGAGGATCAGCTCCACGGCTATCAGCAATCCAAACGCAGTCCGGTAGGCATCGACCAGCAGGTTGGCCTTGCGGTTCATCATCTGGGTCAACCCGAAACCGAGGGCGGACACGAGGGCCCAGACGACACCGGCTGGCACTAGCCGGACGCTTTTCGAGGCAGACGGGTGAGGCAGGGCGTGACCGTAACAACGACCATCTGCTGCCTCCTACGTGAACTCCGGGCGAGGAAAAAACTCCGCTTCCTCCGACAACAGGCTACGGCCTCCTGCCGGCAGGAGCGCGGCTACTAGCACGCGCACCAAGTCGTATTTACCGCGACTTTCGACGCAAAAGAGGTCCCGCCCCGACGCACAGGGAAAGCCCCGAGTAATGTGCGTGATTCGACAGGAGGCCGGTCATAACCGACACCTTGGGAAGTGATGGCGTAGCAGCTGACGTGGAGCACAGCGCCGAGCGCGTCGTCGACACCGTCAAGGCCGACCGGCGCCGGGTGCTCATCATCACGGCGCTGGTGGCAATCCCACTCATAGCCTGGACCCTGACGCAGATGAGCCTCCTCTCGTTCGGGACGCAGATCCTCAACGGGCTCAGCTTCGGCGCCGTCCTCTTCTTCCTGGCATCCGGCTTCACGATGATCTTCGGCTTGTTGCGAATCGCCAATTTGGCCCATGGCGGTTTCTACCTGATGGGCGGCTATGTCGGAATCACTACCACCCTCGTGACGGGTCAGTTCTGGCTGGGTCTCATTGCCGGCGGGCTCGCCATCATGGTCCTCGGAGTGTTTGCCGAACGGGTGCTGCTGCGCCGCATCCGGGGCCTCGTGAAGCCCGAGGTGTTGCTCACCATCGGCTTGACCTTCGTCATTGGCGACCTGTCCCTGGCGATGTGGGGTGGTGACCCGCGCACCGTACCGCTGCCCGGCTACTTGAAGGGTCCAATCCAGATCGGCGATAGCTTCTTCTATCCCAAATATCGAGTCTTCGTGCTCGGTCTCGCCATCGTGCTGGCAGCGATCCTCTTCTACATCGACCGCCGGACCAAGATCGGTGCCATCGTCCGAGCTGGAGTTGACGATCGCGAAACAGTGGCCGCCCTCGGCATCAACATCAACGCCGTCTTCACCATCGCGTTCATGTTTGGAGCTTTCATAGCCGGCATGTCCGGTGTGATCGGAGCCGGGTTCCTCGCGCTGCTACCAGGCCAGGACTTCGAGATCCTGCTGTTCGCACTGGTGGTCGTCATCATCGGGGGGCTCGGCAGCCTGGAAGGGGCAGTGTTGGGGGCAGCCGTCGTCGGCCTGATCGACTCTTTCGCCAAGGCGCTGGTCCCGGAACTGTCCTTCTTCACGTTGTTCGCGCCGATGGCAATCATTCTGATGATTCGTCCCAACGGTCTGCTCGGGAAAGCACCATGAACCCGCTCCGAGCACTGTCGCTGACGAGAAGGGTTCAACTGGCGCTTTTGGTCGGCGCTCTCGTGGCTGGGATGGTTCTGCCGCATGTCGTCAGCAGCTTCATCCTGCGCCTGGTGACCCTCGCGCTTGTCTCGGCTCTCTTCGCAATGAGCGTTGACCTCATGGCGGGCTATGCCGGCCTGGTCACAATTGGCCAAGCCGGCATTCTGGGCACAGCCATGTATGGGGTCGGCTATGTGGCATCCAAGACCGACGGCGGAATCGCCCTGCAAATCACCGTTGGTTTCGTAGCCGGCATGACTGCGGCCGTGATCTTCGGCTTGATGGCAATGCGCAGCTCGGGCGTCTACTTCATCTTGATCACCATTGCCCAGGGCATGATTATTTGGGGACTGGCTTCCCTGCTGGTCAATATCACCGGAGCAGAGAACGGGCTGCCCGGGATCCGGCGACCCGTCAACATCGAGTCAGGCTTCAGGTACTACTACGCGACCCTCGTGGTGGTGCTCATCTGTTCCCTCGCCCTTTTCGTCGTTGTCCGTTCTCCATTCGGGCACGCGTTGAAGGGCCTGCGGGGATCGGAGACTCGGGTGCGAATGCTGGGACATAACTCCGCCTTTTTGAAGTTCTACATGTTCCTCGTCTCGGGGTTCTTCGCCACCGTCGCCGGCATCTTGCTGGTATACCTCAACGAGTTCGTCAATCCGACCGACGTCATCCTGGGCGCCTCGGCCCTCCCGGTTCTGATGGCGATCCTGGGTGGCATAGGAACGCTCATCGGCCCCTTCATCGGCGCATTCGTGATTGTGTTTCTCCGCAACTGGGTGAGTCTCAGAGTCGACCGCTGGCAAACACTCATGGGTCTCACCTTCATTCTCGTGGTGTTGTTCGCCCGAGAAGGGTTAGTGGGGGCAGTGTCCGCCTGGTGGCACAAGCGGATCGACGGCCGGGACGGAGGGGTGAGCTCAGTTTTGCATGAACCTGAGAAGCGGGAGGCGGTTCTCTCCGAATCCGGCTGACAAGAAGTAAGAATGCGCCGCCGGGCGCAACCGAGGAAACAATGAGGAGGAAAAGGATGAGGAAAACGATTCGAAAGTGGATTGTGCTGGCGGCAGTACTGGCCCTGGTGGCGGCTGCCTGCGGCGACGATTCGTCCGAGACCACGGCGACAACCGCCGGGACGACGGCAACAACCGCCGGGACCACGGAGACAACCGCCGGCGGCACCGCGACCACGACGGGTGGCGGAGCCGACATGTTCACCGAGCTCAAGATTGGCGTCATCCTGCCCCTGACCGGCGGTATCGCCGGACCGGGTGCGGATGCTCGCGAAAGCTGGGAGCTCTACTTCGACACCAACGGAGACGGGACGACCGTCACAACCAGCAACGGCGTGAATATCACATACGTCATGGAGGACAATGCCTCGGACCCGGCGGTCGCCCTGACGGTGGCCACCAAGTTGCTCGAGGTCGACGATGTTGACATCGTCATTCCCGGGATTCTCGCCAGCACCGGCACTGCCGTGGGCGACGCTCTGGGCGAAAGAACCGACGTCCTCCTGCTCTCGCCGTTCTCGTGTAACGACGACTTCACCCAACGAACACCCCTCGAGGGTTACGCTCGTCCCGCCGGCTGGTCCTGCAGCCAAACCGGGAAGGCGTTTGCCCAATGGGCCTATGAGGAGCAGGGATACAGAGACATTGCCACCGCCTGCACCGACTACACCTTCGGCTACGAGCACTGCGGCGGCTTCGCCGATGCCTTCACCCAACTCGGCGGTACGATCACCGAGCAGATTTGGCATCCGCTGGGCAACTCGGACTTCGGCACCTATGCGACGCAGATGAACGAGTTGGATGTTGACGGCATCGTGGGTCTGGTGGTGGGCGGTTCCGCCGTCCCATTCGTTACGGCCTACTCAGACTTCGGGGTGAAGAACCGAGCCCCGTTGCTCGCCGGAGTCACCACTCTCGACCAGTCAGCGTTGCGCGGCATGGACAAAGAGGTAGCCCTCGGAGCCATCGGCCACAGCCACTGGTCAGAGGGGGCCGACAACCCTTCGACCAAGCAGTTTGTCGAAGATTTCGAAGCGGCCACCGGCAAGATCGCCTCCTATTACGCCGCCGGCAACTACGGGGCAATGGAGTGGATCGTGGCGGCAGTGGAAGCGATGAGTGGCCCCGAATGGACCCCCGACCTCATGTTGGAGACCATGAAGGACGGTTTGGTTGTCGACACGCCGTTCGGACAGCAAGCGATGGACGACGAAGGAGCCATGGTCTTCAACGTCTACATCAATGAGATCCAGGAGCGGGAAGACGGCAAGCTGTGGAATGTCCCCATCTTCACCTATGAGAACGTGGACCAGTACTACGGCCGCGACCGCGATGAGTACCTGACACAGCCCCCCTATACCAAGGACTTCCAAGGCACAGGGGTGGGTGGCTAACGGAAGGAAATGAAGGAGGCCTTGCTCTGAGCACCGTCCTGAACGTCGATGACGTCACCGTCCGGTTCGGTGGTGTAACGGCCGTCAACCAGGTGTCCCTCCTCGTCGAGGAGGGACAGCGGTGGGCGGTCATCGGCCCAAACGGTGCCGGCAAGACCACTCTGTTCCGCGCCATCTCCGGTGAGGTTCACCCCACCGAAGGCCGGGTAGAGCTCTTCGGCGACGATATGACCCGCGCTGCGCCTTACCGGAAGGCGCAGCGCGGTGTCGGGCGTACCTATCAAGTGACCGAGCTCTTCCAGGAGCTCACGGTTGAAGAAAACCTCGTGATTGCGACCCAGGCAGTCACCGCCGAGCGCTTCTGTTTTTGGAGACCGGTCCGCATGGCGGGAGAGCTCAACGAAGCATGCACGTCCGCCCTCGAAGCCGTCGGGCTCACCGGGGCGCGGCATGCTGGGGTGTCGGAGATGTCGCATGGTCAGCAGCGGCAGCTCGAAATCGCCATGGCGCTGGCATCGAACCCGAAACTGCTGCTGCTCGATGAGCCCGCCGCCGGCTTGTCGGCGGCCGAGCGCAAGCTGATGAAAGGTCTGATCAACGGCCTGCCGCGCGATCTGTCGATAGTGCTGATCGAACACGACATGGACATCGCCCTCGACCTCGTCGACCGGGTCCTGGTGCTGGACAATGGTCAGCCGATCGCAGAAGGCACTCCCGATGACATTCGCACCGACCAGCGCGTCCAGGACGTGTACTTGAAGTTCGACTAATGCTGCAGGTCGACAACATTCAGGCGTTCTACGAAACAGCCCACATCCTCGACGGGACCAGCCTCGAGGTCGGGAACGACGAGGTGGTCACCCTGCTGGGACGCAACGGCATGGGAAAGACCACGCTGGTGCGGATCATCGCCGGCATCGACCCCCCTCAACAAAGAGGCGGCACCATCACCTGGGAGGGCGAGGACATCACCGATCTCGAGTCCTACGAAATCGCCCGGCGGGGGATTGGCTACGTGCCGCAGGGTCGGCGCGTATTCGGAAGCCTCACCGTGGTGGAGAACCTGGAGGTAATCGCCCGCGCCCCCGCCGACGGGGCCGAACCATGGGACGTCGACCGGGTCTTCGAGTTCTTCCCCCGCCTGCAAGAACGCCGGACGAGCCTGGCTCGCACCCTGTCGGGCGGTGAGCAGCAGATGCTGGCGATCGGCCGGGCCCTCATGACCAATCCAACCCTGCTGCTGATGGATGAGCCGTCTGAGGGGCTGGCACCGATTCTGCTCGGGGTGATCCGCGATACCCTCGCCGCTCTCAAGGGATCGGGGTTGAGCATCCTGCTGGTGGAGCAGAATCTCGGTTTGGCGCTGGCGCTGGGCGATCGCATCTTGCTCATGAGTGAACACGGAAAGATCGTCTGGGAGGGGACTCCCGACAAGCTCAAAGATGATCACGCCGCGTTGAGTACCCACCTCGGGGTCTAGGCGTAAGTCCGTCAATCCAGCATCGCCAAGAACCTGGCCGGCGAGCCTTCTCCACCGGTCACCTTGAGAAATGCGCCGATGAACAGGAAGCGAGACCCGACCGGTAGCTCCGCCAGATTGGTCAAGGACTGCATCAAGATGGCTCCCGAATCGCCAATGATGTGGTGCACCACGAACTCGCTCGGCAGGTAACTCTGCTGCTTGGCCGAACGCTCCGGGAAGCAGTCGAACCCGATGGCCTTGGCGCCGGTGCCCGCCAGCCACTCCGCTGCCTCCGGCGAGCAGGCGGGTGACTCAACGTAGTAGCGGGGGAACTCACCCCAGGCTACGTCCGTCCAGCCGGTGCGCACCAGCACGATGTCTCCTCGGTGGATCTCCGGTGCCGCCGCCTCGAGATCGGCGACACTGATGTCGTGGTCGGGCTCGATGGGTGTCAGGTCGATGACTACGGCCTCACCACTCGTCCGGTCGAGCGGAACTCCCTCCGCGGTTTCGCCCTCCTCCCGATAGTGCTTGGTGAAATCCACATGCGAGCCGGAGTGGAGCATCATCGTGATCTCGGTAACCATCCAGAAGCCCGGCTCTTTGAAGTGAGTCGTGATGCCGATCGGCTGATTCACCGAGGGAGGGCTGTAGGTATCCGATCCAATCGGCACCGTGAGGTCGACTAGTCGCATGACTCTCCTCGTTTCACCGGCGGCAGACGGCTGGACTCAATGCCACAACGAGCCGACCCTATCAGCTCATCGCCCGGAGAATCCCGGCCCGGCCAGGAAACGGCCGCGGCGCTCATCCAGCGGCCGGCCGGCTTCGGCGATGAGCTGCCCCCGCAGGTAGGTGGCTACTGCCCCCCCGATGAGGGTGCGCCCCGCATAGGGAGACCAGCCGGCCTTGGAAACAATCGCATCATCGCTCACCGTCCAGGAGCCTGTCTCGTCGATGAGGACCAGGTCGGCGTCGGCGCCCACCGCTACCTGGCCCTTGCGCGGGAAGAGGCCGTAGCGACGAGCGGGCGCCTCTGCGTATAGCCGGACAACGTCTTCCAACCCGATGAGGTCACGGTGGGCGGCGTCCAGCAGGAACGGAAGCGTCGTGTCCAAACCCGGCAAACCGAAAGGTGCCTCCCAGATGCCGGCGTCCTTCTGAGACCGCGTCGACGGCGCGTGGTCGGTGGCGACATGGGTCAAAGTGCCGTCCCGCACCAGGCTCCACATACTGGCCACATCGTCATCCGTGCGGGCGCGGGCCGGCGGGGTGAACTTGCGGAGCGGGCCCTCGGTGAGCACTTCGTCCTCGCGCAACGCGAAGTATTGGGGACAGGCTTCGGCTCCCAGGTCGGCCCCGATGCTCCGAGCCCATTGGATGATGCCGGCTACCTCGGGCGTGCTCACATGGGCAATCGTGGCTCGCGCCCCGTGGCGGGCGGCCAGGACTCCGGCCACCGCCACCGCCACTTCTTCGGCCGCCCGGTTGCGCCACTCGACGAGGAGGCCGTAGTCGTTCCGGTCCTGGTGTCTCAGCACGACCTCTGCCTGCGAGGTGATGCTCTCGTCCTCACAGTGAATGAGACAGATTCCTCCGACGGCTGCGATGGCGGCGAGGGCGTCGCCGAGATGGGCGGCATCCAGGCCGGGCACTCCGTGGGTGGTGCAGGTGAAGATCTTGAAGAAGGTCACGCCGGCTCCCCACAATTCGCCGAGCCGGTCAATCTGGTCGGGCCAGGTGTGGGCGGCCAGGCCGAAGTCGACGTTGGATCGGCCGTCGAGATATCCGACTTTCTCAGTGAGGTCGGCGGGAACCCGGACTGGATGGCTGTGGGTGTGCTCGACGATCGTCGTCACTCCCCGTACGGAGGCGGCCGCGGTGCCGGTTGGAAAGTCCTCCCGATCCGTATCCCCGGGGTCCATGAGATGAACGTGGGTGTCGACCATGCCGGGGAGAACCAGCAGCCCGGTTGCGTCGACGACATTCTCGGCCGATCGGTCCTCGATGCCGACGTGGACGACGCGGCCTTCGTCAACATAGACATCGGCGCGCCGGCGTCCTGACCCGGTCACCACCGTCCCACCCTTGACGGCGAGCTCAGTCACACCAGGTCCTCCAGGATCTCACTCGCCACCGGTGGGCTCCACCAGGGGGTGCCCCCCAGGTCGGTGAGGATGTCCCCGGCGGCGTTGTAGCCGGGGCCGCCGGTGAAGCTTCCCCCCGGGTGCTGGGAGGCTCCACACAGGTAGAGCCCGTCGATCGGCGTCCGGTAGCCGGCCAGCCCAGAATCTGGCCGGGCGGTCTCCCAGTTGTCCGGGTGGTAGGACCCGTGGTGGCGGTCACCGAAGCGCATCGAGGGAACCCGGGCCTCGGTCTCGGCCGGGGTGTGAGCCCGCACCGCCAACAGACACCCCTCGAAGCCGGGGGCGTACCGGGTGTAGGTGTCGGTGATGGCCTTGATCCGCTCTTGCGTGGCGGCGGTGTCCCAGGTGGCAAAATCGGTGTCCGGGGAGGAGGGGACGAAGTGCCAGCCGAACGACGTGTGAAACCCCGGCGGCGCCTGGGCCGGGTCGTGGACGGTGGGAAAACTGCCGTGCAGGGCGCCGATCGGAGACAGCTGGTTGTGACGGATCGCCTCCATATCCCGCACGATATCGTCGCTCGACTCGTAGCCAACCGCCAGGTTGAGGGCTCGCGGAAGGTCCGGGACGGTGGCCTCGGCGGTGAACCGGGGCCGGCGTGAGAGGGCGTAGTGGACGCCGAACAGGGCCTCGGGATTCCAGTCGTACCCCTCGAGCGCGTCTGCCAGCGAGCTCTCGAGGTGGCGGCGGCCCACCATCTCGAGCATCGTCGTCGGGGCAGGCACCGAGCTCGCCACGAAGCGATCCGCTCGTACCGATCGTCCGTCTGCCAGCGTGACGCCGGTCGCTCTGCCCTCCGAGACTTCGATGGATGCCACCTCGACACCAGTAGCCACCCGACCGCCGTTGGCGTACACCACCGCGGCCAAGGCCCGGGCCGCCTGATAGCTGCCGCCGGCGATGATTCGCCCATCATGGGAGTTCGGCAGGGCGAGGGTCACGATGTAGCCGGTCCCGGGAACGTCAATGTTGGGCAGATACCCGCGTACCGACACGTTGAACGCCATCAGGGCCCGGAGCGGCTCGCTTTCGAAGGCCTCACACACCACGTCGAGCGCAGACTGCTGCTTCAACGACAGGTAGCGGCGCCCGAGCGAGCTCCGTGCCAGCCGCTCCTCCAGTTCATCCGGCGGGAGGGGAGCCGCAAACCGGAGCGGGCCCTCCAGGCGGTCGACAATCTCGGAGAACTCCTCATGGAGGCGGGCGTAGTTGTCGGCGTCACCCGGGCTGAGGCGCCGGATGGCATCGAGGCTCGGACCGAGATCCTTGTAGGTAACGAGCGCATCGTCTCCGAAGGGAAGCCCGTTCTGAACCTCAGGATGAATCGACGCCAGCCCGTAGCGGTCGAGGTCGAGGTCTCTCCAGATGCGGTAGTCGGGCGTCCACCGCACGAAGAAGGCGTGCAGGTTGTGGAGGAACAAGGGCAGGGTTGCCTCCGCAGTGGTGACACCACCTCCCAGCTCAGACGCCGACTCCAGCGTCAGCGTGCGCACCCCGGCCTTGCCGAGATAGGCCGCCGCCACCAGCGAGTTGTGACCACCTCCGATGATGATCCCGTCCACGGAGTCCGGGAGCGGCTGGGCTTCAAGCATGCTTCGTCCAATCCAGGGCGCCCCGGCCCACCAGGGTTCCCGCCTCGAGGCGGGCATGAAGGTCGAGGAGCTGTCCGGGCCCAACCACCTCTCCAATCACCGGGCGGATGGCGCCGGAAGCAACCAGGTCGGCGCCCTCGGCCACCTGGCGTTTGCTGGCGTAGCGGGAGCCGACCACGCTGACCTCACCGAACACGAGCCGGCGGGGATCCATTTCCACCGTCCGATCTCGGAAGGTAGTGAGCACGATCATCCGGCCCCTTGCGCCGAGCCCGTCCAGCGACCAGCTGAGCGAGGCGGTCGTCCCCACCAGGTCCACCACCACGGTCGGAGGTCCACCGTCAAACAACCCGGCGGAGTCGAGAGCCGAAAAGTCATCCGACCGCACGCCCCGCACGCCCAGCTCGGCGATCCTGGCGAGTTTCGGCTCGCTCAGGTCGAGCCCGACGACCTCGGCGCCGTCCCAGGCTGCGACCTGCACCATGTGGGCTCCAACTCCGCCACCTGCCCCAATGACGACCACCCGGTCACCGGGACCGATCTTCGCTCGGGACCGGCTGACGTGGACGGGCGTGGCAACGGCGTCGGGCACCACGGTTGCCGCCACCGGATCCAGCGTGTCGGGGACGGTGATCACATTCCGGGCGGGAAGTACCACCCGGGGCGCATAGCCCCCGTCGGTGTTGACTCCGACCAGGCCGGCCAGGTTGCGACACAAAGGCTCGTCTCCGGCTGTGCATTCGGGGCAGTGACCGCAACTCAGGTAGAAGTAGGCCACCACCCGGCGCCCGATCAACCCGGCGTCGTCCCCCTCGCCCACTTCGGTCACCCGGCCGACGATTTCGTGGCCGGGAACCCGGGGCAGGAGCTCGGGGGCGTTTCCCAGGTCGCCGCGGATGCAGTTGAGAACGGTGAGACCGACCCCGCATGCCTCGACGTCGACGGCCACCTCACCGGGACCAGGCTGAGTCTCCTCAATCTCCTCCCATTGGAGCTGGCTTCCCCATGAATGAATCCGGAAGCCCTTCACGAGTTCCTCTCTCCCCCCGAAGGGTGTCGCATTTCGCGACAGATGCGACCCGTGGTGAAGGGAATGGCTGCGTAGGGCCGACCACACATCTTCCCCGCCCTTGAGGGCGGGGTGGCTCCGCCGCAGGCGGAGACGGGGTGGGGGAAGCCGCGACCCGTCCGGTAGGGGGCGTGGTTGCTCCGGTGTCTCCCCCCATCCGGCACCGGTCCTTCGGGCCGGTGCCACCTTCCCGGGGAAGGAAAAGGACACACGCGACCTGGACCGTCGCATACAAACCGCGACCGGACACCCGGAGGGAGGCAACCCTTCGGGTTGCCGAGCAGTTGCTCCGCAACTGCCAAAGCAGGCGAAGCCTTCCCGAAGTCCGGCGTAGCCTCCTCCGACCCTGCGGGCCACCTCCCCCTCCGGGGGAGGAAACCGATACGCCGGCCCTGCTCTGGCGATTCGCCAGATCGGGCTTGGCCTCTCCCTTGGACCACCCCGGTCCCAACCGCTGATCGAGGGCGGGGAAGTTTACGGACCAAGACGCAGCTCGATCACAGCATCAGCTTCTCTTCGTACTCCACGCGAGACAAGACTCTGGGATCGCCATCCGTCACCAAGCACATATCCTCGATACGAACCCCGCCACCTCCCTGAACGTCGGGTACCCATACCAGGGGCTCGATCGCGAACAACATGTTGGGCTTGAGCTCATAGGTGGTAGCGCCGGGCAGCGTCTCACCGATATAGGGAGGCTCGTTCGCCCCCATGCCGATCCCATGGCCGATGAACAGACTGAAGAGGTTGTCTTCGAAGCCGTATGAGCCGACCTTCTCGATAATGGCGTCGGCCACATCCTGATTGGTGTTGCCGGGCCGCAGTTTGTCGATTCCGGCCATCAGCCCCTCATACACGGCCGTGTAGACCTCTTTCTGCCGGCGGGTCGGCTTGCCGACGATGGTGGTTCGGCCAATATCGGCGAAGTATCCGTTCCACATGGCGCCGATATCGATGAAGCACAGATCGCCGTTGCGCATGATCTTGTCGGTGCAGATGCGGTGCGGCGGCGACATGTGCTCGCCGGTGGCCACAAAGGGGGTAATGACGTGGGCCATCTCGCCGCCGAGGTAGTACAGCGTTTGCATGGCGTCACCGGCGACCTCTTGCTCGCGTCGGCCCGCCTTGGTCTCGTCGAGAGCGCGTTGGGTGACGCTGTCGCCGATGGCGCACGCCTCCTCAACGATGGCAAGCTCTTCTGCGAGCTTGATCCAGCGAGCCTGCTGCATGACGGTGTCTCCGTCGACGACTTCCAGGTCGGGGAGATGCTCCCGGATGGATTCGAGCAGTGACAAGTTGGCTGCATCCATCCCAATCCGCCCATCGTCGATCCCGCGATCCTTGAGGAGCGGACTGAGGATCTCCCGCACAAAACCATCCACCAGCTCTCGCTGCTCCATGATCGGGATCGGATGCGCCGCGGCCAGCCACGGCATGCCGAATAGTGCTTTGTCGACCTCGCCCCCGGAGCACAGTAAGACCGGCTCCTCGCCCTTCGCCATCAGGACTCCGTTCAACGACGAGCTCTTGCCCGCAATGATCTGGGCCCGCAGCGAGGTCAGGTAGCGGACGTTCTCGTTCTTCCAGAGGACGAGACCATCGAGATCCGACCCATCGAGCTCCCCACGGACCTTGGCGACTCGCTGGGCGCGCAGCGCCGGGAAGTCATAGCGCTCCTCCCAGTCGACGGCGGCTTGACCTCGTCCGTAGCTCACGACAGTACCTTCGATAGCGCCGGCAGCCGGCCGACGTACAACACTCCATCCACGGCAACTCCTCTGGCGGACGACTCGGCCGATGATATACGATGCAATGCGGACCCGTCTGACCACGCCTTCCGCCGGCGCCGGTCGACAGGGAGGATGTCGACCAGTGCCTGCCGACTGTTATCCGCCCTGATCCGCGGCGCCCACTTGGTTGCGAAGTTGACGCAGCACGCTGATGGGCTCTTGCAGGTCGGGCTCGAGCATTGCGTCGTCGGTTTGCCAGCGATAGCGAATGAGGCCCTCCGGGTCGATCACAAACACCGATCGCTTGGCGACTCCGGCGTGACCCTTCCACCCGTCGTACCGAGCGCCGTAGGCGCGCGCGACGGCACCATCCCAATCAGACAGCATCGGGAAATCGACGCCGAGGGACGCGGCGAAAGCCTGTTGGGAGAACGTGGCGGTAACGGCCACCGCCACTGGCTCGGCTCCCAGGGATCGGACTTCGGGCGTGAGCCGTCCCAACTGGGACAATTGGTGCCTTCAGATATCCCCGAAGTCGAACACATAGAACAGCAGCAGCACCGGCCCGCCCGCCGTGAGCTGCTCGAGGCCGACCGCCTCGTCGAAGCTTCGCCGCAGCCGAAACCCCGGCGCCGGATCCCCTACCTGAGGGTTTGGGAGCGTGCCCTCGCCCCCGCCATGCCCAGGAGGCGATTCAGCCATGGGCGAAGACCGTCGGCGACATCACCCGGGCGGGCCAGACGCCACCACCTCGGGGGTCACGCTGTCGGCATACTTCGTGAAGTTGTCTCGGTACATGGCGGCGAGCTTGGCGGCCTGGGCATCGAAGGCATCCGGGTCATCCCACGTGCTGCGCGGAGTGAGGATCTCGGTCGGCACTCCCTCGATGGCGGCGGGTACCTCGAGGCCAAATACCGGGTCCACCACGTACTCGACGTCATCGAGATCCCCGTTGAGGGCGGCATTCAACATCGCCCGGGTGTGGGGAATCTTGATCCGCTCTCCGACCCCAAAGGGGCCGCCACTCCACCCGGTGTTGATCATCCACACTTTGGCGCCGTGCTCGTCGATCTTCTCCCGCAGCACGTTGGCGTAGTACGAAGCGGGGAGGGGAAGGAACGGCGCTCCGAAACAGGTGGAGAACGTCGCCTCCGGATCCACCACTCCCCGCTCGGTGCCGGCCAGCTTGGAGGTGTAGCCGGAGATCAAGTAGTACATCGCCTGCTCCCGCGACAGCCGGGAAATGGGAGGCAAGACACCGAAGGCATCGGCGCTGAGGTACACGATGTTCGAAGCGTGGGGCCCCAGCAGGCTCGGCTCCACGTTGGGAAGATGGCTGAGCGGGTAGGAAGTCCTGGTGTTCTCCGCCTTGGACCCGTCGTCGAAATCGGGCTTGCGAGTCCCGGGGTTCAAGACGACGTTCTCCAGGATCGTCCCGAACATGCCGGCCGCCCGGTAGATGAGCGGTTCGTCCTCCTCGCTCAGCCGGATCGTCTTGGCGTAGGACCCGCCCTCGATGTTGAAGCACCCCTCCTCACCCCAGCCGATCTCGTCGTCGCCGATCATGTCACGCTCGGGATCGGTGGCGAGGGTCGTCTTGCCGGTACCGGATAACCCGAAGATCACCGCCACGTCGCGCTGCTCCCTCCCGATGCTGGCCGAGGCGTGCATGCTGAGCGCGCCCCGCTTGGGCAGCAGGTAGTTCATGACCGAGAACACCGACTTCTTGACTTCGCCGGCGTACCTGCTTCCCCCGATGAGGAGGATCTTGCGGGCAAAGCTCACACAGATGAACACCTCACTGCGGGTGCCGTCGCGCTCGGGGTCCGACTCGAAGAACGGCGCATGCACCACGTTGAAGTCGGCCAGAAACGGCTCCACCTCGTCTTCGGCCTTGGCGAAGTGCTCGGGCAGGATGAACATGTTTCTGGCAAACAGTGCGTGCCAGGCGCTCTCGGTGACAACCCGGACACCCAGCCGGTAGCTGAGATCGGCTCCGGCGTAGTTGTCCTGCACGTAGAGGGAATCGCGGCTGGATAGGTACTCGGCCACCCTGGCGTACAGCCGGTCGAATACGTCGGGCTCCATCGGCTGGTTGAAGCCGCCCCAGTCGATCTCGTGCTCGGTCTCGGGCTCCCGAATCGTGAACTTGTCCTTGGGGCTCCGGCCCGAGTAGGGGATGGTCTCCACTACCAGCTGTCCATCGGCCGCCAGCTCGGCCAGTCCCGCTTTGATGGCGTGTTCATAGAGCGTCGCCCGGGTGGAGTTCCAGAAGACTTCCCCGGTCGGCTTGATCTCGAGTTCGTCCAAACGCTGCATGTCGCCCTTTCCGGTGATCTGCTTGCAAGCCTATCTCGCGGCTACCGGCCGGCCGATCGGGCCGTCTCCCCGCATTGCCTCCCACACCTGAGAGGGCGTGACCGGCATCTCGAGGTGGTCGACATCCCAGGGAGCGAGGGCATCGAGCACGGCATTCACGATCGCCGGGGGAGCGCCAATGCACCCGGATTCGCCGGCCCCCTTGGCGCCGAGCGCGTTGGAGGGAGCCGGATGCACCAGTCGGTCGGTCGCCAGCTCCACCTGATCAGTCGCCACCGGCACCGCGTAATCCATGAATGATGAGGTAAGCAGCTGTCCGTCTTCCCCGTATTCGACTCCTTCGTAGAGCGCCTGGGCAATGCCCTGCATCAACGAGCCGTGTACCTGGCCCTCCACGATCATGGGGTTGACCACGTTCCCGAAATCATCGATCGCCACCAGCCGGCGCAGCCGGACCACCCCGGTTTCGGCTTCTACCTCGACCACCGCCACCACCACTCCATACGGGAAGGTCTGGGCGCCGGGGACGTACCACTCCTCCGCCGCCAAGGAGGCACCTTCCTCCCCCGCCCGCCGGACGAGATCCGACCACGGCACCAGCGTTCCGGGAGAACCGACCACAGATACTCCCTCGTTGCTGATAGCCACATCGGAGGGGTCGGCCTCCAGCGAGAGTCCGCCCAATGCTTGTGCCAGCCTGCGCACTTCGCCCGCCATCCGGAAAACGGCCGAGCCACCGATCATCGTTGAACGACTCGCCGCCGTGCCGGTACCGTGCGCCACCCGATCGGTGTCACCGGCAATGAAGCGGACCCGGTCGGGGGAAAGCCCAAAGGCACCTGCCGCGATCTGTGCCCAGACCGTCTCGTGTCCCTGGCCGGCCGACATGGACCCGGTGCTCACCTCGAGCACCCCGTCGGCGCCCATTTCGACCCGGGCGTATTCTCCGGTGTCGATCGCTCCCCCGGCGCGCTCCACGAAGGCGGCAACGCCGATCCCGATCGGGTCCTCTCCCTCTGCCCTCCTCTTCGCCTGCTCGGCCCGTACCGTCGCCACCTCGGCGAGCTGCTCCGCCCGATCGAGCGCCGCCACATAATCCCCACTGTCGTAGAGAGCACCGGTCGGGGTGCGATGCGGCAGCGACCGGATCACGTTTTGCCGCCGCATCGCAAACGGATCGAGGTCCAGCGACCGGCAATAGGCGTCCACGGCCCGCTCGATGGCATACGCGGCCTCGGGGCGGCCCGCCCCCCGGTAGGAACCGACCGGGGCCAGGTTGGTAACCACCGTGGTGGACTCGATCTCGACGTACGCGATCTGATATTGGCCGGTCGCCAGGTAACGGGTGAAGCTGGGGATGCGGGCGCCGTTGTGTGAGTAGGCACCAACATCGGCGACGATTTCGAAGCGGGCCCGGTGGAGTCGGCCGCTCCGATCGCCACCCAGAGTCACCCGGTGACGCTGGCCCCGGCCATGGGTACCGGTCAGAAAATGCTCGCGGCGGGTCTGGATCCACTCCACCGGCCGGCCCAGCCGGAGGGCGGCCGCGGCCGCGGCCGTGTACTCGGGGAACTCCATGCCCTTCATGCCGAAGGCGCCGCCTACATCGGGAACCACCACTCGTAGGTTCTCGGGGTCGATCCCGAGCTGCGCCGCCAGACTCTGGTGGAGCTCATGGGGGCGTTGATGGCTGACGTATACGGTCAGGCGGGGGCCGTCGGGGACCGCCAGAATCGCCAGCGGCTCCATCGGGTTGGGGACGAGTCGCCGATTGATGATTTCGATGGTCACCTCATGTTCGACCTCCGGCCGCTCGCCCGGAGTCTGGAAGGACCAGCGCTCGGCCACGTTGGTGCCTGCCGGTAGGTGGAGGATCACCTCGTCGGCGAGCGCCTCCTCGACCGAAACGACCACCGGTTGTGCGTCGTAATCCACCCACACGGCGGGGACCGCATCGACCGCCAGCTCCTTGGCGGTGGCAACGATCATCGCCACCGGTTCCCCGGCAAAGCGGACGACGTCTCGTGCCAGCACCGGACGGTCCATGCCCTCACACCGGACGGGAAGCGAAGAACTCGAGAAATCGGCCACTGCCAGGTCGGTGGCCGTGAACACGGCCGCCACCCCGGGCGCATCCTCCAACCCGGAGGCGTCTATCGAGGCAATCCGGGCGTGTGCTTCCGGGCTCCGCACGAACTCGGCCGACAGGACCGGTCCCGGTACGTCTCCCGACGCCGCCAGGTCGGCGACATAGCGGGCGGTCCCGGTGATGAACCGATCGTCCTCTGTGCGAAGGAGGGACGCTGGAGATACCGGGGGAGGTTCGGGCATGGCTGGCAGTGTCGCCTCCGATGAGCTTGTCGAAGGGATCCTAGGTACCGGTGTCCCCGGCCTCGGTTCCCGTCCTAGCCGCCCGCCGGTCGCCTCATTGGCCGGGGACTGAACCCGGTACCATCATCCGGTGGCAACAGACACCATGCGGGCCATCGTTCTCGAAGAGCTGGGCGGTCCGCTCGTAGTGCGGGACATTCCGATTCCCGCCCCTGCCGCCGGCGAAGCACTCGTGCGCGTTGGCGGCTGTGCGGTGGATCGCTTTGACCTCGCCATCCGGCACGGTCTACGCGAGCAGGCGACACTTCCCCATATCCTCGGCCACGAGATTGCCGGTGAGGTCGTCGGGGTTGGCCCCGGCGTCGAAGGCTGGGCGGCCGGAGATCGGGTGGCGAGCACGCTCTACCTGGTCTGCGGCCGCTGCCGATGGTGCCGCCGCGGACGCGAAACGATCTGCGAGCGGTTCGGCGGCCATGTCGGTGTCGACATCCCCGGTGGCTACGCCGAGTTCGTCGTGCTCCCGGCACGCAACCTGGCCCGGCTGCCCGCAACGATCCCCTACCCGGCCGGGTCAATTCTCGCCAACGCCATCGGAACTCCGTATCACGCTCTCACCGCCCGCATGCGGCTGGGCCCGGGCGACCGGTTGATCGTGACCGGCGCCGGAGGTGGAGTGGGCCTGCACGCCGTGCAGTTGGGCCGGATGCTGGGCGCCTCGGTCATGGGGGTCGACCTCGGGCCCGAGAAGCTGGAGGCCGTCCGGGCCCATGGCGCCGAGGTTGCCATCGATCCCACTGTCGACGGCATCGTCGAGACGGCCGGAGAATGGACCGGCGGCCGCGGGGTGGATGGTGTCCTCGAACTGGTGGGGGTGGCAACCATGTCCGACACCCTGGCCGCCCTGGCCAAGGGCGGACGGATGGTCGTCGTTGGCTCCCACACCGGGACCGCCTGGACCGTCGATCCCGGAGTGGTGTTTCGCAATGAATGGGAGATTCTCGGTTCCCGCAACGTGTCGATCGACGAGCTCGAGACCGTGGTGGGGCTGGTGGAGAATGGAGCAGTTGAGCCAGTGGTGGCAGGCACCTACCCGTTCGAAGAGGTCGAGAAACTCCACCAGCGCGTTGGCGGGGGCGAAGTCATCGGACGCGACGTACTGGTGCCCTGACCCACGACGGCAACCCTCACCCTGGAAGCGGGGACTACGCTCCACTGCGTGACAACCACACTTCACTACGGCGACACCGCCAAGGTGCTGGCCGACCTGGAACCGCGGCTCGGGACACGCATGACCCGCTCCGAGGACGTGCGTCGACATCACGGCACCGACGAAGGCTGGCACCTCCCGGTAGCACCGGACGCAGTGCTTTTCCCGGAGTCGACCGCAGAGGTGGCGGCCATTGTCCGCTCCTGCGCGCGGCACCGGGTACCGGTCATACCGTTCGGGGCCGGCACCTCACTCGAAGGGGGGGTGGCCGCCCTTCACGGCGGGATCAGCCTGGACATGAGCGGCATGAATCGGATTGTGGAGGTCAACGACGATGATCTCGATTGCACGGTGGAGGCCGGGGTCCACCGCATCCAGCTCAACGAGCACCTGGGAAAACGCGGCCTCTTCTTCCCGATCGATCCCGGGGCGGATGCCACCATCGGTGGGATGGCGGCGACGAGGGCGTCCGGCACAAACGCGGTCCGGTACGGAACCATGCGTGACAACGTGCTGGCGGTGACCGCGGTTATGCCCAACGGCGATGTGGTGCGGACGGCGCGTCGCGCCCGCAAGTCCTCCGCCGGCTACGACCTGACTCGCCTCCTCGTCGGCTCCGAAGGCACCCTCGGCATCATCACCGAGGTGACCCTGCGGCTGTACGGAATCCCGGAGATGATCGGCGGGGCCATTTGTTCCTTCGGCTCGCTCGAGGGGGCGGTTCGGACCGTGATGGAGACGATTCAGCTCGGCATCCCGGTGGCCCGCATGGAGCTGCTCGACGAGCTACAGGTCGAGGCCAGCAATGCCTATTCGGGGTTGACGCTCGACATTGCGCCGACCTTGTTTCTCGAGTTCCACGGAACCGAGGCCGGCGTCGCCGAACAGGCCGAGCAAGTCCAGACCATCTCAGCGGGCAACGGCCGCCGCGGTTGGGAGTGGACGACCGACCCCGCCGATCGAGCCCGGCTGTGGAAAGCGCGCCACGACGCCTATTACGCCGACCTGGCCGCCCGCCCCGGCGCCCGGGGCATGCCGACCGATGTGTGCGTTCCCATCTCCCGGCTGGCCGAGTGCATTCTGGAGACCCGCCGCGACCTGGACGCCTCCGGTGTGTGGTCTCCGATCGTCGGGCACGTGGGCGACGGCAACTTCCATCTCATCTTCCTGCTCGATCCCGATGACCCCGAGGAGGTTGCCCGCCATCGCGAGGTCCACCACCGGCTGGTGCGCCGGGCCCTCGCGATGGGCGGCACCTGCACCGGCGAGCACGGCATCGGCTACGGGAAGCTCGACTACATGGTTGAAGAGCACGGCGAGGCGGCCGTGGCCGTGATGCGCGCCGTCAAGCAGGCGATCGATCCGGGTAACATCATGAATCCGGGCAAGGTGGTGCCGGATGCGGCAACGTCTCCTGCGCGCGAGGCGCCGGTATGACGCCATGGGCGACACCTGCACGTAACCACTCATGAGCATTGACATTCACGCCCACATCATCCCGCCCGAGTTTCTCACCGCGCTACAGCAGGGTACCTACGGGATGGACATCGCCGTCGAGGATGGGAAAGTGCATGCCTCCGTGTCGGGAGGCGACGCCATCGGGGAGTTGCGACCCGCCTTGCGTGACGTCGACGGTCGTCTCGAGGCAATGGACCGCTCGGGAGTGGACCTGCAGATCCTGGCCGGCTGGATCGACCTGAACGGCTACGTGCTCGGCGAAGAAGATGGCGGGCGCTACAGCCGGCTCTTCAACGAGTCGGTGGCGGCGGTAGCCGCCTCCCACCCAACCCGCTTCCTGGGACTGGCCAACGTACCGCTCCAGGCGCCGGAGGCAGCCGCCCGCGAGCTCATTTACGCAGTTCGGGAACTTGGTCTCGTCGGGGCCCAGATCGCCACCACCGTGGCCGGCACGGAGCTCGACGACCCCGGCTTGGACCCGTTCTGGGAGGCTGCGCAGGAACTGAGCGCCATCCTGGTGCTGCATCCGTTCAACCCGCTACCACAGCGCGGCCTGCGCCGGTATTTCCTGTCGAACGCCATCGGGCGACCGGCCGAGACGACCATTGCGATTGGCCACATGATCTTCGGCGGCGTCTTCGAACGGTTCCCCGGCCTGGTGGTGTGCGTCGTACACGGCGGCGGGTTTCTGCCCTATCAGATCGGCCGCATGGATCAGGCATATCATGCCAAGCCGGAACTGGCCGCCACCCACCTCACCCGGCCACCTTCCGAGTGGGAAGGCCACCTCTACTACGACACGGTCACGCACAACCCGGCGGTGGCACGGTTCCTCGTCGATCAGGTGGGCGCCGATCACGTCGTGATGGGAACCGATTATCCGTTCGAGATGGGTGATTCCAGCCCGGTCGCAACCGTTGGCGCAATCCCGGGGCTCTCCGAGGAGCAGCGCCGGCTGATCTTGGAAGGGAACGCACGCCGGCTGCTGGACCGTATTCAGCGCTGACCGGCGTTGGCCTCCTCGAGCCACCGGGTCTCGGGGAGAAAGAGCCAGATCGCCACTCCGGTGGCGGCCAGGAGAGCCGCCAGAGGAATGACGGCAACGGCGGTTCCGAAGCTGTCGAACAGCCGCGCCACGATCACCGGGGAAATCACCAGGCCGAGATCTCCGGCAAAGCGGAAGGGGCCCAGGCGCTTGCCGACTCCGCTGCCCTGCGAGAAGTCGGCCAGCATGGTGGCGGCGACGCCGATCCCCAGAGAACTGAGACTCATCACCATGATGGATGTCAGCCAGATGGCGGTGCTCGATCCAAGGGCGAGCAGTGCGATGCCCACCGCCTGCCCGATCAGCCCGGGAACGAGCGCGCTCTTGCGGGAGACCCGATCCGCAACCTGGCCGCCCAGGATGGAACCGATGAGCCGGAACACGCCTCCGGCACCGAGTGCCAGGCCGATCGCTCCGGTCGAGAGCCCTAGCTCGCTGTCGCCGATGATGGGAATCAGCGTCTGGCTGAGCGCTCCCAGGCTGGCAAACATGGCGAAGGGAACCAGATAGAGGAGCGCCCGGTAGCGGAACGGGATCTGGGGGCGGTCGGCCAGCGCCTCGCTCGGGCCGGTCGTGGCCCCACTCTCCGGGACAGTCCCCCGGCGCCCGGAGCGCAGCAGGGCGGCGGCGACGGTCACTGCAAAGACGCCGGCCGCCGCCTCGGCGAGCCGCCATCCGCCCAGCGAGGCGAGCAGGCCACCGAGGGCAGGGCCGACCGCCTGTCCGACCAGCAGCCCGGCGGCGAAGATCGAGACCGAGGCGCCGCGCCGCGCATGGGAGGTGGCAGAAGAGAAGTACGTCATTCCGGTGGTGTTGGTGAGGGCCGAACCCAGTCCCAGCAGGAAGCTGGCACCGTACGCCACCAGCGCCACCGGCGCCATAGCGAGGAGAAAGCTGGCCAGCCCCACCAGGGCCGCCGAGTTGGCCATCATCCGGCTGGCCCGCACCTTGTCGGCCAGCCGGCCGGCCGGAATGTCGGTGACGAGGCGTCCGAGGGCAAAGACGGTAGTCAGGGCACCGAGGTCGGCCACCGACATGGAGAGATCACCGCCGATGTCGGGGAGCAGCGGAACCCGGAAGAACGCCGCCATCGTGATGACCACAGTGGCCAGACCGATCGGGAGGGCGCTCCGAAGTAGCTGCTGGGCCGGGCCCGAATCTGACGGGGGACTGAACATGGGGGAGAAATCGTACCCGAGGCCTTTCAGGGCGGCCTCGAGAGCAGCGGGTAAGCTGCCGCACTCGAGGAAGGACCAAACGTGACGCAGGATCGACGGCACAAGCTGGGATGGGTAGGTACCGGGCGGATGGGGTTCCAGCTGGTTGAGCGCCTGCTGGCGGCGGGATGCGACGTTTCCGTTTACAACCGGACCCGGGCCAAGGCCGAACCCCTCGCCGACAGTGGCGCCACCATCGTGGACTCCCCCGCCGAGCTGGCGGATCGCGACATCGTGTTCACGATGGTGGCCGCTTCGGCCGACTTCGTCGAGGTCGTCACCGGCCCAAACGGGATCCTGTCCCGGTCCGGCACCGCGCCCAGCATCATCGTGGACTCGTCCACCGTGTCCACCTCGGCGGGCGAGCAGGTAAGGGAAGCCGCGGCGGCAGTCGGAACCCAACTGGTGGCGGCACCCGTGAGCGGAAATCCGAGTGTGGTGAAATCGGGACGCTTGACGTCAGTCGCCTCCGGACCGCGGGATGCCTTCGAAACCGTTGAGCCCTACCTGGACCTGTACGGGGCAGGCGTGACCTATGTCGGAGAAGGTGAGGTCGCTCGCCTGGTAAAGATCTGCCATAACCTCATGCTGGGAATCTACAGCCAGACGCTGGCCGAGATCACGGTGCTGGCGGAAAAGGCGGGTGTATCCCGAGCCGACTTCATGGCGTTCATCAATCAGAGCGTCATGGGCTCCACCTTCAGCCAGTACAAGACCCCGGCGATCGTGAATCTCGACTGGACGCCCACATTCACCGGCCACCTGCTCCGCAAGGACTTCGAGCTCGGGCTGGAGGCCGGGCGCCAATCCGACGTGCCGCTCCCGACCACCGCCCTCGTGCATCAGATCGTGGTTCAGCTCATCGGCAACGGACTGGGTGACGGTGATTTCATGCGGCTTCTCGAACTCGAAGCGAACGGTGCCGACCTAACGCTCGTCAGCGAAGATAGAGAGGTCTCCGACGGGCTGCCGTAGGTCCAGCCGCGGGGCTTGACCTAGGCGGGGACACATCGGGCTGCCGGAGCGCCCCTCAGCTTGTGGGACTGCGCACCCAGAGCATCTCGGTCTTGACACCCGCATCGACAACCAGGTTGAAGACCGGACACCTTCGCTCGGTCTCCTCTACCACCTCGGCGAGCCGTTCCTCGGTCTCGTCGGTTCTCACGGTGGCCTGCACCCGGATGGTCTGAAAATGGGGCCGCACCTCCTCGTGACCCATCCGCCCCCGGATGTCGATGGTGAACTCGGCTTCGAACTCGATGTCGGAATACTCGAAGTCGAGGTCGGCTGCCGTCCGATTGAAGGTGACGGCCTCGCATCCGCACAACGCTCCCAGCACGGTTTGCAGTGGAGAGGGGCCCTCTCCGCTTCCGCCGTGCGCTACCGGCTCATCGGTCACCATGGAACCGAACTCGCCGAAGTCGATGTCGGTCTTCATGGTGCCGGCCGTCCGGGCGGAGAGCTTCTTGCGCCGGATGATCGGCTCGGTCAGGTTCTCTATCGAAACGATCTCGCTGGCGATGGCGACCTCTCCTTTATTCTGAATCCTCGTCTGGCCCACCACCATACCCCACGACCGGCATGCAAACGATTGTCGCGATGGGAGAGAATGCGGTACATTCGAGACGATCCCGGCACGAGGAGCGACATGGCGAAGGCAATCCGGGCGGCCGACCTACCCCGGCTGCAGTCGACGAGGGATACCCGCGATCGGGTCGATCTGTTCACCGAAGAGCTCTTCGGTCTCACCGACCTCAAGGCCGACCACATCACCTATCACCCGGGCGACACCGCCGCCGCCCACTATCACCTGGACTGCAAGCACGTCTTCTTCGTGCAGTCGGGCTCGGGAATAATGCACACCGCCGAGGAGTCATTCAATCTCGGGCCCGGGGATGTTGCGCTCATCAACGAGAACGAGGTCCACTGGTTCGAGAACCCCCACGACGAGGACTTCACTTTCATCGAGTTGTGGGTCCCGGCACCACGCGAGACCGTGTGGGTGGACCCGGACGACATATGAACGTGGGGGCCGTCGGCGTGAGTTCACGCCCTTCCACAATCGAGGTCGGACCCTGGACTCCTCCGAGCTCCTGGTAGCCTTCATCGCCGTTGCGGTGGGCGCCTTCGTCAAAGGGGTGACCGGATCGGGGCTGCCGCTCATCGGCATTCCCTTCATGGCCTCGTTTCTCGGGGTCGAGCACGCCGTGGTCGTCATGCTGGTTCCCTCCACCGTGGCCAACGCCTGGATCGTGTGGTCCAATCGTGCCGCCGCCGGCCGGGCCCGCCATCTGCTTCCCCTCTTCACCCTCGGCGCGGTCGGCACCGTGGCGGGCACCTGGGTCTTGGTGTCGTTCGATGACCGCTGGCTGTCGCTCGGCTTGGCCAGCATGATCATCGCTTACGCGGTGGTGTTCCTCACCAAGCCCGACCTGCAATTCACCCGCGGATTCACCGACCGGGCCAACGCTCCGGTGGGGCTGGCCGCCGGTGCACTGCAGGGAGCGACCGGGGTGTCTGGTCCGCTCATTGCCACCTACCTGCACGGCATTCGCCTGGAACGCGACACCTACCTCTTTGCCATCACCGCGCTGTACGGGACGTTCGGAACCGTCCAGATCTTTGCGCTGCTCGGCCTCGGGTCCTTCACTCTCACCCGGTTTTGGCAGGGCATGGCGACGCTCATCCCGCTGGCGTTTGCCCTTCCGCTTGGTCTGCGGGTGGCGCGGACCATCTCGCACCGGGCATTCGAACTGAGCGTGCTCACCCTGCTGGTGGTGGTCGCA
The DNA here is from genome assembly GCA_947259275.1 of uncultured Acidimicrobiaceae bacterium. Taxonomy (GTDB): domain Bacteria; phylum Actinomycetota; class Acidimicrobiia; order Spongiisociales; family SHLN01; genus SHLN01. The sequence continues at coordinate 17,921 of CAMYMH010000019.1, read as the reverse complement.
CTCAAGCTGGTGGCGAACTCGGTGAGCGGATGAGCGCGCCGTCTCCAACCTTCTCGTTCAAGGTCTGGCCCCGTAACATCTCGTGGCCAGAGCTGCGGGACATCTGGATAGCAGCCGACGCCGAGGGCGACTACCAGGGAGGATGGCTGTTCGATCACTTCTATCCCCCCCGACCCGGCCAGCGCGCCGCCATCTTCGAGGCCTGGACCTTGTTGGCTTCGCTCGCCTCCGTCACCGGGCGCCTCCGGCTGGGGGTCATGGTGTCCAGCAACACGTTCCGGCACCCGGCCCTGCTCGCCAAGATGGCCATCACCGTCGACCAGGTCTCCGGCGGACGCCTGGAGGTCGGCCTCGGCGCCGGCTGGCACGAAGAGGAGCACAAGGCGTTCGGTATCGACCTGCCGGCCCCGCCCGAACGCTGGGATCGTCTGGCGGAGGCCTGCGCCATCCTCGATGGGCTCATGACCCGGGAGGTCTTCTCCTTCGCGGGGAGGTACCACCGGCTCGAGCAGGCCGAAGCGGGCCTCAAACCCATCCAGCAGCCCCGGCCTCCCTTGGTGATCGGGGGGGTGGGGCCGAATCGAACCCTTCCACTAGTGGCGCGCTGGGCCGACCACTGGAATTACTACGAGAAGCCGCTCACCCTGGAGGGTTTCCGCGTCGCTCACGACCGCTTGTTGCACCTGTGTGCCGATATTGGCCGGGATCCAGACCAGATCGAAGTCTCGGTCCAGATGCTGTTCCCGGGCAGTCCCGAAGCGGTGCCGGCGGCAGCCGCCCCCTTCCTCGAGGCCGGTGCCGATCACATTCTCATGAGTTTCCCCACCCCGGTAGACCCCGGCTCGGTCGCTGCCTGCGGGCGGGCGCTGGCATCGCTGTGGTGAAAACCCCCATGTTGCACATCTATCGTTCGCCCCCGACACAGAAGGAGCCCCCGTGAACCAAACCGGCCGACTCGATCCCGAACACGTCGTAATCACTGAAGAACTCTCCGGGTCCGATATCCCGGTCCATCTCATGTATGTCGAGACCCGCGATGGGCTGTACGCACCCATCGGCCTGCGCAAGCCACCCAGCGAAGGTCCCTTCCCCATCGTGCTGCTCGCCTCCGGCAACGGCGGCGAAGGCATGGCCTGGGTCCGCGACTGGGTCAAGACCCGTGGCTTCATCATGGACCGGCTGCTCGCCTCGGGCTATGCCTGCGCCTGGATCCGATACCGCACCGAAGTGGAGCTCGGCTACCACGACGGCGGCCAGCTGGTCGTGGACCGCCGCCAGGGCCGGGAGATGTTCAACCGCTCGCCCCTCGAATACGAAGACGAGATCGCAATCGTCGAGTACGTGAAGACCTTGCCGTACATCGATGCCGACCGCGTTGGGCTGGTGGGAATGAGTCACGGGGGCGAGATGGTGCTCAAGATCACCTCGGAATACCATGGCGCCGCGGTCGGAGTGGCGAGCGAACCGGCTGCCCACGAGTTCCTCGCGCTGGCACCCGACGACACCGTGACCGTCAACCAAGCAACTCAGCTGCGCAATATCGAGGAAATGCAGATGGCCGAAGTCGAGAAGGTCAAGGCTCGCATCGACACCGGCGTGGCCCGCTCCCGCATCTCGACCATCCAGACGCCGCTGCTCGTCATGGGACGAGAAGACGATCATCTCCAGGGAATCTTCCGCACGACCTACGACCTGCTGGCCGACGCCGGAAAAGACGTGGAGTGGGTGTCCTTCGACCACCCCTTGCACGGCTACATCTTCCCGGTACTCGGTGACGACGGTGAATACCACGTCGACGCGGTTGCCGACCAGGCGATCGGGGCCGTCATCGACTACCTCGACCGCTACCTACAGTCGTGAGCCCTTGGTGAGCGAAACCCACGACATCGTGGTGGCCGGAGCCGGCCACAACAGCCTCCTGGCCGCTGCCTATCTCGCCAAGGCAGGGTTCCGCTGCCTGGTACTCGAAGCCCAGGACCACATCGGAGGGGACACCGCCACCGAGGAGATGTCGCTTCCCGGGTTCCGTCACGACAGCTGCTCGACCGCTCATAATCTGATCCAATCGAGCCCGACCTTGCGCGCCTACGCCCCCAACCTCACCGACGACAAGATCCTCTCGTCGGTGGTGAAGAGCCCGCCGGACCTGGAGCGCAGCAACGGGCACAACTGGCACGGCTCGTGCCACGGCGGCGACATGTCACCGGAGCAGATGGGAGACCGGCGACCGGTCCCCGGTTGGGCTCAGCATCGGATGCCTATCCCCGGCCTCTATCAGACCGGCGCCACTACCCACCCGGGTGGCTCGGTTTCGGGAGCCCCGGGTCGCAACGCCGCCGCCGTCATGCTGGCCGACCTGGGCACGAGCATCGAGGAGGTCGTCGGTGGCTGACGGGAGCCTCGAGTTGATGGCGAGAGCGGCCGGCGCTTTGGAACTGCCCGCGGTCGTCGCCTCCGAAGGGACCTTCACGTTCGGCGACCTCCAGGCCGCCACCGAACGCGTCGGCTCGGCCCTCCTCGATGGTACGCCCGACCTGGCCGAGGCGCGGGTGGCCTTCCTCGTCCCGCCCGGTTTTCGATATGCGGCCATCCTGTGGGGAACCTGGGCGGCGGGCGGCATGGCGGTCCCACTGGCCACTTCGTTTCCTGCTCCCGAGCTCCGGTACGTCATCGAAGATTCCGGGGCGGCGGTGATCATCGCCGCCGGCGAGTTCCGGGCCGTGCTCGAGCCCGTCGCCCGGGACCGCGGCCTCGCCCTGGCCGACGCCGACGAGCTGGTCTTCGGAGACCGGGAAACCGGCCGGCTGCCCGACCTGGACCCAGCGCGACGCGCCCTCATCCTCTATACCAGCGGGTCGACCGGCCCTCCCAAGGGAGTGGTGTGGACACATGCCGCCATCGAATCTCAGGTTCGGATCCTGTCAGAAGCATGGGGCTGGGTTCCCGAGGACCGGGCGCTACTGGTGCTGCCGCTCCACCACGTGCACGGCCTCGTCAACGTGCTGACGTGCGCATTGTGGAATCAGGCGGGTTGTGAGATCCTCCCGGCCTTCGACGCCGGGACCGCGCTCGAACGGATGGCGAGCGGTGACATCAGCGTCTTCATGGCGGTCCCCACCATCTATCGCCGGCTCATCACCGCCTGGGAACAGCTCGGCGAGTCCGACCGGCGTGGGGTGACCGAGGGCCTGGCACAGCTCCGATTGATGGTTTCCGGATCGGCTGCCCTGCCCGTGCCCATCCTCGACCGCTGGAAAGAGGTGAGCGGCCATACGTTGCTGGAACGCTACGGCATGACCGAGATCGGGATGGCACTCTCCAACCCCTACCAGGGGAAGCGCACCGCAGGGGCGGTCGGCCGGCCGCTGCCGACGGTCGACCTCCGACTGGTCGACGATGACGGGGTTCCCGTTCCCGACGGGACCCCCGGCGAGATCCAAGTGAGAGGCCCGAGCGTCTTCAGTGAGTACTGGCGGCGGCCCGACGCCACCGAGGATGCGTTCCGGGAGGGATGGTTTCAAACCGGCGATATTGCCGTGCTCGAGGATGGTGTCTACCGCATCCTCGGACGGCAGAGCGTCGACATCATCAAGTCGGGAGGCGAGAAGGTCTCGGCCCTGGAAGTGGAGGACCTGCTGCGCACTCATCCCGGCATCCACGACTGCGCGGTGGTGGGAATCGAGGACGTCGATTGGGGTGAGCGGGTGGTGGCGGCCGTGGTTGCCACCGCCAACGCCGAGCCGGACCTCGAAGACATCCGTTCGTTTGCCCGCACCACCCTGGCCGCTTTCAAGCTCCCCCGCCAGCTCGTCATCGTCGACGAGTTGCCTCGCAATGCACTCGGCAAGGTCGTCAAGCCGCGCCTCAAGGAGATGATCCCACCCGATCCAGATGCCTGACCCGGCGCGCTCAGTCCCAGTCGAGAAAGGCGGGGAGCAGACGCTTCTCGCGTAACGTTCCGACGATGCCGAGCGGGAAGAACAGCAGCACCGTCACCAGCAAGACACCGGAGATGAGAATGTTGATCTCGCTCGAGCCGAACTGGGTGAGGCTGAACTCGTTGACCGCCACGATAAGGACTGCACCGATCACAGGCCCGGCCACGGTTCCCCTTCCGCCGATGATGGCCATCAAAACCATCTGGGCAGAGATGGCGACGGTGAAGAACAGAGTGGGGCGCACGAAAGCGAGCGAGTAGCCCCACATGGCGCCGGCGACGCCGACCCAGAAGGCACTCAGAGCGAAGGCGATGATCTTGTAGAAGCGCGTGGGGACGCCGGCGACCTCGGCCTTGGTCTCATCCTCGGCGATGGCTCGCAGTCCCAGCCCGAACTTGGAGTGCGCCACCTGATAGGAGAGCACGATCGAGCCAACCGCCGCGATCAGCATGGCGTAGAAGAAGGGCGCTTTCAGCCAGTCCCGTGAAATCGGAACCACGGGGAGGGGAAGCCCGGCCGTGCCTCCCAGGTAGTCGATGTTCTCGAAGATGAGCAGAAACATGAACAACAGGGCGATGGTCGAGATGATGAAGGCCGGTCCGCGGGTGCGGAGGGTGATGAGCCCGGCGACGAGGCCAAGCGCAACCGCGGCCAGCCCCCCGGCAAGCGCGGTGAGGAACGGGGACACTCCGTAGTAGAAGAGCGGGACGGCGGCCACGTAGCCACCGACGCCGAGGAACACGGCATGACCGAGCGAGATGTACCCGCTGTAGCCACCGAGGATGTTCCAGCTCGACGCCAGCGCGATCCACATGAGCCCGTTGGTCGCCAGCAGCACGGTGTAGTTGTAAGAGTCGATGAATGGGCGGCTCAGCGGCAGAAGCAACAGCCCCACCAGCAGAACCGCTACCACCCCCCACCGGGACCTTCCCGGACCCTTCGGTGCCGCCACCGCCTCGACGACTTCCGGCTCCAACCCGCCCGCGTCCGCCCGATCCTCGATCACGCCACCGCCTCCTTGCCGAACAGGCCCTGCGGGCGCACCAGCAAGATGCCAAACAGGGCGGCGTAGAAGGCCATCGGGCCCCAGCCGGCGCCGATCTGATCGACGACCAGTGAGCTCGCCACCCCGAGTATCAGCGCGCCGGCCACCGCCCCCTTGAGGCTTCCCATACCCCCGAGGACGACCAGTGCCAGCAGCAAAGCGATCCATTGCCAGTGCCGGAATGGGAAGAAGGGGAACAGGTAGCTCATGAATGCGCCGCCGGCCCCGGCGAAGGCCGTACTGATCCCAAACGAGATGGCCGATACCCGGCGTACGTTCACCCCCACCAGCTGGGCGGCATCGCGGTTCTGCATGGTGGCCCGAATCCCGTACCCGACCCTGGTGAACCGGAGGAACAGCCACAACGCGATGAGCAGAATCAGACTGAGGAGCGCCGCATAGAGCTGGCCGGCCGGCACAATGTAGTCTCCCCAGAAGTAGGCGTCGGTGAGATAACTGGGTTGGGTCTGGCGATAGATGCCGGTGAACCTCCAACCGAGCAGCCCTTCGATCATGATGGCGATGCCGAACGTCAGCAGAACCGTCATCTCCACATATCGCGGGCTGCCTTCGATGCGGACGAAGAAGGTCATGTACAGCCCGACCCCGAGGATGAAAAACAGCGGCACCAGCCAGATGATCGAGACGAGCGGATCGATGCCCAGTTCTTCGAAGGCGAAGAAGGTGGCGTAGGCGGCCGCCACGATGAAGACGGCGTGAGCAAGGTTGACGATGCGCATCACCCCGAAGGCGAGCGTGAGACCGCTGGCGAACAGGGCGTAGACGCCGCCCAGGAGCAGGCCGAAGATCGTCACCTGGAGAATCTCTGTCATGTCGTGCCTCCGGAGCCAACCGCCTTGCCCAGATATAGCTCACGGATTCGCGGATCATCGAGGATGGTGTCGGCCGGTCCCTCGAAACGAACGATTCCGAGGTCGAGGACGACACCCCAGTCGGCCAGTTCGAGACCCCGCACCGCGTTCTGCTCGACCATCACGATGGTGATCCCGAGGGCTTCCAACTCCCTGATGGTGGAGAAGATCTGCTGGGCGATTTGGGGGGCCAGCCCCAGGCTGGGCTCGTCGAGCATCATCACGGCGGGATCGATCATGAGGGCGCGTCCCAGTGCCAGCATCTGCTGCTGGCCACCGGACATCGTCCCGCCGTCCTGCGAGGCGCGCTCGGCCAGAATCGGGAACAGGTCGAACACCCGCTCCATCCGCTCCTTGATGACCGAGCGGTCTTTCTCCAAGTAGGCACCGATGGTCAGGTTCTCCTTGACACTCATTTCCGGGAACACCGCCTGGTCCTGGGGCACGAAGCAGATCCCGGAAGCGAGGACCTGATCAGGACGCGCCCCGTTGAAGGGCACATCTCGGAACACCACCTCGCCCGAGCGCGGGGGCAGCAGGCCGGAGATGACCTTGAGCAGCGTCGACTTGCCCGCTCCGTTTGGGCCGATGATGCAATACGAGGTGCCGGCTTCGACCTCGAGGGAGAGTCCCTTGAGGATGTCGGGTCCCTTCCCGTAGCCGGCGTTCACGTTGCGGATCTCGAGCAGCGCCATCACACCTTCCCCAGGTAGGCGTCGAGGACGCGTCGATCGCTCTGCACATCGTCAGGAGACCCGTGGAGTAGCACCTCGCCGTGGGCCATGACGATCACCGAATCACTGATGTCCATCACCAGGTCCATGTTGTGCTCGACGATGAAGAAGGTGAGCCCGTTGGCGTTTAGCTCTCTGATGCGGGCCACCATCCGCGTGAGCAGCGAGGGATTGACACCACCGGCGGGTTCGTCGAGCAGCACGATCTGTGGACCCGACATCAGGACCGCCGAGAACTCGAGCAGCTTGCGCTGCCCGTAAGAGAGCGCCTCGGCGTTGGTGTAGGCGTACTCGGCAATGCCGACGAACTCGAGCAGCTCCATGGCCCGCTCGACCTCGTGGTCGAGCATCCGCGACCCGAACATGCTGCGCACGCCGGTGCCCGATGAGCCAACCACCATGTTCTCCAGCACCGTCATGTCACCGAGGGTCCTCGTAACTTGGAACGTCCTGCCGATTCCGAGGCGGGTGAGCCGGTGGGGCATCTTCCCCGTGACATCCCGCCCCTCGAAGCGGACCGTGCCCGAGTCGGGGCGGATGACGTGGTTGATGAGGTTGAAAACCGTAGTCTTGCCGGCCCCGTTTGGGCCGATGAGCGAAGTGATCGAGCCGTCCTCAACGCCAAAGCTGCAGTCCTTGACGGCGTGGATTCCGCCAAAGCTCTTGTTGAGATCGGAAACCTCGAGGGTCACCGCCACGTCAGCTCCTCACGTTGTGCTGGCCCCATCATGCCAGCCTCCACCAGTGACCACCTGGCTGTGCAGATGGGGCACCAGTAGCGGGTGCCCCATCTGCTCAGCTCTGTTGTCGTCGCGCTTAGTTGAATTCTGCTTTCGGGAAGACCAGGTCGACCGTGCCGGGGAAGTCGCCAACCGGGTACACGAACACGAGCTCCTCGTCCTGCCATTGCACCATGATGTGCGAGCGTTCAAAGGGCAGTCCGCGCTCGTCCCAGTAGAAGTCACCGAGCACCGTCTTCACCGGGTCATCGGCCGTCCGACCGCGCAGCCAGTCCTTCATGGCGGTGTTATCGGCGCTGCCGGCGCCGAGGACGGCTTGCGCCATGCCCTGGCAGACCGCAAACGGGATCGCCTCGTCCTCATCGGGTGGGCGGCCGAACGAAGCGTCGAAGCCGTCGATGAAGTCCTGGTTGCTGTACGGCTGGCCGGCCAGCGTGCTCTCGTAGTTGGCGAGTGGATGCCATGAGGCATGCACGGTGATGTGCTGCTCGTTGCCCCCGAGAAGATCCCGGAACTCGCTTTGCGCCCCCTGTGACATCCATACCAGCTTGGGCTGATAGTCCACCGTCGCCATGGCGTTCACCAGCGAGATGGCCTCATCCGGTGAGGCGGTGGTGGCGAACACCATCTCGGCTCCGCTGTTCTTCATGGAGTTGGCCAGGGTGATCCAGTCGGTGAACGGGATCGGCCACGTCTCCTGGAAGACGACTTCGGTGTCGGAGAACCTGGGGTCGTTCAGGAAGCCGGGAACCTCCGCGATTACGTCTCCGCCCCCGGGCAAGCGAACCTCGCCGCCGACCAGGCCGGTGACGATGGCGGAAGCGAAGAAGTCGTCGGCGTCCACGATGGCAACCGAGGCAGGCGTTGCGTCGATCACCCCTTGCTCGACGTAGTACTCGATCATCGCCAGCGGCGAGAAGCCGATGAGTTCGGCCGCGTTCTGCTGGAAGTAGAAGATGTTGTCGTAGCCCCGCTCCCAAATCCGCAGCGCACCGCCCGAGGGAACCGGGTACACCATGCCTTCGTTCAGTGCTTCGGTGGTTGCCGGGAACGTCAGCAAGCTGGAGAAAGTGCCGAGTAACACGTCGGCTCCCTCCACGTTGATGTGCCGTTGAATCTGGGCAACGGCCTGCTCCGGCGTCGACTGATTGTCCTCACCGATGTACTCCACCTGATGGCCGTCGAGGCCGCCGAGGCGGTTGATCTCATCGACGCAGTACTTGTAGCCGTCGTTGTGCTTGGAACCGGGAGTGGCGAAGTCGCCGGTCAGCGGCAGCGAAGCAGCGAAGATATAGGGATCCATTTGCTCGACCGTCGTGGTTGTGGTCGCGTCGGCAACAGTTGTCGTCGTCGTTGCCGCGCCGCCGTCGCCGGCAGTTGTCGGTGTCGTCTCGGCACTGTCATCATCACCGCACGCGGCCGCGACCAGGGCCAGCGCAGCGATCAGCACCACCAGTTTGAATAAGCGAGTCATCTGTGCCTCCGGTAGGGAGTCTGGCGGCCCGGTAGGGCCATATTGGCGAACACTAGTCGCCGTCGTCACCTGGAATGCAATCGACTGCAGCTCCGCGTGCCCGGCAGGTGACCCCGCCGGCCACTACTCTCAGCAGGTAGGTTCCGCTCAGCGTCCGAGAGAGGTTTCCACGTGCCGATCGACCCCAAGCCGGGCGACCCGACCGCCTTCAAGGACATTGATGCGGCCGCACTGCGGCCTCAACTCAACCGGCTGTGGGAACTGTCGGGCCCAAAGGTCATCCGGCTGTGCCGCCGGTACTCACCGGATGCGGGAGCCCCCGTCCACACCGCCGACGGCAAGTACGTACCCCGGGGCTGGACGGAATGGACCGAGGGCTTCTTGTACGGCTGGGCCATCCTCCACTACGACGCCACCGGCGACACCGAAGCCCTCGAGCTGGGCCGCCATCTGACCCGGGAGCGGATGGACAAACACCTCACCCACACCGGGGTCCACGACCACGGGTTCAACAATGTGAGCACCTTCGGCAACCTGCGACGTTTGATGCTCGAGGACCGCCTCCCCGCCGACCTATGGGAGCTCGCCTACTACGAGCAAGCGCTCAAGGTGAGCGGGGCGGTGCAAGCATCGCGCTGGTCTCGCACCGCAGACGGCGGCGGGTACATCTACTCGTTCAACGGCCCGCACTCCCTGTTCTGCGACACGATCCGGTCGGTCCGATCGCTCCTGCTGGCCCACCGGCTGGGTCATGTGCTGATGGGCGAGAACGATCGCCGGATTTCGCTGCTGGCGCGCGCGGTTGAGCACGCCGACACTACCGCCCGGTACTCCGTGTACTACGGGGAAGGTCGCGACATCTACGACGTCAGGGGGCGGGTCGCCCACGAGAGCACGTTCAACGTCACCGACGGCACCTATCGAGCGCCCAGCACGCAGCAGGGCTACTCGCCCTTCACCACCTGGACCCGTGGGCTGGCCTGGGTGGTGACCGGGTATTCCGAGCTGTTGGAGTTCTTGGCCACCGTCGACGACGAGGCCCTCGAGCTACTCGGGGGCCGTGATCGCGTTGAAGGCACCATGCTCCGCGCCGCTCGGGCGACCGCCGACTTCTACCTCGAGCACACGCCGACCGACGGCATCCCGTATTGGGACACGGGGGCCCCCGGCCTGGCCCGAATGGGTGACTATCTGGACCGTCCCGCCGAGCCGGTGAACGATTACGAGCCCGTCGACAGCTCGGCGGCCGCCATCGCCGCCCAGGGGCTGCTGCGACTTGGTCGCTATCTGGGCGACGGTGGTGATCCCGAAGGCCGCCGCTACACCTCGGCCGGTCTCACTGTGCTGCAGACTCTGGTGAACGACGCCTACCTGGCCGACGATCCGGACCACGAGGGCCTGCTCTTGCACGGGGTCTATCACCGGCCGGGGGGATGGGACCAGGCCTCGACCGGCGTCCCGTCGGGAGAGTCGGTGCTGTGGGGCGACTATCACCTGGTGGAGCTCGCTGTGTATGTCCAACGGCTCATCGACGGCGCTCCCTACTACTCCTTCTTCGGTGGAGGTGAAGCGTGACGGCGCCGGTCGCCCTCGTCACCGGAGGCGCCAGGGGGATCGGCCTCGGGATCTCCCGGCGCCTGCTCGAGGACGGCTACCGGGTGGTGGCGAACGGCGTCCGGTCGGCTGAGGAGGTGGAGCCGGTGATCGCCGAGCTCGAGGCCTTGGGAGACGTCATGTATGTCCGCGGAGACGTCGGCGACGCGCAGGCTCGCGACCAGCTGGTGACGGACACGATGGCAGCCTTCCACCGGATCGACGTGCTGGTCAACAATGCCGGAATCACCTCACCGGGCCGCAACGACATGCTGGCGGTCAACGAGGCCGACTTCGACACGGTGATGGCGGTGAACCTGAAGGGGCCGTTCCTGCTGACTCAGGCGGTCGCTCGTCACATGATCGACCAGCACGAGACGGACTCGTCGTTCCGGGGCCGCATCATCAACATCTCATCGATAAGCGCGGTGCTGGCATCGACCAATCGAGCCGAGTACTGCATCAGCAAGGCCGGGGTGTCAATGGCAACCAAGTTATGGGCGAGCCGGCTCGCCGAGCACGACATCGACGTATACGAGGTTCGGCCCGGCGTTGTGAAGTCGGACATGACCGCGGGAGTCACTGAGAAGTACGACCGGCTGATAGAGCACGGTCTGACCCTCGACAAGCGGTGGGGAACGCCAGAGGACGTGGGCGCCGCCGTTTCCGCCCTGGCAGCAGGTCGGATACCGTACGCCACCGGACAGGTACTCACCATCGACGGGGGATTGACGGTCCCCCGGTTGTGAAAGGAGAGGGATTGACCGCCTGGGCCTCCCAGTACAAGGCCGCCCGGTCAACGTGACCGGCCCGTCCTCCCTGACCGATCGAGTCGTGCTGATAACCGGGGGCAGTCGCGGCATCGGTGCCGCCATTGCGCGCGCCGCCGCCGCCGCCGGAGCCAATGTCGCCATCGGCTTTCGGGAACAGACCGAGGCCGCCGGAGGCGTGGTCGAGGCCGTGGAAGCCATGGGACGCTCGGCGGGCGCCTTTCAAGCGAATATATCCGTGCCGAACCAGGTGCGCCGGATGGTTGCCGAGGTCGAGGACACCTTTGGGAAGATCGACGGCCTGGTCAACAACGCCGGGATCATGCCGTCGAGCCCGGCGCTCGAGGTGAGCGATGAAGAGTGGGACCAGGTGCTGCGTACCGACCTGTTCGGCCCGTTCTTCTGCTCCCGCGCCGTGCTGCCCGGCATGGTGAAGCGAGGGAAGGGCTCGATCGTCATGATCTCATCGCGGCTCGGCCAGATCGGGTGGCCGGAGCTGGCGCATTACTCGGCTGCCAAAGCCGGCTTGCTCGGCCTCACCAAGTCGCTGGCGCGTGAGTTCGGCCCCCAGGGCGTCCGGGTGAACGCGGTGGCGCCGGGATTCACCGTCACCGACATGACGCGCCACATAGCCGATAGCGAGCCGGGCCGGCTGAGGCTGGCCGAGCTTCCCTCCCGCCGATTTGGCGAACCGGAGGACATCGCCGCTTCCGTGTTGTTCTTGCTCTCCGACGCTGCCGAGCTGTATCACGGGCAGACGCTCAACCCGAACGGTGGAGGATTCATGCAGTGATCGGGACTACGAGTTGAAACTGGTAGCGGCTGCGGAGGCGGTTCGGCACATCCCCGATGGCGCCACGGTGATGGTCGGAGGGTCCGGAGCAGGCCACGCCGTGCCGCAACGCTTCATCGACGCCCTGGCCGAGGGGTATCGAAGCGACGGCCACCCCCGGGACCTCACCACGGTTCGGGTGGTCGGCATCGGCGATTTTGGGGACCGTGGCTTCTCCCAGCTGGCCATTCCCGGACTCATGCGCCGCACCATCGGCTCAAACATCGGCAACGAGCCCCGGCTGGCCGAGATGGTCCAGGACGGCGACCTCGAGGCGTACTCCTTCCCGCAGGGGGTGCTCTCTCAACTGTGCCGGGAGATCGCGGCAGGAAGGCCCGGCCTCATCACCCGCGTCGGACTCGACACTTACGTTGATCCACGACAGACGGGGGGCAAGCAGGGGGCGGCCACCGAGGATCTGGTCGAGGTGGTCGAGCTGGCCGGTCGGGAGTGGCTCTTCTTCCGATCCTTTCCAGTCGACGTCGCGGTCATCCGCGGCTCCTCCATCGACGAGGACGGCAATCTCTCACTCGAGGAGGAGGCGGTAAACGGCGAGATGCTTGCGATGGCGATGGCCGCGCACAACTCTGGCGGCATAGTTATCGCCCAGGCGAAGCGGATGGAGCCGGCCGGGACCCTCATCCCGCGTCGGGTGCAGGTGCCGGGTGCCCTGATCGACTACGCCCTCCTTGATCCCCAGCAGACCCAGACCTATCTCACTGACTACTCGCCCTACTACGCAGGCGCCAAGCGCCTCGAGTCGTCGGACCAGCCGGTGGCAGTGCCGCTCGATGTGCGCAAGGCGATGGCCCGGAGATCGCTGCTCGAGTTCGCACCCGGCCAGATTGGCAACCTCGGCTTTGGTGTCAGCCAGGAGATCGGTGCCATCGCTCGCGA
>CAMYMH010000019.1:0-5021 GCA_947259275.1 uncultured Acidimicrobiaceae bacterium | reverse complement strand
GAAGGCATTGCCGACCTGCTCGTATTGACCGTCGAGCAAGGGGTGTTCGGCGGGGTTCCGGCGGGAGGGAACGACGGCGGAGCAGGCTTCAACTACCAGGCGCTCATCGACCAGCCGTACATGTTCGACTTCTACGACGGCGGGGGCATCGACGTCGCCAGCCTGTCGTTTGCCGAGGTCGACGCCAGGGGAAACGTCAACGTGCATGCCTTTGGAGGTCGCCTGCGCGGTCCGGGCGGCTTCCCCAACATCAGTGCCGGCGCCAAGACGGTGTGCTTCGTCGGCACGCTGACCACCGGAGGACTCGAGGTGGCCATCGACCACGGTCGGCTCCGGATCGAGCACGAGGGCGCGACGAAGAAGTTCGTCGCCACCGTGACCGAGGTCACTTTCAGCGGGCCGGTCGCAGCCGAGCGAGGCCAGGAGGTGCGCTACATCACCGAGCGAGCGGTGTTTTCGCTCATCGATGGCGCCGTCACCCTGATCGAGGTGGCCGAAGGCCTCGATGCCGAAGCCGACGTCATCGCCCACATGGGTTTCCGACCTGCGGTTGCGTCAACGGTCGCCACCATGGATCCGGCCGTGTTCTCCGCCGGTACGATGAGCCTGCGTGAGCGATTCGTCGAGGGAGGCCAGTGACCAGTGATCTGATCATCGTCGAGCCCGGCGTCGTCACCACTCTCCGGATAAACAACCCGCCGCTCAATCTGATTACGAAGGAGCTGACCGGCTACCTCGACCAGGCGCTGGCAATCATCGAGGGCGATGATGAGGCGCGGGCAGTGGTCGTGGCCGGTGCCGGGGACCGCGCCTTCTGCGCCGGTTCGGATGTCAAAGAATTCCCCGACCTCCACGGACGGGTAGGGGAAGGGAAACTGATCAGGGAGAACGAGGTCTACAGCCGCCTGGCGCAGCTGCCCTTGCCCACGGTGGCGGCCATCGAGGGCGACGCCCTCGGCGGCGGGCTCGAACTGGCGCTGTGCTGTGATCTCAGAGTGGCGGCGGAGAACGCCCGGCTCGGTCTCCCCGAGGTCGGGCTCGGCGTGATGCCCGGCTCGGGCGGAACCCAGCGCCTCCCCAGATTGATCGGCCTGGCGCGAGCCAAGGAGCTGATCCTGCTCGGCTCGGTCATCGACGCCGAGACCGCGCTCGCCCTCGGACTGGTGAACCGGGTGGTGGCCACCGGAAAGGCCGAAGCGGTTGCGAACCGCCTCGCCGAGACCCTCGCTTCACGCGGACCGGTTGCGGTTCGGGAGGCGAAGGCCGTCCTTGATGCCGCGCTCGATCGCCCTCTCGAGGCGGGCTTGGCGGCGGAGCTGGCGGCGTCCGAGCGCGTGTTCTCCTCCGAGGACATGTTGGAAGGAGCAGCCGCGTTCCTCGAGAAGCGGGCCGCCGAGTTCGAAAACCAATAGGAGGAGCACCATGGACAACATCGAGCGTTTCGGGGTCTTCTTGCCCTCGTTCGTGTGGAAGGAGGACGGGCCGGAGCGGGCCGAAGGCATCAAGGATTTCGCCAGGCACGTTGAGGACCTCGGCTTCGATTCCATCTTCATCACCGACCACCTGCTGGCCGCCCAGCAGTTCTACTCGGTGTCGTTCATGGAACCGCTCGTCACTCTGGCGCTTGTCGCCGGTGTGACCGACCGGGTGAAGCTCGGCACTTCCGTGATGGTGGTGCCGGTCAGGAATCCGGTTATGTTCGCCAAGCAGGTCGCCACCTTGCAGTTCCTGTCGCAGGGCCGGTTCGTGCTCGGGGCCGGCATCGGCTGGTATCCCCCGGAGTACGCGGCGGTGGGCGTGAGAAAACAGGAACGCGGCGCGCGCACCGACGAGATCCTCGACATCATCATCCCCCTGCTCGAAGGAGAGACGGTCAGCTATGAGGGCGAGTTCTACTCCATCGAGAACGTGCTCATCGAGCCGCTGCCCGCGCAGCGTCCCGAGATCTGGATCGGGGGCGGCTCCCAGCTCGCCGATGCCGGCTCACCCGATCTCCCCCGCTTCGTCAGGGCGGTGAAGGAGCGGATTCTCAGGACCGAAGGATGGATTCCGCGGCCAACCTGCCCACCGGATGACATCGCCCGCGACTGGGAGGAGCTGCAGGCGTTTCTGACCGAGAACGGTCGGGATCCGGCCGACCTGACCGTGGCCCACGAGAATTTCATGCACTTCGTGGCAACCGACGACCCGGCCAGGGCGCGGGCGGAGCAACACCAGGCGTTCCTGCGGGTCATGAGCGAGGCACGGGGCCCGGATTATCTCGAGGAGGTCTATCTGTTCGGTACGCCGGGTGAGATCGTCGAGTCGCTCCAACAGCGGATCGATGCCGGGGTGCAGCGCTTCATGCTGCACACCATGACCCCCGACCCGGCCCAGCTCGATCAGTGGGCCACCGAGATCGTCCCCCACGTGCGCTTTCCCGAGCCGGCGGCGTGACCCAACGGGTGGCGCTGATCGGGCACCCGCTCCGGCGGCGCCACTCCGAGCTCATGCACAACGCCGCCTTCAATCACTGGGGCATCGACGCGAGGTACGAACTCCACGACCTCGAACCGGAGGAGCTGGACGGCTTCGTTGCCGAGGTCCGGGAGGGTGGATGGCTCGGCTTCCAGATCACTGCTCCTTACAAGCAGACTGTGATGGAGTACGTCGACGAAGTCGAGCCCGACGCCACCGCCATCGGGGCGGTGAACAGCGTTCTCCGTCAAGCCGGCGGCGGGTTGGTCGGCTTCAACACCGACACGACCGGCTTTCGCCGGGCCGCCGAGGGCGAGTTGGGAATTCAGTTCTCAGGCATCCGGGCGGTCGTTGCCGGCGCCGGTGGCGCGGCGCGGGCGGTCGTCCACGCCCTGCTTGCCGGGGGGGCCGATGCCGTGACCGTCGGCAACCGGACCTTGTCGCGCGCTCAGGCGCTGGCCGCGCAATTCGGGGCTCCAGTCCGGGCCGTCGATCTCGGCACCGCCTTCCACGACGAGCTTGACCGAGCGGATCTGGCCGTGAACGCCACCACCGTTGGGATGATGACCCCGGGGGCGGCCTTCGACGTCACACCGCTTCCCGGCACGGCTGCCGTCTACGATCTCGTGTACGAGCCGGCCGAATCGGAACTGCTGGCGCGGGCCAGGGCGCGGGGTCTGTCGGCCGCCAACGGCCTCGGCATGCTGGTGTCTCAGGCCGAGACCGCTTTCGAGCGCTGGACCGGCATCCCGGGAACCGGCTCGGTGATGCGGGCGGCGATCAGCCGGTAACCGGGCCGGCCATGACCCAGCTCGCACTGTCTTCAGACCAGGCAATCGATTGCAGTACATTTGGCTACGACGTTTCCCCTGAAAGAGGAGCCGAGCAGCTCATGAATCCCTCCGTCTTCCACGACCCGCCCTCCGACCTCTTCATCGGAGGCAATTGGCAGCCATCGTCGGACGGCAGCACGTTCAAGGTGACCGATCCGGCCACGGATGAGGTGGTCGTCGCCGTCGCCAACGCGACCATCGAAGACGGGCTTGCCGCAGTCGCCGCCGCCCATGAGGCCGGCAAGACGTGGTCCCAGACCGCCCCCCGCCAGCGGGCTGAGATTCTGCGCCGTGCCTTCGAGTTGATGATCGAGCATCGCGACGACATCGCCCAGCTGATCGTGCGAGAGAGTGGCAAGAGTTGGTCGGACGCCACCGGCGAAGTGACGTATGCAGCCGAGTTCTTCCGCTGGTTCGCCGAGGAAGCGGTGCGGGCAGTGGGTTCGCTGCAGACTGCGCCGGGCGGCGACAAGAAGATCCTCGTCCTCCTTCAGCCGGTCGGGGTTTCGATCCTCGTCACGCCGTGGAACTTCCCCGCCGCCATGGCAACTCGCAAGATCGGTCCGGCGCTGGCAGCCGGCTGTACCGTCGTACTGAAACCGGCCTCGGACACTCCGCTGACGGCACTGGCCATCGGGGCGCTGCTGGCCGAGGCGGGCGTGCCCGCCGGTGTCGTCAACGTCCTGCCCTCCCGGAGATACGACGTGGTGAGCACCATGCTCGATGACCCCCGCACCCGCAAGCTTTCCTTCACGGGGTCAACTTGGGTGGGCCGAACGTTGCTCGAGCAGGCCGCCCGCACCATCGTCAATTGCTCCATGGAGCTGGGCGGCAACGGTCCGTTCCTAGTGTTCGCAGACGCCGACCTGGACGCCGCGGTCGAGGGGGCCATGGTTGCCAAGATGCGCAATGCCGGCGAATCGTGCATTGCCGCCAACCGCTTCTACGTCGAAGCGCCGGTGGCAGACGAATTCTCTTCCCGCCTGGCTGAGGCGATGGCGGCGCTGCGGGTGGGACCGGGGCTCGACCGGGAAAATGATGTCGGCCCGCTCGTGAACTCGGCTCAGCGGGACGAGGTGGCGGCGCTGGTGGATGCCAGCATCGCGGCCGGCGCCACAGTGCTTACCGGCGGTAGCTCGCCTGATCGCCCGGGCTGCTACTACGAGCCGACTGTGCTGACCGGTGTTGATCCCGACGATGCCATCCTCGGTGAGGAGATCTTCGGGCCGGTCGCCCCGGTGGTGACATTCGAGACCGAGGCCGATGCCATCGAGATGGCCAACCGGACCGAGTACGGACTGGCGGCGTACGTCTACACCGGGGATCTGGCACGAGCCCTGCGGGTCTCGGAGGCGATCGACACCGGCATGGTGGGCGTCAACCGCGGCTACATATCGGACCCGGCCGCCCCCTTCGGCGGCACCAAACAGAGTGGCCTGGGTCGGGAAGGAGGCCACGAGGGGTTGATGGAATTCCTCGAGCACAAGTACCTGGCCGTCGATTGGTCCGCCCCCGCGTAAACAGGCGGGCCAAACGCTGGGGTGGTGGTCCTCCCCCGGAGGTGATCTATCGTGCCTTGGGCCCGACGGTACTCGACAAAGGAGCTCAGTCCTTCTTCCTTCCCCTCGAGGAGAAGGTGTCCTCGGAGCAACGCTCCGAGGACGGATGGGGGGAGACCGAAAGCCAGCAACCAGGACGGAATTGGAGGTCCACCCTCACCCCCACCCCGTC
>CAMYMH010000018.1:67681-84923 GCA_947259275.1 uncultured Acidimicrobiaceae bacterium | reverse complement strand
GCGGAGCAACTGCATAGCAACCCGAAGGGTTGCCCCCCTCCGGGGGGAGAGGCTGCGTCCCCCTTCGCCTACGAGTCGGCTCCATCCGGCGCCGCCACGGTCACCGCCACCGGCTCGTCTTTCTGAAGCGCCTTGAGGATGTTCACCCCGGTGGCGTTCTCGATTTGCTCGGTGATGGTGATGACGGCTGCCGGCAGCTGGCCGACGACGTTGGATACGCCGTGCGAGCCGTTGCCGGCGCTGTCGATTACCGACACCTTGTCGATGTTGACGCCCTTGACGGTGGACACGATCTCGCCGACCAGCTCGGGGAGCATGTTGAGCACGAAGATGTCCTGGGCGTCGGTGCCCGCTGCCTGGTACTGCTCGGTCAACCGGGCCAGCACGTGCACCTGGGCATTGCCGTCCTCGATGATCCGGGCGGCCGTACCTTTCGCCTCCAGCTCCATCGCCTCCTTCTTGGCGCGGGCCGGGGTGATGACGTCGGCCTCCAGACGGCGCTCTTGCAGCTTGATCCGCTCGTCCTCCAGCGACTGCTCGGCGATCGCCTGGGCGCGGTCGCCGGCCACGGCCGCCTCCCGCTCCTTCTCGACGGCGACCTTCTCGAGCTCGGCTTGCAGCACCCGCAGACCGTTCTCCTTCTCGACGATGACGAGGTCGGCCTCCACCCGGGCGGTCTCTGCCCGCCGGCGGGCGTCGGCTTCCTCTTCTTCGGCCTCGGTGGTCCGAAGCGCCTCTGCCACTCTGGCCTCCTTGAGCACCTGAGCGGTCTTGCGGCGGCCGACTGCGTCGAGATAGCCGACGTTGTCGGTGACGTTCTGAATCTTCAGGACGTCGAGCGCCAGGCCGAGCGTCTTCATGTCGTCGTCGGCCTCGTCGATCAGCACCTGGGCGAACTTGAGACGGTCCTCGTTCACTTCTTCGGGCGTGAGGGTGGCCAGCACCCCGCGCAGGTTGGCCTCGAGCGTCTCCTTGGCGATGTCGTGGATGACCTCGACACCGCGGCCGAGAAACCGCTCGACAGAATTCTCCAACAAGCCGGGCTGGCTGGAGACCTTCACGTTGGCCACTCCCTCAACGTCGAGCGGAATGGCGCCCTTCGAGTACGCCTGCCCCACCCCGACGTCGATGGTGATGGTGTTCAGTTCCATCCAATCGACCTTTTCTACCAGGGGGATGCGCAGTGTGCGGCCGCCGCGCAGGACCCGATAGCCGACCGTGCCTCCTCCCGCCAGCTGACGCTGCCGGCCCGAGATGACCGCCACCCGGTTGGGCGGGCAGATCACGATCAGGCTCTTGACGGCGCCGAGCACGGCGGCCACGGCCACCACCATGAGTACGGCAACAACGATCAATACGTCCATTTCTTTCTCCTTCTGCTAACTGTCCAAAACTTCGATACCGGCCACCCGGGCGGTGCCCTTGTCCAGCTCGAGCACCACGATTGGGTCTCCGACGCCGAACGAGCTCTGCCGGGCCGCGTTGTGCGGCTCGGCGGTCAGGTAGCGGCGCTGGTCGCCGACCTCGATGGAGATGCGGCCGCGATGTCCCGGGCTGATGGGGAGGACGATCTCACCCATGGCTCCCAGCAGGTCGGCCTGCTTGAGCGTGCTCGACACGTCGGAGACCTTGAGCGCCCGGAAGACGAACGAGTTCAACACCCAGGCGAAGACTCCCACGCCGATGGCCGCGATCAGGGTGGCGATGGTGCCGGCGTTGATGGCGCTCAGCACGACGCCGGTGAGCCCGAAGAAGGCCAGCAGGAACATCACCGAGCGAAACGAGAGCAGGCTGAGGCCGGCTGCGGCAATGCTCGAGGCGAGGCTGCCACCGGACGTTTCCAGGTCACCGTCCAGATCGGCGTCGAGGTCGGCATCGAGGTCGGCATCGAAGTCTGCGTCGACGTCGGTGTCGAATCCTCCGAAGAGGAACAGACCGACGAATGCCCATCCGATGATTGCGCTGGCTAGATAGAAGCCGAACATTGGTTGCCCCTTTTCCGATACCGGCACCCAATGTCCGGATTACCCCTTAGATTACTGAGATTTCGTGCCCTCTGCATCCAGGTATTTCCAGGGTATGGGAGCAGATTGGGAGGCCAATCGGAGGTGAATGCCCGTACCGGATAAGCCGAATTGGCCAGCAGACTGTTGACGAAGACGAAATCGCCGACGCTGGGAGTCAAGCGGGGCTTCACCCGCTCGGCCGCCAGGCTGCGTGGATCATCTCCCATAAAATAGGTAACTGGAATTGGGAAGAACTAGGCGATAGATGTTTTCTCTTCGATTGACCCGCGGCGAGGCCGCCGATGGTGGCTAGCCTTGGATGTCGCATTCGAGAGGTGGTCCCATGCGGATCGTCATAGTCGGAGCCGGAGCGGTCGGGAGCCATCTCGCCGAACGCCTCTCCATCGAAGGCCAGGACGTCGTCGTCATCGACAACGATCCTGCCAAGGTAGAGGAGCTTCAGTCATCGCTCGACATCCTGGCGGTCCTGGGCAACGGTGCCTCCCCCGCCATCCTCGAGGCGGCCGGCATCGACAAGGCCGAGCTGCTGATCGCCGTCACCAGCAACGACGCGGTCAACGTGCTCGCCTGCCACGCCGCCGCCCGGCTCGGCGTGCCCCGCAAGATTGCCCGGGTGGAGGATTCCGCGCTGCGCGACGAGCTCCAAATCCTCGGCGTTGACGTCGTGATCGACCCCGAGGAGCAACTCGCCAAGGACCTCCTGACCCTGGTATCGGAGGGCGGGATCAGCGAACACGCCACTTTCGGCGACGGATCGCTTTCGCTCATCGGCGGCTACGTCCAGAAGGACGCGCCGCTATCAGATCTCAGTCTCGAGCAGCTTCGCACCCAGGTCGTCGACTGGGACTGGCTGGTCACCGCCATCATTCGCGGCGGCCATCCTTTCGTGGCCCGGGGCGAATCCCTCGTCGAGGAGGGCGACCACGTTCTCATCGCCACCAAGACCGACTTGATTGAGCAACTGGCTCCCCTGCTGGGAATCAACATCCACAAGGCAAAGAGGGTCATGATCTTCGGTGCCGGCCGGCTGGCTCGCATCACCGCCAACCTGCTGTGCGAGAACGGAATATCGGTGACTCTCATCGACAAGGAGGAGCAGGCCACCCGTCTGGTGGCGGACGCGTGCCCGGGGGTGATCGTGGTGCATGGGGACCCGATGGATCCCGAACTCCTCAGGTCCGAGGGCATCGAAAACGTCGACGATGTGCTGGCCCTCACCAAGTGGGATGAGGTCAATGTGGTGGGCTCGCTGGTGGCGAAGGGCCTCGGTGCCAAGAATGCGATCGCTCGTTACCACCGCCTCGACTATGTGAGCCTGCTCAACGAGACCCGGGTGGACAGCGGTGTCTCCTCCCGCCTGTCGGCTGCCAACGCCATCCTCCGCTACGTGCGACGCGGGCGGGTGCACTCGGTGGTTACCTTCCAGGACAGCGACCTCGAGGCGATCGAACTGCAGGTGGATCCGGCCAGCAGCTCGATCGGCAAAACCCTGGCGGACATCGGGCTCCCCAAGTCGGCGATTGTGGCCGGCATCTTCCGCGGCAACACCACCCTCATTCCTCGCGGCGAGACCATCATCACACCGGGGGACCGGGTGGTAGCGGTTGCCCTTCCCGAGGCGGTCCCCACCGTGGAGAAGACGTTCAGTTGACCCTCGCTGACTAACCCTCCGCATGTCAATCCGAACTCTCCAATACATTCTTGGCGCAGTAGTAGCGGCCGTCGGAATGGCCATGCTCCCGGCCGCCGTCGTCTCCGGCATCTACCAGGAGTGGGCCGACATGGTTGAGATCCTGGTGGCCGCCCTCATCACCATCGTCATCGGGGGCCTCGCCTGGCGGTACGGCCGGCAGGCGCAACTCACTACCAAAGAAGGGTTTGCCATCGTCGGCCTCGCCTGGATCTTCGTGGTCTTGTTCGGCACCCTTCCCTACATAGTCACTTCCACGCTGGATGGAGTCACCAACGCCTTCTTCGAGTCGTCGGCCGGCTTCACCACCACCGGGGCATCGGTGATCTCCCAACCCGAAAACATCGGCCACGGAGTTGTCTTCTGGCGGGCCACCAGCCAATGGCTTGGCGGGATGGGAATCATTGTGTTGTCGATCGCCATCCTTCCGCTGCTCGGGGTCGGTGGTGTCGAGCTCGCCCGGGCCGAATCCCCCGGACCTCGACCCGACCGGCTCACGCCCCGCTTCAAGGAGACCGCCAAGCGGCTGTGGTTCATCTACGTGCTGTTCACGCTCGCCGAGGCCCTGCTGCTGTGGGCGGGGGACATGACGCTGTTCGAGGCCATCTCCCACTCCTTCACCACGCTCTCGACGGGTGGGTTCAGCACGACTTCTGAGTCACTGGGCGGTTTCTCGGCCTATGCCCAGTGGGTGGTGATCGTGTTCATGCTGCTGGCGGGAATGTCGTTTGCCCTCCACTACCGCGGTCTGCGCAAGCCGACCGAATACAGCCGGGACGCCGAGCTCAAGATCTACGGGGCGGTGATCGCGGCGGCTTCGGTGGTTGCGATCATCGGGATCTGGGGGGGTGGGGTCGGCAGGACCGTGCGAGATGGAGTCTTCACGGTTGTGTCCATCGTCACTACCACCGGGTATGCCACCGCCGACTTCAGCCTGTGGCCGGGGGCTCTCGGCATCATGGTGGTCGGGCTCATGTTCGTGGGAGGCATGGCCGGCTCGACGGCCGGAGCAGTGAAAACGTATCGGATCGGGGTCCTGACCAGAGCTTCGCTGGCCGACATCCGCCGGGTGATTCATCCGCACGGCGTGTTCCCGGTGCGCCTGGGCGGCAAGAAAGTCCCCGAATCGATCGTCCAATCCGTCCAGGCCTTCTTCCTCTTCTACATGTTCCTCTTCATGACCGGCACCTTCGTATTCGGGGTTTTCAGCTCGGCCATCGGGCCCGACCTGGACTTTGTGAGCGCCGCTTCGGCGGTGGCGTCGGCCTTGGGAAACGTCGGCCCGGGCCTCGGTGCCGTCGGACCCACTTCCACCTACCTCGAAGTGACCGCCCTCGGCAAGTGGGTCCTGTCGGGGCTCATGATCGCCGGCCGCCTCGAGATCTTCCCCATCGTCCTTCTCTTCACCCGGGAACTCTGGCGACGCTAGAGGGGAACGCTGCGGAGCTGAGCAACTCTACGAGTTGCGAAGCGAGTCGTGCTACGGGCTGTTGCTTCCTTCCCCCCTTCCTGATCTGTCGCGGTTGGTGTGCGACGCCTTCGAGACGCCGCGCTCACGTGCTTACCTGGTTGGCCGACGGTTGTGCTCCCCGCCCTGAGGGCGGGGTGGCTCCGCCGAAGGCGGAGGCGGGGTGGGGGAGGCCAGGAACCCTGCCAGTTCACTCTTTTGAAGGCTTGAGGGTTTCCCCCCATCCGTCCTCGTCGCTGCGCTCCTCGGTGCTCCTTCCCCTCGGGGGAAGGAGCAACAAGACTCGTAGGACGCGCCCGGGATGTGTCGCACACAAACCGCGACAGATCACCTGAGGGGAAGGTGGACGGGAACGCTTCGCGTTCCCAAGGAGTTGCGAAGCAACTCCTAAGCCGGGCAACGCCCGGCCGCCCTCAGGGCGGGGAAGCAACCAACCACCCGCCTCTGACCCTACGGGCCACCTCCCCCTCCGGGAGGAGTGTTGCGACCCCGCCTCCGAGGGAGAGAATCGGGCGAGCCGACTCCTATCCTGCTAACCACGAAAGGGACGGTGGAATGCGGATTGTCATAGCCGGGTGTGGGCGGGTCGGGAGCGACCTCGCCAATCGGCTGGCCGCGGTTGGCCACGACGTTTCCATCATCGACAAGGACCGGGCGGCCCTCGACAAACTCGGGTCGGCATTCAACGGAACCACCCATGTCGGGTACGCCTATGACGTCGATGTGCTGACCGGCGCCGGCATCGAACGGGCCGATGCCTTCGTCGCGGTCACCAGCTCGGACAACGCCAACCTGATGGCGGTGGAAGTTGCCACGGAAGTCTTCAGCGTCAAGCGTGCCCTGGCCCGGCTCGATGATCCGGCCCGCGAGCAGGCGTACCGGGCGCTCAACATCAACTACATCCCGGCTTCCCGCATCGTCACCAACGTCGTGTTCGAAGCCATCATCGATGAAGAGCTCCGGTTCCATTTGACCTTCTCCGATGGCGACGTCGAGGTAGTGGAGATGGTGATCGGGCCCCAGTCGAAAGGCCTCACCGTTGCCGATCTGGAAACCGAGGGTCAACTGCGGGTGGCGGCCCTCCGGCGGGGGCGGCACACCATCATTCCCAACCAGGGGGCCGAGCTGGAGCCGGGCGACCTGGTGGTTGCGTCGGTCAAATTGGGAGCCCGCGACCAGATCAAGCAGTTCCTGGCATCGGAGGATTGATGCGTTCTGTCATCATCGGCGGCGGAAAGGTCGGCTCCTACCTGGCCCAGGAGCTCGACTCATCCGGCCATCACGTAACCGTCATCGAATCCGACCTCGCCCGTGCCACCGAGGTAGGGGAGGCGACCAACGCTCTGGTGCTGCAGGGCGATGCCACCGACATGCGCCTCCTGGAACAAGCCGACCTGCATCGGGCCGACTGGGTGCTGGCGGTCACCGGGCGGGATGAGGACAACATCGTCGCCTGCCAGCTGGCGGCCACGCTGGGAGCTACCCGAGTGCTTGCCCGTCTCAACGACCCGAAGAACCGGTCAACCTTCGATGCCCTCGGTATCCCGGTGGTTGCCGTGACCGACCTCATGGTGCAGGTCATCAGCCGTGAAGTGGAAGTCGACGTCGAGGAGGCGGTCCGGGTGGCCTTGCTCGGCCGAGGCCAGATCAGCCTGCTCGAAATCGAGATCCCCATCGAGGTCGAGCCTCAGAAGGTGGTCGACATGAGCCTGCCGGAACGCACCATCCTGGTGTCGGTCATGCGGGGCGACGAGGTTGTGGTCCCGGGTCCGTACACCGTTATCGAAGGCGGAGACCGGGTGCTGGCCGTCACCAACGTCGAGAACGAGACCTCGGTACGAGAAGTTCTGTGCAAGGTCCCCGAGAAGAGGCTTGACTAGCCGCCTATGGCCGAGGACCGCAGGAGCGACATCATTGGCGGGCTCATGAGTTTCGCCATCGAGGCGATGTTCATCGTCATTCTCGGGCTGATTGCCGCCCTCTTTGCGGTGGTCGCCGTCCTCCTGGTCGGCTGATGCTGCTGCGCCCGGAAGCGGACGACTTCCGCATCATCGGCGTCCAGTTGGGCCGGATTTCGCTGGTGACCGCCCTGGCCGGAACGTTCCCGCTGGCGTGGGCACTCATCGCTCGGGAGTGGGCACCGGCGACGAGCTTTCTCATCATGGTCGGCGTTTTTGCCCTGCTCGGAACCGCCTCCCGGTTCATCGAGGTGCGCCACCACCAACTCGAATGGAGCCATGGGATGGTGGTGGTCGCCCTCACCTGGCTGCTGGTGCCGGCGGTGGGAGCCATCCCGCTGATGTTTTCCGGGCACTACGGCCAGCCGCTCGATGCCTACTTCGATGCCATGAGCGGGTTATCCACCACCGGCTTGGCGCTGATCCAGGATCTCGATCACCTGGCACCCTCGCTCAACTTCTGGCGCCACCTGCTCCACTTCCTGGGGGGGCAGGGCATCATCATCGCCGCCCTCACGCTGTTTACCGGCAGCGGCGGCACCACGCTGTATTACGGCGAAGCTCGCCAGGAGCGGATCCTTCCGAACGTGCGGTCGACGGCCCGCTTCATCTGGAAGGTGGCCGCCTACCACTTCGTCATCGGTGTTGCCGCCCTGGCGGCGGTGACCTTCTTCCTGCTCGGCTTCGGGGTGTGGCGCTCACTGTTTCATGCCGTCAATGTCTTTTTTGCCGGGTTCGATACCGGCGGGTTCAGCCCGATGAGCACATCGATCGGCTACTACCACTCCGCAGTGTTCGAGGGAGTCACGGCCATCCTGATGGTGGCGGGAGCGATGAGTTTCGGGCTTCACTTCGCGCTGTGGCGGGGGCCTCGCCTGGCGGTGTTCAAGAACCTCGAGACCCGCACCATCCTCGGCACGGTCGCCTTCACCATGTTCCTGACCATGATCGGCCTGGCGGCCGGCGGCGTGTACTCGAATGCGGCCGGCCTTGGGCGGCAGGCGTTCTTCCAGGTGGTGTCTGCCCACACCGGAACCGGCTTCACCACCGTTCCGGCCGGCGAGCTTGCCCTGTGGGGCGGCCTGGCGTTCGGGGGAGTGGCGATTGCGATGGCACTCGGTGGCATGGCTTCTTCGACGGCCGGCGGTGTCAAGGCGCTGCGTATCGGTCTAACCATCCGCAACCTGGTTCATCAGATCCGACAAGTCCTGCTGCCGGAGGGGGCAATCCAGTCGACCACCTACTACCAGAACGGCATCAAGCGCGTCACGCCCGAGCTCGGCCAGGCAGTCATGACCGTTTCGCTGCTGTTTGTTGCCTTGTTTCTGCTCGGGGCCGGCGTCGCGCTCGGATACGGCTACGGAGTGCAGGAGGCGTTGTTCGAATCGGTGTCGGCCGGCGCTTCCGTCGGCCTGTCGGTGGGGGTCACGGAACCGAGCATGCCGCTGCTCCTCAAGCTCACTTACATCGTGCAGATGTGGCTCGGCCGGCTGGAATTCGTTGCGGTCTTCTCATTGTTCGGGTTCCTCTACGCCTGGGCGAGGGGGAAGTGATGCGGCGGATTTGTCTGCTGGTGCTCGTGCTGGTGGGGTGGGCGGTGCCGGCCTCCGCTCAGACGGTCATCCCGGTCGACGAGCTCACCGGGACCGGCGCGGTCTATGACCAGACGGAGGTGACGGTGGCCGGGGAGCTGGTCGGCGACTTCGGGGTGCGGGGCGACGGGACCGTGTGGGCCCAGCTCAACGACGACTCGTACGCCGATGGGCCGCTGCGCGAGACCGGCACGCACGGTGAGGGAAACACCGGCATCGGTGTGCGGTTCGACGGGTCCCTTGCCTTCGACCTCGACCAGCCGGGTGGATATCGCTGGCGCGGTCCGATCGTGGAGGTCACGGGCATCTGGCATCATCACGACGCCGATCGCGGCGGCGAGTCCTACCTGGAAGCCACCTCATTCGACCTGGTCGAGCCTGCCAGGCAGCTCGCTGATCCGGTCTTCTGGCCACTCTGGATCATCGGGATCGGGTTGGTGCTGGCCGCCTACTACCTGTACTGGCGCAAGAACCAGGAGCTCACTCCGACGCCTTAGATCGGTCGACCGGTAACCTCGCCGGGACGAGGGAGGACGTTGATGGCTCGTATCGCAATTGTTGGTGACGGTCCGGGCGGGTTGAGCGCGGCGCTCTTCTTGGCCAAGAACGGTCAGGACGTGACGGTGTTCGGGACCGACGAGACTGCCATGCACTACGCCCACCTTCACAACTACCTCGGGGTGCCCGATATCGGCGGTAGCGAGTTCCAGGCAATCGCGCGATCTCAGGTCACCGGTTTCGGAGCCGAGATCAAAACGATCAGGGTGAGCGGCGTTTCGCCGGCCGAGTCGGGTGGATTGTCGGTGACCACCGAAGATGGCGAGACCGAGAACGTCGAATTCCTGATCCTCACCGAGGGCAAGAGCCCGGAGTTGGCGCTCTCCCTGGGGCTCGAGGAGCACGAGGACGGCATCGCCCACGACCGCGAGTTCCGTAGTTCGCTCGATGGTGTCTACGTGCTGGGGCGGGCCGCCCGGCGCAACCGGTCCCAAGCCATCATCTCGGCCGGGGCCGGCGCCACCGCCGCCCTCGACATCTTGTCGCGCGTCGAGGGCAAGGACGTTCAGGACTGGGATTCGCCGCCCAAGGAGGGCTAACCCGCCTGGGATTCGTGCCCCGGGGGGCTAGGGTCGCCCGTGGCCGTACCAACTCCGAGGGAACCCAGTGAAGCCGAGATCTGAATCCGAGCGAGCCTCCGACCTTGCCGGGGAGCTGTATTCGTCGGCACCCTTCCTTGCCCGCCTGCAACAGCGGCTGCGGCCTCGAGTGTGCCCCTTTGAGCCACTGGTCCCGGAGATCCGCGACTCGGGTGGCCGGCTGCTGGACTTCGGGTGCGGAGCCGGCCTCTTCGGGCTGCACTGCGTTACGCAGGGGTATGTCAAGACGGTCGACGGTGTCGACGTGAACTCGGCTGCGCTCGAGATCGCCGAGGTTGCGCGAGGCCTGTCGCCTCATGCCGACACAGTCCGATTCCAACTGGGCACCATCCCGGAGGAGAATTACGACGCCATCAGCATGATCGATGTCATGCATCACGTGAGTCCCGCCGAGCAACGGGCGACGTTTCTCGATCTATGCGACCGGCTGGCGCCGGGAGGGGTGCTGGTCTACAAAGACATGTGCCGCCGGCCACGCTGGCGGGCGGTTGCCAACCGCCTGCACGACCTCATCCTCAGTCGCCAATGGATCCACTATGTCCCCATCGAGCAGGTCGTCGGCTGGGCGGTCGAGGAGCGCGGGCTGGAGCTCGAGCGCCGCACTCGATTCAACTTCCTGGTGTACGGTCACGAGCTGGCGGTGTTCCGCAACTCGGAGTGAATCCTGCTGACGAGGCCGCCTGCAAGCCAGCGGTGCCAATGAGCCGCCCCGCCAGTCGGTGGGCCTACACTCGCCGGTCGTGACTTCCGCCACTTCCAAGCCCGACGCCGGCCCGGTCGGCCAGGCCGGCCGCTACGCCGTTCACGGCCTGGCGTTCCTGGCGATGTATGGAGCCCTGGTGGTGGTGCCGTGGTCGTTCCTCGTCCTTCGCATCAGCGAGGTTGCCGGCTGGATGGTCCTGGTCGCCGCCGCCCTCACCGGGGTGGTGGTCGCCGCGGTGTTGCCTCCGGCCGACCGGGTGCGGCAGGTGGCGATGGCGCTTCTCCTGGTGGTCGGCACTCTCGTGATCGGCGGAGTGGTCGCCCACAACTTCTACGACAGCTCCTTCGACGGCCAGACCTATCACTCGGACGCCATCATCGCGCTGTCTGAAGGCTGGAATCCCTTCGAGGATCCCCATCCCGGGCAATTCGGCTACGGCAATACTGCCCGGAGTTTTCCGAAGGCATCCTGGCTGGCCGGCAGCTCGCTGTACACGCTGACCGATTCCATCGAGATCGGGAAGTCGACCAACGTGCTCCCGCTCGGCGCCTCGTTCCTGCTGGTCCTCGCCCTCCTGACCCGCCTCGGGGTTCGGCCCCCGGTGGCCTGGGCCGGCTCGGCGCTGGCGGCGCTGAACCCGGTTTGGGTTGTCCAATCGCTGACCAACTACATCGACGGCCAGACCGCGGCGCTGCTGCTGGCGGCCGTCGCCTCGGGACTATGGGTCCTGGTGTTCGAGCGAACTCGGGTCGCATCCTGGTCGCTTGGCCTCAGCCTGCTGTTGCTGATCAACCTCAAGTTCAGTGGGATCTACTACGTGGGGCTGATTCTGTTTGCGATGACGGTTGTGCTTCTGTGGCAGCGCCGCTGGGATGACTTGCGCCGGTTCTTCGTCACGCAGGGAATCGTATTCGTGGTGGCGATCGGTGTCATCGGCTTCAACCCCTACGTGCAGAATCTGCTCGACTTCGACACGCCCTTCTACCCGATCGCCGGGCCCGGCAGCATCGATTTCTTCACTCCGAACAGCCCCGAGAACCTGCGCGGTGCTCCCCAGCTAACCCAACTCTTCTACGGCCTATTCGGGGCACCCGGGAACCCGATCAATGCCCGTGCCGAGCTCGTATTGCCGTTCTTCGCCGACCTGAGCGTCTCGTGGCCCTATACCGGGGCCGACCCCCGAATTGCCGGCCTGGGACCGTGGTTCAGTGGGGCCCTGCTGATTTCGGTGGCTCTCGGTGGCTGGCTGCTCTGGAAAGACCGGAAACAGTGGCGGGGAACCGTGCTGCTGGTCGGAGGCCTGTCGGTCTTCCTCATCCTCTCCTGGATGGGCCATCCGGAGGGATGGTGGGCGCGGTACACGCCGCAGCTGTGGCTGGTCCCGGTGGCCGTCGCGGTTGCCATGCTGGCTCGCCCCGACCGCCTCTCTCGCTGGCTCGGCGGACTGCTCGGCCTGATCCTGGTGCTCAACGTCGCCTATGTTTCGGCGGTCTACTACCACGATGAGGTGGAGTTCACCCGCGAGGTTGGACAGCTGTATCGAGACTTCGCCGAATCGGGTCAGGAACTCCCGGTCTTCATCCAGCGATTCCGCTCGGCAGCCGAGGTCCAGTTCGAGGAAGCCGGAGTGACCTACCGGGAGTACGGGGAGGGGGAGCTGCCCTGTGGGCAACCACTGCGTCTGCCGGGCGGGGCGGGCTTCTACTGTCCGCTGGCGGCTGCTCCGTGAACCGGCCTCCGCCGGGTGTCCGGGGGAGGCCAGGTGGCCCGGCACCTGTGGTCGGTCGGCCCTAGCGATCACCGGGATCCGGTCTTAGGTTCCAGACAGACTCGAAGAGGGATTTTGTGCGTGCCGGTCTGATCTGTAGGTCCCACCCTCGATCTCGACGCATGGTTGTGATCGCCCTGGTGGGCTGCACCCTGCTGTGGGGCGGTGCCCTCGCTGCCCAGGCTCAGGAAAGCGTAGACGGCCGGGCCGTGTACCAGACTTCATGCGCCGGGTGCCATCAGGTGGATGGCCGCGGCATCCCCGGCACCTTCCCGCCACTGGCGGACAATCCACGCGTCGCCGATATCGCCTACGTCGCCGACGTGATCGTGAACGGTCTGGCCGGCGAACTCGAGGTGGGCGCCACCATCTACGACGGCCGGATGCCGGCGATCGATCTGAGCGATGCTGAGCGAGCCGCAGTGATCGACTACATCCAGACCGGATTCGACGGGTCACCGCAGTCGTCGGCTGCGCCGGGGCCGGCCGGGGAAGACGGTTTTCCGTGGACCACCGTCTTCCTGTTCGGGGTAATCGTGGCGATGGTCACCGGCGTCGCCTTGATCGCCAACCCGGCCCCGCCCGCCCCAGCCACCCGGTCCTACACCTGGGGAACTGCCATCGTCATCGTCCTCTACTTCGTCATCTCGACCGTGTGGCTCCCGTCGCAGTTGCTCGACGATCCGGCTATGGCCGACTGGCCGGAGGCAGTCCGCGGCCTGATGGCCTCCGCGGTATGGATGGTGGCGCTCGGTGCCGGGATGATTGGCTTGCGGTGGGCACAGAAAAGCGGCCGGCTGTGACGGCTCGTCCAGGCTCCGACGCCGGCGCGCTCCGGAAACCACTCACCGGCGACGAGCCGAAGGGGAGTGTGCGGTGACACCGGCTGCACCTGCAGAGTGGGACGAGGAGGTCGGGCCTCCAGGTGCCGGCGAGGAAACAAACCACCCCCGAGGCACGCTGATCGTCCTGGCGGCATTCCTGTTCGCCCTGGCCGTACTGTGGACTGCGGTCTACCTCATCATGTTGGCGCGGGGAGTGACCTCGTGAACGACGGCCAGCTGCCGGCCCCGGAGGAGTCGATGCATATCGACCCGTATGAACGGCAGTGGATCCGCGTGTCGATTGTGGTGTTGGTGGCGTTCGGCGCCCTGGTCGTGTTGGCGAGCGTGCTGTTCGGATTCGGTCTCACCGGCGACCACGCCGGCGTGGATCCGGCGACCGTGACCGAAAGCGGGCCATTCGCCGAGCCCGGCTTGCGGGAAATCGAGCCCGGCAAATACGAGGCCTACATCGTGGCCCAGACCTTCGCCTTCATCCCGTCAACTCTGACGGTTCCAGTTGGCGCCGAAGTCACGTTCCACGTGACGTCGGTGGATGTACAACACGGGTTCATCCTCAAAGACACCAACGTCAACATGCAGGTGGTGCCCGGCGAGGTGTCGATACTGACGACCACCTTCGACCAAGCCGGTACCTACCACTACATCTGCAGCGAATACTGCGGGATCGGGCACCATGCCATGTTCGGGTCGCTGACCGTAGAGGAGCAGCCGTGACCCAAACGGTCATCCCCGGCTACGAGATCACCACGGCCGACAAGCGCTTCATCGGCCAGCACGTGGTGGTTGCGGTGCTGGCCCTCGCCATCGGATCGTTCTTCGGGCCGGTGCAGGCGTTCGAGTATGCCGGCGTCGACCTCTATCCCTACCTGGAGCCGGTCTTCAAGTCCTATTACCAGGGACTCACCTTGCACGGCGTCCTCAACGCATTGATCTGGACGACCTTCTTCATCACCGGGTTCTTCACGCTCACCACCATCCACGGCCTGAAACGCCCGCTGCTCTTTCCGAGCCTCAATCGTTTCGGCTTCTGGACCATGGTGGTTGGGTTGGTGCTGACGGCCTCCCCGATTCTGTTGGACCAGGCGACGGTCCTCTACACTTTCTACCCGCCGCTCGAGGCGAGCTGGGCCTTCTATGCCGGGTTGACGCTGGTGGTGGTTGGCAGCTGGGTCGAAGGATGGGGGTTCTTCTTGACCTGGCGCGCTTGGCGCCGAGACCATCCCCGCCGGCGCACGCCTCTGCTGGCCTTCGGCGGCCTGCTGACCATGGCGATGTGGCAGATAGCCACGCTGGGGGTGGCGGTAGAGATCCTCACCATGCTGCTGCCGTGGGCGCTCGGTCTCATCGACGGAACCGATCCCGGGTTGGCCCGAACCTACTTCTGGTTCACCGGACACCCCCTGGTCTACTTCTGGCTGCTCCCCGCCTACGTCTCGTGGTATTCCATGCTGCCCAAACAGGCCGGCGGCAAGCTGTTCAGCGACTCGCTGGCACGATTGTCGTTCTGGCTGTTCCTCCTGCTGTCGATCCCTGTCGGGTTCCATCACCAATTCGTCGATCCGGGAGTGGCAGCCGGCTGGAAGTGGGTGCATGCCGGACTCACCTATGCAGTTTTCTTCCCATCGATGATCACCGCATTCACCGTCATTGCATCGCTGGAAAACGGCGGGCGTCGACGCGGCGGCACGGGCTGGCTGGGCTGGATCCCCAAGCTGCCGTGGAGCGATCCGTCGGTGTCTGCCCAGCTGCTGGCCGGCATCCTCTTCATGTTCGGGGGCATCGGAGGGTTGATCAACGCCTCGTTCTCCGTGAACGCCGTCGTTCACAACACCGCCTGGGTCTCCGGGCACTTCCATCTGACGGTTGCGACCGCGGTGACCCTTTCATTCATGGGAATCGCCTACTGGCTGGTGCCCTACCTGACGGGCAACGCCCTGTGGAATCGACGGCTGGCCGTGGTGCAGACCTGGCTGTGGTTTGTCGGCATGACGATCTTCTCGACCGCCATGCACTCGGTTGGGCTGCTGGGGGCTCCCCGCCGGACCAAGCTCGGCGATGCCCCCTATGTCCCCGATGAGTGGAGTGGACACCTGCTGCGGGTGGGCATCGGAGGCGCCATTCTCTTGGTGAGTGCCGCCCTGTTCGTGTTCCTCATCGTCCGCACCGCCTACTCGCGTCGTCCGGTACCGGCCCGGGTCGAGATTCCCCAGGCGGAGTCGGTCCACGATCCGCAGCAAACGCCCGCCTGGCTCGACCGATGGGTGCCATGGCTGGTCGCAACGGTCGTGCTCGTCCTGATCGCCTATGGGCCACAGTTGTGGCACCAGATCGTCACCATGGACCTGTCTTCGGTCGGCTTTCAACCCTGGTGATATCGGGCGCGGTCTTGGTTGAGCCAGATGATCAAGAGCAAACGCACCAGGGCCGGGTGGCCCGGCGGCTGTGGCCGGTCGGCCCTAGCCATCACCGGCATCCGGTCGTAAGTTCCAAGTAGTCTCGCGAGGGGGTTCTGTGCGTGCCCGTTTGCTCTTCGGTCCCATTGTCGTTGCCGGCTTCCTGATGGTGGGGTGCGACGTGAGCGTCGAAGTAGATGTGGGTGACGGAGTGCAGGGGTCGGGCATTGTTGTCACCGAAACGCGTGCGGTGTCCGGATTCGATGAGATCGTGGTGTTGGGAAGCGGCGACGTCATCGTCACCGTCACCGGCACCGAGTCGCTCACCATCGAGGCAGAAGACAACATCATGCCGCTGCTGACCACCGAAGTGCGCAGCGGGCGCCTCGAGCTCGGGTCAGAGTCGAGCTTCTCGACCACCCGGCGGATCACCTACACCATCAGCGCGACGTCGCTCGACGGCGTCACCATCAACGGCAGCGGGGATGTAACCGCTTCCGCCATCGACGCCGACTCGTTCGAGGCCACCGTCAACGGGTCGGGCGATGTCACCGCCACCGGCACCACCGGAGACCTCACCGTCGGCATCAACGGATCCGGGAACTATGACGGCGAGGGCCTGATCGCACCACTCGGGACCATCGAGATAGCAGGCAGCGGCTCGGCGGTGGTCAACGTGACCGATGACCTGACGGTTCGCATCGGTGGCTCGGGTGACGTCGAGTACATTGGCGACCCGAACGTGACCGAGAACATCGGCGGATCCGGCAGCGTTTCACAGCGCTGAGGCACCGTGCCCTGAGCACGGATGGGTGAAGTCCCCGATTGCGGTGCTCGTTGGCCCTGTGGCACTTTGCGGGTACAAGAGGAGGTCGAATCATGTTGAGTGATGTGTTGGGAGCACTACTCCAGGTGGCGGCAGGGGTGATCCTCGTGGGAATCCTCGCCGTGCCGGTGCTGCGGGGGCGGTGGTGGGTTGTGCCGATCGCGGTCGCCAGCGCGGCAAGTTTCGCGGTGGTATTCACTTACCAGCCAAGCGAATCCTTCCAGGCAACCACCAGCTTCAAACTGATCGAGGCCGCCCTCAACGTTTCTTTGTACGCCGGCCTCGCCGCACTCATCTACGGCGTTGCCGCGCCCGCCAAACCGGGATCATGGTGGCATCGGCGCAACTCGCCAAGCGTGTCGGCCGGACCGGGCGACTGACCGAGCCAGCCACTAGGCGGCGATGAGCACCACCACCGCGGCCAGGAGCACAACCACCCAGCTGGCCGGGTCGCGCACGCTGTACATGAGCGGATCCTCGTTCATCTCCCCGCGGCCGGTCTTGATCCAGATCCGACCGATCCAGTAGAGGAGCAGCGGGCCCGTCAGCCACAGGGCATCCGGCTGTGAATACAGCGATGCGCTGACCGGGTCCTCGATGTAGAGGGCGATGACCAGCACGCTGATCACCCCCGAGGTCACCCCGATGGTCTGGAGAGTTGCCAGGTCGTCGACCCGATATGCCCGCCCGTGGTTGCCGGCCTCACCCGCCACCGCCAGGTTGTGAAGTTCCGAGACTCGCTTGGTCAAGGCGAGGCTGGCGAAGAAGAACAACGAGAAGGCGAACAGCCAGAAGGAGACCGAGACCTCGATGGC